>NZ_JBIKQP010000036.1:0-17265 GCF_044349645.1 Flavobacterium sp. | reverse complement strand
GTTCTGTTGCAATTAAAATCAAATTTTTTGAAGCTTCTTCAAATAATGGAAAAAACTTTTTGTCTTTAGGAATTAAAAACTGAAAAATACTATTAGCATTCATAAATTAAAATTTATTAAATTTTTGAATGACAAATATATCTATTCAATGTTAGCTAAACGTTAACAAATAGAAATAAATAGATAATTTATCATTAATTGGATTAATTATCACTCTAATAGAGAGTCAACAAAAATATATTATTTTAATAAATTATCAAGATTTGCTATTAATTATTAAATTGTAACTTTCTAACACCAATTTATATCGATCATTTTAGTAATTTAGCAATTATTATAATTTGAATTTCAAAAAATCATATGGATATTAATTTCAATAAAAACGAAGATCATAACAAACTATTGATCTCCGATTTAAAGCAAAAATTTGCTAAAATTAAATTTGGTGGTGGTGAAAAGCGTATTGAAAAATTACATAGCGAAGGCAAAATGACCGCTCGCGAACGTATTGATTATTTGCTTGACACCAATGCAAAGAATATTGAAATTGGAGGTTTCGTTGGTTACGGAATGTATGAAGAGCATGGAGGTTGTCCGTCGGGAGGTGTAGTAGTGAAAATAGGATATATCAAAGGAAAACAATGCGTTGTAGTAGCAAATGATGCAACAGTAAAAGCAGGCGCTTGGTTTCCAATTACAGCTAAAAAGAATTTGAGAGCGCAAGAAATTGCAATGGAAAATCGTTTGCCAATAATCTATTTAGTAGATTCCGCAGGGGTTTATTTGCCTTTACAAGATGAAATATTTCCTGATAAAGAACATTTTGGACGAATTTTCAGAAATAATGCCCAAATGAGCAGTATGGGAATTACCCAAATTGCTGTCGTTATGGGAAGTTGCGTTGCTGGTGGAGCTTATCTTCCAATCATGAGTGACGAAGCCATGATTGTGGATAAAACCGGAAGTATCTTTTTAGCAGGTAGCTATTTGGTAAAAGCAGCAATCGGCGAAGCTATTGATAATGAAACACTTGGAGGAGCTACAACCCATTGTGAAATTTCAGGAGTTACCGATTATAAGGCTAAAGATGATAAAGATGCTTTAGACCGAATTAAAAATATCGTTTCTAAAATTGGTGATTTTGATAAAGCAGGTTTCAACAGAGAAAAATCTCAAAAACCAGCATTTGATGAAAAAGAAATTTATGGGATTTTACCAAAAACTAGAAACGAACAATACGATATGAACGAAATTATCAAGCGATTAGTTGATAATTCTGAATTCGATACCTATAAAGACGGTTACGGACAAACGATAATTACTGGTTATGCTAGAATCGACGGTTGGGCTGTTGGAATTGTTGCTAATCAGCGAACTGTTTTAAAATCTAAAACCGGTGAGATGCAGTTTGGTGGAGTAATTTATTCCGATTCTGCAGATAAAGCAACTCGTTTTATAGCCAATTGCAACCAGAAAAAAATTCCACTTGTTTTTATTCAAGATGTTACCGGATTTATGGTAGGATCAAAATCGGAACACGGAGGGATTATAAAAGATGGTGCAAAAATGGTTAATGCTGTGGCCAATTCGGTTGTGCCTAAATTCACCATAATTGTCGGGAATTCTTATGGAGCAGGGAATTATGCCATGTGCGGAAAAGCCTACGATCCAAGATTAATATTTGCATGGCCAAGTGCTGAATTAGCAGTTATGGGTGGGACGCAAGCTGCAAAAGTATTGGCTCAAATTGAAACTTCTTCGCTCAAGGCAAAAGGGGAAACAGTAGATGAAGTAAAAGAAAAAGAAGTTTTTGATAAAATAAAAGCACGTTACGACGAACAAGTTTCACCTTATTATGCAGCTTCCCGACTTTGGACTGACGCTATAGTTGATCCATTGGACACTAGAACTTGGATTTCTATGGGAATTGAAGCTGCTAACCACTCACCTATTGAAAAGAAATTTAATTTGGGCGTTTTACAAGTTTAGCAATATGAAAAAAATATTTTATTTTTTATTTACATTAGTAATATTTTCCTGTTCGTCAGACGATACAGTAATAGATGAACCTATTCAAACCCCTACTTTTCAAGTTGATTTGTTATTAAAAAGATGGGAGTTTAATAAAATTACTTTCAACGGAACTACATTCGATTACATGCATCAACCGAATTGTTTGAAAGATGAATTTACTTTTGCAAATCAGCAGGGACAAATAAGACAATATAACGAACTTGTATTTACAAATAGTAATTGTTCTACCAATAGTATTTATTTGGATTGGAGAATAATAAATGACACTATTATTTTTTATTTTGGCTCTGTATTAGTAACTAAATTCAAAGTAATATCATTAACAGACACCAAACTGGTCTATTCCTTTTATAGAGATGTGGATAGAGATTCAATACCAGATTTGATTATTATGGAAGCCATTCCATATCAATAATATCCTTTTTTTATGAAAATTATTTTACTATTTCTATTGCTTTTTTTCAATATAGCAACTGCTCAAGAACCAACTACAAGAAAAGACTCCTTAAAAGGAAGTTTAAGATTTGAGAGGACTTGTTATAATGTTTTGCGATATGATTTGAATATAAAAGTAACTCCTGCTGAAAAATATATTATAGGTTTCAATGAAATTTCTTTTAAAGTGGTAACAAATACGAAGAAAATTCAATTGGATTTATTTAATAATATGAAAATTGACAGTATCATTTTTAACAACAAAAAACTCAAATACAAAAGAGAGTTTGATGCTGTTTTCATTAATTTAGGGAAAGAACTATCTGCAGAATCTGAAAACAAAATTCGTATTTACTATTCTGGAAATCCAATTATTGCACAAAAAGCCCCTTGGGATGGTGGTTTTGTTTACAGTACAGATAGCAACGGAAAAGACTGGGTTGGAGTTGCAGTACAAGGAACAGGATCAAGTTTATGGTATCCTTGCAAAGACACTCAATCTGATGAACCAGATTTAGGAGCTACAATAAAAGTTGCTGTTCCAAATGGACTAATGAATGTTTCTAATGGAAGATTTAAAGGAAGTGAAGACTTAAAAAATGGATATACACGTTGGGATTGGGAAGTTGTAAATACCATAAATAATTATGACATCACTTTAAATATTGCCGATTACACCCATTTTGGTGAAAACTACAAAGGTTTAGATTTGGATTTTTATGTTTTACGCGAAAATGAAGCGAGGGCAAAACAACAATTTGAACAAGTTAAACCTATGTTGGATTGCTTTCAAACGAAGTTTGGTGAATACCCGTTTAAAGAAGATGGCTATAAATTAGTCGAAACTCCTTATTTAGGTATGGAACATCAAAGTGCTGTTGCATATGGAAATAAATATGAAAATGGCTATCTAGGAAGTGACTTGTCACGAACAGGAATTGGAATGTTATTCGACTTTATTATTATTCACGAAAGTGGTCATGAATGGTTTGGAAACAGTATTACTTCGAAAGATATTGCCGATATGTGGATTCATGAAGGCTTTACATGCTATTCTGAATCGGTATTTTTAGAATGCCAATATGGAATTGAAAAAGCACAAAAATATATCAACGGATTGAAGTATAACATTAAAAACGACGAGCCTATAATTGCAAAATATGGAGTAAATAAAGAAGGTTCAGGCGATATGTATTACAAAGGAGCTTTAATGCTGAATACCATTCGACATATACTAAATGATGATGATAAATGGTGGAAAATAATTTTAGAATATTCCAATACTTTCAAACATAAAATTATAGATACCGAAACAGTACTTGCCTACTTTAATGAAAAAATCGGTATGGATTTAACTTCCGTATTTAATCAATATTTACGTCATACTTCAATCCCTAAATTAGAATTAAAAATTGATAACTATAAATTATGTTATCGTTGGAAAGCATCAGAACCGAACTTTGAAATGCCTGTAGATATTAAAATAAAAGGGGAAAAAATTAGAATAAACGCTACAAGCAAATGGGTGAAATCAAGAATTGTAGTTGAAAATACTAAGGAAGTTGAAATTCAAAAAAATGATTTTCTAGTAAACTAAATCAAGTTTAAAGTTGCTTTTCTTTTAATTTTACCGCTCTCCGTTTCTAAGAAATTAGAAATAAAGTAAATGGTTTTAGGTTTTTCGTAAGGTAATAAATCATTGAAAATATTATCTTTAAATTGAATTGGACTTCCTTCAATAATGAGTGCTAATTGTTCCCCAAATTGATCATCCGGTATTCCAGTTACAAAAAAACGAGTTTGAATTTTATGAGCCAATTTCATTTCTATTTGCTCGGGAAAAAGCTTCACTCCTCCACTATTAATTACATTGTCTATTCTTCCGATTAGCTCAAATTCGGAATTACTAATAATATTTACCACGTCATTAGTGGTAATTGTAGAATTAGAGATACGTGAAGCATCGATTACTAAGCAATTTCTTTTATCGGAGGTAATAGTAACATTTGGTAAAACCGAAAAATAATTGTCGCTTATTTTCTTTGCAGCAACATGAGTAAGTGTTTCCGTCATCCCGTAGGTTTCAAATACTAATGTAGGTAAACTTAACAGTTTGTTTTTAAGATTCTGATTAATTTTAGCACCTCCAATTATTAGTTTCCTAACATTAATAAGCCCATTAATCGAGTTTTCAACCTGAAGTGGTACCATAGCAACAAAATCATAAATCTTGTTATTTTTCTTTAAAGGGTTTGAAGTTGGCTCAACAAAATCCATTTCGAAACCTAATACAAAACTTCGAATAAGCATCATTTTACCTGCAATATAATTGGTTGACAAACAATTTAAAACACAATTACCAGCATTTAAATCAAAATATTCGGCTGTTGCCAATGCAGAAAAAATCATTGCCTGCTTTTCAATTTTGATTTTTTTGGGAGTTCCTGTAGTTCCAGAAGTTGTAACTAAAATAAATGAATTCGAATTAAACCAATCAAGAATAAACTCACCCGTAATTTTTTCAAAATCTTGACCTTCCTTAACAAAATCATAGGCAAGCCTGAGTAAGTCGTTTTTATCAAGGGCAATTCCGTTCCATTTGAAATTAGGATGAACTTTATTATAATCTGGTTTATTATTCATTTGTTATTGAATCTGGCGGATTCACCCTACCCGTTAATTTTTCGATCCAATTGGTCCATTTGTATTTTTTTGCAAGAATAAATAGAATTAAAGGATAGGTAATTGCTATAGAAATAATCATTTCAATTAAAGTATTCGAAGTGTTTTCTACACCAGAATATTTAAATAAAGCATCCGTTTGTAAAGCAGAAAATTCAGAAGTTAATAATAATGAAACCATTAAATTATTACCAAAATGAAACCCTAATGCCAATTCCATTCCTTCATCCATTAAGGTCATTACACCAAGCAACAATCCAGTTCCAATATAAAAAATCATAACGCCAAAACCCATTTCTTCGACTTCAGGGTTTGCTGTATGCAATAGGCCAAAAACGATTGAAGTGAAAAGTAATGGAAACCATCTGTTTCTGACAACAATTCCTATTTGTTGCATAAAATAGCCACGAAATAAATATTCCTCTAAACCGATTTGGAAAGGAAATAATATCAAACTAATAAAAAGTAAAATGGAAAAATTTACGGGATCAAAATTCCAAACAATATTTGAATTATCGATAAAATAGGAAACTGAAAAACCTACAATTGAAATAAGTGTTATAAGTCCAAAAGAAAAAAAGATACGTTTAAAATCTACTTTAGGCCTTGAGGTGGTTAAAGACAAAATACTTCTATTGTTTAAAATGTAAACTAATAAAAAAAGTAAACCTAAAAGAAATGCAAATGGAATAAGATTAATTATCAAACTAAGATTATTAGGAATATCCTTCATTAAATCGTAGGAGGATTGTATTTGTTCCTTTGTCATTAAGAAATAGGCAATGATACTTGCAATAAAAATTCCAGAAGTTAGTAATGCAGTAAGCAAAACTCGCCACCATTTGTTATTTCCTTTATAAGCTTGTTCGATAAACATTTTTTATAATTTAAAAATTCTTAGCTAATTTAACTATTATTTTAAGGAAAATCAATTTCTTTGCAAAAAAATAATAATCCTATAATGATTCAAATAGTACATAATTCAAGATGTTCAAAATCAAGACAATGCCTATCATTAATTGAAAACACAGGCAAGAAATTTGAAGTAATAAAATACCTTGAAAACCCACTTACTGTAACACAACTCACAGAAATAATATCAAAGTTAGGAATTCAGCCTATAGATTTAGTCCGAAAAAAAGAAAAAATATGGATTGAGGAGTTCAAAAACAAAAAGCTTACTTCACAAGAATTAATTGAAATCATGGCTGAGAACCCTATATTAATTGAAAGACCAATTGTAATTAATGGCAATAAAGCTTTTGTAGCTAGACCAATAGAAAATGCACTCGGAATTATATAAAATTTATTTAACATATATTTGTGAATTAACGCATAAACCTAGTTTTACTTTTGCAGTCTAATTAAAAAAAAACATGAAAAACCCTAAATATTCATTCACTCTAATAATACTATTCTTTTCAATTTTAAATTTTGGACAAACAAGACCAGATATTAAAAAAATAAACATCACAGGCGCTGTAAATGAAAAAGTTAGTAAACAACCTCTTGAATACGCAACCTTAACTTTTACAAATACTAAAAATCCAAAAGTTGTTTTTGGTGGAATTACTGATGGAAAAGGACAATTTAATATAGAAGTAAATGCGGGTAGTTATAATGTAAAAGTTGAATTTATTTCTTTTAAATCCATTGCATTAAGCCAACAAACCTATAATGAAAGTACCAATTTAGGAACTATTTTTCTAGATGAAGATGCCAACCAGTTAAATGAAGTTGTTATTCGATCAGAAAAAACTACGGTTGAAATTAAGCTTGATAAAAAAGTTTACAACGTGGGTTCCGATTTAATGGTAAAAGGTGGTACCGTAAGTGATGTATTGGATAATATACCCTCTGTAACCGTAGATTCTGACGGAGCTGTGAGTTTAAGAGGAAATGCTAATGTCAGAATATTAGTAGATGGAAAACCTTCAAACGCAATTAATATTGCTGAAGCATTACGTCAAATACCTGCAGATGCAATTGATAAAGTGGAAGTAGTCACCAATCCTTCCGCAAGATATGATTCTGAAGGAGGTGGAGGTTTATTGAATATTATTCTGAAAAAAGGGAAAAATAGAGGATTAAACGGAGCTATAATTGCTTCAACTGGGGATCCATTAAATTACGGACTATCTGGTAATATCAATTACAAATCAAAATTTTATAATTTGTACACCACTTCTGGATACAATTATAGAGAAAATCCTGGAAAAGCTAAATTTATTACCCAATATTTAAATTCTAATGGAACTGTTAGAAATTACATCGATGAGTTCAGAAATAATCAAAGATTAAGAAAAGGTTTTAATTCGAATATTGGATTTGACATTTATATAGATGATAATACTACATGGTCTAATGCAATTAATTTAAGGAACAATAATAGTAACAACCCTGAGTACGTTACTTTTAATAATTACGACATTAATCGAGTATTCACTGGTACAAATTTTAGAAATAGTGATGCCTCAAATGACGGTGTAAATAAAGAATATACTACCAATTTCACTAAGAAATTTAAAAGAGACGGTCACAAATTAATAATTGACGGGACATTTTCTAGAAACCTTGACAACGATTATTCCTTAATTACAAGTGATATCACAGAAATCACAAGTAATCAACAATCGCAAAATCGTAATATGATCCAATCGGATTATGTTTTGCCTTTTGGTAAAGCAAATCAATTTGAATTTGGCTACAAGGGAGATTTTAATAAATTAACAACTGAGTTTAAAGTAGGAAGTATTGATTTAGTTTCTGGTGCATACACTCCTAACCTTCAATTTACAAATACTTTAGATTATAGAGAAAATGTTAACGCGCTTTATACCCAATTTGGAACTAAAGTGAATAAATTCTCTTTATTATTTGGTTTACGTTGGGAAGATTCAAAAATTGAAATTAACCAATTAGTGACTAATGAATTCAATACTCAAAAATACAATAACTTCTTCCCTAGTTTATTTGTTACTTATGAAATTTCTAATGAGAATAGTATTTCATTTAGTTATAGCAAAAGAATTTCTAGACCTAGAGGTCGTCAGATAAACCCTTTTTCAAGTTATACCAGCAATATCAATATTTTTAGAGGGGATCCTAATTTAACTCCTGCATTCACTGATGCCTTAGATCTTGGATTTTTAAAAAAATGGGATAAAATCACTTTAAGTACTTCTACGTATTTAAATAGAACGACAAATGCATTTCAATTCATTCGAAGAGAAAGTGGCGATTTTGTAAATGGGGTTCCAGTAATTTTAAGTACTCCTATTAACTTAGCAACTGAATTTAGATACGGATTTGAGTTTACATTAAACTATTCTCCTTACAAATGGTGGAAATTAAACTCCAACTTCAACTTTTATAAGTTTGAAACTAAAGGAAATTACGTTTATACCAATTCTCAAAACGTAGTTGTAACTCAAAATTTTGACAACTCAGCATCATCTTGGTTTACAAGATTGACCTCAAAAATTACACTGCCATACAAAATTGATTGGCAATCCAATGTTACCTATAATGGTCCAGAAAGAAATGCTCAAGGAAATACATTAGCAGTAGTAGCTGCCAATTTAGGTTTCAGTAAAGATATTATGAAAGACAAAGCAACAATTGCATTAAATGTTCAAGATGTATTCAATTCAAGAAAAAGAATGTACAACAATAATATTCCAAATGTATTGAATTCGTATGTTGAAATGCAATGGGCCTTAAGACAAATTACTTTATCGTTTACTTATAGATTTAATAAGAAAAAAGAAGAAAGAACAAAACCTACAAGAGGTGGTGGTGAAAATGGAGATGATTTCCAAGGTTAATATATTGTGTTAATTCAAATAAAAAAGTGCTTTCAAAATTGAGAGCACTTTTTTTTATTCAATATATAAAAAAAGCTGTCCGAAAATAAATTTCAGACAGCTATTATTTTTTAAAAATCGAAACAGATTACTCTGCTTGTGATTTTTTTGCTTTTCTTTCTTTGTACATTTCCCATAAAGCACCGCCAACCCAATATTGAACGAAACCAATTAAGAAAAACATTAACCAAAATCCCATTGTAAGGATAGTTAAGAAAAGTAAAAAACCTAAATACTGTGAAAAGTCAAACATGATTATTCGGAATTATTGAAAATGATTACAAATGTAAGTTTAATATTTTTTCCAACCAATAAATCCTCAATCAATTTTTTAAAAAATAGTTTTTTATGCGTAATTTTGCTTCACAATTTAAATAGAAGACTTTCTAAATTAATTATAACTCGTTATATAACAAACACATAATAAAATGGAATTCAGAATTGAAAAAGACACCATGGGTGAAGTGCAAGTTCCTGCAGATAAATATTGGGGAGCTCAAACAGAACGTTCAAGAAATAATTTTAAAATAGGTCCTTCAGCATCAATGCCTGTTGAAGTAATTGAGGGTTTTGCCTATTTAAAAAAAGCAGCTGCTTACGCAAATTGCGATTTAGGTGTACTTCCAATAGATAAAAGGGATGCAATTGCAGCCATTTGTGATGAAATATTAGCAGGAAAACTTGCCGATGAATTTCCATTGGTAATTTGGCAAACTGGTTCAGGAACTCAAAGCAATATGAACGTGAACGAAGTTATTGCTAATCGTGCACAAGTATTAAAAGGGTTTAAAATTGGCGAAGGAGAACAATTTGTTAAAGCTAATGATGACGTTAATAAATCACAATCTTCAAATGACACCTACCCTACCGGAATGCACATTGCTGCCTATAAAGCAGTAGTTGAAGTTACAATACCAGGAATTGAAAAATTGAGAGACACGCTTCAAGAAAAAGCGGTAGCTTTTAATAATGTAGTTAAAATAGGCCGTACGCACTTAATGGACGCCACTCCACTAACATTAGGACAAGAAATTTCAGGTTATGTGGCTCAGTTGAATTTTGGCATTAAAGCTATAAAAAATACTTTGTCGCATTTATCTGAAGTCGCTTTAGGTGGAACGGCGGTTGGAACAGGTTTAAATACTCCTGCAGGTTACGATGTAAAAGTAGCTCACTATATTGCTCAATTTACTGGTCATCCATTTGTGACAGCAGAAAATAAATTTGAGGCACTTGCAGCTCACGACGCAATTGTAGAAACTCATGGAGCATTAAAACAAGTTGCGGTATCTTTAAATAAAATTGCAAATGATATTCGTATGTTGGCATCAGGTCCAAGATCTGGAATTGGTGAAATTTTAATCCCAGAAAACGAACCAGGATCTTCAATAATGCCAGGAAAAGTAAATCCTACTCAATGCGAAGCCTTAACTATGGTTTGCGCACAAGTAATGGGGAACGACGTTGCAATTTCTGTTGGTGGTATGCAAGGCCATTATGAATTAAACGTTTTTAAACCTTTAATGGCAGCAAATTTTCTACAGTCAGCTCGTTTATTAGGCGATGCATGCCTATCATTTGACGAACATTGTGCACAAGGAATTGAACCAAATTATAAGCGAATTGAAGAATTGGTGAACAATTCATTAATGTTGGTTACCGCTTTAAATACTAAAATTGGTTATTATAAAGCAGCTGAAATTGCTCAAACTGCTCATAAAAACGGAACAACCTTAAAAGAAGAATCAGTACGTTTAGGTTATGTAACTGCCGAAGATTTTGATGCTTGGGTAAAACCTGAAGAAATGGTTGGAAGCTTAAAATAATCGTTGGAAAACATCATTAATAAAACCTGTAATTTAATTGCAGGTTTTTTTATGGCGTAACCTCGTTTAGAATATTTTGAGGTAAATGAAATTTGAAGTAAACTCGGTCGGGCTTTCCGTTACAATCTTCGCTGAAAAGCGAAGGATTTTCACTGCAATCCCTTACGCAAAATTAGAGTAACCTTCTCGCCTTTTCTAAATCTTCAGGAGTATCGATTCCAATTCCGACATGATTCGTTTCAACCATTTTAATACGCTTACCAAATTCTAAATATCGTAATTGCTCTAATTTTTCAGAGGCCTCAAGAGATTTCATTGGTAAATTATAAAAATCCATCAATGCTTGTTTTCTAAACGCATAAATTCCAACGTGTTGCATGTACCTAACACCAACATTTTTTTCACGTGGATAAGGAATTACTGACCTAGAAAAATACAATGCAAATCCATTTTGATCCACTACAACTTTTACATTATTCGGATTTTCAACATCTTGAATATCAGTAATTTCTCGCATTAATGATGCTAAATCTACTACACCCTTAGTATCGTTTTTATAAACTTGAATCAGTTTTAATAGAGAATCTTTATCAATAAAAGGTTCGTCCCCTTGAATATTAATTACAATATCAACATCCAAATTAGAAACCGCTTCTGCAATTCTATCACTCCCCGATTCGTGTACTTTAATACTCATAATGGCTTTTCCTCCTTGAGCAACAATTTCATTGAAAATCAAATCGGAATCGGTTACAACAAAAACATCGTAGAATAAATTGGTATTTATGGCCGCTTCATAAGTTCTAGTAATTACAGTTTTACCTACTAAATCTTGCATTAATTTAGCTGGAAATCTTGTTGATGCGTATCTTGCGGGAATAACTGCTATTACTTTCATGTTTTACTTTTGAAATACAAACTTACAAATGATTTTATAATTCTAACTATTCTTCGAAATTTTCGTCTTTAAAACCTATTAAATAAAGTTTATCTTTTGCCCTAGTAATTGCTGTATATAGCCAACGTATATAATCTCTATCAATGCCATTAGGTAAATAAGGTTGCTCAATAAACACAGTATTCCACTGTCCTCCTTGCGATTTGTGACAAGTAATAGCATAGGAAAATTTAACCTGAAGCGCATTGAAAAACTCATTTTCTTTAACTTTTTGAAACTTTTTATATTTTGTTTCTCCTTCATAATCCTGTAGTACTTCTTGGTACAATCTATTGGATTCTTCATAAGTTAGTGATGGAGATTCACTTGTTATGGTATCCATTAATAAAACAGTTTCCAAAGGAATTTGATTGGGATAATCGACCATTCGAATTTTTACTTTGGCAAATTTAAATCCGTACAATTCTAAAATAGAAAAGATTTCTAAAACTTCTATAATATCACCATTGGCAATAAAGCCAGCTTCATCAGAATCTTTAAGCCAGAAATAATTATTTTTAACTACCATTAAAAAATCACCTGTAGACAATTCGCTTTCTTTATCCAATATTCTAGTTCGAATTTGTTCGTTATATTGATTGGCCCTTTTATTGGAACGAACAATAAACGCGGTATCTTCAATACTGTAATTACTATAGGCAGAATTGATTGCATCTTGAATATCATAACCGTCAGTTAATCGAATAATATCTTTGAAACCTTTTAAATTAAATTTAAAACTCTCGTATAATTCTTCTTTCAAAACATCACGAAGTTCCGTCGCATTATACAATATTCCAGATTTTTCTTCCTGTCGCATTACTTCATCAAACTCAATGTGCTTGATTTCTTTTTGATAATGCATTCCTAAAGTAACAATATTCAAAGCTGGTGAAATATCTAAATTCACAGGTGGCAATTGAGCGGTATCTCCCAATAAAATCATCTTACAATTAGTACCAGAATATATATAAGAAATCAAATCGTCAAGTAAAGAACCATTCTCAAAAGCATTACTGTCAGTATTTGAATCGGAAATCATCGATGCTTCATCTACAATAAAAAAAGTGTTTTTATGTTTGTTTTGTTGCATTGTAAAACTAACTCCTCCGGCAATTTTTTTGGGAAAATATATTTTTTTATGAATTGTAAATGCAGGTTTTTGGGAATAATTTGAAATTACTTTTGCGGCACGACCTGTAGGAGCTAATAGTACATATTTCTTATTTATTGTTACTAAATTATTTACAATCGTAGAGATTACTGTGGTTTTTCCAGTTCCAGCATAACCTTTCAAAACATAAATTTCGTTGTTATCAATATTGGTACAAAATTCGGCAATCTGTTGAAAAAAAAGATCCTGTTTAATAGTTGGATTAAACGGAAATTGTTTTTTCAAAAGAGAATAAAAAAAGCTAGAATTCATACAAATATATTTCTACGCAAATTACGTAAAGTTTTCCTGAGAATTTTCTTATTTAATCCAAATAATAATCTAAAACATCAGTTTAGTTGCAAGAAATTGAACTAAAAAATTATTGTCATTTAAAAAAATTGTAAGTTTGCGTAATTCATTATGTTAACAATTCAATGAGCACCAATATAACTGACAAAAATTACAAAAAATTAAGCCTTCAAGTAACTATGAATGGTTTTTCATTTTGTGTATTTGATACGTTAAATTATAAAATAGTTGTGCTCAAACAAATTGATTTTAGTGAATTTCCAACTTCTTCAAAAGTGGAAGACCTTTATTGGAAAGCATTTAACGATTATCCTGAATTGAAAGAAAAATACGATGAAGTTATCGTATTACACGATAGTAATTTAGATACATTTGTACCTACTGCCCTATTTGACGAAGAGTTTTTAGGAAGTTATTTACAATACAACACCAAGGTTTTTGAAACCGATTTTTTTGCATTTGATACACTTACAAATTACGAGATGAACCACGTTTTTATTCCATTTGTAAATATTAACAATTATCTTTTAGATCAATTTTCTACTTTTAATTACAAACATGTAAATACTATTTTAGTCTCTAAATTGTTAGAATTGTCAAAAAACATAGATGAAAAACAAGTTTTTGTTCACTTTTCAAAAAACAAATTTGAAATTATTATAGTTCAAAACCAAAAATTATTACTCTTCAATTCATTTGATTTTATTACCAAAGAGGATTTTATTTATTACCTGCTATTCACAACAGAACAACTTAATTTAAATCCGGAACATTTTAAAGTTCAACTACTTGGATTAATTTCGGAAGATTCTGAATTATTCGAAATCGCATATAAATATGTTAGAAACGTATCTTTATTGGATGTATCCAATATTGAAAACAACAACGGTTTGTCTAAAACAGACAATTTAAAGCATTTTATACTTTTACAATCGTGAGAATAATTTCTGGTAAATTCAAAGGACGAAGAATATTCCCTCCTAAAAACCTTCCTGTTCGACCTACAACCGATATGAGTAAAGAGGCATTATTTAATGTATTGAACAATCATTTTAGTTTTGATAGCTTAAAAGTTCTTGATTTATTTTCGGGAACTGGGAATATAAGTTATGAATTTGCTTCTCGTGGAAGTGAAAATATCACTTCGGTAGATGGCGATTTTGGATGTGTGAAATTTATAAAACAAGTTGCTGAAGAATACGATTTTAATATAGCAGCAATAAAAAGTGATGTTTTTAAATTCTTAGAAAAAAATACCAATTCCTACGATATTATTTTTGCAGATCCTCCTTATGCTTTAGATCAAAAGATATTTGAGAAACTAGTTTTAATGGTGTTTAAACAAAATTTGCTAGATAATGAAGGGATGATGATTATAGAACATTCCAAATATACCAAACTCGAACACCTGCCTCATTTTTCATTCAAAAAAAGTTATGGTGGTTCTATTTTCAGTTTCTTTGAAATAAATCCATCTGAAATATAATTTACCAAGTTTAAATTCTGTATAATTATTACTATATTTGGTTAAATTAGTTACCACTAAAACCAAGAAATTATGAGAATTACTACTATTATTATCCGAACACTTGTAGGATTATTGATGCTTTTTGCTTCACTAAATTATTTCTTTCACTTTGCTGAAGAACCTGCATTTACTGGCCAAATGAAAGTTTTTTCAGATGGAATTGCAGCTTCTGGCTATTTAATGCCGTTAGCAAAAATTTTGGAATTATTTTGCGGCTTGTCATTTGTAACTGGCAAATTCACAAAATTATTTGGAATAGTTTTATTACCTATAACCGTAAATATATTTTTCATTAATGTTAATTTAATGCCTGACGGAATAATTATTGCAACTGCTCTTTTATTAGGAAATTTATTTGTAATCTACAGCAACTGGAGTTGTTATAAATCAATATTAAAAGCATAGTCATAAAAATTTAAATATAAAAAAACCCACTAAATTAGTGGGTTTTTTATTAATTATAATTATTTTTATACGTGCAAAGCTCTGTTATCTGTTGCAGCTAATGCCGCTTCTTTTATCGCTTCAGCAAATGTAGGATGTGCATGACTCATTCTCGAAATATCCTCCGCTGATGCCTTAAACTCCATTGCAGTAACAGCTTCTGCAATTAAATCAGCACAACGAGCACCAATCATATGAACTCCTAATACTTCATCTGTTTTAGAATCAGCTAAAATCTTAACAAAACCATCTAAATCACCACCAGCTCTTGCTCTTCCTAATGCTTTAAATGGAAAACTACCCGATTTAAAATCAATACCAGCAGCTTTCAATTGCTCTTCAGTTTGACCAACAGCTGCAACTTCAGGCCATGTATAAACAACCCCGGGAATTAAATTATAATTGATATGTGGTTTTTGACCTGCCAAAATCTCAGCAACCATTGTACCTTCTTCCTCCGCTTTATGAGCTAGCATTGCTCCTCGAACAACATCACCAATAGCATAAATATTTGGAACAGCAGTTTGTAAATGATCGTTTACTTCAATTTGTCCTCTTTCTGAAATTATAACGCCAGCTTTATCAGCATTTAATCCATCGGTGTAAGGGCGTCGACCAACAGATACTAACGAATAGTCTCCTTCTAAAGTTACCGTTTCACCTTTAGCATTTTCTGCTTGAACAGTTACGTCATTTCCTTTACGAACAACGGATTTCACTTTGTGAGAAACATAGAATTTCATTCCCTGTTTCTTTAAAACTTTCATTAATTCCTTAGACAAAGAACCGTCCATTCCTGGAATAATTCTATCCATAAATTCTACAACAGATACCTGTGCACCTAATCTTAAATATACTTGACCTAATTCAATTCCAATAACCCCACCACCAATAATCACAAGGTGTTTTGGAACTTCTTTCAACTTTAAAGCTTCAGTAGAAGTAATAATTCTTTCTTTATCAATTTTAATAAATGGCAAAGAAGAAGGTTTTGAACCTGTTGCAATAATTACATTTTTTGCTTCAAGAGTTTCTTTTGTTCCATCTGCTTTTTCAACGGCAACATGTGTAGCATCGATAAAAGAACCTTTTCCCTCAAAAACTGTAATTTTATTTTTATCCATTAAAAATTTTACTCCACCTGAAGTTTGATCAACAACAGCTTGTTTACGAGCAATCATTTTTTCTAAATTCACTTTTACAGCACCTGAAACTTCAATTCCGTGTTCAGCGAAATGGGCAATTTCGCTATAATGATGAGATGATGCAAGCAAGGCTTTCGAAGGAATACAACCCACATTCAAACAGGTACCTCCCAAAGTTGAATACTTTTCTATAATGGCCGTTTTCATTCCCAATTGTGCGCAACGTATTGCAGCTACATATCCTCCAGGTCCTGAACCGATGATGACTACGTCAAATGAACTCATAATTTTGTGTTTTATATGTGTGTAATTAAAAGTGGTACAAAATTAAGAAAATTAAAACCTAATCTAGAATATTTTAACCATAATTTAAATCTCAATAATAGTAGTATTTTTTACTTCACTAATCATAAAAGTACTGTGTGTACTACCAATATGTTCTAACGTTGTTAATTTAGTTACTAAAAACTCACGATATTCTTCCATATCTCTAACCGCTATTTTCAAAATATAGTCGTAATCACCACTAACATGATGACACTCTAATATCTCACTTAGTTTAACTACTTGACTTTCAAACTTTGTTAAAAATTCTCGAGTGTGCTGAATTAATTTGATATGACAAAAGACAACAAACCCTTTGTTCACTTTTGAGCGATTTACTAAAGCAACATAATTTTGGATTATTCCCTCGCGTTCCAATTTTTTAATTCGTTCGTATACAGCAGTAACTGATAAATTTAATTTTACCGAAAGTTCTTTTGTAGTTTTCTTGCAGTCGTTTTGAAGTAAAAACAATAACTTTTTATCTATAGTATCCATAAACGAATTATTTTATTTGAAGGTTAAAAAATATCTACAAAATTAAATATTTAAATAAAAATATATAAAATTAAACTATTA
>NZ_JBIKQP010000014.1:0-48792 GCF_044349645.1 Flavobacterium sp. | reverse complement strand
AAACGGCAGCATTTGGGTTTCCAGTCATTCAGAAAATTGATGCCGACAACAGAAATACACAAGCATTAATTTTATCTCCAACACGCGAATTATGTTTGCAGATTACCAACGAACTTAAAAACTACTCTAAATACGAAAAAGGTATTAATGTGGTAGCAGTTTACGGAGGAGCTAGCATTACAGAACAAGCGAGAGAAGTAAAAAGAGGAGCACAAATTATTGTAGCAACTCCAGGCAGAATGCAAGACATGATTAATAGAGGTTTAGTAAATATTTCTCAAATTAATTACTGCATACTTGATGAAGCAGATGAAATGTTGAACATGGGATTCTATGAAGACATTGTAAACATTCTATCTACCACTCCAGACGAAAAAAGCACTTGGTTGTTTTCTGCAACTATGCCAGCTGAAGTAGCAAGAATTGGAAAACAATTCATGCACAATCCCGAAGAAATTACTGTAGGAACTAAAAATTCCGGTTCTGCAACAGTTTCACATGAATTTTACCTTGTAAATGCACGTGATCGTTACGAAGCTTTAAAAAGATTAGCCGATGCCAATCCTGATATTTTCTCAGTTGTTTTTTGTAGAACGAAACGTGATACTCAAGCGGTTGCTGAAAAATTAATTGAAGATGGTTATAGCGCTGCCGCTTTGCACGGAGATTTATCTCAAGCGCAACGTGATGGTGTGATGAAATCTTTCAGAGGTCGTCAAATTCAAATGCTTGTTGCTACTGACGTTGCAGCTCGTGGAATTGACGTTGATAATATTACTCACGTAGTAAATTATCAACTACCTGACGAAATTGAAACTTACAATCACCGTTCAGGACGAACTGGAAGAGCTGGAAAATTAGGAACTTCTATAGTAATTGTTACAAAAAGTGAATTGCGTAAGATTTCTTCTATTGAAAGAATTATCAAACAAAAATTTGAAGAAAAAACTATTCCATCTGGAATCGAAATTTGCGAAATTCAATTGTTACACCTAGCAAACAAAATCAAAGATACTGAGGTTGATCACGAAATTGACAACTACTTACCAGCAATTAATAATGTTCTTGAAGGTTTAACGAAAGAAGAATTAATCAAGAAAATGGTGTCTGTTGAATTCAACCGTTTCATTGCTTATTACAAAAAGAATAGAGATATTTCTTCTCAATCATCAGGTTCTGAAAGACGTGACCGCAATGATGGTGAAGGTGGCCAAAGAGAATTCAATAACAATGGTGCCGTTCGTTATTTTGTAAATATCGGCGCTAGAGACAATTTCGATTGGATGTCTTTGAAAGATTATTTGAAAGAAACTTTAGATTTAGGTAGAGACGACGTTTTCAAAGTGGATGTTAAAGAAGGATTCTCATTCTTCAATACTGAACCTGAACATACGGATAAAGTAATGGATATTTTGAATAATGTTCAATTAGAAGGCCGAAGAATCAATGTTGAGATTTCTAAAAATGATGGTGGCGGTAGACGTGATCATAACGGAAGAAATTCTGGAGGTTTTGGCGGAGGAAGAAGCTCTGCTCCAAGAAGAGAAGGAAACTTTGCACCAAGAAGAGAAAGCTCAGGCGGATTTAGAAGTGATCGTAATTCTGCACCAAGAGAAGGTGGTTTCGGAAGAAGAACTGCCGCTCCTAGAGAAGGTGGTTTTGGAGGAAGAAGCACTGCACCGAGAACTGGTGGGTTTTCATCGGACAGAGGTTCAAGAAACGAAGGTTCATCAGAAAGAGCACCAAGAAGATCAGAAGGTTTTAGTGATGCTCCAAGAGAAAGAAGACCAAGAAAAAGCTAACATTATTTGTTAATTTTCTTATAATTATAACATTAAACTACAAAATATCTTTGATGTTTTATTACTTTTAGAGTTTTAAAACCAAAAATGAGATATTTTGTAGTTTTCTTTTTTATTTTATTTGCTAAAAACACCCTTTTTTCGCAAGAAACCACTCCATCACAAAAAGTTTTTGGAACAATTGTAAATTATACTACCCAACTTCCCTTATCAAATGTTAATATTATTAATATTAATAAAGTTAGAGGTACCGTTTCCGATTCTAACGGAAAATTTGAATTAGAAGTTAGCGCGACAGATACTCTACACATTTCACTTATTGGATTTAAATCCATAAAAATCAGAGTTACCAACGACTGGTTTAAAATTAAAACTACTAAAATACAATTAACTGAAAGTGCTATAGCCCTTGAAGAAGTGGTCGTTCGTCCCTACGACTTAACTGGATATTTAGAAGTCGATTCAAAATTAATTCCTACAAAAGAAAATTACAGATACAGTATTTCTGGGTTACAACAAGGTTATGAAGCTGGTGAATATTCTCCAGGTGCATTCAGTAAAGTAATGGGTTCCATATTTAATCCCGCCGATATGCTTTATAATTTCTTCGGCAAAAAACCTAAAGAATTAAAGCGATTAAAAAGTTTAAAGAAAGACGATACCGTTAGGAATTTATTGGCATCAAAATTTGACCGAGAAACCATTTCGGTACTTTTAGGTATCGACAAAAACGATATTCCTGAAATTTTAGGACGTTGCAATTACTCTGAATCCTTTATAAAAACAGCTAATGATCTCCAAATTATGGATGCAATTAGCGAATGCTATGAAGAATATAAAATCCTGAAAAAGAATTAATTTTCTAATAGATGGAAAGTAATAATCCTATTTTAACTACTTCCAATTTATGCATTGGATATTCTTCAAAAAAGGAGAATAAAACGATTGCATCTAACATTAATTTGACTTTAAATAAAGGAGAATTAATCGCATTAATTGGCGCAAATGGAATTGGAAAATCTACCTTATTACGAACATTAATTGGTATTCAACCTCCCCTTTCTGGCACTGTCATTTTAAACCAAAAGAATATTTTAGATTACGATTCTATTTCGTTTGCACAAAATTTGAGTATTGTTTTGACTGAAAAATTACCGCCAAGTAATTTAACCGTATTTGAAATAATTGCTTTAGGAAGACAACCTTATACCAATTGGTTGGGAAATTTATCAGAGAATGATATTTCTAAAATCAATGAAGCAATGGAACTGACGCAAATCACTTCATTGGCAGATAAAAAACATTATGAAATTAGCGATGGACAGCTTCAAAATGTATTAGTCGCAAGAGCTTTAGCTCAAGATACGCCTTTAATTATTTTGGACGAACCTACCACCCACTTGGATTTATTACATAAAGTTAGTTTGTTCAAACTATTGAAGAAACTTACAAAAGAAACTAATAAATGTATCCTTTTTTCAACACATGATATTGATATGGCAATTCAAATTAGTGATAATATGATAATTATGACTGAGGAAAATGTGGTTCAAGACCAACCATGTAATTTTATTTCGAAAGGAAATTTTGATACTTTATTCAAAGACGAAAATATCGCTTTTGATAGCGAAAAAGGGAAATTTATAGTTCAATAGATTTACCATTCTATCTGTCTTTTTGCTTCGCCAATTGCAAATGCAACTGAATTCGCTAAGTTATAACTTCGTACCAATGGTGAAATAGGAATTTTTAAGTGATTTTGAAATTGAATTAAAACAGCGTCACTCAATCCTACACTTTCTTTACCAAAAACCAACCAATCACCATCTTGAAAATTTTCTTTCAAATAGGATTTTTCTGCATGAGAACTAAATAAAAATACTCGAGATTTATCTGGAATTTGAGTAATCCATTCCTCTATATTTTGATATTCTATCCAATCCAAATGAACCCAATAATCCAAACCGGAACGCTTCAAATTTTTATCGGTAATTTGAAATCCAAAAGGATGAATTAAATGCAATCGATTTCCAGTTCCCACACACAATCTTCCTATATTTCCTGTATTATTAGGTATTTCTGGTTCTACTAAAACGATGTTCAACATAGTGATTTTAGATTTTAGAATTAAGATTTAAGATTTGAGAAGCAGCTATTTCATTAACTTCTCCCGATTTTAAATTGTTCAAATATACGTTTCCTATTCTGATTCTAACCAACCTTAACGTTGGAAAACCAACAGCAGAGGTCATTTTTCTTACTTGTCGAAATTTTCCTTCATTTAAAGTAATTGAAGCCCAAGAAGTTGGACCATGTCGTTCATCACGAATTTTCTTTCCTCTTTCTCCAAAATTTGGAACTTCTGAAATTAATGAAGCTTTACAAGGTTTAGTGATGTATTTTGATCCTTTAAATCCGATTTCAACTCCCTTTTGAATTTTATCAATTGCCTCCTGGGTGATAAGTCCATCAACTTGAACGTAATATTCTTTATCTACTTTTTTACTTCGCACTAATTCACTTATCATTCCGTCGGTAGTTAAAAGAATTAATCCCTCAGAATCTTCATCTAAACGACCTATCGCCATTGTCCCTACAGGAAAATCATACAGTTCACCCAGTAACTTTTTATTCCTCTTTAATTGGTAAATAAATTGGCTTAAATAACCATAAGGTTTATTTAAAATAAAATGTTTGTGCATTTGAAAAAGATTGAATTGCAAATTTACATTTAAAATAATAAATATTTTGTTTAACAATTATTGAAATTAGTTAAACAATTTATATCTTTACAGTCTCAAATAAATAATAATGGAAAAGGAGTTTTCTGAAATTGAAATTGATCGAATAATCGAAATGGCTTGGGAAGACCGAACTACTTTTGATTCTATTCTAATGCAATTTGGCCTTAAAGAGCAGGAAGTCATTGATTTAATGCGAAGAGAAATGAAACCTTCAAGTTTCAGAATGTGGCGTGCACGAGTTCAAGGACGTAAAACAAAACATGAAAAACTTCGAGATTTTCGTGAAGGTAGATTTAAATGCACTCGTCAGAGACAAATAAACAATAATAAAATATCCAAAAGATAAATGAAAAATATAGTAATCATAGGCGGAAGCAAAGGAATTGGAAATGCAATTCTGAAACAGGCAATTGAAAATAACAAGGTTATAAATATCAGCAGAAACCTTCCTGAAATTTCTCATCCTAATTTGACCAACTTTCAATTGGACGTTTTAGCTTCAGAACTGCCAGATATTGAGCAAGCTGATGTTTTAATCTACTGTCCTGGTTCAATCAATTTGAAACCAATTATGAGTTTGGGGATTGATGATTTCAGAAACGATTTTGAAATTAATGTGATTGGCGCTGTAAAATCAATACAAAAATATTTACCAACACTAAAGAAAGGAACAAACCCTTCAATAATACTATTTAGCACCGTTGCCGCGAAATTAGGAATGCCTTTTCACGCAAGTATTGCTACAGCAAAATCCGGTGTTGAAGGTTTGGTGAAATCTCTAGGAGCTGAATTAGCACCAACCGTTAGAGTAAATGCAATTGCACCAACAATTACAGAAACCTCTTTATCGGCAGCAATTCTAAGAAATGATCGAATGAAAGAAAATATGATTGAAAGGCATCCGATGAAAGGATATTTAAATCCAGAAGAAGTTGCTGGAATGGCAAATTTTTTAATGTCAAATAATGCAAAATCTATTTCGGGTCAAGTTTTTGAAATGGATTATGGGATTGTAAGTTTTAAAATATAACAAAAAAACATTAATGAAAAGTTACGAAAAAATTGAGATTTACGATACAAAATTAATTGAATCACTATCTGAAAATTACAAAACAATTATAGAGAATTTAGGGGAAGATGTAAACCGTGAAGGACTTCAAAAAACTCCAGAAAGAGTTGCAAAAGCAATGCAGTTTCTTACACACGGTTACGATTTAGATCCCTTAGAAATATTAAAATCGGCATTGTTTACAGAAGATCACCAACAAATGATTTTGGTAAAAGACATTGAAGTTTACTCGATGTGCGAACACCATATGCTACCTTTCTTTGGAAAAGCACACGTCGCCTATATTCCCAATGGAAAAATTGTAGGATTAAGTAAAATTCCTAGAATTGTAGATGCATTTGCAAGAAGAATGCAAGTTCAAGAACGATTGACTGACGAAATTAAAAACTGTATTCAGGAAGCCTTAAATCCACTTGGAGTAGCAGTTGTTATTGAAGCGCAACACATGTGCATGCAAATGAGAGGAATTCAAAAACAGAATTCTTATACTACAACTTCTTCATTTACAGGAGCATTTGAAAAAGATAAAACTAGAAAAGAGTTCATCAGTTTGATTTCAAATAAATTAAGTTAAAATTACATTAGTTAATTTTCATTCGAACCAATTTATTTTTTCCAGCTAAAATAGCGGTATTAGAATTTTGAAATCTTATGGTAAATATATCTTTATCATTGGATAATTTATTCCAAGTATCGCCTTGATTATTTGTACTATAGATTCCTGTGGTTCCAACACTAATTATTCTTTTTCCATTAGAATTAGGAACAAATTGAACACAGGAAGCATACCCAAAACCTTGGTTAATTCCAATTAATTTCCAAGTTTGACCTCCGTCAAATGTTATGGCTTTGTTCGAATTATTATCTGTTTGTGTTTCGTAATTTCCACCAACAATAATTCCAGTATTTTCATTTAGGAAATCTGCTGAGAAAATTCCGGTCATAGCTTGCCCTTGAATAATCGGAGTTTCATAAACCTGCCACGTTTTACAGAAATCATCACTTACAAATACTCTAGATTTTACACCACCAGAAACTAAAAATATTTTATTGCCTTTTACACAGATGTTTGTATTGCTTGCCGCAAATGCCGCCTCTCCTACTGCCAGTTTTGGTAACCATTTTTTAGATAATTTATTCCAAGTTGAACCTCCATCCATAGTAATAATTATTGAAAACGTGTCTTCTGTAGGGTCGCCAATTGCAATTCCTTTTTTGTTATCAATAAAATGAATGGCATCATAAAATACCTTTTCATGATTTTCTCGATAGATTAATTTATAAGATAAATCTTGTTTATTGATTTTATACAATAACGCAGGATTACCAACACTTAAAATAAAAATAGAATTTTTGGTTTGCGAAATGCTTCTAAATTCAATTTTCAAAGAGTCTAAGCTAATTTTTCGTTCTATGCGTTTATTTGTGATTAAGTCAACATACCCAAATCTATTTTTATCGGCGGCATACCAGACTTTATTTTCATCAATTTCAATTGCTCGAATACTGATCTTATCTGTAAATAGAGTGTCAATAGAAACAGAAGTTTTATAAATATTGAATTTAGATAATAAAGGTTTTGAATTGAAGCAAAACAAGACTAAAAATAATAATGATAATAGGTATTTCATATTGTAACTATTTAAAAAAGCTAAATTACATGAATAATTTGAAAACGTTTAAGTTTTGTTAAAATTGATTATTGGCATAGTAATTGGATTTTAAAGTAATAGTAATTATAAAATCGGAAAACATGAAAACGAAAATCATTATTTTATCATTTGTTACCTTATTATTTGTGAATTCAATTCATTCGCAAACTAGAACTACTGTTAACGCTTCAAATTCTGAAATTAGCGATAATTTAGATTTGAAAGCGGTTGCATCAATTTTTGGTGATTCTAAGAATTTGGAAGATTTTGAGAATCGTTTAAATAATCCTAAATATAAAATATCTAACTTAGATTTAAATGATGACCGTCAAGTTGATTATTTAAGAGTCATTGAAAGTGTTGAGGGAAATACTCATTTAATTGTGATTCAAGCCATTTTAGAAAAAGATATTTTTCAAGATGTCGCTACTATAGAAGTTGAAAAAGACATATACAATAACATGCAAATTCAAGTGGTTGGTGATCCTTACATGTATGGAAACAATTATATTTACGAACCTGTTTATGTTCATTCTCCATTACTATTTTCCTATTTTTGGACACCAAATTATAGAATATATTATTCAAGATGGAACTGGGGATTTTATCCTAGATATTACTCTTTTTGGCGTCCAATTCCAATTTACAGATACCATAGAAACGTTCGTAATTGGATAAATTATAACAACAATTACAACTATGTAAATGTTAGAAGAAGTACTGTTGCAGTAAATCTTCACAGAAATGTTCGAGCAAATAGCTATGAAATTAGAAATCCAGAACGCTCATTTGAAAATAGAAATATAAATGTTTCCAATCGCTATGAGTTGGATCGAACACGATCTTCAAATAATAATAATCGAGCAAATAATAACAATGGAGTCACTCCAAGAAATAATTCTAGAAGCGAGGTTGAAACTCCAAGGCAAAACAATCAAAACGCAAATCCAAGACAAAATACAAGAACTGAATCTGTTACTCCACGAAGAAATCAATCAGAATCAAATGCTCCTAGAGGAAGGCAAAATAAAGAAAAAACTCCTCGGAATAATTCGCCAAGAGAAAACAGAAACTCGAATTCTAGAAGATAAATATTTGATTATTAGAATAAAAATAAAGCACCGTTATAGAAACGGTGCTTTTTTTTTATTAAAGTCAATTTCAATATTATAAAAAAAAAATGCAATCATTAATCAATATTAAATTATATAGTAATAAATTTGTAGACTTTTTTTAAACTATTTTTATGAGTTCTCATCATCACGATCTGCACAGTAAATTATCATTAGGTGGATTATTAATTACTTTAGGTATAATTTACGGAGATATTGGAACCTCGCCACTTTATGTAATGAAAGCCATACTTGGGCTTAACGCTATAACCTCAGATATTGTATTAGGTGGTATTTCCTGTATTTTTTGGACACTTACGTTACAAACTACTTTAAAATATGTGCTTATTACCCTTAGTGCTGATAATAATGGTGAAGGTGGAATTTTTGCTTTGTATGCATTAGTAAAAAGAACAAAAGTAAAATGGTTAATTGTCCCAGCAATTATTGGTGGTAGCGCGCTATTAGCCGACGGAATTATTACCCCGCCGATATCTGTATCCTCTGCAGTAGAGGGAATTAGAACTTACTATCCTGATATAAATACGATCCCAATTGTAATTGGAATTCTATTTATTCTATTCACAATCCAGCAGTTTGGAACAAAATTAGTTGGAAAATTTTTCGCACCAATGATGTTACTTTGGTTTGGGATGCTAGGAATATTAGGAGCCATTCAAGTGATTAATAACATTGAGGTTTTAAAGGCTATAAACCCTTATTATGCAATCCAATTATTAACAATCCATCCTGAAGGATTTTACGTTTTAGGCTTTGTTTTCCTTTGTACTACAGGGGCTGAAGCTTTATACTCCGATATGGGGCATTGTGGAAGAAAAAACATCAGAATTAGTTGGATTTTTGTAAAAACTACTTTGGTTTTAAATTACTTCGGTCAAGCAGCTTATTTATTGAAACACGAAGGTGCTACTTTACAATCATTAGGTGGTAAAAATGGAAATCCATTCTATTTAATAATGGAAAGTTGGTTTTTACCTTTCGGAATCGTAATTGCTACACTAGCAGCTGTAATTGCATCTCAAGCATTAATTAGTGGTTCATTTACCTTAATAAACGAGGCAATGAGATTGAATTTCTGGCCAAAAGCTAGAATTAAATATCCTACAGAATTAAAAGGTCAATTGTATATTCCATCAATTAACTGGTTGCTTTTTGCAGGTTGTATTATGATTGTTTTGCACTTTGAAGAATCTAGTAACATGGAGGCTGCCTATGGTTTAGCAATTATTTTGTGTATGATTATGACAACTATACTTTTAAATTTCTATATGATTTTAAAAAGAGTTTCATGGATGATAATTGCTCCATTAATTGCAGTATATTTAGTTATTGAAGTTAGCTTTTTAATTGCAAATTTGAATAAATTCACACATGGTGGATATGTAACATTGTTCATAGCATTGATGTTAATTGGAATAATGACAATCTGGTATTTTGCTAAGAAAATTAGTAAAAACTATACGAAATTTGTAAAAATTGATTCCTACAAAAAGGTATTAACAGAATTAAGTGCCGATTTTTCAATTCCAAAATATGCAACGCATTTAGTTTATATGACAAATGCTAGTCGTACCGATGAAATAGAAGAAAAAGTAATGTATTCTATATTGCAAAAACGACCAAAAAGAGCAGATTTATATTGGTTTGTTCACGTGAATATTCTAAGTGAACCCTACAAAACAGAATATAAAGTAACTGAAATTATCAAAGATGATTTATTCAGAATTGACTTTAATTTAGGATTTAGAGAGCCTACAAAAATTAACTTAATGTTTAAAGAAGTGTTGAAAGACATGGTGCAAAACGGCGAAGTGGATGTAACAAGCCGATATGAATCATTGAATAAAAATAATATCCTTGGAGATTTCAAATTTGTTTTGTCTGAAAAATTCTTATCAAATGATAGCGATTTACTATGGCATGAAAAATTAGTTATGAATGCTTATTTCTTGATTAAGAAGTTCAGTTTGTCTGAAGAAAAAGCTTTTGGATTGGATAGTAGTTCAGTGAAAATTGAAAAATTCCCAATGGTACTTCACCCACCAGAAAAAATTCATTTAAATAGAGTTGAATAACTATTTTATCCACTAAAATTTACAAAATTCTCTTCTGAAAAAAAGCAGTACATTTGCACCTCAATAAAAAATAATGAGATTACACAGAAATTTAGTTTACACTACTATCGATTCTCTAAATGCGATTTTCAATGATAGAGAATATGCTGATAAAGTAGTGGCGAGAGCTTTAAAAAAAGATAAACGATGGGGAAGTTCCGATCGAAAGTTTGTTGCAGAAACTATCTACGAAATTGTTCGTTGGAAAAGATTATATGCTGAAATTGCCGAAGTAAAAGAGCCATTTGATCGAGATAATCTTTGGAGAATGTTCTCTGTATGGGCAGTTTTGAGAGGTTACCCTATTCCAGATTGGAGACAATTAGAAGGAACTCCTGAACGAAAAATAAAAGGTCGTTTTGACGAATTATCCAAAATTAGAGCTTTAAAAGAATCAATCCCTGATTGGATGGACGAATTAGGAGTAAAAGAATTAGGGGAAAAAGTTTGGTCCACAGAAATAGCAGCTCAAAACCAACCAGCAAAAGTTATTTTACGCGTAAATACCTTAAAAACTTCACGTGAAAAACTACATTCATTGTTAATGGATTTGGATATTGAGACTACTTTCTTAAAAGAACAACCTGATGCATTAGTTCTTAAAGAAAGAGCAAACGTATTCATGACTGATGCATTTAAAGAAGGAATGTTTGAAGTTCAAGACGCTAACTCCCAATTGGTTGCCGCATTTTTAGATGTTCAACCAGGAATGAGAGTTGTAGATACTTGCGCTGGAGCTGGAGGAAAAACCCTACACCTAGCCTCATTAATGGAAAATAAAGGTCAATTAATTGCAATGGATTTATACGAAAGTAAATTGAAGCAATTAAAATTAAGAGCTAAAAGAAATGGTGCTTTTAATATTGAATACCGAATTATCGATTCTACAAAAGTGATTAAAAAACTACAAGAAAAAGCCGATAGAGTATTGATTGATGCTCCTTGTAGCGGTTTAGGTGTATTAAAAAGAAATCCAGATGCAAAATGGAAACTCCAACCAGAATTCATCAACAATATACGAAAAGTACAAGCCGAAGTTCTTGAAAGTTACTCCAGAATTGTAAAACCAGGAGGAAAATTAGTTTACGCAACTTGTTCCGTATTACCATCTGAAAACCAAGAACAAGTTAAAAACTTTTTGGAAAACACCGAAATGGGTAAAAATTTTAAATTTCTAAAAGACACTAAAATTCTAGCTTCAGAATCAGGGTTTGATGGGTTTTATATGGCTTTGCTTGAGAGAAATTCATAATTGCTTATACTATCAATAAATTAAACTAAATTCGATTTGTAACAAGAATTTAGTTTATATTTACCTCCCTCTTTAAAATAATTTATGAAAAATTTTTTTTCTTTTTTAGCTGTTCTAGTTTGTATAACGAGCTTTGCTCAAATACCTCAAGGGTATTACAATAACGCAACTGGAACTGGTTATACTTTAAAAACACAGCTTTTTAATATTATAAACAATAATACAAATGCATTAAATTCTTCTTCAAATTATGGTGGTTTGTGGACTTTATTCACACAAAATGCTTTTAGAGATCGATATTATGAAAATGACAATACCCTTTTAGACATTTATTCTGAAAAACCAGCTGGTCCAGATAGCTATAACTTTTCTTCAACATCACAACAATGCGGTAATTACACCAATGAAGGAGATTGTTACAATAGAGAGCATACTTTACCTCAATCCGTTTGGGTTTCTGGAACCTATCCTATGTATTCAGATGCTCATTTTGTATTACCAACTGATGGTAAAGTAAATGCAATGCGTGACAATTTCCCATTCGGTAAAGTAAATGTGGCTTCTTGGACCTCAACTAATGGTTCTAAACTTGGAAGTAACAATAATTCAGGTTATGCAGCGGGTTATGTTGGTACGGTTTTCGAACCTTTGGATGAGTTTAAAGGCGATATTGCTAGATGTTTATTGTATTTCGCAACAAGATATGAAGATCAAATTCCATCGTGGTCCTATTCAATGTTTAATGGAACTTCAACACAAGTTTTTACCAATACCTTTATTAGTATTTTAGTTACATGGAATAATTTGGACCCAGTAAGTACATACGAAATTGCAAAAAACAATGCTGTTTATGATTTTCAAGGAAATAGAAATCCATATATCGATCACCCAGAATATGTTTGCCGAGTTTGGTCTTCAGCATGTGCTTTAGCAAATAATGAATTTGAATTTGCAAGCCTATCTGTGTTTCCAAATCCAACAAATAATGGGACAATTTATATCAATACAACTACTTCAATTGATGATATCTTATTAATTTCTATTGACGGGCAAGTGATAAATGATTTCAAAAACCCAGTTAAATCAAATGAAACTTATACTATAGAAAATTTACCGAAGGGATTTTATTTCTTAAAGTTAACCTCAAATAATAATTCAATAACGAAAAAAATTAGTGTGAATTAATTTAGAATTACCTCATAAAAAAACTCCGATTTTCATCGGAGTTTTTTTTATTTAATTACTTCAAAATTCTAATTGTTCATTGAAATTAGAAATTCTTCATTGTTTTTTGTTTTCTTAAAGCGGTCGTTGATAAAATCCATCGCTTCAACTGGATTCATATCAGAAAGATACTTCCTCATGATCCACATGCGTTGAAGAGTGTTTTCATCCAATAATAAATCATCACGACGCGTACTTGAAGACGTTAAATCAATAGCAGGGAAAATACGTTTATTTGCAATTTTTCTATCCAATTGCAATTCCATATTACCTGTTCCTTTAAATTCTTCAAAGATGACCTCGTCCATTTTAGAACCTGTTTCTGTAAGTGCAGTTGCAATAATACTTAACGAACCTCCATTTTCAACATTTCTAGCAGCTCCAAAGAAACGCTTTGGTTTTTGTAAAGCATTGGCATCAACTCCACCACTTAATACTTTTCCAGAAGCGGGCTGAACGGTATTATAAGCTCGTGCTAATCGCGTAATTGAATCCAATAAAACAACCACATCGTGACCGCATTCTACTAAACGTTTTGCTTTTTCCAAAACAATATTTGCAATTTTAACGTGCTCTTGTGGTTCTCTATCAAATGTTGAAGCAATAACTTCACCACGAACACTTCGTTGCATATCAGTAACTTCCTCAGGACGCTCATCAATTAATAGTACAATTAAATATACCTCTGGATGATTGGCAGCAATTGCATTAGCAATGTCTTTCAACAACATGGTTTTCCCCGTTTTTGGTTGCGCTACAATCATTCCACGTTGCCCTTTTCCAATTGGTGAAAATAAATCGATAATTCTTGTTGATATCGTACTTTGTTTTTCAGCGATTCTGAATTTCTCAGAAGGGAAAACTGGCGTTAAATGTTCAAATGAAACACGATCGCGAACCACCTGTGGATCATGACCATTTATCTTTAATATTTTTACTAAAGGAAAAAATTTCTCTCCTTCTTTTGGAGGACGTACGACTCCTTTTACAGTGTCTCCCGTTTTTAAACCAAACAATCTAACTTGTGAAGTCGATAAATAAATATCATCAGGTGAAGCTAAATAATTGTAATCTGATGAACGTAAAAAACCATAGCCTTCCGACATCATTTCTAAAACTCCTTCACTTTCAATAATTCCGTCAAATTCAAAGTCTGAATGACCAAAATTACTTTTCTTGCCTTTAAAATTAGGATTTACATTTCCGTTTGGAGCTTGATTTTGGTTTTGGTTGGGATTATGATTTGGGTTCTGATTTGGATTTTGTTTTTGATTTGGGTTTTGCTTCTGATTTGGATTTTTAGGTCTTTCAACCGGTGATTCCTCACTATTGCTTTCTGAGTTATCGCTTTCAGAAGTTGTTTCGGTAGCTGCTTTTGCTGCAACTTTAGCTTCAAAATCCGCTTTTTTAAACTTTACAACTTTGCGTTCTTTTGGGTTTACCGCTGGAGCTTTATCATTTATCGCTTCTTTATTTTCTTCAACTTTATCAGCTGATTCAGAAAACAAAGAAATCGATTCTGTTTTTTTGTCAACAGTAATCCTAGCTCTTTTAGGCTTAGCATCATTTGTATTCTCCAACTTAGTCTCGGAATTTCCCTCAGAAAACGAAGCTTGAACTTCTAAAATCTGATTGATTAATGCTTCTTTTTTAACACCGGTAATTTTAGTAATATTGGCTGCTTTCGCAATTTCTTGAAGCTCAGAAAGCTTCATTTCTTTTAATACAGAAATCTCAAACATAAAATGTTATTTGAATTTAATTGTTGTGGAATAATAAATAAAGAATGTGTGATTTTTTTTAAATGAAATCTTCAAAGGATGAAGTACTTACGTAATTGTCATGCAATAATACAAAATAATATTAATAATCATAGTGTTTTTTATAATTTTAATTAATATTTTTGTTTTAAGAATTTACAATAATGATCCAAAGAATACAAACAGTCTATTTATTAATTGCATTAGTGATTTTAGGAGCACTTCCTTTTGTTTTTCCACTATTTACAATGAGCGATGGTAAGGAATTTCGTTTCATGAACGATTCTTTTTATACGGTACTTTTTGGATTGTCAACAACATTAACTTTAATTAGTATAATGTATTTTAAAAAAAGACAGCATCAATTTGTTCTTAACAGATTGACTATCATATTGAACTTAATTTTATTAGGATTATTTGTATTCCGTTCGCTAAATTTATCTGGAGAAACTGTTCAAGTTTCTGAGAAAGGTATTGGGATGTTCCTTCCTATTGTTGCTATCGTTTTCTTGGCTTTGGCCAATAGAGCCATCAAAAAGGATGAAGATCTTGTAAAATCTGCTGACCGTTTACGATAAACCTATAAACTTGTTTATTAATGCGAAGAAAAACCCGAACGTAAGTTTGGGTTTTTTTTCGTTTAATGGTTTTTATTCGCAAATTAAATCGGTGAATCGGTGGCTATTTTTTCCCGATTTCAATGATCTCCAAATTTGCAATTTTCTCTCCCTCAATTTCAAATCGTAACATGGTTCGCATTTGGTGAAAACCACTAATTCCGACAGCTCCAGGATTCATATGCAAAAAATCATGCTTTTTATCATACATAACTTTCAAAATGTGAGAATGTCCACAAATAAATAATTTAGGCGGGTTATTTTGCATTTCTGTCCTAATATTCGGATTGTATTTTCCTGGGTAACCGCCAATATGAGTAATCCAAACATCCACTCCTTCACACATAAATCGGTTGTGCAACGGAAATTCCATTCGCGCTTTATCATCATCAATATTGCCAAAAACCGCACGCATAGGCTTCAATTTCTTAATGGTATCAGTCACTAACAAATCACCAATATCGCCCGCATGCCAAACCTCATCCGCCAAATTAACGTATTTCAAAATCGTATCATCAATATGACTGTGCGTATCTGAAAGAAGCAGTATTTTTTTCAAAATTGTTTTTTTTGGAGCTATTTCCAGCTTTTCGTTACAATCTGCGCAAAAAAGCGCAGGATTTTTTTTTCAATCTGGGCTAAGATTTTGTGGTAAATTTAAACATTCCAAGTCCAAATAAAAAATCATATTTAAAGCAACTTTGGTCAACTTCAATTTCGTTGCGAAAAAATTAATAAGTATCTTTACCCCTTCAAAATAAGTCTCTTGAGGTATTTCATAAAATTAGCATACAACGGAACAAATTATCACGGTTGGCAAGTCCAACCTAACGCATCTTCTGTACAAGAAACTTTGAATAAGGCACTTTCAGTAATACTAAATGAAGAAATAAATATAATGGGCGCAGGAAGAACCGATACTGGAGTTCATGCCAAAGAAATGTTCGCTCATTTTGACTACACTCCTACTCTTGAAATCGATTCTATACTTCATAAACTCAATTCCTATCTTCCAAAAGACATTGTGATTTACAATATAATTCCCGTTCATGAGGATGCGCACGCTCGTTTCGACGCCAAAAAAAGGACTTACAACTATTATATTACTTCTGTAAAAGACGTTTTCTCTCAGGAAGAAAGTTGGTATTATCAACAAAATCTAGATGTGGAATTAATGAATCAAGCGGCTAAAATATTATTAAATCACAACGATTTTCAATGTTTTTCAAAAGTAAATACCGACGTAAATACTTTCAATTGTACTATTTCTGAAGCCTATTGGACACAAGAAGACAACCAATTGATTTTTACCATTTCAGCCGATCGTTTTTTACGAAATATGGTACGAGCAATTGTAGGAACTCTCGTAAATGTTGGTTTGCATAAAATCACGATTTCTGATTTCAATTCGATTATTGAAAATAAAAATAGAAATGAAGCTGGATTTTCAGTTCCTGCACAAGGTTTATTTCTAACAAAAATTGAATATGACTATTTATAATGCTTTTTAATCAAATAATAGAAGTTACACTGTCAAAATAATATGAAAGCAAAAGCATTCGATACCATTGTATTTAAAAGGATATTAAAATATGCTAAACCCTATAAATGGCGATTTAATAGCGTAATTTTATTTGCAATATTCTTATCGATTTTTGCTGCTTTACGACCTTATTTATTAAAACTAACCGTTGATGATTACATAAAAACGAACGATCAGGTTGGACTTTTATGGTACGTAACATTAATGGGAATCGTACTTATTCTTGAAGTACTCTCCAATTTCTTTTTTGTTTATTGGGCGAATTGGTTGGGTCAAGATATCGTAAAAGACGTTCGTGTAAAACTCTTCAAACACATGTTGAGTTTCAAAATGAAATACTATGATACAGCTCCTGTCGGTCAATTGATTACAAGATCGGTTTCCGATATGGAATCTATTGCGAAAATTTTTAGTCAAGGCCTATTTATGATTGCAAGTGACTTATTAAAAATGATTGTGATTCTATTTTTCATGCTCAAAGAAAATTGGAAATTAACAATTATTGTATTCATTGCAATGCCAATATTAGTATTTGTAACTCGAATTTTTCAACGTAAAATGCAAGTTACATTTGAAGAAGTAAGAAATCAAATAGCTAACCTTAATACCTTTGTACAAGAGCGAGTTACAGGAATGAAAATCGTTCAACTCTTTAATAGAGAAAATATTGAATATGAAAAATTTAAACAAATCAATAACAAGCATAAAAATGCTTGGGTAAAAACAATTCTTTACAACTCGATCTTTTTCCCGATTGCTGATATTATTTCATCATTAACTTTAGGTTTCATCGTTCTTTATGGTGGTTTCAGAATATTAGATGGTGATACTACAACTACTTTTGGAGATATCTTTTCTTACACAATGTATATCGGAATGTTATTTAATCCATTGCGACAAATTGCCGATAAATTCAACGAAATGCAAATGGGAATGATCTCTGCCAATCGTGTTTTTGAAATATTAGATACTAAAGAACACATCCAAGACATTGGAACAATTGAAGCACCAACATTTGAAGGAGCAATCGAATTTAAAGAGGTAAAGTTCAGTTATATCAACAATGAAGAAGTCATCAAGGGAATCAATTTAAATGTTCAGCCCGGGCAAACAATCGCCATTGTTGGGGCAACAGGAGCTGGAAAAACGACTATTATCAATTTGCTAAATCGTTTTTACGAAATCAATAGCGGAACCATTTACATCGATAATCAGAATATTCACGACTACACTTTGGATTCCCTTAGAAAACAAATTGCAGTGGTTTTGCAAGATGTTTTCCTATTTGCCGACACGATATTAAACAATATTACACTCAACAATCCAGAAATTTCTCGCGAGCAAGTATTGGCTGCAGCCAAAAAAATTGGAGTTCATGAATTTATTAATAGTTTGCCAGGTGGTTACGATTACAATGTAAAGGAGCGCGGCGTAATGTTATCTTCGGGACAACGTCAATTAATTGCGTTTTTACGTGCTTATGTTAGCAATCCAAGTATATTAATTTTAGACGAAGCTACCTCATCAATCGATATGTACTCAGAAGAATTAATTCAAAAAGCTACCGAAACAATTACTAAAGGCAGAACTTCAATAATCATCGCGCACCGTTTAGCAACAATCATAAATGCAGATAAAATTGTTGTAATGGACAAAGGACTCATTGTGGAGCAAGGAACACATCAAGAATTATTAAATGTAGCCTCGGGTTTCTACAAAAATTTATACGATTCTCAGTTCATTTTAAACTCATAAATAGACATTATAAAATTGGTCAACTAATTGAAGTTTTCCTATTATCAAATAAAAATTAATTCATAAATTTGCGACAGCTTTTTTACCATTATTAAATAAATAAGAAAAAAAATGACACGAGCTTAAGCGACTGCATTTTTACCATAATTAAATAAATTAGAAAAATGAAATACGATGTAATAGTTTTAGGAAGTGGGCCTGGAGGATATGTAACTGCAATTAGAGCCTCACAATTGGGTTTTAAAGTTGCCGTTATTGAAAAAGAAAACTTGGGTGGAGTTTGCTTGAATTGGGGATGTATTCCAACAAAAGCATTACTAAAATCGGCACAAGTTTTTGATTATCTTAAACACGCTTCTGATTACGGTTTGTCGGTTTCATCATTTGATAAAGATTTTACAGCAGTTGTAGGTCGTAGCAGAGGAATTGCTGACGGAATGAGCAAAGGAGTTCAATTCCTAATGAAAAAAAATAAAATTGATGTAATTGATGGTTTTGGTAAAATGAAACCTGGAAAAAAAGTTGCTGTTACCGCTGCTGATGGTAAAGTTACTGATTACGATGCCGATCATATTATTATTGCAACTGGTGCTCGTTCACGTGAATTACCAAACTTACCTCAAGATGGTGTGAAAGTTATTGGTTACCGTCAAGCTATGACATTAGAAAAACAACCAAAATCTATGATCGTTGTTGGTTCAGGAGCTATTGGAGTAGAATTTGCTCACTTTTATAATGCAATGGGAACACAAGTTACTATTGTAGAATTCCTTCCTAATATTGTTCCTTTGGAAGACGAAGACATTTCTAAGCAAATGGAACGTTCAATGAAAAAAGCGGGAGTGAATATTATGACTAACTCTTCGGTAGAAAAAATTGATACTTCTGGTTCTGGTGTAAAAGCCTATGTTAAAACAGCAAAAGGCGAAGAAGTTCTAGAAGCTGACATTTTACTTTCGGCTGTTGGAATTAAAACTAACCTTGAAAATATTGGATTGGAAGAGGTAGGAATTGCCACTGATAGAGATAAAATTATTGTAAATGATTTCTACCAAACTAACATCCCAGGTTATTATGCTATTGGGGATATTGTTCCAGGACCTGCATTGGCTCACGTTGCTTCTGCTGAAGGAATCACTTGCGTAGAAAAAATAGCGGGATTGCACGTAGATCCTATCGATTATGGAAATATACCAGGTTGTACTTATGCAACTCCAGAAATTGCATCAGTAGGATTGACTGAAAAACAAGCTAAAGAAAAAGGATACGATTTAAAAATCGGAAAATTCCCATTCACTGCTTCAGGAAAAGCAAAAGCTTCAGGAACTCCTGACGGATTTGTAAAAGTAATTTTCGATGCAAAATATGGAGAATGGTTGGGATGCCATATGATTGGTGCTGGAGTTACCGATATGATTGCGGAGGCTGTGGTTGCTAGAAAATTAGAAACTACTGGTCATGAAATTCTAAAAGCGATTCACCCACACCCAACAATGAGTGAAGCGGTTATGGAAGCGGTTGCTGATGCTTATGGCGAAGTAATTCACTTGTAAAAAGTATCTATTTAAGATATCAATCCGTTTTGTGAATTCAAAACGGATTTTTTTTTATTTTTTTTATTGAATAGAATCAAAATAAATAATATACATTTGTGAATAAAATAATCCCAAAAAATTAGTTTAAGCGCCACAAATTCAAAAAGTTATAAATCATTAAACTCTTAGAATTTATGAATAATATCATCGTTATTTTAGGCAATTACTTCGACACTTATTTTAGTACAAAGAACATACGTAAAATAGAATTAGTCATTCTTCGTGTAGCCGTTTTTTCATTTTTACTTCATTTAGCGCTAATATTTTTAGGAAACAATTTTTTATTTTTCCGAAATTTTCAGCACAGTTACCTTAAAGCTATTTACACCCCATTTAGTTTTATTTTGCTTTATGAAGTTTTTCTGTTAGTAATAATTATTCCAAAATCAATTTCTGAATTCGTGGGAAAACAATTTGAAGTAATTACGTTAATCACGCTTCGGAGCTTCTTCCACGATATTGCTGAACTCGATTTAAAAAACTCGATTAATATTTATAATCCCGATTTTATAAGTTTGATGTACGATCTCTGCGCTGCATTAGTAATGCTTAGTTTGACCATTTTATACTATAAAATATATCAAAAAAATGGAAAAGCAGAAGTCGTTAATCAGCTTAACAATTTTATAAACATTAAAAAAATGGTCTCTTTGGGGATGATAGTAATATTATTATTGTTAAGTATAAGCAGTTTTTACAATTGGGGTTCTGACATGATCATTGCTTTACAAATAGATAAAAATTATCCCAATTCAAATGCTGTTTTCTATTCCGATTTTTTCTCTATCATGATTTTTGTTGATGTATTGCTATTGATTATTTCTTTTACCTATCACTTTTCGTTTTTCACCATTTTTAGAAATGCCAGTTTTATAATTACGACCATTTTAATTCGAATGTCACTAACAATTGAAAAACCAATGAATTATATCATTATCCTAATAGGGTTTTTATTTTCAATTTTCTCATTCTACCTTTTTGGATTACGAAAAAAAATAGGACAATAGTTTATCGAGTTTAATGCTAATTTACTGTTACAACTACAACTTTCAAAACAGTAAAAGTGCTATTAGCGGTCTAAAAAACGTATATTTGCACCAAATTTACATTTTATGACTACTTTCGAGCAATTCAATCTTCCTAAATCAGTTCAAAAAGCAATTGATGATTTAGGTTTCGTAACCCCTACTCCAATTCAGGAAAAATCATTTTCTGTGATTATGTCGGGTCGCGACATGATGGGAATTGCACAAACGGGAACTGGGAAAACGTTTGCCTATTTACTTCCGCTATTGAAGTTATATAAATTCACCGCTACCGATACTCCTAAAATTGTAATTTTGGTTCCAACCCGTGAATTGGTTGTTCAAGTGGTTGAAGAAGTTGAAAAGTTAACCAAATACATGTCGGTTCGAACATTAGGAATTTTTGGAGGGGTAAACATTAACACTCAAAAAAAAGCCGTATATGAAGGAATTGATATTTTAGTGGGAACACCCGGCCGTGTGATGGATTTGGCTTTGGATAGTGTAATTCGTTTTGATGATACTCAGAAATTAGTTATCGATGAATTTGATGAAATGCTCAACTTAGGATTTCGAGTACAATTGACATCCATTCTAGCAATGATGACTAGAAACAAACGTCAAAACATCCTTTTTTCAGCTACAATGACTGATGAAGTCGATGCGATTTTGAATGATTTTTTTGATTTTCCTGAAGAAGTCACCCTTGCTCCATCTGGAACTCCGCTAGAAAATATTCAACAATACACTTATAATGTACCCAATTTTAATACCAAAGTTAATCTGCTAATCCATTTGCTGGAAAGCGATGAATCGATGGAAAGAATATTAGTTTTTGTAAATAATAAAAAGATTTCTGATATGCTTCATGAGCGTATTGAAGAACATTTTGATGGGCAATTTGGGGTAATTCACTCTAATAAATCTCAGAATTATCGTTTGAGTACGATGGCTTCATTTCAAGAAGGAGAATTGAGGGGAATTATTACAACTGATATTATGGCTAGAGGTTTGGATATTTCCAATATTTCTCACGTAATCAATTTTGAGGCTCCTGAAATGCCAGAATTGTACATGCATAGAATTGGTAGAACAGGGCGTGCAGACGCCACCGGAACAGCAATTAGTTTTATCACACCTCGTGAAGCTGACCTAATTACTGAAGTAGAAATATTAATGAATCATGAAATTGAAGTTGTTGAATTTCCTGAAGAAGTTGAAATTTCAACCAAATTAATAGAGCCTGAAAAAGACAAGCAACCGATAAAATTCCTTCTTAAAAAACCAAAATTAGACGGAAATGGAGCATTTCATGAGAAAGCTAAAAAGAATAAAAAAGTGAATCTTGGAGGACCTTCAAAAACCAAAAAGAAAGTTTCCGGTTCAGTTAATCGTAACATGCTTAAAACTAGAGACAAGAAAAGAAAAGATAAAAAATAAGCAATCTTAATAATAAAGCAAACTATCTAAAGCTAGGTAAATTAAATTATTAGCGTTTTCCTGTCAATAATATCAATTTATAAAGTAAATATGATTTGAACAATAAGAAAAAGTAGTATTTTTGACAAACAAAATTAAGAATGCAATTTAAACATCCGGAACTACTTTATTTTCTTTTTGTGTTGGTGATTCCAATTCTGGTTCATTTGTTTCAATTGCGTCGTTTTAAAAAAGAATATTTCACGAACGTTCGCTTCTTAAAAGAACTTTCTATTCAAACCCGCAAAAGTTCAAAAATTAAAAAATGGTTGTTATTAGCTACCCGATTATTATTATTAACCGCTTTAATAATCGCATTTGCTCAACCTTTTTTCAAAGCCAAAGATTCTAAAAATATTTCCAACGAAATGTATATCGTTTTGGATAATTCCTATTCGATGCAAGCAAAAGGAAATAAAGGAGAATTGTTGAAAAGAGCGGTTCAAGAGTTGTTAGAAAACACTCCTGAAAATCAAACTTTTTCTTTGATTACCAATAACGAAACTTATTGGAATACCGACATTAAATCAATTCAAAAAGAAGTTCAAAATATCACTTACAGCCCACTACCATTTCAATTGGAGAGTGCAATGGCGAAAATCAAATCTAGAAAAAGTGCCAAAAATAAAGATGTAATTATCATCAGCGACGCTATTGGATTAAAACCAAAACAACTAAAAAGCATTGACGGAAATTTCAACACCTACTTCATTAATCCTGAAGCAGAACAAAGAAATAATATTGCTATTGACAGTGTTTATATGAATCAAACACTGAACGATTTTTATGAAATTGGTGTCGACCTAAAATCTTATGGCGAACAGGACAATGCAATTCCAATTGGTTTGTACAACAATAACAAACTAGTTGCCAAGACATTAGTTAAATTTGAAAAATCAGAAACTGCAATTAATTTTACAATTCCCAAGAAAGATTTTAACGGTTATGTTTCAATTAATGATGCCAGTTTGAAATACGACAATACTTATTATTTTAGCATTACTAAGCCTGAAAAAACAAATATTATTAGCATTGGTAAAACAGAAAAAAGTGGATTCTTAAATCGCATTTATACTACTGAAGAATTCAATTATAGCAATTCTACGATTGAAACATTAGATTACAATACTATTGAAAAACAAGACGCAATTGTATTGAATGAACTTGATAATTTGCCTCAAGCATTGGTAACTAATTTAAAATCATTTGTTGAAAAAGGTGGTAATCTAGTATTTATTCCATCGGCAGAAAGTAAAATTACAGACACCAATCGATTTTTAGGAACATTTGGTCAAATTCAATTTGGTAATTACCAAAATGAAAACAGATTAATTACTAAAATTGCTTTTCAACACCCATTATTTCAATCGGTATTTGAGAAAAAAATTGATAATTTTCAATATCCAAATACGAAGCAAAATTTTGAGTTAAAAACCACAAAACCAGCAATTTTAAGTTACGCAGACCAAAGTTGTTTTCTGACTTCCCTTCAAAATCAAGTTTCCAATGTTTATGTTTTTGCTGCTCCAATTAATAAGCTGAATTCAAACTTTCAAAATTCGCCTTTAATAGTTCCAATATTTTATAATATGGCTCAAAGCGTTCAAAAAACAGGAGTTAATGCATTGAAAATTGGTGAAAATCAACCTTTTTTAGTTGAAACAAATTTATCAAAGGATGAAATTTTGGAGGTTAAAAATAATGATGAAAAGTTTATACCAACTCAGCAAATATTAAACAATAAAGTTAAATTACAATTCAATGATTACCCTATCTTTGCAGGGAATTTTGGAATTTACAAAAAAGACGAAGTTGTTAGAAACATCAGTTTTAATTACAATCGTTCAGAAAGCAATTTAGAGCAATCGAAAAGCCAATTATTATCTGACTATAAGGTAGTTAAATCAATAGAAACTGTATTTAATAGTTTACTTTCTGACCGAAGTAATGACGAAATTTGGAAAATATTTGTAATATTGGCCTTATTATTTTTATTTTTAGAAGTATTAATTCAAAAATTAGTAAAATGAACCTAATTATCCGTGAAGCTACAATAATTGATTCTAAAAGTCCTTTCCATAATCAGAAGGTTGACGTGAAAATTAATTCAGGAATCATTGAAAAAATTGGAAGTAAAATTCCAAATGAAAATGGTTTTGAAGAAATAAAATTAGAAAATTTACACCTCTCAGAAGGTTGGTTCGATTGTAGTGTTTCGCTTGGTGAGCCAGGATTTGAAGATCGAGAAACTATTGCAAACGGATTAAATGTAGCTGCAAAATGCGGTTTCACAGCGGTCGCTTTACAACCCAACTCCTTCCCTATTATTGACAATCAATCGCAAATTAATTTTGTAAAAAATAAAACCGAAGGAGCTGCTACGGAATTATATCCAATAGGAGCTTTCACAAAAGAAAGCGAAGGAAAAGATATGGCCGAATTATTCGATATGAAAAATGCTGGTGCAGTCGCTTTTGGAGATTACAATAAAAATATAGACAATGCCAACCTACTAAAAATAGGATTACAGTACGTTCAAGATTTTGATGGATTAATTATCGCTTACTCACAAGATACCAACATTAAAGGAAATGGTGTGGTAAATGAAGGGGTTGTTTCTACTAGATTAGGATTAAAAGGAATTCCAAATTTGGCTGAAGAACTCCAAATAGCTCGCAACCTATTTCTATTAGAATACACAGGTGGAAAAATGCACATACCAACTATTTCAACAGCTAAATCGGTAGAATTAATTCGAAATGCTAAAGCAAAAGGGTTAAATGTCACTTGTAGCGCAGCAGTTCATCATTTGGTATTAACCGATGAAAAATTAGAAGGATTTGACACAAGATACAAAGTTTCACCACCTTTACGAACTGATGATGACAGAAAAGCGCTAATCGCCGGAATTAATGATAATACCATTGATATGATCACTTCCGATCATAATCCGATTGACATTGAGCACAAGAAAATGGAATTTGAAGGAGCTAAATACGGCACCATCGGATTAGAATCTGCTTTTGGAGCACTAACTAACGAAATAGCAATAGAAAAAATAATTGAAAAATTAACTTCGGGTAAAAGCCACTTCGGAATTGAAAGTTCAACAATAAAAGAAGGCGAAAAAGCCAATATTACTCTTTTCAATCCAAATGGAAATTGGACATTTGAAAAAGAAAACATCCTTTCAAAATCGAAAAACTCAGCTTTTTTAGGAGCTCAAATGAAAGGAAAAGTATATGGAATTTACAATCAAGGAAAATTAGTTTTATCATAAATATTTAAATTAAAAATGGAAAATTCTGTTGAAGAAGGAAAAACAATAGCAATTACAAGCTATATTTTAATTGTGGGTGTACTTATTGCAATGTCTATGAATAGTGAAAATAAAAATTCATATGCTTCATTTCACATTCGTCAAGCATTGGGTATTTCATTGACATTCATTTCTTTAGGATTAATAATTAGTAATTTCAACTCCCTTTTTATTTCTGTTCCAATGTGGATTTCAGTTTCCATATTATGGACTTATGGAATATTTAGCGCAATTAGTGGATCTGAAAAACCAATTCCAATTTTAGGTCACTATTTTCAAAATTGGTTTAAAACCATCTCATAATAATGGAATTATCATTAGAATATCAAATTCGCGAACCAAAAATAATTGTAGAAAAAAATCCATTATTGCTATTATTACACGGTTATGGAAGTAATGATTCCGACTTGTTTTCATTCGCTTCTGAATTACCCGAAGAATATTATGTAATATCCCCTAGAGCACCCTATGATCTACAATATGGTAGCTATGCTTGGTATGCGATTAATTTTGATGCCGATCAAAATAAATTTTCTGATCACGATCAGGCAATATTATCAAGAGATTTAGTGGTTAAATTCATCGAAGAATTGAAAGTAAAATTCCCAATTGATAGTTCCAATATTACCTTAATTGGCTTCAGCCAAGGTTCGATTTTGAGTTATTCAATTGCGCTTTCTAATCCAAATATTGTTCAACGTGTTGGTGCATTGAGCGGCTATTTAAACTTGGATATAAATAGTGAAAATTACCAAAACAATGATTTTAGTAATTTAAAAGTATTTGCTTCTCATGGAACTGTCGATCAAGTAATTCCTGTAGAATGGGCGCGTAAAACAGATCCTATTTTGAAAAGTTTAGGGATAAATTCTACCTATAAAGAATATCCTATTGGTCATGGCGTTTCTCCACAGAACTTTTTTGATTTAAAAGATTGGTTGCAGGGAAAATAATACCTAAAATATTACTTTTTTGGAAACATCAATGATTGATTGATTTCAAATGTAAAGGTGTTATTTTCTTTTACAAAATACTTCAATAAGACTTCCCCATAGTTATCACCATCATTGAAATCTGCTATAATCCATCGGTAATTGATCACTTTAATTTTGTTAATGACAAATTTATTATTTCCTAACTTTTTTTGACATGTATAAGGATTTCCATTCGGATTTTCATTCAATTTTAATAATGCTTCTTTAATTTCAGGAACTAATTTAGAAACATCACTTTTTTGATCGGGATTTGAAGTGAAATAATATTGTGCTTTTTTATTATTATCAAGAGAAAAATAATTTGCGTCCTGAAGTTTTGAATTAAATTCTTTCTCTTTTGAATTTAACTTTTTAGTCAATTTCTCTATTTGCGTATTTTGAAATTCTACCTGTTTTGAATAATAGGCATAAGTAAAAATATTAAATAATAATGCCAGAATGAAAAGATAAAGTAATAGAGAATGTTTCATATTTATAAATTTATTTCAAGATTATCGTAAGCTAAATAAACAGATTCGGGAAGTTTGTTTTGAACTTCATCGTGAAAACCAAGATGATAACTTATGTGAGTTAAATAGGCTTTTTTTGGTTTGACCAATGCAATAAAATCCAAAGCCTCCTGCAAATTAAAATGGGTATTATGATGTTCTTCCCGTAAAGCATTGATTACCAAAATATCAAGGTATTTTAATTTATCAAGCTCTTGATTGTCAATAGTTTTAACATCGGTTAAATAAGCAAAAGATTCAATTCGATAACCAAAAACTTGAAGACTTCCGTGCATGACATTTATAGGGGTAATTTCTTTTCCTCCCAATTCAAACGTTTCATTATTTACCACTTCAAAAGTAGAAACTGTTGGAGCACCTGGATACTTGTTTTCTGTTTCAAAAACATAATCGAAGCGTCTTTTTAAATTGTTTAAAACACGTTGGTGTGCATAAATTGGAATATCACCTTGTTTAAAATTAAAAGGTCGGATATCGTCTAAACCAGCGGTGTGATCGGCATGTTCGTGGGTGTATAAAATGGCATCCACTTTTGGGCATTTTGAAGCTAACATTTGCTGTCTGAAGTCAGGGCCGCAATCTATAATTAAGGAAAAGTTATCCCACGAAACCCAAACTGAAACTCGTAGTCTTTTGTCTTTTGGATTTTCGCTTAAGCAAACAGGGTGATTACTACCAATTACTGGAATTCCTTGTGAAGTGCCTGTGCCCAAAAAATAAACTTTCACCTAATTTTTTTTACAAAAATAATATTAAAATTCTTTTATTGAGGTGCTATTTTACTAACTTTGTAAACAAGTTTATTGTAAATCATAAAAAAGTGACTGAAATTAAATTAAAAGGTGACAAAGTCATCGAACAAATCCCTTCAATTAAAGACAAAGCACTTCGTATTAATTTAAACGAAAATATCTACGGGACATTTGCGGAAATCGGTGCTGGACAAGAAACGGTTAGACATTTTTTTAGAGCTGGCGGATCTTCTGGAACAATTGCAAAGGCAATGTCGGCGTATGATAAAGATTTTAGTGACGCTATTTACGGCGATGAGGAAGACGGAAGATACGTTACTGAAAGTCGCTTAAAAAAAATGCTTTCTCACGAATATGCCTTAATTGAAAACCGATTAAGTCGTGAAAAACATCCTAATAAAATGTTTTTTAGTTACGCGAATACGGTAGCTACAATTGACTTTGCTAAAAAATTTAAAGGTCACGGATGGGTTGGAATCCGATTCCAAATTGAACCAGACGAAGCAATAAACGAAATTATAATTCACATTCGATTTAAAGAAACGGATGCTCGTTTACAACAAGAAACTTTAGGTATTTTAGGAGTTAATTTAATTTATGGCGCTTACTACAAATACAACGATCCTAAAAAACTTCTTCGCTATTTATACGATCACTTAGACAAAGACCAATTAGAAATTGATACCATCAATTTTTCTGGTCCTCGCTTTGCCAATGTTGACAACCGATTAATGAGTTTGCAACTCGTTAAAAACGGAATGACCGACGCGGTGATGTTTGACCCAAGCGGAAATAATATATTGCCTGCTGCGATTTTGTATAAGAAAAATATCTTAGCGCTACGTGGTAGTTTTAGACCGGTAACTAAGGTAAATATGGACATGTACGAGCATTCCTTAAAAATGTTCCTCAATGAAAATAAGGTTGATAAAGAAAATACATTAGTTGTTTTTGAAATTACACTTTCTAACTTGCGTTCTGACGGAGAAATTGACGAACGCGATTTCATGGACAGAGCTGAATTACTTTGTTCGTTAGGACAAACCGTTATGATTTCGAACTTCCAAGAATTTTATCGTGTGGTTGAATATTTCTCAAATTATACTAAATCCAGAATGGGATTGGCAATGGGAGTAAATAATTTAGTTGATATTTTTGACGAAAAATACTACCGCCATTTAAGTGGAGGGATTTTGGAGGCGTTTGGAAAATTATTCTATCGCGATTTAAAAGTTTTCCTATATCCAATGATTGGAGATAATAAAGAGATTATTAATTCTGAGAATTTAAAAGTTCACCCACGAATGAAAGAGTTGTACAAATTCTTTAAATTCAATGGTAAAGTAATAGATATTGAAGATTATGACCCTCAAAATTTAGAAATTTTCTCTAGGGAAGTTCTAAAAATGATTAGCGAGGGACAATCGGGTTGGGAAATTATGCTTCCACAAGGAATTAGCGAAATCATTAAAAAACACCATCTTTTTGGTTACGACCCAAATAAAGTATTGGAAATCAATAACTAAATAATTATGAAGCCAGGAAATTTTCCTGGCTTTTTTTTGTTTTTGTCATGCTGAATTGGTTTCAGCATCTTGAAATTTAGCAACATTAACAATTATTAAATTAAGTACATTCTTCCATTAATCTTTTTGATATCTCTTCTTTTTTTACATTATCGATTGCATCGCACAATTGAACGTATTTGTATATCACTTTTTTATTTTCAAGGCACATTTTTATCAATCTACCGCTAGACAAGGAAGTAATGCCTTCATTTTCAATATTAGAAATGGTGTTTTTGCTAAAACCTAATATTACACTAAACATAGATGCCGAAATATTGTATTTGTTTCTAAAATCGATTATTTCGTTGGGTGAAGCAGCTCCTTTAGCAATATGATAGGCATTTTTCAATGCTTTTATATTGCGTTCCATTTGCTTTTTTGTATAATATTTCTCTTTTGAATCTGTATTTATTTTACCTGTATTTTCATCTACAGAATAATCCAAATAATAGAACTCATTATATTCTAATTTTACTCCTTTGTATTCTTTTTTCACAACAGCAGATAACTCGTTAGTAGTTGAATTATCTCTTGTTAATATTTTTTTATTTTCCATAGTTCAAATTTTTAAAAGGTTGTGCCATTGGGTGTTTTGGCAAATGATTTGAAAATAATAGTATCTGTAAACCACTAACTTCTAATCCATATTTTAGATAAATTTCTACATTACTTTTTCCTATTTTAGTGCAAAAAGCACAAACATTAAAATCGGAAGAAGTCGACGGGTCGATACCCCTATAATAATTTTCTGTAGTTAAATTTTCTATCGCCTCCTCTATATCGTCAAGTTCTATATCGAAATCCAAAACTAGAACTTGCAATTCTGAATTAGCTTTACCTGTAAATGTAATTTCTACACCTTCAATGAGTCTCCTTCTAGTTTCGTCTAAAAAATTTTGAATTAAAGTAATATTCTCTGCATTATTCGGCAATTCTAACATCATTTTGTATGGTTTATAATATAAATACAAATATATCAATTATAATTATATTCCCAATCATTGGGAGGAATATTTAACATTAAATTTTATAATTTAAGTATTTGTCATGCTGAATTGGTTTCAGCATCTAATAGAAGCTGAAATAAAATCCGATTGACAAATCAAAGGTGTTTTCAGTTTGAAAAATCTAAACATGAACAACTAGCCCCGATAGTAGCGGCATCCTGTTGTGGCGGGGTTCGCCACTACAGATACAGCGAATAGCGGGACTAATCGTGAATGGAAACTAGAGGTTTTGCTCCCAATAATTAAAAAACTATTTTAGAATTTGGCTTGCGTGTTCTTTGGTTTTTACATCGGAAATAACTTCGTCAATAAGTCCGTTTTCATCGATAATGAAAGTCGTTCTGTGGATTCCGTCGTATTCCTTACCCATGAATTTTTTAGGTCCCCAAACTCCGAATGCCTGAATTACCGATTTGTCTTCGTCTGCCAAAAGTGGAAAAGGAAATTCAAACTTATTCTTAAATTTAGCTTGGTCTTTTTGAGAATCAGCGCTTACGCCCAAAATAGCATAATTGTTGGCTTGGAAACGCTCAAAATTGTCTCTTAAATCGCAGGCTTCAGCGGTGCAACCTGGTGTATTTGCTTTTGGATAAAAGAAAACTACTAACTTTTTTCCGCTGTAATCGGCTAGTTTATGAGTAGTTCCATCTTGATCTACTCCTGAAAATTGTGGGGCTTTATCACCTTTTTTTAATGTTGTCATGGTATGTGTTTTAAATTGAAACTGCTTATTTGAAAATGAAAATCAATACAATAATTGTAGTAAATTTACGATTCAAATTTAACGAAAAATGAATAAGCAAGAACGAATAACATTTGTTATAAATACGTTAAAAGAAAAATACCCTAGTATTCCGATTCCGCTAGACCACAAAGACCCGTATACTTTGCTTGTTGCGGTGTTGCTTTCGGCGCAATGTACTGACGTTAGAGTTAATAAAATCACGCCACTATTGTTTGCTAATGCCGACAATCCATATGATATGGTGAAAATGACCGTGGAAGAAATTAAGGAAATTATTCGTCCTTGCGGTTTATCGCCTATGAAATCTAAGGGAATTTATGGCTTGTCGCAAATATTAATTGATAAATACGACGGCAAAGTTCCTCAGGATTTCAAAGCCCTAGAAGAACTTCCGGCTGTGGGACATAAAACGGCAAGTGTGGTGATGTCGCAAGCTTTTGGGGTTCCCGCTTTTCCAGTAGATACGCACATTCACAGGTTAATGTACCGATGGAATTTAACGAATGGAAAAAACGTGGTTCAAACAGAGAAAGATGCAAAACGGATATTCCCAGAAGAACTATGGAACGATTTACACTTGCAAATTATTTGGTACGGACGTGAATATTCTCCCGCTCGAGGTTGGAATTTAGATACGGATATTATTACGAAAACCATCGGCCGTAAATCGGTGATTGAGGATTACTACAAAAAAAAATCCCGATAAAGTTATCGGGATTTTAATTAGTTAGCTAGAATTTCGAAATTTTTATTACCCACTTTAACGATATTCAAGGCTTTTGAATAGTTCAATAAGAATTGAATTGTTTCTTTTTTTGGTAATTTTTTTGAAATTTCTAAAGCTTCTTTAGAGTAAATTTTCGCCATAATTGATTAGAATTAATTTCTATTTTTATTATAACGAAAAAGGTATTCAAATAGTATTAATTTGTTAATATAATTTGATGTTTGTCAATAACTTTTCTTAAGTTCATGATTGCATAACGCATTCTACCTAAGGCAGTGTTGATGCTAACCCCTGTTAACTCTGAGATTTCTTTAAAACTTAGGTCTTGATACATTCTCATCACCAAAACTTCTTTTTGATCTTCAGGTAGTTCTTCGATTAATTTTCTTAAATCGGATTCTACTTGTGAAGTGATCAATTGAGATTCGATGTTTGGAACATTATCTGACATGATAGAAAAGATTGAAAAATCCTCTGTTTCTCTGAACATTGGCATTTTTTTGTTTTTTCTATAATAATCGATAATCAAGTTGTGAGAAATTCGCATAACCCATGGTAAGAATTTTCCTTCTTCATTGTAAGAATTGGATTTCAGGGTTTTAATTACTTTAATAAAAGTATCTTGAAAGATATCGTCTGCTATATCTCTATCTGATAACTTAGAATAGATAAAACCGTAAATCTTAGATTGGTGTCTGTTGATTAATATAGACAAGGAATTTTCATCACCTGCTATGTAATTTTTTACCAATAACGCGTCTGAGGTTTGTACATTAGCCATAAAAATACTTTTTAGTTGTTAAAATAAAATTGGAGAATTATCTCTAAAAAGTAGTTTTTTGTATAGGCAAATGTTAAATTAAGATTAATATTGAGACAAATATACTATAAATAAAATTTATAAAACAAATAAAATTTAAAAATTTAACATTTATAATGCAATAAAATATAAAAAAGTATGATATATGTTTAATAAATCAAGGGAGATATTGAATAATAATCAGCTATTGATAGACTTTAATGTAATCTATATAAAATTGCTGTGGAAAAACTGATTTATCTACTTCTGGACCACCAAAATTACCCCCTACGGCTAGATTTACAATTAGGTAAAAAGGTTGGTTAAAAGGCCAAGTATCATCATTTTTTACACTTGGTTGAAAGGTATATACCAATTTGGAATCAACGAAAAATTCAATTTTATCCTTTGTCCAATCCATTGCATAAATATGATAGCCCTCTTCGATATTCTCAAATTTTGTTTTCTTGGTGTTGATAGTTTCTCCATGACTGTCTTGCGTATGCAAAGAAGTAAAAACCATATGTGGCTCTCGGCCAATGTATTCTAGGATATCAATTTCACCACATTTTGGCCATCCAATTGAAGAAATATTAGATCCCAACATCCAGAAAGCAGGCCATAAACCATGACCAACGGGTAATTTAGCTCTGGCTTCAAAACGACCGTATTGGAATTGCTTTTTGCCTTTAGTAGTGATTTTTGTAGAAGTAAATACCTCATTCTCTAATTTGGCTTGAATGATTAAATTCCCGTCTTTTAAAGTATGGTTTGTTTCTGTATATATTTGACGTTCATTGTTTCCCCAACCGCACAAATCGGGACATCCGTTTCCGATATCAAAATTCCAAGAATCGCGATTTAGAGTTTTAGAATCGAAATTCTCTTTCCAAACCAATTTTCGTTTTTGGGTTTGAGCATAATTAAGACTGCTAATTAAAACAAGAACAATAAGTAATTTTTTCATCAAGCTCGTTAATTTAAAAATTGGAAACTACCTTCAAGAGTAGTATTTGAGCTTCCGCCAATGAATACTTTAAAATCACCTGCTTCTGTTTCCCATTTTGAATTTGCAGTGAAGAACTGTAGTGTTTTTTCGTTAATAGTAAAAATAACTTCTTTAGATTCGTTTGGTTGCAATTCAACCATTTCAAATCCTTTAAGTTCTTTTACAGGTCTTGTAGTGCTAGCAACTAAATCACGGATATACAATTGAGCAACTTCTTTTCCAGCTACTTTACCAGTGTTTTTGAGTGTGAAACTAACTTTAATTTCACCATTTTTCGACAATGAATTTGTACTTAATTTCAGATTAGAATATTCAAATTTAGAATAACTCAACCCATAACCAAATGGATAAAGCGGCGTGTTTTTTTCATCTGAATAATGCGACCAGAATACACTTTCAGGCTCACTCATTGTAGGTCTTCCTGTATTTTTATAATTATAATATATTGGCACTTGACCCACATTTCTTGGAAAAGTCATTGGCAATTTTCCACTTGGATTGTAATCGCCATAAAGTACTTGTGCAATTGCATTTCCACTTTGAGTTCCTAAATGCCACGCTTCAACAATTGCTGGAATATGAGCATCAGCCCATGGAATTACTAATGGACGACCGTTATTTAAAACTAAAACAATATTAGGATTTACTTTATATATTTCTTCTAATAACTCTTGCTGAACTCCAGGTAATCCTAAGTCGGTTCTACTTCTACCCTCACCTGTTTGCAATCCATGTTCACCTAAAACCATTACAACAACGTCTACTTTTTTTGCTAAGGCAATCGCTTCCGCAAATTCTGATTTGTCTGTGGTGTTAATTTTAGTTTCCCAAACGAATTGCGTTCTTCCAATAGTTACATCAGCACCTTTAGCGTAAGTAAGTTGGTTGTCTTTGTATTTTTGCATTCCTTCTAAAACAGAAACGGCAGTATTATCATCGGCAGCAATTCTCCAACTTCCTAACGGACTTGTTTTGTCATTTGCCAAAGCACCAATTAATCCGATTTTTAAACCTGATTTTTTAAGTGGTAAAACTTCATTTTCATTTTTCAAAAGTACAATCGACTTTTTAGCAACATCTAAAACTCCGTCCTGAAAAGCTTGTTTTCCAACGGTTTGTTTTTCATTATTTTCATCACAATATTTATAGGGATTTTCGAATAATCCCAATTCAAATTTCACTTTAAGAATTCGTCCGGCAGCATCATCTATAAGGCTTTCACTAACTTTGCCTTCACGAACAAGGTTTACTAAATTTTCAACGTAAGCATTAGATTCCATGTCCATATCTGATCCTGCGTTCACGGCAATTTCAGTAGCTTGTTTATTATCTTTAGCATAACCATGATTGATCATTTCTCCAATTGAACCCCAGTCAGAAACTACAAAACCATTGAAATTCCATTCTCCTTTTAGGATTTTTCTTTGCAAATAGGAATTCCCAGTTGAAGGAATACCACTAATTTCATTGAAAGAATTCATAAAAGTTCTTACTCCAGCATCAGAAGCAGCTTTAAATGGAGGTAAAATAATATTTTGTAAAGTCGATTCTCCAATATCAACCGTATTATAGTCACGACCTGATTCTGCTAAAGCGTAACCAGCAAAATGTTTGGCGCAAGCTATAATTGACTTATTTGATTTAAAATTATCACCTTGAAAACCTTGAACCCTTGCAGTCGCAATTTGGCTTCCCAAATAAGGATCTTCACCAGCCCCTTCCATTACGCGACCCCAACGAGCATCACGAGCAACATCAACCATTGGTGCGAAAGTCCAATTAATACCTACCGAAGAAGCTTCTTCAGCAGCCATAGAAGCCGAATTTTTAATTGCTTGTAGGTCCCAACTTGCAGCTTCAGCTAATGGAATTGGGCTAATAGTTTTATATCCGTGAATTACATCAAAACCAAAAAGCAATGGAATACCAAGACGAGTTTGTTCAACTGCAATTTTTTGAATAGCGCGAACATCCTTTACCCCTTTTACATTTAGCATAGCTCCAACCATACCGTTTTTTAAATCTGCATATTTTTTTGCTGCTTGACCGTCTTTTGGTGTGGGTCCAGTAATATCCCAAAAACCATTGTATTGATTCATTTGACCTACTTTCTCTTCTAAAGTCATTAGTTTTAAAATAGAATCCACTTTTAGATCAATTGGATTTTTAGTATTATTAGTAACTACTACTGCTTTTGGAGCAGAGCAACTTAAAAAGAATATGGTAATTAATACAATTAGAGATTTTAATAGGTTTTTCATCAAATGATAATTCAATTATTCATAAAAACAACAAGCAATAAATAATTGCTTGTTGTTATCAATATCATATTTTTATTGGTAGACTCTTACGTAATCAACCGACATTGAAGATTGTGTAAATGCTGGATCTACAGGCCCTCCAAATGTTCCTCCCATGGCAACGTTCATAATTAAGAAGAAGTCGCTGTTGAAAGGAAGTGAATTTGTATTTAATACAGTGTGGAACAATACATTATCTACATAAAAACGGATAGATTGTGGGCTCCAAATAACTTTATATATATGATAAGTACTAGAAACATTTGTTGCTGTAATGCGTGAAGTAACTCCATTACCACCTGAACGACCTGTATAGTGAACTGTACCGTGAATTATGTTTGGTTCAAAACCTTTGTGCTCCATAATATCTATTTCTCCACAAGCAGGCCAAGTATTCGTTGCGTAATTTTGCCCTAACATCCATAGTGCAGGCCAAGTTCCAGCTCCCGCAGGTAACTTCGCTCTAAATTCTACTTTACCATATCTAAATTCGAATTTATTTTCCGATTTTAATCTAGCTGAAGTATAAGAATTTCCATTTCTAACGGCTGTAATTACTAAATTTCCACCTTGAACAACTGCATTTGTTGGACTATTTGTATACGTTTGAAGTTCACCATTACCCCAACCTCCGGCACCTAAGTCATAACCCCATTTAGTTGGGTCAGGAGCTCCATCGGTAGCAAATTCATCTGAAAACACCAAATTAGAATAATCAGTTGCATCTTGTGTAGGTTGAACCGATGTAAAAGTATGGTACCAAGCTAAAGCTGGATTTCCTCCCATTACGGCACGAACTACCATTCTAGTTTCTGAAATTGATAAGATTTCATAAGAACTTTGACCAATATAATAACCCATAAAACCACCGTCAGAGAAATTCATCATCGTTCCACGTGTACGAGTTGCAGCACTTGGGCTAGACATAACTACTGATTCAGACGGTCCTAGATTTACATTTTTCAAACCACCTGCATTATAATTATAACAAAAATCGTAACCGGCAGTTCCACCAGCTACACTTTGAAAATCTTTATTAAAGAACGTTTGTCCTTGATTGTTTAATTGGAATTTTAATTGGTTACCCACTTTAGAAAAAACCAATTCATTTGCATAAAGGCAAGAGCTTTCAGCTGATGCTGCTTTTTCCCATGGAGCTGCTTGGTACCAAAGTGGAAAATAATTTTGAGTATCGTCCGTGCTGTTTGGTCCTACGCCAAGGTGTCCAGGCTCAGAAGCTGAAAAATACCAAGTTTTTTGTGAACCTCCAGTTAAAAATTGTACTGCTTCAGGGTCTTCAAAATTACTTAAAATAGTTACATCTAAAGTTGTAGTTGCTGCTACTCCGCCTTTACCTGTTGCAATTACCGTCACAGTAAAAGTATTTAAACCTGTTTGATTGTATCTTTTTTCAAAAATACCTGAAGGCGCATTAGTTGTAGTTCCATCACCAAAAATGTATCGGTAGGAAATTGCATTATCAGCTTTTGCAGTAAATAAAACTTTTCCACTTCCGTCACCATTTGGTGCAGTTGTAGCATTTTGGCCTAAGACCTGAGCGGTAACTACAAAATTTGATGGGGTGTCAATATCACCAAATGTATAAATATCCTCTTGGCAACTTACCAAAAAGAATAATGCAATTACGGATACAAAATTTAATATTTTTTTCATTTTTATATTTTTAAGTTTATGAAAATCAATCACAATTAATTAGTCAAAATTACAGAGTCATAATAGAAAGTATAATTTGCAGAAGCATCTCCTTGAGTTCCCAAATCAAAAATAAATACTAGTTTTTGATATGAATTTGTTGTGGAAATAGCTGTATAATCAAATGTTAGTTCCTGCCAAGCATTTGCTGTGGTTATGGTTACCTCTCTTTCAAAATTGATGCCTGAATTGGTCAAGTTTTCGACTTTCAATAACAATTTAGCGCCCGCTCTTGGAGAATAAACTTTTACTTTAAATTTCTTGTTCACTGAAAAATCAATCGGTGAAGAAAGTGATAATAAACTTCCTCCCCAAACTTGTCCAGGTCCTTTAACCATTCTTGCAACAAATGCCGATGTGTTAATTCCTGATGGAAAAGGATTGGCTACTCTTATTGAGTTTCCTCCATCAAAATTCAAGAAAGAATAATTGATTGAAGTCGATTCAAAATCAACTGGTAATAATAAAAGTACCGATCTTGTAACGGTTACCATTCTTGTAAATGGAACTGCCGATTGAGCACTTCCGCTCACAGCAAAAACTCTAACTTGGTAAGTTCCAGGATTAGTATAAACGTGCGTTTTTGTTTCTCCTTCTAAGAATGTTTCTGGAACTTCATTAGGATTTTCACCATAATAGATTTTAAAATTAGTTTGAAAATCAGCTGTTGCAGTTACATTAATTTCCATTGTATTTAATGAAGAAATACTTAAATTCACTGCCAAGTTGGTGGGCGGAAAAAATGAAATTGCCAAAGGAAATGTTCTTTCTGTTCTTTTTCCATTTAAAGTAATTCCAACAATTTTAAGAGTATAATTTCCTTCATTATATCTATGAGTTGTAGGAACACCAGCGCCTAATAAAGCAGGTTGTGCCGTTGTATCACCATAATAAACTTCAAATTGAGAAATTCCTTCCCCTATCGGAATAATTGTTACTGTTCCAGTATTATCAGGAGCTATAGATATTTTTGCAGAAATATTTGAAGGTGCAGCAATAGCATCTAAATTTATTTCTTCACTTTCTTTTGAACATCCTGTTAGAATGGTCAAAACGAATAGGCTTATTAATAATTTAATATTTTTCATAGTTCTAATTTTTAGTATCCAATATTTTGTTGCCAATTTCCATTTGAAAATTGAATTTCTTCAAATGGCAATGGAAATAACTCGTTTTTATTTGCGACAAAGCCCGTAATTCTTCCAACCGCTTTTCCTGTACGAACAAGATCAAAGAAACGGTGACCTTCACCCAATAACTCTAATCTTCTTTCTGTCCAAATTGCATCTGTCAAAGACTGACCTGTAAGTGTAATTCTGTGGTTGGTATCGCCAAATGCTCTATCTCTAACTGCATTTATATATTGTTGTCCTTTTGCATTATTCCCTGAGCGGCTGTAAGCTTCTGCTGCCATTAACAACACATCAGCATAACGAATTGAACGGTAATTATTTGGATTGGTTAAGTTTTGATCGCCAACATTAGCATCACCCTGACGAGCAATGTACTTTCTATTGAAGAAACCAGTGTGTTTGTAACCAGTTCCATATGAAACTCCAGTATTTAAAGTCGCCCAAGCGGCGATGTTCAATATTGCAACATCTCTTCTTCTATCTCCGGTTTCAAATGCATTGTAAGCTTCTTGGGTTGGAACATTGAAACTATATCCAGAATCAAAAAGTGGTCCTACATAATTTCTAATTCCGTTGAAACCTACAGCTACATTACCTTCACTACATTGGAGACATCCAAAACTAGCCCCTTCAGCATCAGTATATTGAACTTCAAAAACGGATTCCGCATTGTTTTCACCTGAATTTTCAAAAATAGTATTGTAGTTACTAACTAATGAATACGAGTTTGATGTAATTAAAGTTTCCAATACAGCAGCACTTTCGACAAATTTATTTTGGTACAAATAAACTTTTCCTAATAGCGCTTGAGCTGCACCTTTAGTAGCTCTACCCTTTTGAGAAGCGATTGGATTTAGGTTATTGATAGCAAATTGTAAATCAGCTTCAATTGACGCATAAACATCGGCAGTTGAAGATCTTGGGATTGATTTTTCATCATTTACACTAAATCTTTTATCTCCTTTCAATGGAATTCCACCAAAGAATTTAACCAATTCAAAATGGTAATACGCTCTTAGGAATCTTGTTTCACCGATAACTTGATTTTTGTTAGCAAAATCTGTTTTATCTTTAAATTCCATGATGTAGTTACAACGTTGAACACCTGCAAACATCCAATTCCAAACGTCTTTTAAGTTTGGATTTACAGCAGTGTGTGTCATTTCATCTATTTGTTGGATACCAATTACATCGGTAGCACTTTCACCACCAGATAAGGTATTATCCGATGCAATTTCTCCTAACATTACATTAATGTAAGTTGATTGCAACATATCGTAAGCACCTATTAGGGCTCTATTATAATCGGCTTCTGAGTTGAAATAGTTTTCAGAATCGATAGTGTACGGAGCTTCTTCATTTATAAATTCCTTAGAACAAGAAATAGTTACAACTGATGTTGTTACTAATAAAAAAGCGGCTAGAATAGTATATTTTTTCATTTTAAAGAGATTAAAAATTAAGATTTAAACCAATTGAAATTATTCTTGGCATTGGATAGAATCCAGAATCAATTCCTCCTGCAATAGGATCTCCAGTATTTGCAGTTGCATCAAATCCTCTGTATTTTGAGAAGGTATATACGTTATTTATAGAACCGTATAATCTGAATTTAGAAATTCCAAAACTATCGATAACCTTTTTAGGTAGTGAATATCCTAATTGAATGGTTTGAATTCTTAAGAAAGAAGCGTCTTCAACAAAATAGCTAGAAAACAAATTGTTACTTGAAGCCCCAGTTGTTACTCTTGGTACAGTATTGCTTGTTCCTTCCCCAGTCCAACGATCCAATTGATAATTAAGTTTATTCAACTTGTTCTCTGTTCTTTCATAATTACGAATCATATCGTTACCAACAGAAGCATATGAATAAGTTAATAAATCGAAGTTTTTGTAACTCAAATTAATATTGAATCCAAGTGTGTAATCTGCGATAGATTTCCCAATGTACGTTCTATCTTTAAAATCAACTACACCATCACCATTCACATCTTTAAATTTTATATCTCCAGGTGAAGTTGGTGAACCCAAGTTCTGAACAGGAGATGCGTTAATTTGAGCTTGGTTTTGGAAAATACCGTCAGTTTGTAAACCATAGAAAACTCCAATTGGTTGGCCCACTTCCATTCTTGTAGGAGGCAATTGTCCGATTGCAAATGCACCACCTTCAATAAAATTAGTAGAATTATTTACTTCCAATACCTCATTATTGATAGTAGTAATATTAAATCCTATATCGTATTTAAAATCATTGATATTATCTTTATAATTCAAAACCAATTCAATTCCAGAGTTTTTAACTTTACCAGCATTTACGGCAGGAGCTCCTGAACCTGGTGCATATCCACCGTTAATTCCTGAAATTGGCACTCCACCAATAATTAAATCTGTTCTTGTATTGTTAAAATAATCAGCTGTTATTTCTAATTTATTGTCGAATAATTTAGATTCAAAACCTAAATCGATTTTAGTATCTGATTCCCATCTTAAATCTTTATTTGGAATTGTTCCTACCGCAACACCAGGAGTAATTACGTTATCAAATACATAAACCCCTTCCCCAGATAATTGTGATCTGTAGGCATTTGCAGGAGCAACATCATTTCCTAAAGTACCATAACTAGCTTTTAATTTCAAGAAGTTTACAACTCCATTTTTATTGAAGAAATCTTCTTGAGAAACTAGCCAACCTCCTAATATTGATTTGAAATAGGCAACACTATTATTTTCAGAGAAGCTACTTGATTGATCTCTTCTGAAAATGAAAGACAACAAATATTTTTCTTTATAATTATAATCTAAAGTAGAAAAAATTGAAGGTCTTTTATAAGGTGTGGATTTATAAGATCCATTAGTAACAATTCCTGGTCTTGGAAGTGAATTTGGATCAATTTCTAAATCTACAAAAGTAGGTGCTCCAGCTAAAGCGATATCTGCAAATTGCCAAGAGTTGTAAGGTACGTTAAATCCTGTAGCAAATAAACCTTCTCCTCTATTCTCATATAGAGTTCCACCAACAGTTAATTTAATTTTGTGATCCTCGTAAAATGTTTTTTCATATTCACCAAATAAATCAAATGTATAACTGCTAAAACGAGTGGCTTTTTGAGAAACACTGTTATTGGTTACGTTAAAAACTTTTGAATTTCCATAATCAATTCTTTTGCTAAATGTTTTTCCAACATCATTAGCCGAATCAAAACCATATCTAGCAGTAATTTTTATATCATTTATTGGTTTGTATTGCAATACAAAATTACCATTGATTCTTTGCTGGTTATAATTGTTATAGGTATTTTCAATTTGAGCCAATGGATTGATTACTTCATTACCAAAACCAGGAGTAGCAGGTACAAGAGTATAATTTCCATTTGCATCATATGGAGTTAATGTTGCTGGAGTATTAATCGCATTAAATAAAACTGACCCAATTCCATTTTCACTTAAACTCTTTCTATTGTAATCGGTATAAATTAAGTTAGTTGAGAAATTTAATTTTGGAGAAATATCAATTCCTAAAGATATTCTCGCATTGCTTCTATCAAATCCTGATTTATCCAATCCTATGATACCATCTTGAGCAATGTTAGAAGCACTTAAAGAAAACGTAATTTTATCGGAACCTCCTGTCAAAGAAAAATCTTTATTAGAAATACCCGCTTTTTCAAAAACTTGATCTTGCCAATCAGTACCACTTCCTAAACCAGTTACAATTGGATAAGGCAATGCTTGTCCGCCGTTTCCATAACTTTCATTTAATAAAAGAGCGTACTCAGTAGCATCTAACAATTTAATTTTTTTAGTAGTTTCTTGGTAACCAAAATAAGAGTTAAATGAAACTTTAACTTTAGAATTTTTCTTACCCATTTTGGTAGTCACTAAAATAACACCATTAGCTCCTTTAGAACCATATACAGAAGCTTGAGCATCTTTTAAAACCGTTACCGATTCAATGTCTGAAGGGTTTAACAAACTAATATCCCCTTCATAACCATCAATTAAGGTATAAGGAGCGTTATTTGAGTTGGAAGAAATACCTCTAATTCGAATATTAAAACCAGAACCTGGAGCTCCAGAACCACTAGTTACTACGACTCCAGCAACAGTTCCCTGTAAAGCTTGTGTAGCATTAATCGGTTTTAAATCATCAATTGTTTTGCTTGAAACAACCGAAACAGAACCAGTAACATTACGCTTCTTTTTAGATCCGTAACCAACCACGACAATTTCATCCAAAGCTTCAGAAGACGCTTGCATTTCAATGGTTATTTTTTGAGATTTATTAACCTTTATTTCATAATTTTTGTAGCCAACAAAACTAAAAATCAACTTAGCCCCGGCAGGAACTTTAGAAAATTTGAAGTTACCATCAACATCGGTAATTAAAAATTGTGAGGTGTTTTGAATTTCAACATTTACACCTACTAATGGTGTATTTGTTTTGGAATCAATTACCTTTCCGCTAACTTCTATCAATTGGGAATAACCTATTGAAGAAAAGAGCACAAAAGCAATAAACATTAATTTTGATTTCATAATAAATTGGTTTGTTTTAGGAATATAAAAATATTGTTAAGTGGCGTAAAAAAATTAAAAGTAACCACAACAAAAATCATACAATATGAAATAATATTTTGAGAGTGATTAAACGTAAATAAAAATCAATTATACCAGGCTTTTATTGAGGTTTTTTGTATAAAATTTATTTAAAAATTAATGAAAAAACAATGATAAAACAGTTTAATGTTGTGGCGTTGTATAGTTAAATAGATAATAACAAAGTAGCTTTATATTGATAATATATACTCAACAAGGCCTTGTTCGTGCGGCAATTCCATTTTTTTACGCAATCGATAGCGCTTGATCTCCACACTTCGAACAGATATGTTAATCAAAGGGGCCACTTCTTTCGATGAAAGGTTCAATCTTAGGTAGGCACAAAGTCGCAAATCATTGGGCGTAAGTGAAGGATGCGCCAACTTAACTTTCTTCAAAAAGTCCTTATCTGCATTATCAAAGGCTTCTTTGAAAACAGTCCAAGAATCCTCTTCAGAAATATTCTTTGTAATATTCTTAATCACCGATTTTATACTATTATTACTTTCTTCAGAAGTATTCTTTAAATCTTCTTTTATCAATGCTAATAATTCATTTTTCTTGATTAAACTCATTGTTGAAACCGCCAACTCTTTGTTTTTATTATCCACATCTTGAGAAAGCTGTTCGTTTCTAATCTTCATTAATTCTTGTGAATTCTCAAGCTCTTTTATTTCAAGCAACAAGTTGTTTTCTTCAATTAGTTTTTCTCTTTGTGTATGGTAATAGTTTTTGTATGCTTTGTTTATAAAATGGCCTAAAACCATAATTACAATTAAATAAAAGATAATTGCAAAATTGGTTGCATACCAAGGTTTACAAATAACAAAAGTATAGGTTGCCATATTCTCTGGTGTAGAATTTGCAATTTTAGCTCTAACTTTAAAAGTATATTCACCTGGCGATAAATTCTTAAAGCTCACTGAAGACTTTGCGTTCCATTCGCTCCATTCATCTTGAACACCTTCAAGCAAGTATTGGTATTCAGCATTAATATATTTATTATACTCAGGAACAGTATAGTTGAAAGTCACATTGTTTTCAGCATGTTTAAACTCCCCTTCTTCGGTTATTGGAGCAAAAAAGGAAGTCTCATTAATTTTATTGACACTAATATTTGAAATAGAAACATTATAATTTTTAAAACTCAAGTCATTGATGTTCATCGTATAATAACCATCAGTAGTACCAATTAAATAGCCATAATTTGAAATTTGAGTAATATTTTCAAAACCCGACATTGAGTTCGTTAATGCGGCAGGAATTGGTATATTGTTTTGTTTTAAGTCAGAACTTAATTTACTCAAGGTAAAATAATGAATGTAATTTTTTGAAAACAACCATATTTTATTTGAATTATCTACAATCATTTTCCCTGATGTATATTCGTCGTTTTCGAAAACAGAACTTAATAATTTATCTTTCTCAAATTCATTCGTTTTTGAATTTAATTTTAATATTCCGTCTTTGTAAGCGTAATATATTTGATTGTTGAATTTTACTAAACTTGCATTTTTTCCTTTTGTTGGTGTTTTGTATGTAAAGAATTTATTGGTTTTCAATAGATTTTGATCCAACTTAAATCTGAAAACCCCTTTGTATTCGTGACTCACAAAAACATCTAGAGAATTGGTAATTTCAAAATAACGCGAAGAATAATCGAATCCTGTTATTTTATTTCTAAAAACCCATTTGTTGTTTAGATTCTCCAAAACTGAAACTCCGTAATAATTTCCTTGAAGTAATAAATTACTATGATTTGGAACTTTTGAGAATTTCCAAGTACCCGATTGAGAGAAAATACAAGTTGCAACACCTGAATTTATAATAAAAGTTCCAGAATCATGGCCACAGAAAAGAGTGCCTTGATTTTCAAACAACGACCAAACTTGTCCTTTGGTACCGCTGATAAATTGAAAATCATCATTAGATCCATAACTTTTGTAAAACAAACCTTGATTGGTCCCAATATATAATTTTCCTTGATGAGCAATTGAAGTATATACAGTCCCAAGAATTCCAGTATTATCAGCAAAACTTCTAACTGGCGATTGAATGTTTATACAATTAATCCCATTATCTAAACCGAGCCATAAATTTTTATCAGAATCTTCAAAAAGAGATAAAACAGTATTATTACTAAGTCCTTTATTCTGAGTAATGTGGTATTTTATTTTTCCTTCTCTAGAAACTATAAAAATTCCATTGGATACAGTTCCTAAAGCAAAACTGCCGTCCGATAAAATTCTACAACTATAAATTGTACTTGATGAAATCCCAGAATCCATGAAGGTTGGCGACTTAGTAACATTTCCAGCTATTAATTTATACAATCCATCCGATTGGGTTTGGATTAATAAACCTTCAATTGTAGAAAAAACAGATACGATTCTTCCTTTTTGAAAAATAATATTATTTGAAATTAATTTACTAATTCCATTTTCGATTTCAAAAAGACCTTCACCGGGAGATTGATAATATATAGAATTGTTGGTTCTAAATGATTTTACAATTCCGTTTTTAGGAGCAATAATATTGAATTTTCCTGTTTTTGTATCGTAAATAAATATTTTATTTAAAGACTGAAATATGACCCATTGGTCGTAATTCAAAATGTTCCAAAACTGTTCGTCGTCTTGAATTTTGTTTTTTAATGATTTGCTTAATGAAGTATATTTTAGTTGGCCATTTGAATGACGAATCCAGTAACCGAATTCCATGTAACAACCTGTATAAATTTTATTGTCAATTACATTAACAGAACGAATAATGGTTTCGTTTGGCGATGGGTATAAACTCCAAGTAGTTCCGTTATATTCTAATAATCCTTCATTATTTGCAAAATAAATAAAGTCATTTTTATCCTGCGATATCATCCAATTTTGATTTCCAGCGCCATAGGTAACGGGATTGTATTTCACGATAGGAGGAAACTCTTGACAGAATGAAAATTGGAAACTTAGTAAGAATACTATTAAAAAATAGAATTTATTATTAAACATGATAATATATTAATTTTAAGGGATTATAAAGATAAAAAAAAATCAAATTAAACAATATAAAACTCAATATTTATTAAATTCATTTATACTATATTCTTAATTAACTAATAAAAAAAACACGTCCCTTTCGGAACGTGTTTTCTAAACAATATAAACTATTTACTAAACTAATTTTTTACTAATCTTGAAGTTGAAACAACTCCTCCGATTACTGTTTTAACAACGTAAACTCCAGTTTGAAGATTTGCAACATCTAAAGTAACAGAATTACCATTAGCGGTTTTTGCAAGAACTTGTTGACCAAGTACATTGAATAAAGTAACATTTTCAATCACATCATTAGCTTCAATTGTGAAAACTGATGATGTTGGATTTGGATACATTCTGATGTTTGAAGCATTAAAAGAATTAACACCTAAAGCAGCAGCACCGAATCTCATATCGTCAAAATAGTAAGTTTGACCTGATCCAGCAGTACCAAAATTGAAGAAGATAGATGCTTTGTTATATGCAAATGCAGGGTTAAATGGTGTTGTTGCAGGTGTTGTTGGAGTGTCAAAATTGAATTCCATAACTTGCCATCCATTAGCAACAGTAGTTGATGCTTCTGTTTCAACAGATTGCGTAGGTTGTCCCGCAACCTCCACTTTTAAACGTACTGGAGTACCCGCAGTTGGAGACCATACTCTAACATTCATTTTTCTTTCAGTTGTTGTGAAAGGAATAGCTGAACTAAATCCAGTCTCAGCTGTTCCAGCTCCTACCCCAAGAGTAGTTCCTGCCCAAGTCTCACCATTTTTAATTACTTTAGCAACTTTGTTGGTAGATAAAGTTGGATCTGTCTCGATAGTAGAAACAGTCCCTCCAAATGAATTCAAGTTATAATTTACAGTAATATCATCAAAAGTAACTGGTAAATTCATTTGAGATAAAACTGGTCCAATTGGAGCAATTAAACGAATGTCATCAACTAAGAAAGTAAAATTAGCAGATGCATCACCTACTGTTCCTAGATCGAAAATAAATACTAATTTGGTATATTGATTAGTTGTTGAAACGGCTTGATAATCAAATGTCATTTCTTCCCAACCGTTAGCAACAGTTCCTACAACTTCTCTTTCAAATGGAACTACTCCAACAGCACCTTCCACTTTTAATAAAAGTTTAGCACCTACTCTAGGAGAATATACTTTAACTTTAAATATTTTATTTACTGAAAAATCAATTGGTGCAGCTAAAGTTAGGTAACTACCTGCCCATGGTTGACCAGCTCCTTTAACAATTCTACCAACATTAGCAGAAGTATTAATTCCACCTGGATTTGGGTTAGCGATTTTAGTTCCCACTCCACCATCAAAATCAGTAAAACCGTAAGTTACTGTTGTAGATTCAAAATCTATAGGAAGTGAAGGCGCCACAACTACTACAGTAGGAGCTATTAATCTAATTTCATCAAACAAGAATGTAAAATTAGCTGAACCATCACCCATTGTTCCTCTTTCAAAAATTAAAACTAATTTATCATATGAATTTGTTGTAGAAATTAAACTGAAATCAAAAGTCATTTCCCCCCATGCATTAGCTACAGTAGTTAATTCTTCTTTTTCAAAATTAATTGCACCATTGGCAGAATTCTCAACCTTAACTAATACTTTAGCACCAACTCTAGGTGAATAAACTTTTACTTTAAAAATTTTATTAACAGAAAAATTAATTGGAGCAGCTAACACCATTGATGTTCCTCCCCAAGGTTGACCAGCGTTTTTAACCATTCTAGCTACATTAGCAGAAGTATTAATACCACCAGAATTTGGATTCGCAATTTTAGTTGCAACACCACCATCAAAATCTGCA
>NZ_JBIKQP010000013.1:0-51174 GCF_044349645.1 Flavobacterium sp. | reverse complement strand
TCCTTTTTTTTTTATTTATTTCAAATATATTTTTTGCTCAATCTGATACTCCTCAGGTAAAAGAGATTAAAGATATCCTTTCTAAATCAGGGGAATATCTAAACAAACTTGAATGTGATAAATCGATGTTATTGGCAAAAACAGCGCTCCAAAAAGCCATAAAAATTGACAATCCTGAACAAACAGCCAGAGCCTATAACTTAATTGGATTAAATCTTGAGCAATATTCCGACTATAAAAAAGCCATTTTTTTCTACCAAAAAGGTTTGACTTATGTAGATGAAATCTCAAATAATTTTGTCATTTCTTCCTTGCACACCAATATTGCAAATTGCTATTGTTTTAGAAAAATAGATTTTAAAAAAGGAATTTATCATTATAAAAGAGCTTTATATTTTATCAATTTATTAAATGATGATTACATGATAATGTATGCTAATCTAAATATTACTTCAGCTTATTTTGCCGTTGAAGATTACAATAATGGATTTGAATATTTAAAACTTGCTGAAAAATTAATAGTTAGTCAGGATGATTTGGAGGCTAAAATCATGTATAATTCACTTTTAGGGGGTTATTATTCTTATAAAAATGATTTTGATAAATCAGAAAAATATTACAAGACTGCATTGAAATTTTGTAATGAAAACACTAAAGAATTTTTAGAAAGTAATGCTGCAGAGGTTTATGATGATATTTCTAGAATGTATGCAAAGAAAAAAGATTTTTCAAGTGCCTATGAATACATGGAAAAATACAATCAATTAAAAGATAAATTGTATGAAGAAGAACATTCTCAAGTAGAAAAACAATCTGGAATGTCTTCGGTATTAAATGAATATAAAAAACAAATAAGTCATATTGAATTTGAAAAGCAACAACAATTAGAGCTGATTAATCAAAATAAAAAGGTTACCATTTTATTATTTATTCTATCCATAATACTAGTTTTACTATTACTATCATTATATAAAAATTACTTATTCAAGAAAAATACAAATTTATTATTAGTTAAGAGCAACCAAGAAATTCAAAAAGCCAAAGAAAATGCGGAGGAACTACTAACCTTAAAATCTCAATTTATTTCCACGATAAGCCATGAACTAAGAACACCATTGTACGGGGTAGTGGGAATAATTGATATAATAAAAGATGAAAATCCAAGATTGGCAAAAAGCGATTATATGAAATCACTTTCTTTTTCAGCAAATTACCTGTTATCATTGGTTAATGATGTACTTCAGCTAAGTAAATTTGAAAGTAGAGTCATAAAATTAGAAGATAATGAATTCAATATTTTTGATGAAGTAAGTGCTATTTTTGGATCTTCAAATATGATTTATAATAAAAACAACAATAAAGTAACTTTTGATATTGATCCAAATATTCCAAATAGATTAATTGGTGACAATAGTAGATTAGCTCAAATATTGATTAATTTATTGGATAATTCATTAAAATTTACCAATCAAGGGGAAGTTTCATTGACCATTAATTTAATTAAAAATGAAGATGATTTTTCTTATTTAAAATTTGAAGTTAAAGATACAGGAATTGGTATTGCGCCTGAAAATCAAAAATTAATTTTCGAAAATTTCACTCAGATAAAAAACATAAATTCACCATACCAAGGAACAGGAATTGGTCTTTCGATAGTGCAATATTTAATTGAAATGTTTGAAAGTACAATTGAAATTGAAAGTGAATTGGGAAAAGGTTGTGCTTTTAATTTTACAATTAAATTCAAAAACAGATGTAATAACGAATATTTATTACAAAATAGTAGTAATAATCAAAACGAATTAGAACCAATTAATGTTTTGTTAATTGAAGACAATAAGATAAATCAATTGGTTACCAAAAAGTCGTTGTTGAAATTGAATTGCAACGTTGAAATTGTGGAAAAAGGCTCAGATGCATTAAGACTTATTACTCAGGATGTATTTGATTTAATAATTACAGATATCAATCTACCGGATATTTCGGGTTTTGAAATAACTAAAAAAATCAGAGACAATAACATTAAAACTCCTGTATTTGCGGTAACAGCATACTCTTACGATGAAATAAAACTTCAAGCAATTGAGTCAGGAATAGACGAGATTTTTGTTAAGCCCTTTAAATCAGAAGAATTATCAGCAAAAATCAGAGAATATATTTATGATAACAATGATAATTAGTACCAGCGTTTTTTATTTTGCTTTGAGTTGGATGATTTTCTAGATTTATTAGCCTCCCGACTTCTGTTAGAATTTTTCTGAGAGTTTGCAGGAGCCGTTTCTGGACTTCCACTGTGCCAAGGATAAGGATGATCTGAAATTGTTTTGACATCAACTTTTATCAATTTCATGATGTCTTTCCAATAAGGGTGTTCGTCTTTTCCACAAAATGAAATTGCAATTCCGCCGTTTCCAGCTCTTCCTGTTCTTCCAATTCTGTGAACATAAGTCTCAGGAATGTTAGGTAAATCGAAATTGATTACAAACGGTAATTGGTCGATATCAATTCCTCTTGCTGCAATATCGGTAGCTACAAGAACGCCAACTTCCTTATTTTTAAAAGCATCCAAAACCCGTTGTCGAGCATTTTGAGATTTGTCACCGTGAATTGCCTCAGCAGCAATATTATTTTTTCTCAGTGCTTTTACCACATTATCTGCTCCGTGTTTTGTTCTAGAAAAAACCAATACATCAGATAAATTTTCATTTTTTATTAAATGATATAACAAGTTTCTTTTTTCCGTTTTCTCAACAAAATAAATTCGTTGTTCAACATTTTCAGCGGTTGAAGAAACAGGTGAAACAGAAACCTTAGCTGGATCTTGAAGGAACATTTCTGCTAGTTCCCGAATCGCTATTGGCATTGTTGCCGAAAATAAAAGAGTTTGTCTATTTTTTGGAGTAAGTTTTACAATTTTCTTTACATCGTTTACAAACCCCATGTCCAACATTTGATCGGCTTCATCAAGTACCAAAGTGTGTAAATGATCTAAATCTATAAAACCTTGCTTGTGCAAATCCAATAATCGTCCAGGTGTTGCAATTAAAATATCAATTCCAGATTTCAAAGTATCGACTTGCGGATTTTGCGAAACACCACCAAATATGGTCAATTGAGTGATGTTAGTATATTTTGCGTAAGCGTCGAAACTTTGACCAATTTGAACTGCCAGTTCTCTGGTAGGAGTAACCACTAAAGCTCTAATTTGTTTTGCTTTTTTTGACGAACCTACAATTCGGTGCAATTGATGAATAATTGGAATTGCAAAAGCTGCAGTTTTACCTGTGCCAGTTTGCGCGCAACCGATAATATCTTTTCCCGATAAAACTATTGGAATTGCTTGTTTTTGGATGGGAGTTGCTTCTATATAGCCTAATTCAAATACAGCTTTTTGGATACTTTTTGAAAGTGATAAATCTTCGAATAACATATTTTTGATGTTTAGAATTCAGTATTAATTACTTAAATTCAAGGCAAAGATAGGTTATATTAATGAAACCTTGTTTTTAAGAAATAAATCTTGGAATCCTATTGATTTTTTTATTGGTTTTCAAAATTAGCTTTTATAAAGTCGGTAACAAGATATCCAATAAGTTTACCAATTAAATGATTGTTTTTTTCTTCACCTAATTCTGGGGCGCCTTCGCAAATGTGTAAATATGCAGCATTTTGATTATTCCCAAAAAAGTAAATAAATTGGCGTAATTTTTCAATAGAAAATCCACTTAAAGTCATTGCGCTACTGGCTATGTTTGGAATAGCATCTAGGTCAATTTCTATTCCAAAACGGTCGTCTTTTATGAAATCTAAAGCAAAATTCATTTCAGGTTCAAACTTTTTTTGTTTTCTGATTTGAATTTCATCGTAAGTATTGAATTTTACTCGATCGTCAATTTTTTTTAAGGAATCCAAAACACTTTTTGAAGTATAGTTTTCGTGTAAACCAAAAATAAAATATCGATTTAAAAAACCTTCTTCATAGGCATAAGAAAAACCATTTCCACTGTGTCTGCCTTCCAAAATTCTAAAATCGGAATGGGCATCAAAATTGATTGCGTTCATAGGTTTTCCAAATGCTAAGGCAGAACCCTTAATATTTCCATAGGCGTTATTGTGGCCACCACCAATGATTATTGGAATCTTTCCAGCTTTGATAATTTTACAAACGATGTGTGAAACATCTTTATCTATTTTATGAACCAATTGGTTTAATCGTTTTCTGTCATTATCAGAATTATAATCTAATTGCTGACTTTCAGCCATTTCTTCACTCACATTTAGTTGGCCTAATACTAATAGTTGGCTTCCTTTACAAAAACGATTGTGTTGAATATTTGCAATATTTTTTATGGCACTTTCCCATGCAGATGCAGCGCCGGTACGACCATAATTGGCTCTTACTCCAATGTCTTCTGGGATTCCGAATAAAACATATTTTGCTTCGCAAGAATTTAAGTATTCACTTGCATTAGTATTTTTTGGTACAGTTAACATTTTCTCACCAAATTTTACCTCTCCAGATCTGAAGTTGGTCACTTTTGCAAGGTCATTAACTGTGAAGGGAACCAATTTTTCCATACAATAATAGTTTTATCAAAAATAATATATTTTAATTACTTACGTTGTTAGAATATTAATTATTATTTTCGTAAAAAATTATATTCATTATGGAAAATCAAAACAACAATTCAGGGCTTAAATCATTAGTTATTGTATTGTCAGTACTTTTTGCTTTAAGCTTAGTTTACATTTACAAATTGACTACTGATGTTAATTCTACAGAAGCCAAATTAACTACTACTTTGTCTGAAAAAGATCAAGTAATGAAAGATTTAAAAGACCTTAAAACAACTTATGACGCTGCAATTGCCGAAAATACTTCCATGTCAGATGAATTAATAGCTGAAAGAGACAAAGTGGTTGCTCTAATGGAAAAATTGAAAAATTCAAATGGCGATGTAAGTAAATATAAAAAGCAATATTTAGTTTTAGAATCAAAAATGAAAGGTTTAGTTGCCGAAAATGAAATCTTAAAGAAAGATAATACGGTATTAAAAGTTCAAAGAGATAGCACAATTGTAGTACTTGACGAATCAAAAAAGTCAAATAAAGAATTGGCAGGTCAAAATGAAAACTTAACTAAAACTGTTGAAAAAGGTTCAAAATTAGCAATTGTGAATTTAAAATCTTCTGCTTTTATTGTTAGAAGTTCTGGTAAAGAAATCGCAACAGACAAAGCAAGTCGTGCTGATGTCCTTAAAGTAAGTTTTACAATCGCAGAAAATTCTATCGCTAAATCTGGAGAAAGAAAATACTACGTTCAAGTTATTGACAGTAAAAATAATGTAATGGGAGAGCGTCAAACAGAGCGCTTTGCAGATAAAACATTAACATACAGTTACATTGCTAATGTAAAATATGATAATAAAACAATTGATGTAGTAAATAATATTAAAGCTGACAAATTAGAAAAGGGTACATTTTATGTAAATATTTTCGATAATGGGCAATTGATTTCAAATGCCATTTTCACTTTGAAATAATTTATTTTTTTATGATTTAAAGGGATTTGTTTATACAAGTCCCTTTTTTTATTTAACAAGATTTCCTTCAATAAATACTGAATCTATTAGGTTGCTACCAAAAGCATAAGGCAATTCGTAAATTGTATTTATGGGTTTTGTGATAATTATATTTGCTTTTTTTCCAATAGTTATACTTCCGTGAGTTTTAGAAATATCCATTGCGTAAGCTCCGTTTATTGTCGCTGCATTTATAGCTTCTTCTGGAGTCATTTTCATTTTTATGCAGGCCGTTGCAACCACAAAATTCATATTTCCTGATGGACTTGAACCTGGGTTATAATCAGTGGCTAATGCCAACGGTAGTCCAGCTTCAATAATATTTCTTGCTGGTGTATATGGAATCCCCAAAAAGTAAGAACAACTTGGAAGTGCAACAGGCATAGTATCTGAATTTTTCATAACCTCAATATCCTCCATATTCATAACTTCCAAATGATCAACAGAAAGCGCCTTTTTATTTACCGCTGCTTTTACTCCACCAAATGCATTAAATTGATTGACATGAATTTTTGAAACAAGTCCGAATTTTTTTCCCGCTTCCATAATTTCTTCCGTTTCTGAAACAGAAAAATAGCCTGATTCACAAAAAACATCAATAAAATCGGCAAGGTTTTCATTTGCAATAGCAGGAAGCATTTCATTAATTATAATATCAATATATCCTTGATGATTTTCCTTAAATTCAGTTGGAAAAGCATGTGCTCCAAGAAAAGTTGCTTTTAATTCAATTGGATAATTTTCTTTTAATTTTTGAATTACTCTCAACATTTTTAATTCTCCTTGAACAGAAAGTCCGTAGCCAGATTTTATTTCTACCGCTCCAGTTCCCATTTTCATGATTTCTTCCAATCGGTTTTTGGATTGATTGTAAAGTTCTTCTTCGGAAGTTTCATTTAATTTTTTTGCAGAATTTAGTATTCCTCCACCTCGGTTTGCAATTTCCTCATAGGTCATTCCATTGATTCTATCAACAAATTCTTGTTCCCTATTTCCTGCATAAACTATGTGTGTATGGCTGTCACACCAGGTGGGAAGCACCATTTTTCCTGTTGCATCAATAGTTGAATTCACAGAAATTGAAGGGCAATTTTTCATTTCCCCATAGTTTGAAATAATATTATTTTCAATCAATATATAGGCATTTTTAATTGTTGGCAGTTTATTCATTTCTGCTCCTGCAACTTTTAAAATGCCGTTTTCACGAACTTGTATTAGTTCTTTTATATTGATGATTAATAATTTCATAAAATGATTTTTAGTAAAAATACTCTGAATTTTGGAATATTTCTTAAATTTAGACAAAATTAGACATTGTGAGAAAAATTAAATATAAAAAAGGAAGAAAAGTTCAACCCTCGATTTTAGAATATACAGGCAATCATAAAAGTTTTGAAACTCAAATTCAATTGTTTGTTTATGACGATAATGATTTGACTGAATATCCGAATTTAAATATTGATAAGATCCCTGAAACGCTTGATTTAGATAAGGTAAATTGGTTGAATATACATGGTTTAAATGATATTGAATTGATTAAATCTATTGGGACTTATTTAGATGTTGATAATTATATTTTAGGTGACATTTTAAATACCACGCAAAGAACAAAATTAGATGAGCTTCATGATTTGCTTTTTTTCAATTTAAAATCTTTACTTCCCACAGAAAACTCTGATAACATTTCAGTTGAACAGATTAGTTTTTTAATTAAAGATGGGATTATTGTTTCATTTCAAGAAAAAAGAAGTGACTTTTTTTCGCATATTCGAGAAAGAATTAGAACTCATTCTGGAATAGTTAGAACAAAAAAAGCCGATTATTTGCTGTATTTACTTTTGGATGCAATTATGGAGAATTTTTATATTACCATAGAAGCAGAGGAAAATAAGGTTGAAGCACTTATAAATTTATCAAAAACGAGTACTGATCCATCAATTTTAGTTCAAATTGAGAAACACCGAGATAATTTTAACTTTTTAAAACGCTCAATCATTCCTCTTAGAGATTCTTTGTATTCTATAAAAAGTATTAAAGACGACGATGTTTTTAATGCTATAGCTCACGAAAATTTTAGTTTTTTTTCTCGTTTACATCAAAAAAGTTTTGAACTTTTAGATCAAATTGATGATGATATGGTTACATTAGATAGCGCATCTAATTTCTACTTTTCCTCACAAAACCATAAAATGAATGAGGTTATGAAAACACTAACAGTGATTTCGGCAATATTTATACCCTTAACTTTTATAGTTGGTGTTTATGGAATGAATTTCGAAAATATGCCAGAATTGAAATACACTTATGGCTATTACATTGTTATTGCAGCAATGTTAACAATTGTAATAGGAATGGTTTATTATTTTAAGAAACGCAATTGGTTTTAATAGTTACATCCATTTTAATATTTTCCTAATTAATGTAAGTTTACCTTTGTAAGGGGCATATCTCATTGGTAAATCGAGCCAATTTGCCTTTTTAACTATTGCTTTTTTATGAGAAAAAGTATCGAAACTCATTTTACCATGATAGGCACCAATTCCTGAATGTCCAACACCTCCAAATGGTAATCTATTATTTGAAAAATGAATCACAGTATCATTGATACAGCCACCACCAAAAGAGAATTTTTGAATTATTTTTTCTGCAAATTTGTTTCTTGTAGTAAATACATAAAGTGAAAGTGGTTTATCATATTTTGAAATGATTTCATCCAATTCCGAATCGTTTTCGTAAGATAATATTGGTAAAATAGGTCCAAATATTTCCTCTTTCATAACCGCGCTTTCAAATGATGTTTCGTCTATTAGAGTAGGAGCTAGGTAACAATCTTCAGAGTTTTTTTGGCCACCAAAAAGTACTTTTTCAGGTTCAATTAATGCATTCAATCGTTCCCAATTTCTAGTATTTACGATTCGTGTATAATCTGGTGATAATTCTGGATTATCGGAATAGGCATTTGTGATTTCTATTTTTAAATGCTCAATCAATTCTGATTTTACTTTTTCTTGAACCAACAAATAATCAGGTGCAATACAAGTTTGACCAGCATTAATGAATTTACCCCAAACGATCCTTTTGGCTGCCAGCTTAATATTGGCAGTTTCGTCAATAATACATGGATTTTTTCCGCCTAATTCTAAGGTTACTGGCGTCATAAATTCTGCAGCAGCTTTTGCAACAATTTTCCCAACAGCTACACTTCCAGTAAAAAAGATATAATCCCATTTTTGAGCTAATAGATTTTGAGAAACTTCAACTCCACCTTCTATCACTTCAACATGATTTTTTGTAAAAACTTTTGAAATAATTTCTGCAATAATGCTTGATGTGTTTGGTGTTAATTCTGAAGGTTTTAAAACAACAGAATTTCCGGCCGCAACAGCTGCAATCATTGGGCATAATGCGAGTTGGAACGGATAATTCCATGGAGAAATCACTAAGACTTTCCCATATGGTTCACTGTAAATATAATCACTAGAAGGAAAATTCAATATCGAAGGAAGAACTCTTTTGGGTTTAGCCCAACATTTTATATTTTTTAAAGTTTGTTTTAAATCACCAATTACATAATTTGTTTCGGTTAATACCGCTTCAAATTCAGGCTTTTTAAAATCTTTGTATAAAGCTTCAATAATTCTACTTTCGTTTTCTTCTATAGAATACAATAACCTGGTTAATGTTTCTTTTCTATATTCAATATTTGATTTAAAGTCCATTGGTTTAATTTAACTTTATAAAATTAATAATTTTATTTTAAATTGCGTTCCAAATTACATCATTTGGAGTAGGAGCAATAATTTCAATATTTTCTTTGGTCACAGGATGAGTGAAAACTAATTTTCTTGCATGAAGATGAATTCCACCATCGGGATTACTTCTATCAAATCCATATTTTAAATCTCCTTTTATTGGTGAACCAATGGCAGATAATTGTGCTCTAATTTGATGATGTCTCCCGGTGTGAAGGTTTATTTCTAGGGCGTAATAGTTTTGTAAAGAAGCAATTATTTTGTAATCTAAACTTGCGATTTTACTTTCGGGAACTTCATTTAAATGTGCTTTTGAAGTGTTGTTTTTTTCATTTCTTTTTAAGTAATGAACTAATTTATCTTCAGAATTTTGGGGTTTGTTTTTTACTATTGCCCAATAGGTTTTTTGCGTCTCTCGATTACTGAAAAGCTCATTCATTCGGGTCAAAGCTTTACTTGTTCTTGCAAAAATTACAATTCCAGATGTAGGTCGATCCAAACGATGAATCACTCCTAAAAAAACTTCTCCCGGCTTGTTGTATTTTACTTTGATATACTCTTTTACAACTTCTGAAAGTGGTTTGTCCCCAGTTTTATCTCCTTGAACAATATCGCCCACACGTTTGTTAATCACAATTATATGATTGTCTTCATGAAGTATTTGAAGGTTGTTTTTATCAGAAATTATTTTCATTTGGAATACCTAAACAGTTGGAATTTAGGTTAATATTGTTCATTAGCATTCGGAAAATCACACGATTTTACATCTTTTACATATTGTCCAATTGCTGAAGTCATTTCTTCATACAAATTCAAATAACGACGTAGAAATCTAGGGCTAAATTCATTGTTCATTCCAAGCATATCATGAATTACAAGAACTTGACCATCAACATCTCCACCTGCACCAATACCAATAACCGGTATAGAAATGCTTTTAGCAACTTTTGCTGCTAAATGAGCCGGTATTTTTTCTAATACTAATGCAAAACACCCTAGTTTTTCTAGCATTTTTGCATCTTCTAATAATTTTTCAGCTTCTTGTTCTTCTTTAGCTCGAACGGTATAACTTCCAAATTTATAGATAGATTGAGGAGTTAATCCCAAATGTCCCATTACAGGAATTCCGGCATTCAATATTTTCTTAATTGAATCTTTTATTTCGTGACCACCTTCCAATTTTACAGCATGGCTTCCACTTTCTTTCATTATTCTAATTGAAGATCGAAGCGCTTCTTTTGGATCCGATTGATAGCTACCAAAAGGTAAATCGACCACTACCAGTGCTCTTTCGATAGCTCGAACAACACTAGAGGCATGATAAATCATTTGGTCCAAAGTAATTGGCAATGTAGTTTCGTGACCCGCCATAACATTTGATGCAGAATCACCCACAAGAATCACGTCAATTCCTGCAGTATCAACAATTTTTGCCATGGTGAAATCATAAGCAGTAAGCATAGAAATTTTCTCACCATTAGATTTCATTTCTATAAGTGATTTTGTGGTTATTCTTTTGTAATCTTTTTTGGCTACTGACATTATGATTTTGGTTTAAGTGATTGGAGCAAAAATAATCAAATTTGTTAGATTTTATGATTATTTCGAATTAGTTTATTTAAGATTTTAGGTTTAAGATGTCTGAATTTTCAAACTTATATGTTATAAAGTTATAAATCAAAAAAATAATTATAATACATTAGATTAAACAATTTCCCGATTAAACGATTACACGTTTCCTTATACAAACACTCGTTTAACAATCAGCAAAATTAACTGCAATAGCTAATCCGCCTTCTGAGGTTTCTTTGTATTTATTATTCATATCCTGTGCCGTTTGCCACATGGTATCAATAACTTTGTCAAGTGGAACTTTAGCGTTTTTCGGATCGGTTTCCAATGCTAATTCGGCTGCATTTATCGCTTTAATAGCCCCCATTGTGTTTCTCTCAATACATGGGATTTGAACTAAACCTCCCACAGGATCACATGTCATTCCTAAATGGTGCTCCATAGCAATTTCTGCTGCCATTAAGACTTGTTCCGGACTTCCTCCCATTAATTCGCACAAAGCAGCAGCAGCCATTGCTGAAGAAACTCCAATTTCTGCCTGACATCCTCCCATTGCAGCTGAAATGGTAGATCCTTTTTTGAAAAGACTGCCAATTTCTCCAGCAACCATTAAGAATTGTTTTATTTCTTTTTCACCTGCGTGGTGATTTTCGATCACTAAATAGTACATTAATACTGCAGGAACAACTCCGGCACTTCCATTAGTAGGAGCGGTAACTACTCGACCTAAAGAGGCATTTACTTCATTTACTGAAAGTGCAAAACAACTAACCCATTTTAAAATTTGTCGGAATTTAACTTCCGTTTTTCGAATGGTTTCAAGCCATGATTGTGGCGAATCGTAATTGGCTAAGCCAATCAAATTTTGATGCATGTCAAAAGCTCTTCTCCGAACATTTAAACCTCCAGGTAAAATCCCTTCAGAATGACAACCAATATACATACATTCTAACATGGTTTCCCAAATTCGAAGTAATTCACTATTGATTTTTTCTTCGGAACGCATTGATTTTTCATTTTCAAAAACTATTTCTGAAATTTTCTTATTTTCAGCAATACAAAATTCTAGTAATTCAGCCGCATTTGAAACTTGATATGGAAATGCACATTTAATTTCCAATTTTTTCTTTGCATTGATGCGCTCTTCTTTAACCACGAAACCTCCGCCTATTGAATAAAATGTTGAGGAGTAATTCGAATTGTTATTTAAGTAGGCAGTAAATTTCAGTCCATTGGCATGAAAAGGAAGAAAGTCCTTATTAAAAACAATATCTTGATTTAATTTGAAAGGGATATTTATTTCATTTCCCAAAATAATCGAATTATTTTCAGTGATTAATTTGAATATTTTAGAGATATTTTCGATTGGAATGTACTCTGGATCTTGACCGCTTAAACCCAGCATTATAGCAAAATCAGTAGCGTGGCCTTTCCCGGTTAATGATAATGAACCATATAAATCGACCTGAACACGATTTGTATTTTGAAATAAATCGTTGTCTTTCAATTCATTTAGAAAACTCTCGGCTGCTCTCCAAGGTCCTAAAGTGTGAGAACTTGATGGGCCAACACCGATTTTAAGCATATCAAATACCGATATACATTCTTCCATAATTTATTTGGTATATTATTTAAATACAAATATAAATAAAGTAATCATATAATAAATTTTAATAGTATAATTTATGAATTTAATAGAATTCAGTATAAATTAAAACAAATAATTATTGAATTACTAAATTGGATTTTATTTGCCTGACCACTATTTCCTAGGTTTAATAAAAATTAAAAAGCCCGAAAAAATTACGGGCTTTTTAATCAAAAAATTATATTTTTTATTCGAATGGTGGGAAAGAAGTTGGATCTAAATATCTTCTTAACCTTGTTGGATCCGTGTAATCTGAAGGTAATGGTGTTGGTAAATTATTAGCGGGATTATTAGGTCCAGTAAATTTTCTAGGAACACCTTGTCTTTCATCAATATTTGGAGTTAAAGGATTGTCAACTGCTGCTCCATTAAAAGGGAAATAACCATTTGGTGTCAAAACATTATTTGCTCCTCGCAAATAAGGTCTTAATAATTCAACTTTAGTCATATAGCGGTCTCCATCATCATCAATATCTAAATAATTTGCTGTTCCGTCACCATCACTATCGTAATCTTTAGGTTTCTGGTTTGCAATTGCAGGATTTACTTCGTACTTTGACAATATTCCATCTCTGTCATGGTCTCTGCTTTTTTGGCTCTTTAATTTAAAGCTAAAAATTAAAGGGGAATACGGTGGAATTAAAGAAGATGGCATTTGATTATAATAGGCCATTCCTGAAGGTAAAAACATAACTCCTGCACCAAAATTTGAAAAAGTACTTGGGTTTGGCCCAGGTGCAGTATCATAGGTTCCAGTTTTGAATAACGGTACAATTTCACCCCAACCAGCAACTACATTTTCTAATTGAAACCAAACTGGTGTTTCAGAATAGTCAAATTGTGTATTTTTTAATAAGGTACCTTTATACGAAACATAAATTGAATCTACAGAAGTTGTACTTTCATTAGTTCCTTCTCTTAATTTTAAATAATAAATTTTATAGTTAACTCCATGATTATCATTTTGAACATTGATAAACTGTAAAGGATAATTTTGTTGAGCCCTGATGGAAAGTTGTGTTCCCCCAGTTGGTATTTTAGCGAATGTAATGTTGAAATCAGCATCAACAGACGCTATATAATGAGTATTCAAATATTTATCAATGGAATCTAAATCTGCACGATATTGAACAGGATATTCTCTTAGTTCAACATTATAATCAGGTGTTTCATTTTTACTACATGAAATCATAGTTAACCCAATTAATGTTAGTCCAAAAACAAAAATTAAAGCTAATTTTAAATATTTATTCATTTTTATTAATTTTAAGAGCGCAAGATACAATATTGATTTATTTTTGCATTCAATTTAACTTCTATTTTAGAAAAAAATTATGAGAGTAGATAAATTTTTATGGTGTGTGAGGTATTATAAAACCAGAAATATGGTTACAGAAGCTTGTAAAAAAAATCATATTACGGTTAATGGAATTATCGCAAAACCTTCAAAGGAAGTGTTTCCAACCGATAAAATTACTTTCAGAAAAGATCAAATTACCCAAATAATTGTTGTTTTAGATATTCCTGCAAATCGAGTTGCTGCTAAACTGGTTGATATTTATAGAAAAAATGAAACACCAATTGAAGCTTTCCAACATCTAGAATTATTGAAATTATCTAAAGAACATTACCGAAAAACGGGTGACGGTCGTCCTACAAAAAAGGACCGAAGAGACCTAGAAGATTTTGGTAATGAAATAGAAATTTAAGGTACTATTGGAAACGGTGCGTTTTTATAAGCTCCTAAATCGGGTGGCAAACTTCTGGTATTCCCTAAAATATCTTTTACAATTAAATAAGCAGCATTACCATTTGCGAAAGCAGGGGAAGTGTTATTTATATTTAACTTATTCTTATTTGCATTTTGAAATTTAGGATCTTGATTTCTAATGATATTCGAATAATGAGTTGCATCAGTATCAAATAAATACAAAGGATTTGTAGTATATTGATTATTCGAATTATTGAATTTTATCAAACAATTATTGAATTTGTAATTAAAAGCTGCCCCTTCTTTTTTGTCCAATAAAAGCTCTATTTGGTTTGAACCATAAATTATACAATTATAAAATTCCGCTTGATTCAATGCCTTTGGAGTGATTACATTATTAATATTTTGATAGTTACTCAGCAATACCGCCAACTGTTTTGAGCTTTGCCAGTTATTATTAAATGTACAATGTTTAAATGAATAGGACCCTCCTTCAGTACATGCCAAACTCGCTTGACCAGCAGAATTGATTACTAAATTGGTCCCCTCAATTTTAGCACTTCTTGAAAATAGTCCAATATTTGAACAATTATAAATTTGTGTATTATCAATTTTTAAGGTAGGATTCGTAGCGTTTAAAACATCACCAACAAATATTCCGACGGTTGCATTTTTTAAGGTTAGGTGATTAATTTGATTGTTCACACTTCCTTGGCTCAACCAAATTAGACCCCATTGACCCGGAACATCTGAGAAACCTGGTTCTAATCGATCCCCTTCAAAAACAACTTCGTTTTCAAGCGCTGCCGTAGTTGATTGTTCGCCATTAATTTTTATCGTTCCGCCATTTCCCACAATTATTCCAGAATTGGCATGAAAATGAATTCGCGCTCCCGGATCAATATTGAGCGTTTCTCCATTCGGAATTCCGGCATAACCATATATTACATAAGGTTTGTTTCTGGTCCAACGGTATTCATCATTATTTGTATTGTGATCTAGAACAAACCCGTAAATTTGGTCTTGTCCAAAAGTTAATGATTCGTAGGTCACCGCGCCAGTTGTAGCATCAACATATTTTTGAGGGTATAAAAATATAGCATCTTGAATTAGTGTGACCAATTCTACTTTTTGAATTTCAGTTCCTGAGCCAAACTGAATTTGATCGGTATATAAAAAATCGGTAGGGTTGGCATCTGCAATTCCAGCGGTTGTTTCAATAAAAACATACATGCTGTCTTTTGCTAATAATTCTACATTTTTAAATATTTTTCCATTATCTCCTCGCATTCCGTCAACAGTCATTCGGTACTTCGATTGTGCTCCTTTGGCAAATTGGATATTTGGGATAAGTAGGTCTTTGTTACTTTTATTATATACTTTTAATGTGTAAGTGCTTGATCCTATGTTAGTAAAAACAGTATCCAAATAAATAGTGTCTTTTGAAAATCGCAATTCTCCATTACTTGGCTCAAATACAAAATCCTTTCTACACGATGTCATCGATAATAAAATTCCCGATAAAAGTAAAAATAGGAGTTTGCGCATCTCGTAATAATTTTTGTAAAAATAGGGATTAATTTTATAAATATTAATTTGATTCAGATATTAAAAACGTAAAAACATTGATTTTAGTTTAAACTTCTAATTCATAATTATTTTATTGTCTACTAATAATGTGTTATTTTTACAAAAAAAATGACTTTCGATAAAGATAGAATAATTTCAATGTGTAATAATTTTTCAAAAAACACATTGATGGAAACCTTGGAAATTGAGTATATAGATGCTGGTGAAGGTTTTCTTGTAGCCAAAATGCCTGTAAATCCTAGAGTTCATCAACCAATGGGATTATTACATGGTGGCGCAACTGTAGCATTAGCAGAAAGTGTAGGATCTGCAGCTTCCATGATGTTTATTAATCCTGAATTGAGTGAAGTTCGAGGTATAGAAATTTCTGCAAATCATCTAAAAAGTAAAAAAGAAGGCCTAGTTTACGGAACTGCTAGAATCATTCACCAAGGACGTTCCATTCATTTATGGGAAATTAAAATTACTGATGAAGCTGGAAAAATGATCTCTATTTGTAAGCTTACTAATATGGTTTTGCCAAAAAAAGTAAGAAACGGTAAATAAAATGGATGAATTTTTAAATAAAGTAAAACAGTATTTTCAGCAGAATTTACCCTTTGTTATTTATAAAAAGCCCAACAAACAAATAATTAAAGGACTTTTTCAAAATGACAGAAAACTTAATTTTAGTGATAATTTATCCGAAACTGGTTTTGTGTTTACTTCATTTGATGAAAATCTTAAGATATTAATTCCTAAAAATAATTCTCAAGAAATCACTATTGACTTTATATCTGAAACTGTTCCTTCATTTCCGAAAATAGAATCCCAAATTAACGAAACCGCTAAGAATAATTTTGAATTATTAGTTTCAAAAGCGATTCAAGAAATTGAAAAAGGTACTTTTTCTAAAGTCGTATTATCTCGAAAAGAAGTAATTGATTTGCCTAATTTCGATATCAATTCGTTTTTTCTTAAATTAGCAAATTCATATCCTGCTGCTTTTACCTATTGCTGGTTTCACCCAGAAATTGGCCTGTGGATGGGAGCCACACCTGAAACATTATTAAAAGTAATTGAAAATAAATTTCAGACAGTAGCCTTGGCAGGTACTCAATTGTTTAATGATTCTGAAGAGGTACATTGGCCAAAAAAAGAAAAAGACGAACAGCAATTTGTAACCGATTACATAGTTGATAGCCTAAGTAATTCTGTTTCTGAAGTTCAAATTTCAAAACCAGAAACCATTAAAGCAGGAAATTTATTACATCTTAAAACAACTATTCAAGGAATAATTGATAAAAACACCAATCTAAATGATTTAGTGTTACTTTTACATCCTACGCCTGCAGTTTGTGGTTTGCCTAAGCATAATGCATTTGATTTTATTATTAATAATGAAGGTTATAATCGTGAATTTTACGCTGGTTTCTTAGGTGAAATTAATTATAATGACCATTCTGAATCGGATTTATATGTAAATTTACGTTGTATGAAAATTCAAATGAATACTGAGCTCAAAACCGCTCATTTATATATTGGATGCGGAATTACAAAAGATAGCATCCCTGAAAAGGAATGGTTTGAAACAGTAAATAAAGCAATGACTTTAAAAAATGTACTACAATGAAATTAGATATACTTGCCTTTGGCGCTCATCCTGACGATGTTGAATTAGGTTGTTCAGGAACTTTGGCTAAAGAAATTTCTCTTGGAAAAAAAGTTGGAATTATCGATTTAACTCGAGGTGAATTAGGAACACGAGGTTCAGTTGAAATTAGAAATAAGGAATCGGAAGCAGCTTCTAAAATACTTGGAATCACTGTTCGTGAAAACTTAGACATGCGCGATGGTTTTTTTATAAATGATGAAAACCACCAACTGAAAGTCATTGAAATGATTAGAAAATACCAACCAGAAATTGTGATTTGTAATGCTATTGACGATCGTCATATTGATCATGCAAAAGGGAGTAAGTTAGTTTCTGACGCCTGTTTTTTATCTGGTTTAGTTAAAATAAAAACATTGAGCAACAATCTTCCGCAAGAGGCTTGGCGACCAAAATTAGTTTATCATTATATCCAATGGAAAAATATAGAGCCTGATTTTGTGGTTGATATTTCTAATTTTATTGATAAAAAAGAAGCGGCTATTTTAGCTTATAGTTCTCAGTTTTACAACCCAAATTCAAACGAACCTGTTACGCCAATTGCAACCAAAAACTTTTTAGAAAGCATCCATAATCGTTCACGCGAATTGGGAAGGTTAGTTGGAACAGAATATGCAGAAGGTTTTACTGTTGAAAGGTATTTGGCTGTCAATAGCTTAGGTGATTTGATATAATTATTTATTTTTTTACTTTGCAAAACAAAAAACTTTGACTTATATTTGCACTCGTTAAAAATGGTGGTTGTAGCTCAGCTGGTTAGAGTATTGGTTTGTGGTGCCGAGGGTCGCCGGTTCGAACCCGGTCAGCCACCCAGAAATGCAAAAGCTTCGAAGAAATTCGGAGCTTTTTTTGTATCCAATATCAATCAAATAGTCTAATTTTAATTGCCTTAATTTAACTATTTTTGTACAAATAAATTAATAATTTGAGAACTTCAATCCAAAAGGAAATTTCGGATACTTCGTTGTTTAAATCACAACTTTTAACTTGGGCGCAACAATTCCGAGAAGTTGTTTATTTAGATAGTAACGATTATCCTCAGAAATATTCGAATTACGATTGTATACTCGCTGTTGATGCGTTTACCTCAATAAACACTGATTATCACAACGGTTTTGAAGATTTAAAGCAATACCAACAAACATCAAAAGATTGGATTTTTGGTTATTTGTCATACGATTTAAAAAACGATACCGAAGAATTAATTTCATCCAATTTTGACGGATTGCAATTCCCTGATTTGTTTTTCTTTCAGCCCAAGAAGTTGTTTTTATTAAAAAATAATCAGCTTGAAATTCAATATCTAAATATGTGTGATGATGAAGTGGAAGAAGACTTTGAATTCATTCTTGAAACTGATATTCCAACAATTAGAAATTCAAATTCAATTGAAATTCAACAACGTATTTCTAAAGATTTTTATCTTGAAAAAGTAACCAAAATGCTGGATTACATTAATAAAGGTGATATTTATGAAGCTAATTTTTGTATGGAATTTTATGCCGAAACAAACATAAATCCGCTGGATAAATATTTTTTATTAAATGACATTTCAAAACCTCCTTTTGCTACTTTTTTAAAGAACAACAACCATTTTTTACTTTCTGCAACTCCAGAACGATATTTGAAAAAGGAAGGAAATAAAATTATTTCTCAGCCAATTAAAGGAACTTCAAAGCGTTTTTCAGATAATAATGAAGATGAAATTTCAAAAAACAATCTAGCTTCAGATCCAAAAGAACGTTCCGAAAATATTATGATTACCGATTTGGTTAGAAACGATTTATCTCGAACTGCCAAAAAAGGTTCGGTAAAAGTAGAAGAGTTATGTGGTATATATTCCTTCCTACAAGTCAACCAAATGATTTCAACTATTACTTCAATTTTAGACGATCAATATTCTGCATTAGATGTGATTAAGAATTCATTTCCAATGGGAAGTATGACAGGAGCTCCTAAAATTTCAGCTATGAATATCATTGAAGAATTAGAAGAAACTAAACGCGGATTGTATAGTGGAAGTGTAGGTTATTTTACTCCAAATAGCGATTTCGATTTTAATGTTGTTATCCGAAGTATTTTATATAATAGTAGCAACAATTACGTTTCTTTTTCGGTTGGAAGTGCAATCACCGCGTTATCAATTCCAGAATTAGAATACGAAGAATGTCTTTTGAAAGCCAATGCTATGATTAAAGTTTTGAATTGCAATTAGTTTCAATTTTACTTTATTCCTCTATTTAAAATAACTATTTTTGAATATGATTGAAAAATTCCAATACAATCTTACCAATAATTTTCCGTTTTTATTCGGAAAAAAGCTATTATTGGCTACAAGTGGTGGATTGGACAGTATGGTGATGGCTCATTTATTCAAGTCATTGAATTTTGAATTTGCCTTAGCACATTGTAATTTTCAATTGCGGGGAAAGGAGAGTCTTGAAGATCAGTTTTTTGTTCAAAATTATGCTGAAGCAAATGATATTCCCGTTTTTATAACCCAATTTGATACTCAATCTTTTGCCGACGACTATAAACTTTCAACCCAAGTTGCAGCGCGAGAATTAAGGTATAACTGGTTTTACGAATTACTTGAAAATGAGAATTTCGATTATATTTTAACCGCCCATCACGCCGATGACAATATTGAAACGTTCCTTATTCATCTTATTCGTGGTTCAGGATTGGATGGTTTTTCTGGAATTCCTGCTCAAAATGAATCCGTTATTCGTCCTTTATTGGCTTTTAGCCGCGAGGAAATTTTAAATTATGCTGCTGCAAATGCTATTCAGTGGCGTGAAGACAGTAGTAATTCATCTGATAAATATTTGCGAAATAAAATTCGCCACGATTTGGTTCCTCTTTTAAAGGAATTGAATCCTAGTTTTTTTACCTCTTTTCAAAACACACAAAAATATTTGAATGAAGCGCAAGCAATGGTTGATGATGCAACGATTATGATTTATCAGCAAGTGGCAACTGAAGTGAATGATGAGATTCATTACAACATCGATAAACTAAAAATTTTACCTAATTTTAAATCCTATTTGTACCAATGGTTAAAAGAATATGGATTTTCTGCTTGGGATGATATTTATGAATTAGTTGACTCTCAAACAGGAAAACAAGTGTTTTCAACTCATTTCAGACTCTTAAAAAACAGAAACACTTTGATTTTAGCACCAATAGTTGAAAAGGAATCCTCAGAAATTTATTACATTGAGGAAAATCAAAAAGAAGTTAATTATCCTATAAAACTTACTATTTCAAATCAAAATTTCCATTCGATTACTGATAATTCCTTTATATTTGTAGATGCTGATAAGTTGAAATTTCCATTATCATTAAAAAAATACCAAGAAGGTGCAGTTTTTCAGCCTTTCGGAATGAATGGAAAGACAAAAAAAGTGAGCAAACTTTTCAAAGATGAGAAATTGTCGCTTTTGCAAAAAGAAAATACGTGGATTTTATATTCAAATGAGGATATTGTTTGGGTAATTGGAATTCGCCAAGATGAAAGATTTAAAATTGATACTAATACAAAAAACAGCATTCAAATAGCCATAAAATAATGAAGAAATTACTTTTTACACTACTTGCTATATTGATTTTCACCAATGGATTTTCACAAATTTTAGATCCAGTAAAATGGAAATCCAAAACTGAAAAAATATCAGAAACTGAATTTTATTTAATTCTTGAAGGTAAAATTGATGCTGGGTGGCACCTATATTCTCAATTCACTCCTGACGGAGGCCCAATTCCACTTGGAATTCAATATGAAGAAAATGCTGGAAATTATCAATTGGTTGGAAAAACTAAAGAGAGTAAAACCAAAAAAGAATTCAATACTGTTTTTGAAGTGGATGAAATTTTCTTTGAAAACAAAGTGGTTTTAACACAAAAAATCAAGATAATAAACTCAAAAATTAAGTCAATAAAAGTAGTTATTGATTATCAAACTTGTAAGGAGGTTTGTATTAACCAAAATAAGAAATTTGTTTTTGAAATCCCTAAAATAAAGGAGTCTTTAATTACTCCAAAAGTTAAAGATACCGCAATTGTTGATACAAATTCTAATGTTGCTTCCGTAAAAATGGATGTTAAAACTCAAATACCAACACCAAAAAAGCCAAATAAAGAAGATGAAAAAGGACTTATTTCTATCTTTTTTATTGCCTTTTTTTCAGGTTTTGCAGCGCTATTAACGCCTTGTGTTTTTCCAATGATCCCAATGACTGTTAGCTTTTTTACTAAGCAAAGTAAAAACAAAGTACAAGGTATTAGAAATGCCATTATTTATGGAATTTCCATCATATTAATTTACGTAGTTTTAGGATTATTAGTAACCTGGATCTTTGGTGCCGATGCTTTAAATGCTTTATCGACAAATGTTTGGTTCAACCTAATTTTCTTCGGATTATTGGTGTTTTTTGCTGCTTCATTTTTAGGCGCTTTTGAAATCATGTTACCAAATTCTTGGGCAAATAAAGTAGATCAACAAGCGGATAGAGGAGGAATAATTGGTATATTATTCATGGCATTGGCTTTAGCTATTGTTTCTTTTTCTTGCACTGGCCCAATTGTCGGAACTTTACTAGTTGATGCTGCTTCAAAAGGCGGAATTGCTCCAGTAATAGGAATGTTCGGATTTTCATTGGCTTTAGCTTTACCCTTTATGCTTTTTGCAATGTTCCCAGGATGGTTGAATTCTCTACCAAAATCAGGTGGTTGGTTGAATACCGTTAAAGTAGTTTTAGGCTTTTTAGAATTGGCTTTAGCCTTTAAATTTTTATCCAATGCTGATTTAGTTTTACAATTACATTTGCTAGAACGCGAGGTATTTATAGCCATTTGGATTGCTATATTTGGAACCTTAGCACTTTATTTATTTGGCAAAATCACTTTGCCACATGATAGCCCATTAACACATATTTCTGTTGGAAGATTATCATTAGGATTATTAGCATTATCTTTTACAGTTTACTTAATCCCCGGACTTTGGGGTGCTCCATTGAAATTGATCAACGCTTTTCCGCCCCCAATGGAATACAGTGAAAGCCCATTTGGAATAGGTCAAAATTCAGTTACAACTACCAAAGAACCTTTACCAGAAGGTGGAAAATACGGGCCTCAAGGAATTATAGTTTTTGATGATTATGATGCCGGTTTGGCTTACGCTAAGTCGGTAAACAAACCAATCATGCTTGATTTTACTGGTTTTGCATGTGTGAATTGCAGAAAAATGGAAAATACCGTTTGGGGTGAAGCACCAATTTTACCCATTTTAAAAAATGAGGTAGTTTTAATTTCATTGTACGTTGACGACAAAAGAGAATTACCAAAAGACCAGCAAGTTAAGTCATCAACAGGGGAGATAATGGAAACAATAGGGGACAAGTGGACCGATTTAATGATTTCTAAATACAAAACCAACACACAACCTTTGTATGTAATTACCGATTTGGAAGGAAATAATTTAAATTCAACAATCCCAACAATCAGTTACACACCAGATGTGGCCGCTTATGGCGCTTGGTTGAAAGAAGGAATTTCTAATTTCAAAAAGTGATTTTACTAACCTCTTTTTATTAAATTAAAATTATTCCAATTTATATCTAAAATTGGCTTACTTTAGACAAATATAAAGTATGCGCCATGTTAGTAAAAGTATTTGGAAGTGCCGTTTTTGGCGTTGAAGCCACCACAATAACTGTAGAAGTTAATATCGATAAAGGGATTGGATACCACCTCGTAGGTTTGCCCGATAATGCCATTAAAGAAAGTAGCTACCGAATTGCAGCCGCCTTAAAAAATAATGGTTACGCTATGCCCGGCAAAAAAATCACAATAAATATGGCTCCCGCCGATTTACGCAAAGAAGGATCTGCTTACGATTTGACTTTGGCTATTGGAATTCTAGTCGCTTCCTCACAAATACAAACTACCGAATCCGATAAATACATAATCATGGGAGAGCTTTCTCTTGATGGCGGATTACAACCCATTCGTGGCGCTTTGCCTATTGCCATAAAAGCCAAAGAAGAAGGGTTTACAGGTTTTTTTCTTCCTATTCAAAATGTAAAAGAAGCCGCAATCGTTTCGGGATTGGATGTTTATGGAGTCGAGAATTTGCAAGAAGTTATTGATTTCTTGGAAGGGAAGGGAAAATTACAACCCACAATTATTGACACTCGCGCCGAATTTAATAAATCGTTAGATTTCCCAGAGTTCGATTTCAGCGATGTTCGTGGTCAAGAAAGTATTAAAAGATGCATGGAAATTGCTGCTGCCGGCGGTCATAATATCATTTTAATTGGCCCTCCAGGTGCAGGAAAAACAATGCTTGCCAAAAGATTACCAAGTATTTTGCCTCCAATGACATTGCGAGAAGCATTGGAAACCACCAAAATTCATAGTGTGGCAGGGAAATTAAAAGAAGTGGGATTAATGAATCAACGCCCGTTTAGAAGTCCCCATCATACGATCTCAAATGTTGCCCTTGTCGGAGGCGGTAGTTATCCTCAACCCGGAGAAATTTCGATGGCACACAATGGCGTTTTATTTTTAGATGAATTACCTGAATTTAAAAGGGATGTTTTGGAAGTAATGCGCCAGCCTCTAGAAGACCGAGAAGTTACTATATCTAGAGCAAAATTTACCGTTACCTATCCTTCTTCATTTATGCTTGTCGCAAGTATGAATCCAAGTCCGAGTGGTTTTTTCAATGATCCGGATTCGCCACAAACTTCTTCGCCTCATGAAATGCAACGCTATTTGAGTAAGATTTCAGGACCATTATTAGATCGAATCGACATTCATATTGAAGTCACACCCGTTCCATTTGAAAAATTATCAGACGATAGAAAATCAGAATGCAGTATTGATATTCGAAAAAGAGTGACCGCAGCTCGTGAAATTCAAACTTCAAGATTCGAATTAATGGAAAAGGTACATTATAATGCCCAAATGAGTTCCAAGCAAATTCGTGAATTTTGCGCCCTTGATGAAGTTTCAAAGCAATTATTAAAAACCGCAATGGAACGCTTGAATTTGTCTGCAAGAGCCTACGATAGAATTTTGAAAGTAGCTCGAACCATTGCCGATTTAGAAGCAGCAGAAACCGTAGTTTCATCGCATATAGCTGAGGCTATTCAGTACAGAAGTTTGGATCGCGATGGTTGGCTGGGATAAAAAAAACCGCTATAATCAGCGGCTTTTGAATAATAACTTAATACAAACTCGGAAATTTTGCCGGATTGTCTTCGTGCATCATTTCGTATATTTTTTCATAAATATCTTCAGTTGAAGGTTTAGAGAAATAATCACCATCAGTTCCGTAGGACGGGCGGTGTTCTTGCGATGTAAGTGTTTTCGGCTGGCTATCCAATTGGAAATACCCTTTTTGAACTTCTAATATTTGTTGTAAAATATAAGCCGAAGCTCCACCTGGAACATCTTCGTCGATTACTAATAAACGATTTGTTTTAGAGATACTCTTTAGAATATCGTGATTAATATCAAATGGCAATAAAGACTGAACATCAATAATTTCAACATCAATTCCAACTTCCATCAATTCCTTTGCAGCTTGTTCCACTAATCTCAATGTAGATCCGTAAGAAACTACCGTAATGTCATTCCCAGATTTTATGGTTTCCACCACACCAATTGGAGTTTTAAATTCACCTAAATTCAATGGCATTTTTTCTTTCAATCGGTAACCATTTAAACATTCAATTACTAATGCCGGTTCGTCAGTAGTGAGCAAAGTATTGTAAAATCCTGCCGCTTTGGTCATGTTTCTAGGAACTAAAACGTGAATTCCACGAATCGCATTGATAATCATTCCCATTGGGGAGCCTGCATGCCAAATTCCTTCTAAACGGTGACCACGAGTTCTAATAATTAATGGTGCTTTTTGACGTCCCGAAGTTCTATAATGAAGTGTAGCCAAATCGTCACTCATAATTTGAATTCCATACAACAGGTAATCCAAATATTGAATTTCCGCAATTGGTCTCAAGCCACGCATTGCCATTCCAATTCCTTGACCAATTATAGTAGCTTCACGAATACCAACATCGGCAACACGCAATTCACCATACTTCTCTTGCATTCCTTCTAGTCCCTGGTTCACATCACCAATATTTCCAGCATCCTCACCAAAAACTAAAACCTCAGGAAATTTTGCAAATAACGCATCAAAATTGTCTCTTAAAACTAATCTCGCGTCAACATCAGCAGCGTTTTCATCTACTTCAGGTAACACTTCATTAACGGTATGGATATTGTTTTCTGAAACTGAATATAAGTGCGAACTAAACTTAGGTTGGATAGTTGCCGTAGCGTCTTTTATCCATTTTGATAAAGTAATTTTCTCAGATTCTGAAACTAATTTTCTAAGTATTTTTCTAGCTGTAGAAAGTAGGTCTTTTCGAATAGGCTCTTTTATAGAAGCCAATTCATTTGTCAATTCTTCAATATAACTGCTACTTTGAGAAGTTTTTGCAATTTCTCGTAATAGTGAAACCAATTGGGTTTGTTCGGCTTTTAATGGTGAAATAAAAGCATTCCAAGCAGCTTTTTTACCTTCTAAAACTTCATTTTTAGCTTGATCAGAAATTGCATCAAGTTCTTCTTCAGTAGCAAAACCGTTAGTAATTAACCATTTTGTCATTTGCTTCAAGCAATCAAATTCAGCTTCCCAAGCCAAACGCTCTTCATTTTTATATCGTTCGTGAGAACCAGAAGTCGAGTGTCCTTGAGGCTGAGTCAATTCTGTTACGTGAATTAAAACCGGAACATGTTCTTCTCTTGCAATTTCAGCTGCTCTCTTATATACTGACACTAAACTAGCATAATCCCATCCGTTAACAGTTATTATTTCATAACCATTATTATTTTCATCACGCTGAAATCCTTTTAAAATCTCAGATATATTTTCTTTAGTTGTTTGGTGTTTTGCATGTACGGAAATTCCATATTCATCATCCCAAACACTCATAACCATTGGAACCTGTAGCACTCCAGCGGCATTTATAGTCTCAAAAAACAAACCTTCGGAAGTGGATGCATTACCAATTGTTCCCCATGCAACCTCATTTCCCTTATTAGAAAAGGTAGTTTTCTGTTCTAATCCATCTACGTTTCTATATATTTTTGACGCTTGTGCTAATCCCAAAAGCCTCGGCATTTGCCCAGCAGTAGGTGAGATATCAGCACTTGAATTTTTTATTTTAGTTAGATCATTCCAATTTCCATTTTTGTCCAATGAATGTGTTGCAAAGTGACCACCCATTTGGCGTCCAGCACTCATAGGATCGTGATCAATGTCGGTGTGGCCATACAAACCAGCAAAAAATTGTTGAATTGATAATTGACCAATCGCCATCATAAATGTTTGATCGCGATAATATCCCGATCTAAAGTCACCTTCACGAAACGCTTTAGCCATAGCCAATTGCGGCACTTCTTTTCCATCACCAAAAATACCAAACTTGGCTTTCCCAGTCAGCACCTCGCGTCTCCCTAATAAACTGCATTCTCTGCTTATACAGGCAATTTTATAATCGTTTAAAACCTCGATTTTAAAATCTTCAAAAGTCATCGTTGCAGTTTCTGATTGCTTCATATTTTATTTCTTTAAATTGAAATCGTAACAAAAATATACAAATTTGATTGATTTACATAATACTTAGAATAAAATACAATTAAATTATCTTTAACGATAGCTTAATATAAAGACCTTTAATTATTAATTATTCAAGTTTTATATATTTATTCTAAATAAAACCCAATAAAATTGTATTTTTCAATCAATTTAATTGGGTGTTTAATCTAATTTACTAATCTATATTTATCCTAGAAATTCGGCGATAAATTGTATTTCTTATAAAAATTATCCAATACCTCAATCACTTCATCTTCGGTATCTACAATTTTTATCAAATTTAAATCCTCTGGACTTACATTTTTATATTGCTCAATTAATACCGTTTTAATCCATTCCATCAATCCCGACCAAAAGGATTTCCCAACCAATATAATTGGAAATTTACCTATTTTCTTTGTCTGAATTAAAGTAATTGCTTCAAACATTTCGTCTAAGGTTCCAAACCCTCCAGGCATAATTACAAAACCTTGTGAATATTTCACAAACATCACTTTTCTAACAAAGAAATAATCGAAATTCAAGTTTTTATCACGATCAATATAAGGGTTGAAATGCTGTTCAAAAGGTAAATCGATATTCAATCCTACCGATGCACCACCTCCTAAACTCGCGCCTTTATTTCCCGCTTCCATAATTCCAGGCCCACCACCAGTAATTACTCCGTAGCCTGCTTTTCCAATTTTAAAAGCAATTTTTTCCGCTAATAAATAAAACGGATCGTCAGTTTTAGTTCTCGCAGACCCAAAAATCGTAACGCAAGGCCCAATTCTACTCATGATTTCATAACCATTCACAAACTCCGACATGATTTTGAAAATTCCCCAAGAATCATTGGCGCGGATCTCATTCCACGTCTTTTGCTTCAGTTTGTCCTGAATTACTTTATCCTCATCATTATTAAAATCTTCTAATTTCATATCATTCTTTTTTGGAGCTATTCCCGCTGTACGTTGCAATCCTTGAATTTGCTTTAGCAAGCAATTACAAAGGATTTTCTCTGCCATCGGGGCTAGTGTTTATAGTTTTTTTCCGTTAATTATTTAAAATTAATAAATTTAAAAAAAATATCAGCCTACTAAAGTAACTCTTTTTTTAAAAATTGTGCAGTATAGCTTTTTTTATTTTTTACAATTTCTTCTGGGGTTCCCTTGGCAACAACTTCTCCGCCGCCTTTTCCACCTTCTGGACCAATATCAATAATATAATCAGCCAATTTAATTACGTCCATATTATGTTCAATAATTAATATGGTATTTCCTTTGTCAACTAATTTATTGATGACTTCCATTAATACTCGAATGTCTTCAAAATGAAGTCCAGTAGTTGGCTCATCAAGAATGTAAAAAGTGTTTCCTGTATCTTTTTTTGACAATTCTCCAGCTAATTTAATTCGTTGTGCTTCGCCACCAGAAAGGGTAGTACTTTGCTGACCTAGAGTAATGTAACCCAATCCAACATCCTGAATGGTTTTAATTTTCCTATGAATTTTTGGTATCATTTCAAAAAACGGAACTGCTTCGTCAACAGTCATATTCAACACATCGGAAATTGATTTTCCCTTGTATCGAATCTCAAGTGTTTCTCTGTTGAATCTCTTACCTTGACATGTTTCGCATTCTACATAAACATCAGGTAAAAAGTTCATTTCAATTGTTCTAACTCCTGATCCCTCACAAGTTTCGCATCTTCCACCAGCTACATTAAAACTAAATCTCCCCGCTTTATAACCACGAATCATACTTTCAGAAGTCATCGTAAATAAATTTCGAATTTCTGTAAAAACTTCTGTATAGGTTGCAGGATTTGATCTAGGTGTTCTTCCAATTGGACTTTGATCAATATCAATTACTTTATCTATGTGCTCTAAACCTTCAATTTTCTTATACGGTTTTGGCTTTTTCACCCCATTAAAATAATACGCATTCAATATAGGATAAAGTGTCTCGTTGATCAAAGTTGATTTTCCGCTTCCCGAAACTCCCGTTACGCAAGTAAGTTGACCAAGCGGTATTTCTATTGTCACATTCTTTAAGTTATTTCCTGAGGCGCCAGTTAATTTCAAGGTTTTTCCATTTCCTGAGCGTCTCTTTTTTGGAACTTCAATTTTCATCTCACCATTCAGGTACATCGCAGTAATTGTATGCTCTTTCAGGATTTCTGCTGGAGTTCCTTTACTGATTATTTGACCACCAAATTTTCCAGCTTTCGGACCGATATCAATCACATAATCGGCACGTTCAATCATATCTTTATCGTGTTCAACCACAATCACAGAGTTCCCAATATCGCGTAATTGTTCTAAAGAATGAATCAATTTGTCGTTGTCTCTTTGGTGTAAACCAATACTTGGCTCATCCAAAATATATAAAACGCCAACCAATTGCGAACCAATTTGAGTTGCCAATCGGATGCGTTGCGCCTCACCACCAGATAAAGATTTTGAACTTCGGCTTAAAGCCAAATAATCCAAACCTACATTCATTAAAAAGTTCAATCTATCCTTAATCTCTTTAATTACTTCAGAGGCTATAAGTTTTTGTTTGTCAGATAAATATATATCTAAATTATTAAACCAATTTGTTAAATCAGAAATATCTAAATCGCTTAATTCAACGATGTTTTTTTCGTTTATTTTGAAATATAAAGATTCTTTTTTTAATCTCGAACCTTCACAAACGGGACATTTTACTTCATCCATAAATCCAGATGCCCATCGCTTTATTGTTGCCGAACCACTTTCATCATGTTGGTTTTTAATAAAGTGAGAAATTCCTTCAAAATCAATTTTATATTCTTTGGTAATTCCCAATGTTTTTGACTCTACCGAGAATTTATCTTTTCCACCATTCAGAATGATTTCCATGGCTTCTTCAGAAATTTTTTCAATTGGATCGGTAATTTTGAAATTGTATTTCTCTCCGATAATCTCCAATTGCTTGAAAATCCAAGTCGATTTGTATTCGCCTAATGGCGCAAAACCACCACTTTTAATCGATAATTTAGGATTTGGAATGATCTTTTTCACGTTAATTTCATTGACAGTTCCTAAACCATTACAGTGATCGCAAGCTCCTTTTGGGGAATTGAATGAAAACAAATTTGGCTCTGGATTTTGATACGAAATCCCAGAGGTAGGGCACATTAAATTTCGACTAAAATAACGAACAATATCAGAATCTTGATCCAAAACCATGATCACATTTTCACCGTGATGCATAGCAGTTTTAATGCTTTCTAAAACTCTCTTTTCATTGTCTTCCGTTGAATCTATTAGCACTCGATCAATAACAATTTCAATATCGTGTGTTTTGTAGCGGTCTAATTTCATTCCAACGGTGATGTCTTTTATTTCTCCGTTCACACGAACTTTTAGAAATCCTTGTTTGGCAATTTGTTGGAATAATTCACCATAATGCCCTTTTCGAGCTTTTATTACTGGTGCAAGAATATTTATCCGTTTTCCATTAAAATCTTTAATGATCAAATCTTTAATTTGCTCGTCATTATAGGAAACCATTTTTTCTCCAGTATTATAACTGTAGGCATCGCCACCACGAGCATAAAGCAAACGTAGAAAATCATAAATTTCAGTGATTGTTCCCACAGTTGATCGGGGACTTTTACTAGTTGTTTTTTGTTCTATTGCAATAACAGGGGAAAGGCCATCAATTTTATCAACATCAGGTCGTTCTAAACCTCCAAGAAATTGACGTGCATACGCCGAAAAAGTCTCTACATATCTTCGTTGTCCTTCAGCATAAATGGTATCAAATGCTAATGAAGATTTACCAGATCCCGAAAGTCCAGTGATAACAACCAATTTTTCTCTTGGAATGGAAACGTCAATATTTTTTAGATTGTGAACTCGCGCTCCTAAAACTTCAATAGTAGTATCTTTCTCTAGCATATTTTTCATCAAAACGCAAAGTTATCATTTTGATTTTAACTTTCGATACAACGCTTATCAAGATTTTGTTAATACTTGAACATCAATTTACTCAATTGTCATTGTTTTTAACATACTTCGATAGGCTTCAAGCGCATTAGATTTAGAGATAAATCCGTGGTATTTTCCATTTTTTAATACAGGAAGGAAAACAACTTCGGATTTTTCAAATTTATCCATTACCGTTTCCATGCTATCTGTTGGGTAGATAATTTCTTTCGGAGGATGCATAACTTCGTTTATCGGAGTGTATTTTACCTTGAAATCGCTGAATATGATGTCACGAATTTCATTAAAATAAATCACACCAATTAATTCCTCTTCGTCATTAACGACCGCAAAAACCACTTGATTGGAGTTGGATATCATTTGAACCAAAGCCAATAAATTATTTTCCAATTTTACGGTCAAATAATCAGTTTGAATAATTGTATTTATATCCAAAGTGGCTAAAATATTGGTGTCTTTATTACTTGTAAATACATTTCCTTTTCTCGCTAAATTTTTTACATCCAAAGAGTGTTTTTCAAATCTTTTTGAAATAGCAAAACTTATCGAAGAAACTATCATAAGCGGTATCATCAAGTCGTAACCACCTGTAATTTCCGCAATTAAGAAAATGGCAGTTAAGGGTGCATGAAACAATCCGCTTAATATTCCTGCCATTCCCACCATTGTAAAATTACTTATTGGTAACTTGGTAAACCCAGTTAAATTGATCAATTTCGAAAAGAAAAATCCGGTATACGAACCTAAAAATAGGGAAGGAGCAAAATTTCCTCCATTTCCTCCACTCCCAATTGTAATTCCTGTTGCAAATACCTTCAGCAACATTGTAGCGCCAACGAAAATTAATAACGCCCAGCTATTGTCTCTGAAATCGCTAAAAAGCGTATTTTCCAATAATTGTCCAGGATCATTTTCTGATAAAGTTCGAATACTTTCATAACCTTCACCAAATAATGTTGGAAATACAAAAATGATTATTGCTAGTAAAGACGCACCAATAATTCCTTTTTTATACGGACTCAATTTCAATCTTCCGAAAAAGTGTTCCACCCTTTGAAAATTTCTAGAATAGTAAACCGCAATAAACCCAGTAAATATTCCTAGTACAATGTAGTATGGGGTAAAATGGTAATTGAAAGTTTGCTTTTGATCAAAATTCAATAAGATGCTTTCGTCTAATATCATTTTTGATATTAAAGCTCCAGTTGCAGCGGAAATCATTATAGGCGTAAATGCTGAAATACTTACATCTACTAAAAGCACTTCTATTGCAAATAATACACCTGCAATTGGGGCGTTAAATGCCGATGCAATTCCTGCCGCAACTCCGCAACCAATTAATAAAGTTCGGTCTTTATAGCTTAATTTATACCGTTGTGAATAATTAGATCCAAAAGCAGCGCCTGTAATTACTATGGGACTTTCCAAACCAGCAGAACCTCCTAAACCAACTGTTAACGAGCTGGTTACAATTTGTGCGTACATTTGTTTTTTCGGAATAATACTCGATTTTTTTGCTACAGCATATAAAATTTGAGAAGTTCCTTTTTCAATTGTTCCGCCTAAAAGTCGTTTTACAACAAATAATGTCAAGAGTATTCCTATAATTGGTAAAATACTATTAATGAAACTCAATTTTAAAATTCCGTTGATTTCTGTTGCAAATGAAAATACCGAATGCGCAAAACTCTTTAAAATAATTACAGCTACAGCCGATGAGATTCCAACCAATACACTCGACATGAAAATAAACTGTTTTTCTGTCAGTTTTGATTGTGCCCAGCCCACAGCAGATTCCAATTTAAATAAGATTTTTTTCAGCATTATGTTTTGTAATTTTCGAAATTACTTTTATTATATTATTATATTATTAAATTATTATATCAATTTTCTTATGGCTTCTTTTCTACTCAACGGTTTCAAATCGGTATTGTTTACAAAATTTAATACCAAACCTGGATTTACGCTTCCGTATTCTCTTAATGCCCAGCCGATTGCCTTTTGTATAAAAAACTCATTTGATTGAGCGTGTTTTACACATTCTGAAAATAGCAATTCGTAATTGGTTTTCTTTTTATAGCCCAATTGGAAAAGTATAGCACTTCGATTCAGCCACATATTTTCGGAATTTGAAAAGCGTTCTATCACGTTTTCAGTTTCATTTGGAAATTCAATTAAATACGGCCCCAATAGATATTTCGAAATAGTATCCACGCTGTCCCACCAAGAATTCGTTATCAAAAAGGTTTTTATCAATTTAATATCGTCTTTTTGGTAGTTTTTTTTCAAATTTTTAACCAGAATTTCAATCCCGCAATAATGCAATTCACGAAATTCTTTTTTCAATAATGTCAAAGCGATTTCTCTAAAATTTTCAGAAATTTCTTGTTGGTTTGATTTTAGTAAATCGTGAAAAATTACTCTTCTTTCATCTGTTTTTATACCATAAAATGAAAACAAGTTTTTCATGTACTTTTTCATTTGAAATGCATTTTCTTCGTTTCTTTTTTGTTTGAAAGCAGCTTCTAGTTGGGAAATAAAACTCATTGTGTTATTAAAAAGTTCGATTTACAAAGTAAGTAATTTTTTTGAAGAAAATGCTCTTAGTTCTTCAAAGAAATAGATGAAATCTTCTTCAAATTCCGAATAATAAAGTTTTAATTCGGTTACAGAATTTCGCATCATCGAAATGTTTTTGGTACGTCGGTCCATTTGCGTAAGTATTTTTTCAATTCCATCAATAGATCTGTAATTTAATAACCAATTTTGCTCAATCATGTAGGGTTGCATCATCTTCGTTTTTTCGGTTAAATGGTTTTCATAAGCGGTCAACGATGTATAGAAATTTTCCACATAACTTTCAAGAGGTTCCTCAGAATAGGTGTTCCAATATTTAGCCAAAAAGTGATCGAAAAATAAATCGACAATAACTCCAGAATAATGGTTGTATTCAGAATGCAATCGTTTGGTGCATTTTCGAAATATTGGATGAGCATCTGTAAAAGTATCTATGGCGCGGTGTAGGATAATCCCTTTTTGAATTTCAGAATCATAAGCTAGGTATTGGCTACCACGAACTCCATCGGCCATAAAGTTGCCAATTTTTATCAAATCCGAGGATCCCGAAAGGTAAATGTGCGCAAGAAAATTCATTCCACGAAAGTATGAATTTTATTCCAAATGAATCTGTAAACCTATATCAAATTATTATATTTGCATAAATATATTTAATCATGACTTTAATAAAATCAATATCAGGAATTCGTGGCACTATCGGTGGGGTAGTAGGTGATAATTTAACACCAGTTGATGCGGTGAAATTTGCTTCGGCCTATGGAACATTCCTTAAAAATAATAGTAATAAAGATAAATTAACCGTGGTTGTGGGTCGAGATGCTAGAATTTCGGGCCCTATGATTCACAATTTAATTACCAATACTTTAATTGGTTTGGGAATTGACATCATCGATTTGGGTTTGTCAACTACTCCCACGGTTGAAATCGCAGTTCCTTTGGAGAAAGCCGATGGAGGAATTATCCTAACTGCTTCTCACAATCCGAAGCAATGGAACGCCCTGAAATTATTGAATAATAAAGGGGAATTTCTAAGTGCCGCCGAAGGTGAATTGATCTTAAAAATCGCTGAAGACGAATCGTTTGTTTTTTCTGAAGTGGATGATTTAGGAACAATTTCTGAAAACGAAGCCTACATGGATATTCACGTTGACGAAGTCTTAAACCTGCCTTTGGTAGATGCTGAAATTGTCGCTAAACGCAAATATAAAGTCGTTGTTGATGCTGTAAACTCCTCTGGGGGAATCATTATTCCTAAATTGCTGGAACAAATGGGGGTTGAAGTGGTGAAATTATATTGTGAACCCAACGGGCATTTTCCTCACAATCCTGAACCGCTTAAGGAACATTTGGGTGACATTTGCAAATTGGTTTTAGAAGAAAAAGCTGACTTCGGAATTGTTGTTGATCCTGATGTGGATCGTTTGGCTTTTATATCTAATGATGGTGAAATGTTTGGTGAAGAATATACTTTGGTGGCTTGTGCGGATTATGTATTGAGTAAAACTCCTGGGAATACCGTTTCTAATATGTCATCTTCAAGAGCTTTACGAGATATAACCAATAAACACAATGGTTCTTACCAAGCAAGTGCCGTGGGTGAAGTGAATGTGGTAGAATTAATGAAAGCGACCAAAGCTATTATTGGTGGCGAGGGCAACGGTGGAATTATTTATCCTGAGTTACATTATGGTCGCGATAGTCTGGTAGGTGTAGCGTTATTCCTAACGTATTTAGCAAACCAAGAGAAAACCGTTGCGGAGTTACGTGCGAGTTATCCACAATATTTCATGAGTAAAAACAAAATTGAGCTTACTCCACAAATCGACGTTGACGCGATTTTGGTTGCTATGACCGAAAAATACAAATCAGAGGATATCACCACAATTGATGGAGTGAAAATTGATTTTGCAGAAAACTGGGTCCACCTTCGTAAGTCGAATACTGAACCTATAATTCGGATTTATACTGAGGCCAAAACTCAAGACGAAGCCGATGCTTTGGCATTAAGAATTATCGCAGAAATAAAAGGCATTGTGGGGTAAATCCTCACCACACCTATACCAATGTAGTAGGAGCGGTGAAGGATTTGCAATTTAGATGCAGAATGAGTTCAGCATGACAAATATTCTAGAAATTCAAATGTCCTTTTATATCTTATATGGTTGATTATTTCAGCTGTCTTTTTCTAAACGATCAATTTTATCGCGTAACAGTTGAATGGTTGATTCTGCTGATTTTAATGAAATTTCATAAACCGCTATCAATTTGTCTTTTAACTCATCTGGGTTTTCAGTTGGATTGTATTTTATATCGCAATCCACTAAATTGAATCCGTTTTTGAATTTGTCTATAAATTTTTTAGAGGGAGAAATTTTCCCATTCATTATATTGGAAATACTTCCTTTAGACATACCTGTTTTTTCCGACATTTCATTGTTGGTTGGAACGTTTGGAAGTAGCATTAATGTTTTTTTAAATTCTTCTTGTCCGTTATATCGTTTTATATCAATCATAATAGTAAGGAATTACGATTGGATAGACTAGGAATAATGTAAGTATGGATTGCAATTTTGCAATTTTGGAAATAGGATATCTGCATAGAATTGATTTTATGGTTTGTAATTTTGGTAAACGTAGTAATTATATTTATTACCGAGGTATTAAAAATTGCGCGTTTTTTAATACAATTGAAAAATAAATTGAAAGATTAAAAGATAGAAAGATTGAAAGATTTAGTTAGTAGTATTTAGCTTTTAGTATATAGCCTACGGCTTAAAGCCTTTAGCTTATATGTCTTATATGGTAAAATAAAAAAAAAAGTGCCCTCATTTCTGAAAGCACTTTTAATTGTTGTAGTTGTTCAAGTTATATTATAAAGCAGATTTAACTGTTTTGATAATTCTTGCAGCAATTTTGTAAGGATCACCGTTTGAAGCTGGACGACGATCTTCCAACCAACCTTTCCATCCTTTTTGAACGGTCATTAAAGGAATACGAATAGAGCAACCTCTGTCTGACACTCCATAAGAGAAATCATTAATTGATGCTGTTTCGTGTTTACCAGTTAAACGCTGTTCGTTGAATGCGCCATAAACTGCAATGTGTTCTTTAGTTACTGGACGGAATGCCTCGCAAATTCTTTCGTAAGTTGCTTGATCTCCACAAGTTCTTAATACCTCGTTAGAGAAGTTAGCATGCATACCAGAACCATTCCAGTCAGTATCACCAAGTGGTTTAGGGTGGTATTCAATATAGTAACCGTATTTTTCTGTTAATCGATCTAATAAATATCGGGCAACCCAAATTTCATCACCTGCTTTTTTAGCTCCTTTTGCAAACAATTGGAATTCCCATTGTCCACATGCAACCTCTTGGTTAATTCCTTCAAAGTTGATACCTGCAGCAATACATAAATCAGCATGTTCTTCAACAAGTGCTCTTCCGTGAGTGTTTTTCCCACCTACAGAGCAGTAGTACATTCCTTGAGGAGCAGGATAACCACCAATAGGAAAACCTAATGGTAATAAAGTTTTAGGGTCCATGATAAAGTATTCTTGCTCGAATCCAAACCAAAAATCACCATCATCATCAATAGTAGCTCTACCGTTTGAAGGGTGAGGAGTACCATCAGGATTCATAACTTCAGTCATTACTAACCAACCATCTTTTCTTGCAGGATCTGGATAAATAGCAACAGGAACCAACAAACAGTCAGATGAACCACCTTCAGCTTGTTTTGTAGAGGAACCGTCAAATGACCAATTTCCGATTTCAGCTAAAGTACCTTGAAAATTTTCATGTTCTTCTACTTTAGTTTTGCTTCTTAAATTTTGCGTTGGCACGTATCCATCCAACCAAATGTACTCTAATTTAATTTTTGCCATGGTTTTTTTAGTAATTAAGTTATTAATTATGATGCAAAAATAAATAATATTTTCAATACTCCTAAAATTTAGGGGGTGTAATTTATTAACAATGATATTTTTTCGGTTAAAAACTATTATATAGGGGGGGTGTAGTTAAAAAAAGAGTATTTTTATGTAAAATTAATGTTAATTGATATTTCCAGGCATTTTTAATTCCAACATTTTATATATTTGTAAAGAAATGAACTGATTTATTAATTTAAATACCAAATTGTATGGCAAATTTACGTTTTCAGGCTCTTAAAGAAGCATCGAATAGAACGAGTATTAAGTTTGAAGAAACCAATAAAAAGTCGACCATTTTTGGTTCGAATGTTTTTAACGACAAAGCGATGAAGCAGTTTTTAACTTCCGATGCTTATAAGGCCGTTAAAGATGCTATTCAATTTGGTTCGAAAATTGACCGAAAATTAGCCGATTATATTGCCATGGGAATGAAAGAATGGGCATTGACCAAAGGCGTAACTCATTACACTCATTGGTTTCAACCATTAACAGGAACAACTGCGGAGAAACACGATGCGTTTTTTGAAACTTCTTATGATGGAAGTGATCCAGTAGAAAAATTTGGTGGAGCACAGTTGGTACAGCAAGAACCGGATGCTTCAAGTTTTCCTAATGGAGGAATCAGAAATACATTTGAAGCTAGAGGTTACACTGCTTGGGATCCTACTTCTCCAGCTTTTATATACGGTACAACTTTATGTATTCCAACGGTATTTATTTCCTACACTGGAGAAGCATTAGATAATAAAATTCCTTTATTACGTGCTTTATCTGCGATGGATGAGGCTGCAACCGATGTATGTAAGTATTTCGATAAAAATGTAAAAAAGGTAACTGCAACATTGGGATGGGAGCAAGAATATTTCTTGATTGACAAATCTTTATTTAATTCACGCCCTGATTTAATGATGACCGGTAGAACACTAATAGGACATACTTCTGCAAAAGGACAACAATTAGACGATCATTATTTTGGTTCCATACCAACGCGTGCTTTGACCTTCATGAGAGATTTAGAGCAAGAATGTATGTTGCTTGGAATCCCTGTAAAAACCCGTCATAATGAAGTTGCACCCAACCAATTTGAATTAGCACCAATATTTGAAGAAACTAACCTTGCCGTAGATCACAACTGTTTGTTGATGGATGTTATGAATAAAGTGAGTGAGCGTCACGATTTAAAAGTATTATTTCATGAAAAACCATTCAAGGGAGTTAACGGTTCTGGGAAACACAACAACTGGTCACTAGCAACAGATACAGGTGTGAATTTATTGAGTCCGAGTAAAACTCCGATGAGTAATTTGCAGTTTTTAACTTTCTTTATTAATACGATTAAGGCCGTTAATGATTATGAAGCGTTATTACGAGGATCGATTGCTACAGCTAGTAATGATCATAGGTTAGGAGCCAATGAAGCACCGCCAGCAATTATTTCGGTATTTATTGGAGATCAATTAACGAAAGTATTAGCAGAGTTAGAAGGCGTAACCACTGGGAAATTATCACCAGAGGAAAAAACCGAACTGAAATTGAATGTAGTAGGAAAAATTCCAGATGTACTTTTGGATAATACAGATAGAAACAGAACCTCTCCATTTGCGTTTACAGGAAATAAATTTGAGTTTAGAGCGGTTGGATCATCAGCAAATTGTTCTAACGCGATGACAACTTTAAATACGATAGTGGCGAAACAATTGAAAGATTTCAAAGTCGAAGTTGACCAATTGATTGACTCAAAAGGCATGAAAAAAGACGATGCTATTTTTAATGTATTAAGAGAATATATTAAGGTTTCGAAAAACATATTATTTGAAGGAGACGGATACAGCGATGCTTGGGAAAAAGAAGCGGCAAAACGCGGATTGAGTAATTTTAAAACCACCCCTGAGGCCCTAAAAGCAAGAGCATCAAAACAAGCCTTGGATTTATTTTCAGAAATGAAAATCATGAATCACGTTGAGGTTGAAGCTCGTTACGAAATAGAATTAGAAGAATATACTAAGAAAATCCAAATTGAAGGGCGTGTATTAGGAGATATTTCTTTAAATCACGTAATTCCAACAGCTATTAGATACCAAAATACTTTGATTGAAAATGTTAAAGGTTTAAAAGAAATTTTCGGTTCGGAATTTGAGAAAATTGCCAAAGAGCAAATTCGATTGATTAAAGAAATTTCCAAGCACATTGAGGGAATTAATTCTAAAGTTGAAGAAATGACCAACGCCAGAAAAAAGGCCAACACCCTTAGTGATGCTCAAGAAATGGCCTATGCATATTGTAATAAAGTAAAACCTTACTTCGAGGTAATTAGAGAGCACTGTGATAAGTTGGAGTTACTAGTTGATGATGAAATTTGGACATTAACAAAATACAGAGAGTTGTTATTTACTAAATAATAAAAATCGATTTTTGAAGTTATTACAAATGAACTTAGTTCAATCATAAAGATCAGGTTTTTATTTAAACAAAAAATATCATAACTTTGATTGTATTTAAACATCAATTTAGAATAATGAAGTTGAAACTATTATATGTAATGCTGCTTTTTTGTTTTTGTAATATAGCAGCACAAGAAAAATTGGAGGTCTTCTTTGATTTTGATAAATATGACATCAACATGGGTGCCAATCAAAAATTAATTGATTGGGTGGCTTCTTCAAAAAATATTGAGGTTAAAAAAATATATGGTTTTTGCGATTGGAAGGGGACTAGTGTTTATAATGATTCCTTATCGTGGAAGAGGGTTAAAACAGTTCATGATTTTTTAAAAGAGAGAAATGTAAAAATTAAACCAGATTATGAAATTAAAGGTTTTGGTAAAGATTTTGAGCAATCGAAAATTCAATCGGAGAATAGAAAAGTTACTGTTATTTATGAAATAATCAAAGTCCCAGAACCAAAAACGAAAGAACAACTACAGTTAGAAGAGTTAAATAATTCCTTGAAAACTTCTAATGTAGGAGATCATATTAAACTTAATAATATTTATTTTTTCAATAATTCAGCTAGGTTGTTACCTAATTCAGAGCCGGTATTGTATGAATTACTTTGTGTTATGAACGACAATCCAAAATTGAAAATTGAAATCCAAGGTCACATTTGTTGTCAAACTAGTCCAGGGGTTTATGATGTATCTCCTTCCAGAGCAAGAGCGGTATGGTTGTTTTTAATTAAAAACGGAATCAATAAAAACAGAATGTCTTTCAAAGGATTTGGAACTACAAGACCAATTCACCCTATACCTGAGAAATCGGCACAAGAAGAAGAAGATAATCGTCGAGTAGAGATTATGATTTTGAGTAAATAAATTTTCCAATCGTAATTTCACTTCCAAAAATTCCGATTATCTTTGCAAACAACTACACAACAAAAAATGAGCTCAGATACAAGTAAAAGATATGCTCTTCGTGGTGTTTCCGCATCAAAAGAAGACGTTCATAATGCTATTAAAAATATTGATAAAGGTTTGTTCCCTAAAGCCTTTTGTAAAATTGTCCCTGATTATTTAACCCAAGACGAAGAATATTGTTTGATAATGCATGCTGACGGAGCGGGTACAAAATCATCTTTGGCATACCTGTATTGGAAAGAAACAGGAGATATTTCTGTTTGGAAGGGCATCGCTCAGGACGCATTAATTATGAATATTGACGATTTGTTGTGTGTAGGAGCAACCGATAATATTTTGCTGTCCTCAACCATTGGAAGAAATAAAAACCTAATTCCTTCAGAAGTAATTTCAGCAATTATCAACGGTACAGAAGAATTAATTTCCGAATTAAAAACCTATGGAGTTACCATACATTCTACTGGTGGTGAGACTGCCGATGTGGGTGATATTGTGAGAACAATCATTGTAGATTCAACAGTTACGGCTAGAATGAAGCGCAGTAATGTAATTAATAATGCCAATATTCAGGCAGGAGATGTTATTGTTGGATTGGCTTCTTTTGGTCAGTCAAGCTATGAAAATGGTTACAATGGCGGAATGGGAAGTAATGGACTAACCTCTGCAAGGCATGACGTTTTTGATCATTATTTAGCCAATAAATATCCTGAGAGTTTTGATGCTGCTGTGCCAAACGAATTGGTTTATTCAGGTAAAGTTAAATTAACCGATGCCGTCGAAAATTCCCCTATAGATGCAGGAAAATTAGTGCTTTCGCCTACGCGTACTTATGCTCCAATTATCAAAAAGCTATTAGAAAAGTACAACTCAGATACAATTCATGGAATGGTTCATTGTAGTGGTGGAGCGCAAACTAAAGTGCTTCATTTTGTTGATAATGTTCACGTGATAAAAGACAATTTATTTCCGGTACCACCATTATTTAAATTAATTCAGGAGCAATCAGGAACCGATTGGAAAGAAATGTATCAAGTATTTAACTGCGGTCACCGCATGGAATTGTATGTTCCTGAAGCTGTTGCAAATGATGTAATTGCTATCTCCAAGTCGTTTAACGTAGAGGCGCAAATTGTAGGAAGAGTAGAATCGTCCGAGGTAAAAAAACTCACCATCACCAGCGAATACGGTGTTTTTGAATATTAATAAATTAACTATTTTCAGAACTATTAAACCTTAAACTTTATACCCTTTCTATGTACGAACTCGTTTTTTGGAATTATAAAGAAGGAATTTATCTTAATAATCATTTGGTATACGAAGCTATTTCTGAAGAACAATATCTCGAAGGATTAGAAGAACTTCCCACAACGGTAATCGTCAACAGAATCAATTCTCTTTTTTCAAAATGGGAGCGTGTGGATGAGAATAGTTGGAAAAATAACAAAGGTCCAGGTGCTTTCCATGTTCGCGCTACCTCGCAAAGTATTAAAATAGATTGCTATGGTACCCAAGGTTCAGATATGGATATTTTGGTTGGAGCTTTAGAAGAATTCAAATGCCCTTTATACGATCCCCAAGTGCCAGAGCGGTATGATGGAGTAGAGTAGTGTATAAAAAAATAAACTATGAAAATTAATTTAAAACACGGAATAGATCAACTCGTTTTCGGAATGAAACAAAACGATATAATTGCTATTTATGGGAAACCCAATAGAGACTATAAAGACGAAGATGATAATGTTATTTTTTCTTATAATTCACTAAAAATGCGACTTACATTTTATATGGAAGAAGACTTTAAATTGGGTTATATTGTTGCTTCAAGTCCTGAAATGGAACTGTTTGAAAATAAATTCATTGGTAAAAAAATTAGTGAAGTAAAATCGCAATTGGTTACTAAAGGAATTACAAAATTCACTCAGGAAGAATTTGATACTTTTGAGAACTATTTTAATGAAGACAATTGGATCATTTTTCAAACGGAATTTGATGAGGTTGTAAAATTTGAAATTGGTGCCATCATCAATGATAAAGATGAATTTGACTGGAAATTTAAAGGATAATGCAAAATAGATTTAATAAAAAAGGTGTTCTAATCGAACACCTTTTTTATTTGAAATAAGTTATATTATTTATTTTCGTTTGGAACTGGAGGAGGAATTCCCTCTAACATTTCAATTTCAAAAATAATATTTGCACTTGGCGGAATAACATTTCCAGCACCTCTTTCCCCGTAACCTAATTTTGAGGGTATGAAAACTACTGCTTTATCTCCAAAAGATAATTTGTACAAACCTTCAATAAATCCAGGTATTAAACCCTCTTTTTTACCATATTGAAAAGGGAATGGTTGGTATCCATTTTGATCGGCTCTGTTTTTATCAAATTTGCCATAAATTTTATTCACTTCCTCATAGCTACTGTCAAAAAGAGATCCATCTTCAAGATAACCAGCATAATGGATATAAATATTAGCTCCATCGGTAGGTTTTACTCCAGCCCCTTTTTTGATGATGTTGTATTCTAAACCGGATTCGGTTTTGATTGCTGTCGCTCTAATTGCTGCTAATTCAGCAACTCTAGCTGCTTTTACAGGAGCATATTTTTCATTGTAAACACGTTTTGCTTCAGCTTGAATTGCTGCTTGTTTAGCATCGTCACTAGCTTTATTTGAATAGTAATTTGCAAATACACTAGGGGCATCGAATTTTTTTGCATCAGCGCCTACTCTTGTAATAGTTACTTTTTGCATTACGTCGTCTTGAACAATTGCGTTTACCACATCCATTCCGCTCACAACATGACCAAAAATAGTGTGCTTTCCATTCAACCAAGGTGTGTCTTTGTGAGTAATAAAAAATTGACTGCTATTAGTTGCAGGGCCAGAATTTGCCATTGCAAGAATTCCGCCTTTATCAAAAATCAATTCAGGAAGACATTCATCTTTAAAGCTATATCCTGAACCACCCGAACCATTTCCGGCAGGGTCCCCACCTTGAATCATGAAATCTTTAATTACTCTATGGAATTTTAATCCGTTGTAAAATGGCTTTCCTTTTAATTTCTCATCAGAAACGAAAGTATTTGTTCCTTCTACCAATGAAATAAAGTTAGCAACTGTTACAGGCGCTTTTTTGTGTTCTAGTAGTAATACAATTTTACCTTTTGAAGTTTCAAAGTTTACAAAGATTCCTTCATTAGAATTTGTTTTTGGTTTTTGAACTGAAGTTGAAGGTGATTTTGTTCCAACCACTTTCGCTACTTTTTGTGCATAGATGGAAGTTGTAATTCCAAATAACATTAAAAATAATACTTTAAATTTCATTTTATCTTATTTTAATAATATCCTTACTTTTTTGCTTTCTGCTGGGATTTCAGGTTTATTCCCAATTTAATTTTTAGGCTTATTTTCTAATAATTCAATTTCGAATATGATATTCGCATTTGGTGGGATCACAGTTCCTGCTCCAGCTTCGCCATATCCCAAGTTTGCAGGAATAAACAATACAGCTTTGTCACCGTAAGAGATATTTTCAATTCCTTCAATAAATCCTGGAATCATTCCTTCTTTTTTACCGGCTTGAAAAGGAATTGGGATGTATTGTTTTGCTAGCGATCTTTGTTTGTCGAGTTTTCCGAATTCGTTAGCCACTTTTTCTATACTTGTATCGAATAAAGTTCCGTCCTCTAAAAAACCAGCATAATTAATAAAAATATCAGCTCCTTCAACTGGTTTTTTTCCATTACCTTTTTTAATTATCGCAAATTGCAATCCGCTTCTGGTTGTGTAGCATGTTTCTTTTAATTTGTTGAAATAGGCAATTTTAGCTTCAATAATAGGTTTATATTTTTCTAGATATATTTTTTTATTTTGAGCATCAATTTGTGCTTGCTTTTTCAGAGTTTGCTCTTCATTTGCAAAGAAATTACTGAAAACTTTTACAGCATCAAACTTTTTAGCAGCTTCTCCTTTTCTGATAATTGTAATTGATTTTATGTCGTCATTTTGAACAATTGCGTTTACGGTTTCCATACCGTTTTCAACGACATGACCAAAAATAGTATGTAAGCCATTTAACCAGGGAGTTTCTTTATGGGTAATAAAAAACTGACTACTATTGGTTCCTGGTCCAGAGTTGGCCATTGCCAATAAACCACCTTTGTCAAATACTAGGTCGGTAATTTCATCTTTAAATTTGTAACCAGTATCTCCACTTCCGTCGCCCAATGGATCTCCACCTTGAATCATGAAATCTGCAATTACACGGTGAAATTTCACATTATTATAAAATGGCTTTCCCTTAAATTCCTCGCTAACAAAGCTATTATTTCCTTCGGCTAGGGTAACAAAATTTGCAACAGTTACTGGAGTTTTTTCATATTCTAGTTGAACCAAAATATTTCCTTTATTGGTTTCAATTTCTGCATACAATCCATCTTTTAAATTGCTGTGTTCATCTTTACATGAAATAAAAGATAAAATAAGTATAAATAATAAGCCAATTCTCTTTTTCATTTTATTCTATTTTTGTTGTGCGGGTTTACTATCTTCGGGTTTAAAATCGTTTAAGGTTACCGTACAAATAATAGGTTGATTTGCTCCAATTCTATTTTCATCACCGTGGTATCCGAAGGCAACATGAGATGGGAATAGGAAAGTGATTTTCTCTTTTTTGTGCATTAACTTAATTCCATGGCGCAAACCAATCATTATTTTTTGTTCTTTGTCCACATGGTATTCTTGTGGTTTTAATTCCATTTCAGAATAAATAATATTTCCTCTTAAATCTTTAATTTCATAATTATAGTAAGCAATATCTCCTTTTCGAGGTCGTAATGTATCTTGGTCATTTTTACTCTCATAAACATACCAATATCCTTTTTTTGAAGAGATATAATTAGCTTCAGGGTTACTCTTTATAATAGAATCTATTTTTGATTCCTCCGAAGCAATTAGTTTTTTATTTCTATCTGCAGATTCTCTCATAAAAGTCCCTGATGATTCAGATATTGGTCTTCTCGCTTTTTGTTGACTACAACTCAAAACGAATAAAACAGTAATAAATAAAGGAATTATATTCTTAATTAGTTTCATTTAAATTTATATTTTGAGTTATTAATTCTTCAAATTTATTGATAGTTTCTTGTAATGACAAATCTGATTTTCCACCAGCAGCATTGATGTGTCCCCCACCACTAAAGTGATCTCTCGCAAACTGATTCACATCAAAATTACCTTGAGATCGGAAAGATATTTTAATGATATTTTCTTCTTTATTTTCAATGAAAATTGCGGTAAACACAATGCCTTTTATTGTTAATCCATAATTTACAATTCCCTCAGTGTCGCCTTTAACATGTTGGAATTCATCCAATTCTGATTGCGACAAAGTTATATAAGAAGTATGGTATTTTTCCATCACTTTCATATTTTGCAAAGCTCTACCAAGTAATTGAAGACGATTATAAGAATTATTATCGAAAAGCAGATTTGGAATATTTGTATTTTCAACGCCTAAATCGATTAATTCAGCCACAATTCTATGGGTTCTGCCTGTAGTTTTAGGATATCTGAACGAACCGGAGTCGGTTAATATTCCTGTGTACAAGCAAGTTCCAATAGTTTTATCGATTAGTGATGTTTGTTCTAAAAATTCTATGAAATTATAAACCATTTCACAGGTTGAACCAAAATCGGTATTTGAATAGGTAAATTCGGCATAATCATCGGGTTTTTGGTGATGATCAATCATTACAAAAGGACAATCAGCTGATTGTAAAGCAATTTCCATTTCTCCCACGCGATGAAGCGCATTAAAATCTAAAGTAAAAATTATATCGGCTTCATTGATAATTCTAGTCGCATCTACTTTTTGTTTTTCAAAAATCAATACTTTTTCCGAGGCAGGAAGCCAATTTAAAGAATCCGGAAATTCATTAGGAGAAATTACTACAACTTCGTGGTTTAATTTTAACAAAAAGTGATACAAACCTAGTGTTGATCCCATCGCGTCTCCGTCTGGATTTCGATGAGGAACAATTACTATTTTTTTAGGTTTTGATAAAAGCGATTTTATCTTATTGATGTCAAAATTTTTCATAGGTTGCGAAGTTACATTTTTTTGACAAAATAGAAACAATTTAACAAGTTCTTACCAAATTTATTTTGCAATATTTAGCCCTAACCAAACAGCAAATAATCCAGTAGTAATGCTTAAACCGATATAAAGTAAAGCTAATCCAGTTTGGTTATTTTGAAGTAAGTTAATGTTTTCTATACCAAATGTGGAGAAAGTAGTATATCCACCACAAAATCCAGTTATGAAAAACCATTTAATATTGGAGTTTACCAAATCGTTTTTTTCTAATAAAGCAATAGCAATTCCAATTAAAAAACAACCTAGAACATTGGATATTAAAGTTGCTAATGGAAAAACGGATGCGTAATATTTTTGAACAATAATTGCCGTCAAATATCTAAAAACGCTCCCAATTCCTCCTCCGATTGCAATTAATAATAAAGTTCTAAACATAGAAAATTACTTTGAGGTGGCTATAACAAAATTCAGTTTTAATTTAACGCCAATTTGCATTAAATCAACTAAATCTTGCACTTTGTTATCGGCTGGAACTCTAAGAACTACCGTTTTATCACCAGAAATTGAAGTTTTTTCAAGTAACATCTGTTCTAAATTTTCAAAAGCAACTTCCTGTTTGTCAATGTAGTATAATTTATCCTCTGTTACTGATAAACTAATATGGTCTTTGTTCGTACTTTCATTTGATGCTGCTTTTGGCAACGTCAATTTAATAACGTTTGGATTTGCTAATGTTGATATAATTAGAAAAAACAAAAACAAAAAGAACATAATATCACTCAGTGAAGACGTAGGAATTTCCGCGTGAAATCGCTTATTTCTTTTAATTGCCATATTATGGTTGTTGAATTACGTTAATAATTTCTAATGTTTGTTTTTGAACTTTCAATGAAAAGTGATCAATCATCATGTTGAATAAGTGGTAAGCCGAATAGGCGATAACACCCACCACAAGTCCAGCGCCGCTACTAATCATTTTTTCATATAAACCACCCGAAATGGTTTGTATATTTAAATTTCCAGTGTTTGAAATGGTATGAAATATTTTGATAACCCCTGAAATGGTTCCAATAAAACCTAAAATTGGAGCAATTCCTGAAATCAATCCTAAATATCCCAACCCTTTTTCCATTTCTGCAATTTCGACATTGGCAGTTTTTTCCATCACCGATTCAATTTCGCTAATTGGTCTTCCAATAATTGAAATTCCACTTTTAATAATATTTCCCGAAGCAGTATTTCCGCGACCACACATCATTATGGCGTTATCGATTTTACCCGATTTTAGTTGGATTCTAACATCATTAATCATGTTTTCGTCCTGTTTTGTAGCTTTTTTAATGGATAAATATCTTTCAACAATTACATAAATACAAAAGAATAGCAATAAGATAATTGGAATAATCATTATTCCACCTTTAAGAAGAAAATCTAAATAAGATACTGAATCTGTAGTAACAGGAACCGTATTTGCATTTGCAGCAGCGATAGCAAGAGTGTCTGAAGCGACAGTTGTAGATTGTAGGAAAAAATTTAAAAACATAGTTTTTGTTTAGGTTTAGTAAGTTTACAAATTTCAATATTTTTTTCTAAAGTAGCTATAAAAATAATTAATTTTTTACAGTGATAATTCTTTAATTTTAATAACGATATTTTTTTATTAATAGTATCACTAAAGCAATATAACTTTAATTTTATTTTAAAATAATTCGATATACTAAATAATGATATTGATATTCATATAATCGAAGAAGTTTCTATTTTAAGCTATAAGTTTATTCTAATTTTCTAATATTATTTTCCTAAATTTGCCCTTTAAAATGATAGTTGCTTTTCGATAACTATTCATTAAACAACAACATAACACACAACTTTACTTTTGCACATGCAACACAACGTACTTATTTTAGATTTCGGATCGCAATACACACAACTTATTGCAAGAAGAGTTCGCGAATTAAATATCTTTTGCGAAATATTTCCATACAATAATTTTCCTAGCGATTTATCAAGTTATAAAGCGGTAATTCTTGGTGGAAGCCCATTTTCAGTTCGTTCTGAAGATGCGCCACACCCAGATTTATCTCAAATTAGAGGAAAATTACCGATGCTTGCGGTGTGTTATGGAGCACAATATTTAGCTCATTTTAGTGGTGGAGAAGTAGCTTCGTCAAATACTAGAGAATACGGAAGAGCAAATTTAACTTTTATTAAAGAAAATGAACTTTTCTTTGATGGCGTTTCTGAAAATTCTCAAGTTTGGATGAGTCATAGCGATAGTATCAAAGCTCTTCCAAAAAACGGAGTAAAGTTGGCTAGTACCAATGATGTTGAATTTGCTGCTTACAAAATTGAAGGCGAAACTACCTATGCAATTCAATACCATCCAGAGGTTTTTCATTCTGCAGATGGGAAATTAATGTTGGAGAATTTCTTAGTTAAAATTGCCGATGTTCCTCAAACATTTACTCCAAACGCATTTGTTGGTGAAATGGTTTCTGAATTGAAAACGAAGTTGCAAAATGACAAAGTAGTTTTGGGGCTTTCTGGCGGTGTAGATTCTACTGTTGCAGCGGTTTTATTGCATCAAGCTATTGGAAAAAACTTATATTGTATTTTCGTAAATAATGGTTTGTTACGTAAAAACGAGTTTGAAAATGTATTGGATCAATACAAAGGAATGGGATTAAATGTTAAAGGCGTAGATGCTTCAAAACGATTTTTAAATGCATTAGCTGGAATTGAAGATCCTGAACTTAAAAGAAAAGCCATTGGTAGAGTTTTTATTGAAGTTTTTGATGATGAATCGAACCAAATTGAAGACGTAAAATGGTTGGCTCAAGGAACAATTTATCCTGATGTAATTGAATCCGTTTCTGTAAAAGGGCCCTCTGCGACTATAAAATCACACCATAATGTGGGTGGTTTACCCGATTATATGAAATTAAAAATTGTAGAACCACTGAGAATGCTTTTCAAGGATGAAGTAAGACGAGTAGGGGCAACATTAGGAATTGATCAAGCGTTACTAGGACGTCATCCTTTTCCTGGGCCAGGATTGTCAATACGTATTTTAGGAGACATCACCTCAGAAAAAGTTCGTATCTTGCAAGAGGTTGATGCTGTGTTTATTGACGGTTTGAAATCTTGGGGATTGTATGATAAAGTTTGGCAAGCTGGCGCAATTTTACTTCCCGTAAATAGTGTGGGTGTTATGGGAGATGAGCGTACTTATGAAAAAGTTGTAGCGCTTCGTGCCGTTGAATCTACAGACGGAATGACTGCTGACTGGGTTCATTTACCTTATGATTTCTTGATGAAAGTTTCCAACGATATTATTAATAAAGTACCAGGTGTAAATCGAGTAGTTTACGATATTAGCTCAAAACCACCTGCAACAATTGAGTGGGAATAATCCAATTTATTTAAAATAAAACGATGTGTAAAAAAGCAATTTTAGTTTTCGTAACCTTATTTTCATTTGCATTAAATGCACAAAATTATAGAAAACACAAAGTTGTTCAAGGAGAAACTATTACTCAAATTGCTCAGAAATACAATTGTACTCCATCAGAAATTTTCAGTCTGAATCCGGATGCTCAAAACGGAATTCAACTTGATTCAATTATAATTATTCCAAATGCTAAAACAGTTCTGGCAAATACTGACAATTCCCATTTAGTAGCGCCTAAAGAAACACTTTATAGTATTTCAAAATTATATTCCGTTTCAATTGAAGAATTACAAAATGCCAATCCAACACTGATAAGCGAAGGATTGAAAGCCGGACAAAATTTGGTTATTCCTAATAAATCTTTGGCTGATATAAATGTTGCTTCTGCAAATAAACCGCTGTTTGACAAACCACTTTCAACACTTATTAAGTCAACTGCAAGTAGCAAAAAAGAGCTGGTTTTTTTATTGCCTTTCAACATTTCAAAAATTGAGAATGATACCATAAATACACTTCCATCCAAACTTAAAAAAGATAAATTTCTAAACATGACTTTGGATTTTTATTCTGGAGTTTTGATGGCTATTGATTCTGCAAAAACCATTGGTTTAAACATCGATATTA
>NZ_JBIKQP010000032.1:0-22001 GCF_044349645.1 Flavobacterium sp. | reverse complement strand
ATCATACAATGCAGTTTTACAAGACGTTCAAGTTCACCCTATTACAGACAAACTTTTACACATTGACTTCTTTCAATTATTTGATAATAAAGAAATCACTATGGAAGTTCCTGTGAAAATTACAGGAGTTTCTCCTGGAGTTTTACTTGGAGGGGTTTTACGTTTGAATACTCGTAAATTAAAAGTGAAAGCATTACCAAAAAATCTTCCTGATTTTGTTGAAGCTAACATTTCTGAACTTGAAATGGGGAATAAGTTATATGTTACGAAATTAGTTTCTGACAATTATAAGTTAATGCACCCAGACAACACTGTTGTTTGTCAAGTGAGAATTTCTCGTGCGGCTATGAAAGCAGCTCAAGAAGCAGCGAAAGCAGCAAAAGCTCCTGCAAAAGGAAAGAAAAAATAATAGTATCCAACTATTTTTCAAAAGCATCAGTTTCACGACTGGTGCTTTTTTTATTTATAGGCACAAAAAAAACCGTTCTAATTGAACGGTTTTTTTATAGTCTAAACTATATAAGATTTAGGATTGTAAAATTTCAATAAGGTGATTAATAACCACCTCTGTTGTTTCCTCCACCATATCCACCTCTTGAGTCTCCTCCACGGTTGTTGTTAAAACTTCTTCTTTCACCTTCTGGTTTTGGCTCAGATTTGTTTACCACAATTGCACGACCTTGAACAGTTGCACCATTCAACTCATCGATAGCTTTTTGAGCTTCCTCATCGTTTGGCATTTCAACAAATCCAAATCCTTTACTTCTTCCAGTAAATTTATCTGTAATAATTTTAACTGAGTCAACAGCTCCATAAGCCTCGAAAGACTCTCTTAAATCTACTTCCTCAATACTAAAAGGAAGGCTTCCAACGAAAATATTCATATGTACTTTTTTATAATAATGGTCAAATGTAGTCTAAATAATATCGATAACACTATCATTTCATTTATTTATGATAATATTATGGCGAATTACCAAATTCTATCCGTTTTTATTAGAATTGAAAAGTAATTTGAACTCCTTTTTATTATTTAATTACCTTTGCAAAAAACAATTCTTGATTCCAACTTCTGACATATTCAGCATTTCAAACCAAAAAAAATTTGAGAAAATAGCGCTTAAAGTTTTCCGATTTCAATATGAAAATAACTTGGTTTATAAAGAGTTTTGCGACTTTATGAAAGTGAAAGTGCAAGAAGTTAAATCGCTAAAGCAAATTCCGTTTTTGCCCATTCAGTTTTTTAAAAGTCATTCGGTAGTTTCCAATACCAATCTCATTCAAGAAACTTTTACTAGCAGCGGTACTTCGGGACAAATTACCAGCCGTCATTGCGTTACCGACATTTCAATATACGAAGAAAGTTACCGAAAAGGCTTCGCTCAATTTTATGGTAATATTGAAGATTATGTGGTTTTGGCCTTGCTCCCATCCTACCTTGAGCGCGAAGGTTCTTCCTTAATATATATGTTTAAGGATTTAATTGAGAGAACTAACCATCCCGAAAGTGGTTTCCACCTCAACGATTATCAATCGCTAATAGATAAATTAATTTCCCTTGACAATTCAGGACAAAATGTGATATTAATTGGTGTGACCTACGCCCTTTTAGATTTAATTGAGCAACAGCAATTTCAATTAAATAATACTTTTATCATGGAAACGGGCGGTATGAAAGGAAAACGCAAAGAAATGATTCGCGAAGAATTGCACGACCAACTTTGTAAAGGTTTTGGAGTTACAGGGATCCATTCTGAATATGGAATGACCGAATTATTGTCGCAAGCTTATTCTCTAGGCGAGGGTGTTTTTGAATGTCCTTCGTGGATGCAAATTTTAATTCGGGATCCCGAAGATGCCCTTACTTACGTAAATGATGGAAAAACGGGTGGAATAAACGTAATTGATTTGGCAAATATTAACTCTTGTTCTTTTATTGCCACGCAAGATTTAGGTAAAAAAAATCCCAATAACTCATTTGAAGTATTGGGACGGTTTGACAATTCCGATATTCGAGGTTGTAATTTGATGGTACTTTAAACCACTCGAATTACAAAATAATTTTTCTTTCCGCTTTGCAATAATACAAATTGGTTGTTGATCAAATTCACATTTGAAAGCACAAACTCTTCCGTTATTTTTTCTTTATTCACAGAAATTGAATTGGCTGATAAAGCTCTTCTCGCTTCTCCATTGGATTTAAAAAACCCTGTTTTTTCATTTAAAACCGAAACAATATCAATTCCATTGTCAATTTCATTTCTTGAAATATTAGCTTGAGGAACTCCTTCGAAAACTTCTAAGAAGGTAGCTTCATCTAATTGTTTCAAATCTTCAGAAGTAGCATTTCCAAATAATATCGCCGACGCTTGAATTGCTTTTTCTAAATCGGCAGCAGAGTGAACAAAAGTGGTCACTTCTTCCGCTAATTTTTTCTGTAAAACTCTTAAATGTGGCGCTTCATAGTGCGTTACAATTAATGAATCTATCGTATTTTTATCTAAAAAAGTAAAGATTTTAATGTACTTTTCCGCATCAATGTCAGTAGTGTTTAACCAAAATTGGTAGAATTTATAAACCGAAGTTTTATTAGCGGTAAGCCATACATTTCCTCCTTCAGATTTTCCAAATTTAGATCCGTCTGCCTTTGTAATTAAAGGGCAAGTCATTGCAAATGCCTTAGCTCCTTCAGCGTTCATTCTTCGTACTAATTCCGTTCCCGTAGTGATATTTCCCCATTGGTCTGAACCTCCCATTTGAAGCAAACAGTTGTATTCTTTATGCAAATGGTAAAAATCGTAACCTTGAATTAATTGGTAAGTAAATTCTGTAAATGACATTCCTTCGCCTTCACCTGAAAGTCGTTTTTTAACCGAATCTTTCGCCATCATATAGTTCACGGTGATTCGTTTTCCAACATCTCGAGCAAAATTGATAAAGGACAATTGTTTCATCCAATCGTAATTATTTACTAAAATTGGCGCATTTGTAGCCGAAGAATTGAAGTCTAAAAATCGAGATAATACCTTCTTAATTCCCTCAACATTATGATTTAAAGTAGCTTCATCCAACAAGTTTCTTTCGTCAGATTTTCCCGATGGATCACCAATCATTCCGGTAGCTCCGCCAACAAGTGCAATAGGTTTATGACCAAAATTTTCCAAGTGAACCAATAATATTATAGGCACAAGGCTACCAATATGCAAAGAATCAGAAGTTGGATCAAATCCAATATAGGTGGTTGTCATTTCTTTCAACAATTGTTCTTCAGTTCCCGGCATAATATCGTGAACTAGTCCACGCCATTGCAATTCTTCTATAATATTCTTCATTTTCAATCAATTTGTGCAAAGATAAAATTTAATGTTGATTTGTTGATTTGTTTATTCGGTAATTCGAAAAAAAATATGTTTCCTACTTCCTATTTTGTACTTTCGTGTTATGATATTAATAACTGGAGCAACGGGTTTAGTAGGTTCTCATTTGGCTTTGCAATTGCTGGAAAATGGGGAGAAAATTCGGGCTATTTATAGAAATGAAGCTTCTATTTTGGCTACGAAATCGCTATTTGAATTGTATAAAAAAGGCCATCTATTTGATAAAATCGAATGGATTCAAGCAGATATTACCGATATTCCTTCCTTAGAAATCGCTTTCGCAAATGTGGTTTCGGTATTTCATTGCGCCGCGTTAATTTCATTTGACCCTAATGATGAGGAACTACTAAGGAAAACCAACATTGAAGGAACTGCAAATATTGTGAATCTATCTCTTTCAAATGGTGTGAAAAAAGTAGGATTTGTAAGCTCTATTGCCGCATTGGGTGACCTAAAAGAAAATGAAACAATTATCACCGAAGAAACCGAGTGGAATCCTGAAAAACACCACAGCGATTATGCAATTTCAAAATATGGTGCTGAAATGGAAATTTGGCGCGGTCAACAAGAAGGGCTTCAAGTCGTAGTTCTCAATCCTGGGATTATTTTAGGCCCTGGGTTTTGGAAACAAGGAAGCGGAAAACTTTTTACGGCTGTAGCCAATGGATTAAAATTCTACACCAAAGGAACTTCTGGGTTTGTATCAGTAAACGATGTGGTGAATTTATTGATTATGGCGATGGCAAAAATTGATGAAAAAGAAAACGGCCAACGCTATATTGCCATTGAGAATAATTATTCTTACCAAACAATATTTAATGAAATTGCTATTGCATTAACTTTTGAGAAACCAAAATTCTACGCTGCCTATTGGCAAACAGAATTGGCCTGGCGTTGGAATTGGCTGACATCAATTCTTTTGAATAAAAAAAGATTAATTTCGAAAGAAACAATGCGCTCAAGCCACCAATTGGATTGTTATTCCAATGAAAAAGCGAGGCATCAATTTGATTACCAATTTAAAAATGTGCCTTCGTATATTTCAGAGATTGGGAGATATTTTAATAAATAGATTACTGAACTGGCGCAGGAACAGGTGAAGTATTTAGTTTTTTTGAGGCTTCCATTTGTTCTTCGATTCTTTTATTTACCGCATCAAAAATTTCCTTGTATTTTTTTACATCCGAAGCATAATACTTGTCACTATTGGCAAACTGGAGACTATCGATGTTGTATTTCTTATAAATATAGGTGTTTGGATTGATCTTATTGGTCTCTAAAACTAATGTAGTTTGAGATCTCATGGCTTCCAAAACATTGATATCAAACATAATATCGACCATTTTATCTTGATCAATTAAATTGTCTGGTTTTTCAATTGGAGCATTTTGGCAACTTCCAAAAAGTGCAAAACAAAATAATAAAACGCCTACTTTTTTCATAATTGAAATTTATAAAATACTAACGATCAAACAATAATCTTTTTCCACGACGAATGTCTTTCACTTTAAAATTGTGATATACCAATTCGCCATTTACAAAGGTATGGGTAATTCTCGATCTAAAAGTAAAATCTTCAAACGGAGACCAACCGCATTTTGCAAAAATATTGTCTTTTTTTACGGTCCATGGCAACCCTGAATTTACAATCGCCAAATCGGCATAATAACCTACTTTTACGAAACCTCTTTTTTCAATTTTAAAAAGAATCGCAGGATTATGCGCCATTTTTTGTACTATTTTCTCTACTGAAATTTTTCCTTGAAGATATGCCTCAAACATTGCTACGACTGCATGTTGCACCAAAGGACCGCCCGAAGGAGCCTTTAAATATGATTGCTGTTTTTCTTCCAATGTGTGCGGCGCGTGGTCTGTAGCGATCACATCAATTCTATCGTCAAGCAACGCTTCCCAAAGTGCATTTCGGTCGTTTTCTGTTTTTACCGCAGGATTCCATTTTATAAAATTTCCTTTGGTATCATAGTCTGCATTGGTAAACCAAAGATGATGAATACAAACCTCAGCAGTAATTTTCTTTTGTTCCAACGGGATTTTATTGGTAAACAAATCCATTTCTTTTGCAGTAGAAAGATGGAAAATGTGCAATCTCGCGCCCGTTTTCTTCGCCAAAGCAATCGCCTTGGAAGAAGATAAATAACACGCTTCTTCACTTCGGATTAAATGGTGCGCTTGAACAGGAATGTCCTCGCCATATTCGGCCTTATATTTTTCTAAATTATTTTTTATAGTAGTTTCATCTTCACAATGAACGGCTATAAGTAAAGGAGTACTAGAAAAAATGCGCTCCAAAACTTCTTCGTTATCCACCAACATATTCCCGGTAGAAGAACCTAAAAATATTTTAATTCCAGCAACATTTTTCGGATTTGTTATTAAAACTTCAGCTAAATTATCGTTGCTAGCACCCATCATAAAAGAATAATTTGCAAAAGAATTGTTCTCTGCAATTTGGTATTTTTCTTCTAATATTTCTTGGGTTAAAGCATTTGGAATAGTATTGGGTTGCTCAATAAACGAGGTAATTCCTCCGGCAACAGCAGCACGAGATTCTGATTCGATATCCCCTTTGTGAGTCAATCCTGGTTCTCTAAAATGAACTTGATCATCAATTGCACCTGGAATTAAGAAATTTCCCTCAGCATCAATTATTTTACAATCGGAAGATTTTGCACTAATAAAATCAGCAATTTCGACTATAAATTCATTTTCTATTAATACATCACCTTCAAAAATTGATCCTTCATTTACAATTTTTGCGTTTTTGATTAAAATCCTATTCATTGTTTATTTCTTATAATCTATTAAATAATTGGCGCATTCTTAAGGAAATAACTCCAAAAATGGCTTCTTTTATTATTGAATTACTCATTTTTGATTGCCCCATTGTTCGGTCGGTGAAAATAATTGGAACCTCAACTATTTTTAATTTTTTACAATAGGCTCTGTATTTCATTTCTATTTGGAAGGCATATCCAATAAATTTGATTTTATCTAAATTTATGGTTTCCAACACGTTTCTTCGGTAACACATAAATCCTGCAGTGGCATCATGAATTTTCATGCCGGTAATTTTCTTTACATAAAAGGAAGCAAAAAATGATAATAATACACGGCTTAACGGCCAGTTTACCACATTTACTCCCGTTACATATCTTGATCCAATTGCAACTTCTGCACCTTCTTCACAAGCTTTGTATAACTTTTCTAAATCGGTTGGATTGTGAGAAAAATCGGCATCCATCTCGAAAATATAATCGTATTTTTTGTTTAAAGCCCATTTGAACCCAAAAACATAAGCTGTTCCAAGTCCTGCTTTTTTTTCTCTATTTTCTAAAAATAATTGGTCTTTAAATTCCGATTGAAGTTCCACTACTTTAGCAGCAGTTTTATCAGGAGAATTATCGTCAACTATGAGAATATGAAAAGATTTATTCAACGAAAACACTGCTCTTATGATGTTTTCAATATTTTCAATCTCGTTATAGGTAGGAATTATAACAATACTATTACTCATAATTAATCTGACAATTTCTATGCAAAAATAAACTTTTTATGTTTTAAGATTCATAATAATACTATAATAAATGAAACAGTTGAAAAATTTAGTAATTTTGCACCGTTATGATGGAACACGTACTACATCCTCGAATTGTTGAAAATAAAGATTGGGCAACCGCTTTGTTTCTTTTTTCATTAGTTTTAATTGCCGTATCAAAAACACTTTTTGAAAACAGATTTAGTGAATTTATTAAACTTATTGTGTCTGATAAATATATTAAAGTTTACAAAGATTCAGGGCTGATGATGAGTTGGTTTACCGTTTTTTTATTTATTGTTCAAATAGTTTCGTTTTCGTTTTTTATTCATTTGCTATTAACTAGTTTTGGATATACTGTAAAAACCGATTGGATTTCATTTATCCAGGTATTTACCTTCTTAACTGTTTTCATTTTATCGAAGTACCTCATTGAAAAAATTATAGGCACAGCATTTGATATTGAGGAATTTGTGGAACAATTTAACCTTCAAAAAGTTAGTTATCGAACATTTATTGGGCTTTTTCTACTGCCAATTAACTGTTTTTTGTATTATAATGGTTCTATTTCACATTATTTTATTTTGTTTCTTCTTTCTATTATATTAATTATCAATACATTAACTTACTTTTTATCTATTAAAAATTATCAGAACTTACTCATTGGTAACTTATTTTATTTTATTTTGTATCTTTGCGCACTTGAAATAGCTCCCTACTATTTTATGTATTATTGGTTTACAAAAAATTAGCATATTAGAAAATGTCAAGTATGAAAGTGAAAACAATTTTGGTGTCACAACCAGAACCTAAAGTGGACAATTCCCCTTACTTTGATTTGCAACAAAAACACAAAGTAAAAATTGATTTCAGGCCTTTTATTCATGTAGAAGGGGTTAATGCAAAAGAAATTAGACTTCAAAAAATTGACTTAAATAATTTCAGCGCAATCATTTTAACAAGCAAGAATTCTGTTGATCATTTCTTTAGGGTAGCTGATGAAATGCGTTATAAAATTCCGGAAGGTTTAAAATACTTTTGTCAATCTGAAGCAATAGCTTTCTATTTACAAAAATATGTAGTGTACAGAAAACGTAAAATCTATGTTGGCCAAAAAGATTTTATTGATTTAACTCCTTTATTAAAAAAATACAAAGAAGAGAAATTCTTATTGCCGGCTTCAGATCAATTGAATGAAGAAGCAAAAATTATTCTTGACAATCTAAAAGTGAATTGGACTCAAGCAATATTTTACAAAACTGTAATGAGTGATTTAACGGATTTATCAGATGTATATTTTGATATTTTAGCGTTTTTTAGTCCAACAGGAATAAAATCGTTATTCAAGAATTTCCCGGATTTTAAACAAAATAATACAAGAATTGCTGTATTTGGAAGTTCTACTCAAAAAGAAGCTTTAGAACACGGACTTCGAGTGGATATTATGGCTCCAACGCCTGAAGCGCCTTCAATGACAATGGCAATTGATAAATATATAGCTAAGGCAAATAAAGAAAAATAAAAAAATAATAAAAAGCTTTCAGTTTCCTGAAAGCTTTTTTTATTTAATAATATTCTACAATTGAGGACCTGCTTTTACTAGGTTTTTACCCTCCTCGTTATCGGTATATTGAACAAAGTTCTTAACGAATAATTGTGCTAAATCACTTGCTTTAGAATCCCATTCTGAAGCATCCGAATAGGTAGTTCGAGGATCTAATATTTCTGAATGCACTCCTTCTAATTCAACTGGAACTTCCAAATTGAATATAGGAATAATATGACTTTCGGCTTTTTCAATTGAACCATCAAGAATTCTATCAATTATAGCTCGTGTATTTTGAATTGAAATTCTTTTCCCTGTACCATTCCAACCTGTATTTACCATATAGGCAGTGGCGTTGTGTAGCTCCATTTTTTTTACTAATTCTTCTCCGTATTTTGTAGGATGCAAACATAAAAATGCTTTCCCAAAGCAAGCTGAAAAAGTAGGTTCTGGTTTGGTAACTCCTCTTTCCGTTCCTGCTAATTTAGCGGTGAAACCCGAAAGAAAATAGTACTTTGTTTGTTCCGGAGTTAACTTTGAAACTGGAGGCATCACACCAAATGCATCTGCTGTAAGAAAAATAACTTTAGAAGCATGTCCCGCTTTTGAAATGGGTTTAACAATATTGTGAATATGATCAATTGGATAAGAAACTCGAGTATTTTGAGTTACTGAACCGTCTTTGAAATCAATTATGCCATTTGCGTCAAGCGTAACATTTTCAAGTAAAGCATTTTTGGTAATTGCACCATAAATATCTGGTTCGTTTTCTTTGCTTAAATCGATTGTTTTTGCATAACAACCGCCTTCATAATTAAAAACGCCTTCATCGTCCCAACCGTGTTCATCGTCACCTATCAATTCCCTTTTCGGATCAGTAGATAAGGTGGTTTTTCCCGTTCCTGACAAACCGAAAAAGATAGCAACATCGCCATTTTCTCCTTTGTTTGCAGAACAATGCATAGAAGCAATCCCTTTCAACGGTAAATAATAATTCATCATTGAAAACAAGCCTTTTTTCATTTCTCCTCCGTACCAAGTTCCTCCTATTAACTGGATTTTCTCAGTTAAATTAAAGGCAATGTATACTTCGGAGTTTAAATTATGACTTTTATAATCTTTGAAACTAGTTTTTGAGGCATTCATAACCACAAAATCAGGTTCGCCAAAGTTTTCCAATTCTGCATCTGTTGGTCGGATGAACATATTCTTCACAAAGTGAGCTTGCCAAGCCACCTCCATAATAAATCTAACTTTTAATCTGGTATTTTCATTAGCACCACAAAAAGCATCAACAACATATAGTTTTTTACCCGAAAGCTGCTCAGTTGTAGTTTCTTTCAATGCGTTCCAAGTATCTTGAGAAATGGCTTTATTGTCATTTACTGCTTTATCTGAAGCCCACCAAATGGTGTCTTTAGTAATTGCATCGTTAACAATGTACTTGTCTTTTGGGGAACGACCGGTAAAATCTCCCGTCATAACATTTACAGCACCCAACTCTGATAATTGTCCTTTTTCAAATCCTTCCAAATTTGAATTTAATTCTTCATTATATAATAATTCAAATGAGGGATTGTAGATTATATTTTCGCTGTTTTTGATACCATATTTTCCTAACGAAATCGATATAGTAAATTGGCTGTAGTTGTGCATAAATTTGGATTTATGATAAATATTTATTTTACAAAAGTAAATATTTAAAACTTCCTATTTTACGTTTTTGATAAAAATTAATGCTTTTTCTTATAAAAATTAACAAATAACCAAAACCAAGCAACCAAAAATAGCAATCCTCCAATTGGGGTTACAAATCCTAAAGGCTTAAAATTAAAAGGTAAGAAGTTATTTAAGGCTAAAAGATACAACGAACCTGAAAAAAGTACAATTCCAGACAAAGTGGTTAAATAAATTACTTTTTTTACTGACTCAGAAATTTTATTGGTTGTACCAATAAACAATAAAAATAGCGCATGGTACATTTGGTATCTTACACCGGTTTCAAAAGTATTGAGTTCCAAAACTCCTACCATTTTCTTTAAACTATGTGCTCCAAATGCTCCAAATGCAATTGCTATAAAGCCTAAAATCGCTGCTGTTTTTAAAATTCTTTTGTCCATGATCTATTTGATAGGTTGATACAAAAATAAGCTTATAAAATTTATTATTGAAAATTTAATTCATATTAACTTTCAGAAATAATTTCATTTTTAAAATATTATTTAGTTATAAATATAACAAATTCATACATTTGTGTTATAAATTTAAAAATGAGAAATATTTTAATCATTGGAGCTGGACGATCTGCTTCTTCTTTAATTCAGTATTTACTAGATAAATCGGTGAATGAAAACCTGCACCTAACCATTGGAGATATTTCATTGGATTTAGCCAAAAGAAAAACCAACTCACATCCCAACGCAACTGCAATTGCCATAGATATATTTGATGAAAATCAAAGAAAAATAGAAATTCAAAAGGCCGATATTGTCATTTCAATGTTGCCAGCACATATGCATATTGAAGTTGCAAAAGATTGTGTTCACTATAAAAAACACTTAGTTACCGCTTCCTACATCAGTGAGGCGATGCAAAGTTTAGATGCTGCTGCAAAAGAAAATAACCTAGTTTTCATGAACGAAATTGGGCTTGACCCAGGAATAGACCACATGAGCGCTATGAAAATCATTGATCAAATTCGTGATAAAGGCGGAAAAATGATCTTATTTGAATCGTTTTGTGGTGGATTAGTAGCTCCAGAATCAGATACTAATTTGTGGAATTATAAATTCACTTGGGCCCCTAGAAATGTAGTTCTTGCCGGACAAGGTGGTGCAGCAAAATTCATACAAGAAGGCACTTACAAATACATTCCCTACCAAAAAGTTTTTAGTAGAACCGAGTTCATGGAAGTGGAAGGTTACGGCAGATTTGAGGCATACGCAAATAGGGATTCGTTAAAATATAGAAGCGTTTACGGACTAGATAACATACTGACTTTGTATCGCGGAACTCTGAGAAGAGTAGGTTTTTCAAAAGCTTGGAACATGTTTGTTCAACTCGGTATGACCGATGATTCCTATATTATGGATGATTCCGAAACCATGAATTACCGACAATTTACCAACTCTTTTCTACCATATCATCCTACAGATTCTGTAGAAATCAAATTGAGATTGAACTTAAAAATCGATCAAGATGATGTAATGTGGGACAAATTAGTGGAATTGGATCTTTTTAATCCCAACAAAATCGTGGGATTAAAAAATGCCACTCCAGCACAAATCTTAGAAAAAATTCTTTGCGATAGTTGGACTTTAAAGCACGATGATAAAGACATGATTGTGATGTACCACAAATTCGGGTATGAAATCAACGGGCAAAAAAAGCAAATTGATTCCAAAATGGTTTGCGTTGGCGAAGACCAAACCTATACTGCAATGGCAAAAACCGTTGGATTACCAGTAGCTATTGCCACTTTACAAATATTAAACGGAAAGATTACCACTCCAGGTGTACAACTTCCAATTACAAAAGAAGTCTATTTACCTATTTTAGCCGAGTTAGAAACCCTTGGCGTTGTGTTTAAGGAAGTTGAAATGCCTTACGAAGGTTACAATCCAAATAGCGTAGTGAATTAATTGTTTTTTCATACTTTTGCTTTTCAATTATAACCAAAAATACTATTTTGGTTAAAATAAATAAGTTATGAAACTCAATTCACAAACCGTAGAAATAGACGGAATAGATAAAGAAATCCTTCGAGATTTAATGGAAGATGCCCGAAAACCCATTCTTCAAATTGCCAATAAAATTGGAATTTCTGGTGCAGCAATTCACCAAAGGTTGCGAAAATTAGAACAATCTGGAGTAATTTCAGGGTCAAAATTCACCGTAAATAATAAAGTTTTAGGATATAGTACTATGGCATTTGTAGGCGTTTACCTTGATAAAGCCGCTCGAAATTCTGAAGCCGTAAAAGACTTACGAAAAATTCCTGAGGTTTTAGAATGTCATTATACAACGGGAAATTGGTCGATATTAATCAAAATTATTTGTCAAGATAACGAACATTTAATGAATCTATTAAATACTAAAATCCAAACTATAGAAGGGGTTTCAAGAACAGAAACTTTCATTTCCCTTGACCAGCAAATAGAACGACAAATCCAATTGTAAAATAGAAGTTAATTTGGTTATACGCTGAATCGGTTATAAAAAAGAGGAAGTTGATTCGTGTAATAAGTGTTAATAAAAAATGGGGAACAGAAATAATTCTGTTCCCCATTTTAATAATTTATAAGCTAATTATCGTCTGTTCATGTAAATCATAATATAGTACAATAATGTCGCGATAGATCCAATTGCAGCGACAACATAAGTTCTTGCCGCCCATTTCAAAGCGTCTTTTGCTCCAGCTTGTTCTTCGCTAGTCAACATGTTTTTGTTTTCTAACCAAGCTAAAGCTCTGTTACTCGCATCATATTCTACTGGTAAAGTAATTATCGAAAACAAAGTAGTTGCAGCAAAAAGTACAATTCCAATCAATAATAAACTTGGAAATGACTTCATCATGAAAATTCCACCAATTAATATCCATTGAACATAATTTGAAGCAATGTTAACTACAGGAACCAATTGAGAACGAAATTCTAACCAACTGTAAGCCGTAGCGTGTTGCACTGCGTGACCACATTCGTGAGCAGCAACGGCGGCAGCAGCAGCATTTCTTTGATTGTAAACCGCCTCACTTAAATTCACCGTTTTGTCTGCTGGATTATAGTGATCCGTTAAACGTCCAGGAGTAGAAATTACAGTAACATCTGTGATTCCGTGATCAGCGAGCATTTTCTCAGCGATTTCAGCACCAGACATTCCGTTATTCAACTCTAATTTTGAATATTTTTCAAACTTATTTTTCAATTGGTTACTTACCAACCAACTGAACAACATAATTAAACCTACTAATAATAAAGACATAATATTATATTTTAAAAAGATAAAGTTACAAAATCTACAGCAAATTACAAGCCAAATTTTTTGGATGCAATTTTGTCACTATCCCACTAAGTTAATTACTTTGCCTGGAACAATAATTACTTTGTTAGGCGTTCTTCCTTCTAATTGTTTGATAGTGCGTTCGTCTTTCATGATAATTTCTTGAATTTCTGCCACTGATAAATCCAACGATAATTCTATGGTAAAACGCATTTTTCCATTGAAAGAAACTGGATATTCCTTGCTGCTTTCTACCAAATATTTCTCGTTTACAACAGGAAAATCAACAGTTGAAATTGATTCAGAATGCCCTAATTGACTCCACAATTCTTCTGCAATATGTGGCGCATAAGGTGAAATTAATATTGCCAATGGTTCTAAAATGGCACGTTCATGACAATTTTGAGCAGTTAATTCGTTTACACAAATCATAAACTGCGAAACCGACGTATTAAAAGAAAAATTCTCAATGTCTTCATTTACTTTTTTGATGGTTTTGTGCAAACTTTTCAAACTGTCTTTCGATGGCTCATTATTGGTTACAACCCAACCGTTATTATCATCATTATACAATCGCCATAATTTTTTCAAGAAACCAAAAACTCCAGAAATTCCGGCAGTATTCCATGGTTTTGCTTGTTCCAATGGACCTAAAAACATTTCATACAATCGCAAAGTATCAGCACCGTATTCCGCACAAATATTATCTGGAGTAACTACATTGTATTTTGATTTTGACATTTTTTCAACTTCCCGACCAACAATGTATTTACCATTTTCTTCAGTAATGAAAACGGCGTCTTTGTATTCCTCTCTTGAGTTTTTGAATGCTTGAATATCCAATTCATCAGAGGTGTTTACTAAAAAAACATCCACGTGAAGTGCTTGAACATTTAATCCCGCAATCTTACTTTTTGTATAAAACGTATTGGTTCCTTCTTCTCTGTAAACAAAGGCACTCATTCCCAAAATCATTCCTTGATTGATCAGTTTTTTAAACGGTTCCTCAGTTGGAGCAAAACCTTTGTCTTTCAGGAATTTATTCCAAAAACGAGAATACAATAAATGACCTGTTGCATGTTCGCTACCGCCAATGTACAAATCGACATTTTGCCAATAATTCAAAGCTGATTTGCTTGCAAATTCGTCATTATTGTTTGCATCCATATAGCGCATCCAATACCACGAACTTCCCGCCCATCCTGGCATCGTATTTAATTCAAGTGGAAAAATCGAATTATTGTCAATTGATTTTGTGTCAACTACTTTATTATTTATGATGTCCCAAGCCCAAACTGGAGCATTACCTAACGGAGGTTGCCCGTCTTCGGTTGGTAAATATTTTTCGACTTCTGGCAAAGAAATAGGCAAGTGTTTGTAGTCAATCATTTGCGGCAAGCCATTTACATAATATACTGGGAAAGGTTCACCCCAATAGCGCTGACGAGAAAAAACGGCATCACGCAAGCGGTAATTGATTTTGCCTTTTCCTTGGTTTATTTTTTCTAATTCTTCAATGGATTTCTTAGTCGCTTGCTTATAATTTAGCCCGTTTAGGAAATCAGAATTGGCAATAACCACATTTTCTTTAGACCCATAAGCTTCTTTTGAAATATCAACATTGTCAAAAATATTCTTGATTTCTGGCATTCCATTTTGACCTTTAAAGAAATTGGCAAACGCATAATCTCTTTCATCTCCGCAAGGAACTGCCATTACGGCTCCCGTTCCATAACCCGCAAGAACATAATCGCCAATCCAAACCGGAATTGGCTCTTTCGAAAAAGGATGTTCGGCATAAGCGCCGGTAAAAACTCCTGAAATGGTTTTCACATCCGCCATTCTTTCGCGTTCCGATCGCTTTGCTGTTTTTTCGATGTAAGCCTCAACTTCCTGTTTTTGCTCCGGAGTTGTTATTTGGGAAACCAGTTCGTGCTCTGGAGCCAAGGTCATAAAATTAACTCCGAAAATGGTGTCGGGTCTGGTTGTAAATACAGAAATAGTTGTCGGTTTTTGGTTGCTGGTTGTTTGCATTACATTAAAAGAAACCATTGCTCCCACCGATTTTCCAATCCAATTTCTCTGACTTTCCTTGATGCTTTCACTCCAATCGATATCGTTTAACCCTTGCAACAAACGTTCAGCATAAGCAGAAATTCGCATGCTCCATTGGGTCATTTTTTTTCTAATAACAGGAAAACCACCTCGTTCTGAAACGCCATTTACAATTTCATCATTTGCTAAAACGGTTCCTAATCCAGGGCACCAGTTGACTTCGGTTTCTGCTAAATAGGTTAATCGGTATTGTAAAAGGATTTTTTGTTGTTTCTCATCGGAAAATGATTTCCAATCTGCAGCAGTAAATTCTTGAATTTCATCATCGCAAACTGCGTTTACATTCGCATTTCCTTCTATTTCAAAAATTGAAATTAGGGTAAAAATATCCTCTGCTTTATCAGAAATATTATTGTACCAGGAATTGAATAATTGGATGAAAATCCACTGCGTATGTTTGTAATAATCGGAATTTGAAGTTCGAACTTCTCTTGACCAATCAAATGAAAATCCGATTTTATCTAATTGTTCGCGGTATCTTGCAATGTTTTCTTTCGTTGTTTTGTCAGGGTGCTGCCCCGTTTGAATAGCATATTGCTCGGCGGGTAACCCAAAGCTATCGTACCCTTGTGGATGCAAAACATTGAATCCTTTGTGACGTTTATAGCGTGCATAAATATCCGAAGCGATATATCCCAATGGGTGTCCCACATGTAAACCCGCGCCTGAAGGATATGGAAACATGTCCAAAACATAATATTTTGGTTTGTCAGAATTATTTTTTGCAGCGAAAGTTTGATTTTCAGACCAATATTTTTGCCATTTTGATTCTACTTCGTTCGGATTGTATTTCATCTGAATATTCTAATTGTTTTTTTTATGGAAAATGGAACGCCCTTATGTCTATTTTTCTTTATGAAAAATTTTTGAGCGTTTCATCAAATTTAAGTTCTTCTTATTTATGCTATTTTGCTTTTGCAAATGCAAATCTGACTGCAAATTTACATTTATTGTACGAAAATTGAAACTTTGGGCGTTATTAAGTTTATATAAAGAAATTCTTTGTTATTTTTACACTTTAATTTTATAATATATGAGTTCTTCATTCGATAAGTTTCAAAAACGCAGGTTAATTTCTTCCTATTTTTCAGTAGTACTGAGTGTATTTTTAGTATTGTTTTTAGTTGGTATTTTAGGGTTATTTGTTCTGAATTCCAAGAAATTATCAGATGATTTTAAGGAGCAAATTGCAATGACTGTTTTCTTTAAAGAAGAAGCTCACGATACCATTTTAAAGAAATTCGATACTGAATTAAAAACGGCAAAATATGTAAAATCTAGCGTTTTTGTATCTAAGGAAGACGCGGCAAAAGTCCACACCGAAATAATCGGTGAAGATTTCATGACGTTTTTAGGCGCAAATCCATTACAAAATTCCTTCGACATTCACTTGAAAGCCGATTATATTGATTCCAAAAATATTCGAAAAATCGAAAGTAAACTTCGTGAAAATCCAATGATTTCAGATATTGTTTATGACAAACAATTAGTGAACTTAGTAAATGATAATATTAAAAAAGTGAGCATGTGGATTTTAATAATCAGCGGATTTTTAACATTAGTAGCCGTATTATTAATAAATAGCTCGATGAGATTGTCAATTCATTCCAATCGTTTTATTATTAAAACCATGCAAATGGTGGGCGCTACAAAGGCCTTTATCAGAAAACCATTTATTTGGAAAAGTATAAAATTAGGATTAATAGGTTCTGCATTAGCGGTGGTTTCATTAATTATCACCCTATTGTACTTAGATTCTAGTTATCCGAATTTGGGTATATTAGAAGAAAAATTCCTCATAACATTAGTACTTTTGGGAGTTGTAGCTGTTGGAGTAATCATCACTTGGGTTAGTACTTATTTTGCAACTCAACGCTTTTTAAATTTAAGAACAGACGACTTATATTAATGGTTAATCGTTGATTTGGTTACTTGTTTAATAAATAAAACCATTCAACATTATAAATTAAAAAAAATATGAAAAACAACGATCAAAAACCAGAATTTCTATTTGAAAATATAAATTACAAAATCCTTTTAACAGGAATTGGAGTAATCGCATTAGGATTTATTTTAATGTCGGGCGGTGGAAGTGATGATCCTAAAGTTTTTAATGAAGCCGTATTTAGTTTTCGAAGAATTCGCTTGGCACCAACAGTGGTTTTAATCGGTTTTGGAATTACAATTTACTCTATTTTTAAAAATCCTAAGAAATAATAAATGACTACTTTTCAAGCATTTATTCTTGGTATTATTGAAGGAGTAACAGAATATCTGCCTATATCTTCTACTGGTCACATGATTTTTGCAAGTTCCTATTTTGGAATTCAAAATGACGATTTCGTAAAATTATTTCAAGTTTCTATTCAATTTGGTGCTATTTTGGCGGTTGTATTTTTATATTGGAAAAAGTTTTTTGATTTTTCAAAATTCAATTTTTATATCAAATTGGCTATTGCCGTAATTCCAGCTTTGGTTTTAGGAAAGTTATTTGATGATAAAATAGAAGCCGTTTTGGGCGATCCAATTCCAATTGCAATTGTATTGATTTTAGGCGGGATTGTTTTGTTGTTTATTGACAGTCGATTTCAAAATCCAACCGTTGCAGAAGAACAAGATATTACAATTAAAAAAGCCGTGACCATTGGTTTTTGGCAATGTTTGGCAATGATGCCGGGGACTAGTCGTTCTGCAGCTTCGATAATTGGAGGAATGCAACAAGGATTAACACGACAAGTCGCAGCAGAATTTTCATTCTTTTTAGCAGTTCCTACAATGATGGCGGTGACGCTGTATTCCGTGTTTTTGAAAACCTATGAAACTACTCATATGAAAGGATATGAATTGCTTTTGCAGTCGAAAGAAAATATAAAATTGTTTTTGATTGGAAATGTTATCGCTTTTATAGTTGCAGTTTTAGCTATTAAATTTTTCATTGGAATCATTAAAAAATATGGCTTCAAACCTTGGGGTTATTACCGAATAATTATGGGTGTTTTTCTTGTAATATATTTTACTTACTTCAAATAATAACAATTTGACTACAGTTGAAGATTTCCAAAACGGACAGATTTTATTAATTGACAAGCCATTGAATTGGACTTCATTTCAAGCGGTCAATAAAATTAAATATGCCTTAATTAATAAAGTTGGTCTTCCAAAAAAATTCAAAATTGGTCACGCAGGAACATTAGATCCTTTGGCATCGGGACTTTTACTTATTTGCACAGGCAAATTCACCAAAAAAATTTCCGAATTGCAAGGCCAAGCTAAAGAATATACTGGTACATTCTTCATTGGCGCAACTACTCCATCTTACGATTTAGAAACAGAAATTGACGAAACTTTCCCGATTTCACATATTGATAATGAATTAATTCATGAAACTGTAAAACAATTTTTAGGAGAAATAAATCAAAAACCGCCTATTTATTCTGCAATAAAAAAAGATGGCGTTCGACTTTATGAACACGCTAGAGCTGGTGAAGTTGTTGAAATTGAATTCCGAAAAACAACCATTCATGAATTTGAAATTACAAGAATCACCTTGCCTGAAATAGATTTTAGAGTGGTTTGTAGTAAAGGAACATACATCCGTTCATTAGCATTTGATTTTGGAAAAGCATTAAATTCTGGCGCTCACTTAACCGCATTAAGAAGAACAAAAATTGGTGATTATCATGTTAAAAATGCAATTGGTGTAATTGAATTTGAAGCTAATTTATGAGAATATTAATTCAATAATTTCCTTCTGAGTTGAAAGTCCTTTGTCGTGTAAATACCACATTTGCAATTCCGCTTTTATAGTATCGTCAATAACGCCAAATTTCTCTTTATAATTCTGTACCAAATCAATAGCGCCTTTTGGTCTAGGTCCCCAATCTGCAATAACATCCAAAGAATTTTTATCTAAAATTATCAATTTTGGTATTGACTTATTTCCATTGGTAAGAAATAAATTCATCAGCGCTTCATTTTCATCACGAAAGACAATTTTTAAATCAATTTGATCAGAAACCTCACTCATTTTATTGAAAATTGGAAGTAATTGGGCAGCATCACCACACCAACCTTCCGCAATAACTAGCCAAATATATTGAGATTGAATTGATATTAATTTAGTGGTTATCGTTTCATCAACAACCATAGTTTTGTCTAAACGATCCATTCTCGTTTCGTTTAATCGACTATAATTAACCAATGCTTCCGTTTGTGTAGCACCTGAAGCTTTTCCTTCTATTAATAAATCAGCAATTGTTTTTCTATAATCTTTATAGGAATAACTATTTTTTAATGCGTTTGAAAATATCTCTTTCATAGAATTTTTTTGCAAAATTACGAAATGCCCTAATTTTAATTATGATAAAAATCAAATTTGGTTATAATGTAACTATTAATAAAATAGAAAGTTCAAAAAAAAGAGGAACACTATTTAATAAAAAAAGAATATGTCTATATTTGCATCATACAACTCAATAAATTATGAAATACAATAGAATTCTTCTGAAATTAAGTGGTGAAGCGCTAATGGGAGACCGACAATATGGAATTGATCCGTCAAGATTGGCAGAATATGCCGAAGAAATCAAAAAAATTCACGATCAAGGAGTGCAAATTGCAATTGTAATTGGCGGTGGAAACATATTTAGAGGAGTTGCTGGGGCAAGTAATGGAATGGATCGTGTTCAAGGCGATTACATGGGAATGCTTGCTACTGTTATAAATGGAATGGCTTTGCAAGGAGCTTTAGAAGAAAAAGGAATGTTAACTAGATTGCAAACTGCTTTAAAAATTGAAGCGATTGCAGAACCTTATATTAAAAGAAGAGCAGTTCGTCACCTTGAAAAAGGAAGAATTGTAATTTTTGGAGCAGGAACTGGAAATCCATATTTTACAACCGACACTGCGGCAGTTTTGAGGGGTGTTGAAATTCATGCAGATGTGATTTTGAAAGGAACTCGTGTGGATGGAATTTACACTGCAGATCCTGAAAAAGATACCAATGCAACCAAGTTTGATTCTATTTCATTTGACGATGTAATCAAAAAAGGACTTAATGTAATGGATTCAACGGCATTTACATTAAGTCAAGAAAATAAATTACCAATTGTAGTTTTTGATATGAACAAGGAAGGTAATTTGCTAAAAATTTGCGAGGGCAAAAACATTGGAACAATAGTAAACGTATAAGTATATTGCAGAAAGGCAATAATAAGTTAGATAAAAATGACCGAAGAAATTGAATTTATTTTAGAAAGCACCGAAGAATCTATGGAAGGTTCTATTGCGCATTTAGAAAAAGAATTTCTAAATATTCGTGCTGGAAAAGCTTCTCCAGCTATGTTGGGAAGTGTTTTTGTGGATTACTATGGAGCCGCGACTCCACTTTCACAAGTTTCAAAAATTAGTGTTCCAGATGCTAGAACAATTACGCTTCAACCTTTTGAAAAAAACATGTTGCAAGCAATTGAAAAAGCAATTATGATAGCAAATATTGGATTTAATCCAATGAATAATGGAGATGTAATTATAATTAGCGTTCCTCCATTGACCGAAGAACGAAGACGCGAATTGGCAAAACAGGCAAAAGCTGAAGCTGAAGATGCTAAAATTGGAGTTCGAAATGTTCGTAAAGATTCGAATAATGAAATTAAAAAATTAGAAAAAGAGGGAACTTCAGAAGACATTTGCAAGAGTGCAGAGGACGAAGTTCAAAATTTAACGAACAGTTTCATTAAAAAAATAGACGAGCTATTAGCTGAGAAAGAAGCTGAAATTATGAAAGTTTAATTTCAATAAAATTTAAATCCGCTTTATGCGGATTTTTAAATAAAAAACCCATTTCTTTCGAAATGGGTTTTTTTATTATTTTAGAAAAAATCTGTTTATTATGCTTCGAATGGAAGAATAGAAACGTATGATTTATTTTCACCTTTTTTCTGGAACTTAACAAGACCATCCACTTTTGCATGTAGCGTGTGATCTTTACCCATGTAAACATTTTCACCTGGATTGTGTTTAGAACCTCTTTGTCTTACGATGATGTTACCAGCAATAGCAGCTTGTCCACCAAAAATCTTCACGCCTAAACGTTTTGATTCTGATTCTCTACCATTCTTCGAACTACCGACACCTTTCTTGTGAGCCATGACGTATAAGTTTTATAGTGTTATTATTCTTTTGTGTCTTCTTTTTTAGCTTTTGGAGCTTTTTTTACTTTAGGTACTGCTACTTCTTCAGTTGCTTCTACTGCTGCTGCTGCTTTTTTGGGAGCTGCTTTTTTAGGAGCTGATGCCGAAATTCCTTCTATTACAATTTGAGTAAGATACTGACGGTGTCCGTTTCTTTTTTTGTAACCTTTTCTTCTTTTCTTTTTGAAAACGATTACTTTATCTCCTTTTAAGTGTTG
>NZ_JBIKQP010000001.1:0-122751 GCF_044349645.1 Flavobacterium sp. | reverse complement strand
ACCTTCTATAGCTGGGGCGCCTAAAGTGATTGTACCGTTATCATCTAACAAAAGAACTTTGTCGAAAGTAACTTTCGATCCTTCTTCACTTGCTAAACGATTAACATAAACCTTTAGATCTTTGCTAACTTTAAATTGATGCCCTGCTATCTCTACGATTGCGTACATAACAATATTGTTTAATTAATTTTTAAGAGTGCAAATATACCATTAAATATTTAATGTGCAACCAATTAAGTAAAAAAACAAGATTTATCTGTAATTATTGGCGTTTTGGTGCTGGTTGAGCGGTATTTTCAAAAAATAAAAGTTAAATTCTGTTAAATATAAAGCAGTTTAGCTACTCGTAATTGAAAAAAAGTTATTTTTGAACTACTATTTATTAGAAAATAGAAAAAATTCAAACCAATTTATTAATCTTTATGAAAAAATCATTAATGGCACTAGGCACAATGCTTATGCTGGGCGGAGTTGCTTCAGCTCAAAAAGTTGCTTTTGAGGAATATACATTAGACAATGGTCTTCATGTTATTCTTCATAACGATGCTTCGGCACCGGTAATCATTACTTCGGTAATGTATCATGTAGGTTCTAAAAACGAAAACCCAGAAAGAACTGGATTTGCTCACTTTTTTGAACACCTTTTATTTGAAGGAACAGAAAATATTAAACGTGGTGAATGGTTTAAAATTGTAACTGCCAATGGTGGAACCAATAATGCCAACACTTCTGAAGACCGAACTTACTATTACGAAGTATTTCCATCAAATAGTTTAGAACTTGGGCTTTGGATGGAATCGGAAAGAATGATGCATCCTATTATTAATCAAATTGGTGTTGACACTCAAAATGAAGTTGTAAAAGAAGAAAAACGTCTACGTGTTGATAATCAACCTTACGGAAGTTTAATTGCTGAAGTTAAGAAAAACATGTATGTTAAACACCCTTACCGTTGGGCTCCAATTGGCTCAATGGAACATTTAGATGCAGCTACATTAGAAGAATTTCAAGCTTTTAATAAAAAATTCTATGTTCCAAATAACGCTGTTTTAGTAGTTGCGGGAGATTTAAATGATATTGCAAAAACAAAAGAATGGGTTAACAAATACTTTGGTGCAATTCCTAGAGGAAAAGATGTAGTAGTTGAAAAATTTGTTGAAGAACCAATTACTTCAACAATTAAAGCAAGCTATCAAGATCCTAACATTCAAAAACCAATGATTGTTGCTACTTACAGAACACCATCAATGAAAACGAGAGATGCAAGAGTATTGGATATGATTTCTACAGTATTAAGCGAAGGAAAAAGCTCTAGATTGTACAAAAAAATTGTAGACGATAAGAAAATGGCTCTTCAAATTGGTGCTTTCAATTACAGTCAAGAAGATTATGGTATGTATATTTTATATGGTATGCCTCAAGGAACATTTACTTCAGAAGATATCGTAAAAGAAATAGACGAAGAAGTAGTAAAACTTCAAACAGAATTATTGACAGATAAGGAAATGCAAAAGCTTAAAAATATCTATGAAAATAATTATGTAAATGGCAATTCAAATGTAGAAGGTATCGCTGAAAATTTAGCGTCTTACTACCTATTACACGGTGATATTAATTTGATAAATACAGAAATTGAAATGTATCGCTCAATAACAGCTCAAGAAATTAGAGATGTTGCCAAAAAATATTTAAATCCAAATCAGAGATTGTTGTTGGATTATGTTCCATCAAAAGACAAAGCTCAGAACTAAGAAATTATATCATGAAAAAAATAATTATAGTATTATCAGGCTTGTTTTTAACTTTAACTATGCAAGCACAAGATCGAACTCAGCCAAAACCTGGACCTTCTCCAGTAATAAATATTAAGAAACCTCAGTCATTTACTCTTCCTAATGGATTGCAAGTAATGATTGTTGAAAACCACAAACTACCAAAAGTTTCATTCAGCTTGAATATTGACAATTCACCTTATGCCGAAGGGACTAAAAAAGGAGTTGCAAATTTAACAAGTAGCTTAATTGGTAACGGAAGTAAGAAAATCTCTAAAGATGCTTTCAACGAAGAAATTGATTTTCTAGGAGCTGAATTAAGTTTTTATGCATCTGGAGCTTCTGGAAGTAGTTTATCTAAATATTCTGGTAGAATATTAGAATTAATGGCTGATGGCGCTTTGAATCCAAACTTTACTCAAGAAGAATTTGATAAAGAGAAAGATAAATTATTGGAGAATTTAAAAACTCAAGAAAAAAGTGTAGCTGCTGTTGCTGGAAGAGTACAAAATGTATTGGCTTTCGGAAAAGACCATCCTTCAGGGGAATATTTAAGTGAAGAAACAATTAAAAATGTAACTCTAGCAGATGTTGAAAATAATTACAACACTTATTTTGTTCCAGAAAATGCTTACCTAGTTATTATTGGTGATGTTAAATTCAAAGAAACTAAAAAAGCAGTTGAAAAATTATTTGGATCTTGGGCTAAAGCAAGCGCTCCTTCTGTTAAATATACTGATCCTGTAAATGTTCAATATTCTCAAATCAATTTTGTGGATATGCCAAATGCAGTTCAATCGGAAATTGCGTTGCAAAATACCGTAAATCTAAAAATGACTGATAAAGATTATTTTGCAACAATTGTTGCAAATCAAATTCTTGGAGGTGATTTTAATAGCTACTTAAACATGAATCTTCGTGAAGCTCACGGTTGGACTTATGGTGCTCGTTCAGGTATTGGCGGAAGCAAATATGTTTCTACTTTCAGAGCTTCAACACAAGTAAGAAATGCCGTTACAGATAGCGCAGTTGTAGAATTTTTTAAAGAAATTAAGAAAATTAGAACTGAAAGAGTTACAGATGAAATGTTAGCAAACGTAAAAGCTGGTTACGTTGGTAAATTTGTAATGCAAATTGAAAAACCACAAACCGTTGCTGGATATGCTTTGCGTATAAAAACTCAAGGACTTCCTGAAGATTTCTACGAAAATTATATCAAAAATATTAATGCAGTAACTGCTGAAGAAGTAATGGCTGCTGCCAATAAATATTTCTTAGAAGATAAAATCAGAGTGGTAATTGTAGGTAAAGGGAGTGATGTAATTCCTGGTTTAGAAAAATTGAAAATTCCAATGTTCTATTTTGACAAATTTGGAGCGCCAACAAGTAAACCGGTAATGAAAAAGGCAGCTCCTGCAGGAGTTACTGTAAAAACAGTTTTAGACAATTACATTAAAGCTGTTGGAGGAGAGAAAGTCGTTAAAGGGGTAAAATCAATTAGTACAGTTGCTAGCGGAGAAATCCAAGGAACTCCTTTAGAAATGAATACAAAAGTTACTTCTTCTAATAAACTAGCGAGTGAAATGAAAGCAATGGGAATGAGTTTCATGAAACAAGTTGTTAATGAAAAAGGAGCCTATGTAACACAACAAGGTAAAAGAAAAGATCTTGACGGAGAAAAACTTGCTGAAGCAAAACAAAGCGCCATGCCTTTTCCTGAATTAACTATGGCTACAAAAACTTCAATTGCTTTAGATGGAATAGAATCTTTTAATGGTGCAGATGCTTACGTGATTAAAGACGGAAAAACGACTCATTATTATGATGTAAACACTGGATTAAAAATAGGTCAAGCGGTTACTCAAGAGGCAAATGGTCAAAAAATGACTCAAATAACCAACTATAGTGATTATAAAGAAGTGAAAGGAATTAAAGTTCCTTATAAAGTTTCAATGTCTTTTGGTCCACAAGAAATTGAATTCAAAACTACTGATGTTAAAATTAACGAAGGTGTTTCTGATGCTGATTTCCAATAATAAATAAAAGTAATTCAATTGAAAAAGGCTATCTGAGAAGGTAGCCTTTTTTATTTTTTAGAAGATAAATAAACTCCGATTAAAATAATAAAAGCACCTAAAAACTGAATTGGAGTAAGCATTTCATTATCTAATAATCCCCAGAAGAATGCAATAATTGGAATTAAATAAGTAACTGAAGTTGCGAAAACAGGAGAGGATATTTGAATTAATTTAAAGAAAATAATATTTGCAATTCCAGTTCCAATAACCCCTAATAATAAAATAAAAAAGATAGATAGTTGCGTTTTTTCAATTGCAATAGTTTCTTCAATTCCTGAAAATGATAATATAAAAATTGCAGGTATAATCATTACTGCAAAATTCCCGGTGGAAATAGAAAGCGGACTTAAATCGGATAAATATTTTTTAATGAGATTTACATTAAGAGCATAACAAATGGAGGCTAGTATTACAAAAATTGAATAATAATAATTTTGCTCTGGATGATGAATCGCACCATTAAAAACCAATAAAACACTTCCAATAAAACCGATAATTACACCATAAATTTGTGTTCTTTTAAAAGTCAGTGAAAATGACAAAGCACCTAAAATTAAAGTATTCAATGGAGTTAAAGAATTTAATATTGCACTAATTGAACTGTCTATACTAGTTTCGGCAATTGAAAATAAAAAAGCAGGAATAAAAGTTCCAAAAAGTGCTGTTAATGTAATGTGTTTCCATTTTTGTTTTGGAATACTTTTTAATGAATTAAACCCTATTGAAAGTAAAAATAATCCAGCAAAAATAATTCTAAAAGCACCCAATTGATAGGGTGTCAATCCAACTAATCCTCGTTTTATAAGAATAAAAGAGCTGCCCCAAATTAAGGCTAACACCAACAAAAAAAACCATTTTGTTTGCTTCGAATTCATATCGGTAATTATTTCTACAAATTTTGTAATAATTTTAAGAATATGACCTTTAATTTTTAATTATTTTTGTAATTGAAATCCAACTATTTTTTTGGATATTATTTTAATTAAATTAAAAATATGCGTTTTATTCCCTCATTCTTAGTAATTACTTTGTCAAGCTTATTGTTTATTAGTTGTAAAAAAACGGAAGTTTCTCCAACCAAAAAAACAACTGAAATAGCTTCAAAAACAAATTCAGTTGTAGCTGCTGTAAAACCAGAAAAGGCATCTTTTAATATTGAAGGAATGACCTGTGCTGTTGGGTGTGCAAAAACTATTCAAGAGAAATTAGCGTCAATGGATGGTGTTCAAAGCGCTACCGTAGATTTTGATAAAAAATTAGCAACCGTAGAATTTGACGCATCAAAACAAACAACGGAATTTTTATTAAAGGCAGTTGAAGAAACCGGAGATGGAAAAACTTATGTAGTTTCCAATATGAAATCAGAATCGAAAAATTAATAATTTATTCCGATTTCAATTTTTCAATAATTCCATTTTCAATTTTTTCTTTGATTTTTACAACCTCATCAATATTGTCATTTGGAATAGTCATTGACAATACATAATGAGCAATTTTCCAAGTATTTCCTTCCTTGATTAGAACTCCAGATCCTCGGCAAATTTTCATTTGAGTGTCTAATAATTCATCGAACCAAGCTGTATTTTGTGTTTTATCAAAATAGATGTTTCTCTGCAAAGAATTGAAATTCCACGCCTTTCCTTTATCAAAATAGGGCTTTGAAAAAGTCTTAAATGCATCCAATTGCCAATTTTCAGATGCATCCGTCCCAATAAAAACGCCATTAGAACACATATAGGAAAAGTAATTGTCAAACTCGGCATTTGCTGCAGCCTTATGCCAAGAATCAAGCGTAACATTGATCTTTTTTTTATCGCTTTCTGTGGTTTGTGAAAATGTTTTTGATCCTAATATTAAGATGCAAAATAGTATAATCGATTTTTTCATATTTTTAAAATTTGATTAGATCCAAATATAATAAAAGTATTCTAAATTTAGTTTTTTACAATTAATAATGGAATGCCAATTTTATGGCGTAATTTATCTACGGTAGTTCCGAAAAGTAAGTCTTTAAATCCTGTATGCCCGTGAGTCCCCATTACTAAAATATCAAAATCGCCTTCATTTATTATTGTTGGAATAACAGAATTTGGTTTTCCAAAGCCTAATTTTATAGTAACATTAATTCCTTTTTTGGATAATATTTCTTTGTACTGTTCCAATAGTTTTTCGTCAATTAAGGTTTCATGGTCGTCAATATTTTCGCCATAAACCATTGCACCTACCGTTTCAACCACGTGAATCAATGTGTATTTTGCTTCAGCGCCACCCAATTGAAAAGCGTTATTTAATGCAGATTCATCAGCACTTGAGAAATCAACTGCAACAGCAATATTTTTTCGTGTGTAGTTATCATTTTTAGAAAATTGTAACTTTAAATTGTGTGGTGAATGATTTTCAATAGCCAACTTAGATTTAGAAATAAACGGTTTAAATACTATATAGAGTAACAATAGTAAGAAACTAAATGCTAATGGAACTACAGTAAACCATAATAATGTAGGATTCTCTGAAGTGGTTAACCAATCATTAATTTCATCAAATACCAATTTTACATTCAACGAAACGATGATAATTGCCACCAGCCAAGATACTATTTTGGTAGTGCGACTGATGTGGAATCCCTTCATTTTGCTTTTATCACTTACAAAATGAATCAAAGGAATAATTGCAAATCCGAGTTGTAAACTTAAAATCACCTGACTAAAAATCAATAGTTTTCCGGTAACCGCTTCACCAAAAATAGTGATTACAATTACAGCCGGAACAATAGCAATTAATCGGGTTAAAATTCGGCGAACCCATGGTTGAATTCTTAAATTCAAATAGCCTTCCATAACTATTTGCCCTGCTAAAGTACCCGTAATTGTTGAACTTTGACCTGCAGCAATTAAAGCAATTGCAAATAAAATGGGAGCATATTTACTTCCTAAAAGAGGTTCTAAAAATCGGTGCGCATCTTGAATTTCAGCGACTTCATACATCCCATTTTTGTAAAATGTGGCTGCAGCCAATATTAAAATGGCAGCGTTTACGAAGAAAGCTAAATTGAGCGCAATAGTAGAATCTATTAAATTATATTTTAGAGCTTGCTTAATTCCTTTGTTGGTTCTTTCAAATTTACGCGTTTGTACCAAAGAGGAATGCAAGTATAAATTGTGCGGCATTACGGTAGCTCCTATTATTCCAATAGCAATATACAAAGCTGCTGAATTGGGCATTGAAGGAATTAATCCGTAAATAACTTTGCCCACTTCAGGTTGTGCAAAAAACATTTCAAATAAAAAGGAAATCCCTATAATTACTACTAAAACTATCACAAAAGCTTCCATCTTCCTAATGCCTTTATTTATAAGGAAAAGCAATAAAAAAGTGTCAAAAACAGTAATAAAAACACCTTGAATTAAAGGGATGTCAAACAATAAATTGATCCCAATTGCCATTCCTAAAACTTCAGCTAAATCACAAGCGGCAATAGCAATTTCTGCTAAAAAATAGAGGATGTAATTCACAAAAGGAGAATAGGTTTCTCGAGAAGCTTGCGCTAAATCACGCTGAGTGACTATTCCTAAACGAGCACTCAAACTTTGTAATAACAAAGCCATCAAATTACTCATCAATAAAACCCAAAGCAATGCATAACCAAACTGACTTCCACCAGCAATATCAGTGGCCCAATTTCCAGGATCCATATAACCCACGCTAATTAAATAGGCAGGACCAAAAAAGGCAAGCAGCTTTCTAAAGCCCGTTTTTTTATTTTGGGTAGAAACCGATTCGTTAACTTCTTCTAGTGATTTGCTCATATTTAACGTAATTTAATATAAAGATTTTCAGCTATTTTATTTGAAATAGAAATTGTTTCTGAATTCAAATTAATAGTGAAAGAATGATCGAATTTTTCAGAGGAAATTACCTTTATTGGAACACCTAAAAAAATATTTTTTTTATCTAAATATTGCAAAAATTCAACTGATGAATTTTTTACTCCCACACAAATATAATCTTGATTGAAAATAGCGTCTGACAATAATAATTTATCTATATTTTTAATTTCCCCATTTGCATTTGGAATAGGGTCCCCGTGAGGATCTAAAGTTGGAAAACCAAGAAATTCATCCAATTTATCGACTAATTTTTCAGATCTAATGTGCTCTAATTCTTCCGCAATATCATGAACTTCATCCCAAGAGAAATTTAATTTTTCAACTAAAAACACTTCCCATAATCGATGTTTTCTAACAATCATTTTTGCACAAAGCAATCCGTTCTCTGTTAATGTAACGCCTTGGTATTTTTGATAAGAAACCAAATCTTTTTCTGATAATTTCTTCAACATATCTGTCACAGAAGAAGCTTTTGTGTCTATCATTCCTGCAATAGCATTAGTATTAACCCCTTTTGGAGATACTAAAGATAAATGATAGATAACTTTGATGTAATTTTCTTCTGAGGTAGTCATTATTATAACCTATATATAATACAAATTTAATTCATATTTTTTATTATCAAAACTTTTTTTTAGATTTGTCTAAAAATTATTTTATGAGAATTAAATTACTACTCTTTTTGTTTTTTCAATCGCTAATTGTAACTGCACAACAAATTGAGCCTTTACAAGCGGACAGACCCGATCAAACTGAAACGCCTTATCTTGTGCCTGCCGGCATGTTTCAGGTAGAAACGGGATTTTCATTTCAAAAAAACGATGCGTTTAGTAATACGAATGCGCTTCCATCTACTCTATGGAAATATGGGCTTAATGAAAATTTCGAGTTACGATTAATCACCACTTTTTCATCTGAAAACAACCAAAATGAAACTAATTCAGGTATAAATCCTATATTAATTGGTTGTAAAATTAAAATTAGTGATGAGAAAGGGTTTATTCCAAAAACATCATTTATTGGACATTTTTCTATTCCTAAGCTAGCTTCAAAAACTTTTCAAAGTGAATATTATGCTCCCAGATTTAGATTTGTTATGCAACACTCTTTGTCTAATAAATTGACTTTAAGTTACAATTTAGGTGCCGAATGGGACGGATTTTCTGCAGAACCCACTTTTATATATACTTTAACAACAGGTTTTTCATTAACAAACAAAATGGGATTTTATATAGAATCCTTTGGTTTTGCCCCTCAAAAAGATATTGCTAATCATAGTTTTGACGGCGGAATTACCTATTTGATAAACAATAATTTTATGTTAGATTTATCTTCGGGCTTTGGAATAACAAAAAATGCCCCGAAAAATTATTTTGCAATTGGATTCTCATTTCGAATTTAATTAAAAATTAAGACTTTGTTTATGCTTACTTATTATTTTCCAATTCAATAATTAATAATAAACCTTCTCCTGGCAGTAATAATTTAATGCTAACTTTCTCTGATAAAAGAACTTAAATATACAAATGTTAATTTTTTTATATTTTGTTATTTTTAATTTGTCTAAATAAGCATAAGGACTTAAATTTGCACTTCAAATTAATTATAATACTAAATAATGAAATATTTCCTTTTGGTAAGTGTGTGTTTTATAACTTTTCAATTTCATGCCCAAGAATTCAATTTTCAACAAGAAGACACTATCAAGAATTTAGCTCCGGTGATAATTACTTTAAAAATTCAAAGTCCGGAACGAATGCCTGAAATAAAAGATAACACTCTTTTTTCAGGGAAAAAAAACGAAGTGTTAAAACTATCTAACATTAACGGAAACTTTACTACAAATAATGCAAGAGAAACTTTTTCTAGGATTCCTGGAGTTTCTATTTGGGAAAATGAAGGCTCTGGAATTCAAATTAATATCGGTGTAAGAGGATTAAGTCCAAATCGAAGCTGGGAACTAAATACGAGACAAAATGGATATGACATTTCTTCAGATGTTTTTGGATATCCAGAAGCATATTATAATCCCCCATTAGAAGCTGTAGAAAGCATAGAATTGTTACGAGGCGGTGCTTCACTCCAATTCGGACCACAGTTTGGCGGAATGTTGAATTATATACTGAAAAGAGAAACTAAGAAAAGATTTTCATTCGAAACCCAAAACACTGTTGGCAGTTATGGATTAATGAGCAGTTTTAATGCAATAGGTGGGAGCTCTAAAAAATTCTCATACTACCTTTATAACCACTCTCGAAGTGCCGATGGATGGAGAAAAAATAGCGAATACAGTGTTAGAAATTCACATGCTTTTGTAGAATATCGATTTAATGATAAAACAAAAATAAACGCCGAATACACTAATATGGATTATGAAATGAAGCAACCAGGTGGGTTGACTGATGAGCAATTTATCCAAAATTCACAACAATCCTTCAGAAACAGAAACTGGTTTGGCACTCCATGGAATTTATTCTCAATACAATTTGACACCAAAGTAAACGCCAATTTAACATCAAACACAAAAGTATTTGGATTAATTGGCCAAAGAAATAGTGTCGGTTTTATAGCAACACCAAATACTATGGATGAAATAAACTTGACAACAAACAACTATTCAAACCGAAGAGTTGACAGAGATCATTACAAAAATTTTGGATTAGAAAATAGAAATATACTTCGCTACAATTTTGGAAATAATTCCCACAATCTAGCTTTTGGGGCACGGTTATACAAAGCAACTACTAAAAGACTACAAGAAGGTAAAGGAACCACAGGAAATGATTTTAATTTATATGTTGACGGTCCATTTCCTAGAGATTTAGATTTCGTAACAGAAAATGTGGCAATTTTTGCTGAAAATCAATTCCGATTGACTGAAAAATTTAGTGTAACCCCTGGTTTAAGATTAGAACATATAAATTCAATTGGCCAAGGATTATTTGGAATTATTAATGGAAATAATATTGCATTACCTGAAAAAAAATTAATAAGAAATAAAGCATTATTTGGTCTTGGAATGGAGTATAAATTTGCTAAAACAAATGTATATGCTAACATAACACAAGCATACAGGCCTGTACTGTTTTCTGATTTAACTCCATCAGCAGTAACAGATGTAATCGATCCAAACTTAAAAGATGCAAGTGGTTTTAATGCTGATATAGGATTTAGAGGAAGTGTAAATAACTACTTAAATTTCGACTTTAGTTTGTTTTATTTGAACTACAATAATCGAATCGGTGGTGTAAGACAATTTACAAACAATGATTCCAATCAAGGTACTTATCTATTTCGAACAAATTTAGGAGAAACTGTAAATAAAGGAATTGAGAGTTTTTTCAATCTTAACATCACAAGTATGTTAGAAATTGAAAAAAAATATGGAAATGTTGACTTTTTTGCCACTATGAGTTTTATCGATAGTCGTTATACCAACTATAAAATATTTTCCACTACTGGAAATCCGCCAAATGCAACAATCACACAAACTGATTTATCAGGAAATAGAGTAGAAAATGCTCCCAGATACATTCACAATTTTGGACTTTCATGGGGCAAAAAAAACATTTCAACAACCTTACAGTGTAGAATGTCTGGAAAAATTTTTACAGATGCAAACAATACAACAACTCCATCAACTAACGGTGTGACTGGATTACTTGACAGCTACAAAGTATTTGATTTATCAGCAGAATATAAATTTTTTCAAAATTATAATTTCAAAGCAGGAATCAATAATATATTTAATGAAAAATATGCAACCCGACGCTCAACAGGTTATCCTGGACCTGGTATTCTTCCAGGTGAATCTACCACGTTTTATATTTCGATTGGAGCAAAAATATAATTTATAGAAATTAAATTTATAATCTTAAAATTAAACTATTTAACTTACCAAAGAAATAAAGTGTTTACAGGAAAATAAAACCTAAAAAAAGATTATTTTTGAAATTCTAAATTTCAAGATGAAACATTACAATTACATTTTTGCAGGTGCAGGTTTGTCAGCTTTAATGACAGTCTATAAGATGGTTAAATCGGGTAAATTTTCCGATAAAGCCATTCTTTTATTGGATGAAAATCCTAAAAAAACCAATGACAGAACGTGGTGTTTTTGGGAAGAAAAAAATGAGACTTGGGATGCAATTGTTACAAAAAAATGGAATTCAGCACTTTTTGCTAATAAAAATCAATCGGTAAATATCGATTTAACTCCCAATAAATACAATCAAATTCGAAGTGTCGATTTTTATAATTTTGTTTTAAATGAAATTTCAAAACACGATAATATCACATTTGAAAATCAAAAAGTAGTAGAATTTGAAGAAAATGAAGTTTCAATTGAATTAAAAACAGAAACTGAATCCTATTCCTGCGATCAATTATTCAATAGCATTCTGAATCCATTCGAAGTTGAAAATCAAAAGCAATATCCGCTTTTGCAACAGCATTTTATTGGATGGTTTATTGAATCTGAACAAGAAGTTTTCAATTCGGAACAAGCAACATTCATGGATTTTTCTGTTGAACAAAAGGGAAATACACGTTTTATGTATGTGCTCCCAACCTCAAAAACAGAAGCACTTTTAGAATATACACTGTTTTCTCACTCCCATTTAGAAACTAAAGAATACGAATCGGAAATTGAAATTTATTTAAAAAAGTTGGGTGTTACCAATTATAAAATTGTAGAAAAAGAACGCGGCAGTATTCCAATGACGTGTTTTCCATTTTGGAAAAATAACACCAAAAGACTCCTAAATATTGGTTCTGCCGGAGGATGGACTAAAGCAAGTACCGGATACACTTTTAAAAATGCCGATAAAAAATCAACGCAATTAATCCAATTTCTTCAAACAAAAACCGACTTCAAACAATTTCATAAAATAAATAAATTCTGGTTTTATGACTTGCTTTTATTAGACATTTTGAATAGAACTAATGAAATGGGTTCAAAAATATTCTCCGCGTTATTCACCAACCCAAATCCACAGTTGAATTTTAAATTTTTAGATGAAGAAACAACCTTTGCCGAAGATTTACAGGTGATTTGGAAATGTCCAAAACCAATTTTCATAAGAGCCTTTTTTAGAGTTTTTCTAAAAATTTAGCATTTGTCAATAGCATTATAACAAAACTTTATAATTGAAAATTATTTCTTGATTCTAATCTTTGTAACTTTGCTGAACAAAAATAAAATCAACAATCTAAAATCAATATAATTATGTATCCAGAAGAAATGGTACTTCCAATGCAAGCTGAACTTACAGCGGCAGGATTTCAAGATTTACACAGCGCTGATGCTGTAGAAAACGCATTAAAAGCAGACGGAACAACACTTGTCGTAGTAAATTCTGTATGCGGTTGTGCCGCTAGAAATGCACGCCCGGGAGTGAAAATGAGTTTAGAAGGCGCAAAAAAACCTTCAAATTTAGTAACTGTTTTTGCCGGAGTTGACAAAGAAGCCGTTGATGCCGCTAGAAAACACATGTTTCCTTTTCCTCCTTCATCGCCAAGCGTTGCGTTATTCAAAAACGGAGAATTGGTTCACATGTTGGAGCGCCACCACATTGAAGGTCGCCCAGCAGAATTAATCGCAGAAAACTTGCAAGACGCTTTCAACGAATATTGTTAATTCGAAAACAAACTTCAAAAACCTCTTATTATTAATTAATAGGGGGTTTTTTATTTTCAAATTGGTTCATTTCCAAATTTTCAAATTATCTTTGCCTTCGAATTCTATTTTTTAGATTCAACATAATTTTCTTAACTTAAATTGTTTATAGCATGCAACTGTACAACACCTTAAGCGCAGAAGAAAGAGCCATCATGATTGACGATGCCGGAAAACAAAGACTTACTTTGTCGTTCTATGCTTATGCGCAAATTTCAAACCCCACTCAATTTCGTAACGAATTATTCCTTGCTTGGAACCAACTCGATGTCTTAGGAAGAATTTATGTAGCCCAAGAAGGGATCAACGCCCAACTTTCCTTGCCAGCAGATAATTTTTATGCTTTCAAAGACACCATCGAAGTTTATGATTTCATGAAGGGAATCCGATTAAATATTGCCGTAGAGCAAGACGATCTTTCATTTTTAAAATTGACCATTAAAGTCCGTGACAAAATTGTTGCCGACGGTTTAGTAGACGATACTTTCGATGTAACCAATATCGGAATCCACTTAAAAGCAAAAGAATTTAACGATTTACTCGAAGATCCAAATACCATTGTGGTCGACATGAGAAATCATTATGAATCAGAAATTGGCCATTTTACCAATGCTATAAAGCCTGATGTTGATACATTTAGAGAAAGTTTGCCAATTATTGAAAACCAACTTTCCGAGCACAAACAAGACAAAAAACTATTGATGTATTGCACCGGAGGAATTCGTTGCGAAAAAGCCAGCGCCTATTTTAAACATAAAGGTTTTGAAAATGTGTACCAATTAGAAGGCGGAATCATTGAATATACTCGACAAGTAAAAGCCGAAGGTTTAGAGAGTAAATTCATTGGGAAAAACTTTGTTTTTGACCATCGATTAGGTGAAAGAATCACTGACGATATTGTTTCGCAATGCCATCAATGCGGTTCTCCTTGTGATGTTCATACGAATTGTGCTAACGAAGGTTGTCACTTATTATTTATACAATGTGACTCTTGCAAATCCAATATGGAAGGGTGTTGTTCTACAGAATGCGTGTCGATAATTCACCTACCTGAAGACGAACAAAAAGCCATTCGTAGAGGGATAAAAAACGGAAATAAAATATTCAAAAAAGGAAAATCTGAAGTATTAACTTTCAAAAATAACTCAGATTCACAAACTGTTTTTGGTACAAATGAAAAAAAACCAGTTGCAACGAAAACTCCAAAAATCAAGAAATTGTATATTGGAAAAGGAGAACATTATTTCCCAAAATCAAATATTGGACAATTTTTAATTGAAGAAAATGAAATTAATATTGGCGACCAATTATTGATAAAAGGGGTTACAACGGGAGAACAAAAAATTGAACTTAGAGAAATGTTAGTCAACGGAACCGAATCGAAAAAAGCGGTTGCTGGTACTACTTGCACCTTTAAATTGCCCTTCCGAATTCGTTTATCCGATAAATTATATAAAATCATAGAATAATTTCTAAAATTAATTTCAAAAACCGCTATTACTACTATTGTTATAGCGGTTTTTCTATTTTAGAAAAAGTTTAAACTTTTAAACTTTTAAACCTAAAATTAAAATAATATCTTTACACATTAATCGTTATGAACTTACGTTGTGCAAGTCACAACACCACAATATAATTATGGCATGTACAAGTTGTTCAACTTCAGATGGCGGAGCGCCAAAGGGTTGTAAAAATAATGGGACTTGTGGCACCGATAGCTGCAACAAATTAACCGTCTTTGACTGGCTTTCAAACATGAGTTTGCCTAATGGTGAAGCTCCTTTTGACTGCGTGGAAGTGCGTTTTAAAAATGGAAGAAAAGAATTTTACAGAAATACTGAAAAACTAACTTTAAGCATTGGAGATATTGTGGCAACAGAAGCTTCTCCAGGTCACGATGTTGGTATTGTTACCTTAACAGGTGAATTAGTAAAAATTCAAATGAAGAAAAAAGGGGTCAATCACACCAGTCCTGAAATTCTAAAAATATACCGTAAAGCTTCTCAAAAAGACATCGATATTTGGTCGGCAGCTAGAGACAAAGAAGAGCCAATGAAAGTTCGAGCTCGGGAATTGGCAATTGCTCAAAAACTAGAAATGAAAATTTCTGATATCGAATTTCAAGGTGACGGACTGAAAGCTACCTTTTATTATACTGCCGAAGCAAGAATTGATTTTCGTTTGTTAATCAAAGATTTTGCTAAAGAATTCAACACTAGAATTGAAATGAAGCAAGTTGGTTTTCGTCAAGAAGCCTCTCGATTAGGAGGAATTGGTTCTTGTGGAAGAGAATTGTGTTGTTCTACTTGGTTAACTGATTTTAGAAGTGTAAATACTTCAGCGGCGCGTTACCAACAGTTGTCTCTAAATCCTCAAAAATTAGCTGGACAATGTGGTAAATTGAAATGTTGTTTGAATTATGAGTTGGACACCTACATGGATGCGTTGAAAACCTTCCCTGATTTTGATACAAAATTAAGTACAGAAAAAGGAGACGCCGTTTGCCAAAAGCAAGATATTTTTAAAGGATTAATGTGGTTTGCCTACACCAATAATTTTGCCAATTGGCATGTCTTAAAAATCGATCAGGTAAAAGAAATTATCGCTGAAAATAAATTGAAAAAGAAGGTTTCGTCTCTTGAAGATTTTGCTCTAGAAATAGTGTCTGAACCTGAAAAAGATTTCAATAATGCCATGGGACAAGAAAGCCTTACGAGATTTGATCAGCCTAAGAAAAAGAAAAAATCAAATAGAAATAATAAGCGTCCGAGCGAAAATGCAATAGTGGGGAACAATAATAACAGACCACAGCAAAATAAAAACCAAGGGAAACCTTTTGGCAATAACAAAATCAGACCTAACGAAAATAAAATTAAACCTAATAATAACAATGAGCCTAAAGAGTAGTTTTCTTTTTATTATTATTGCCGGACTCTTAATTTCTTGTGACAAAAAAAGGGTTTTTGACGAATACCAGTCAGTTGGTAGCGCATGGAATATGAAAAAAGAAGTCATTTTCGAACTTCCGAAAGTCGATACTTTGAAAAAATATAATTTGTTTATTAACCTTCGAGCAAATGAGGATTATAAATTCAATAATCTGTTTTTAATTGTTTCAATGGAGCAGCCAAATGGGTTAACCAAAATAGACACATTAGAATATGAAATGGCCGATGTAGATGGCGCGTTACTTGGTGATGGATTTAGCGATATTAAAGAAAGTAAATTGTATTATAAAGAAAATGTGAAATTCAAAGCATCGGAAAATAATAAAATTCACATCAAACACGCAGTACGACAAACAGGTAAAATAGTGGGAGTTCAAGACCTTGAAGGAATTTCCGAAGTTGGTTTTAGAATCGAATCAATAGAATAAATATATGGCAGCGAATAAAAATAACAATCCCGTTAAAGACATCAATTACTACAAAAAGAAATTTTGGAAAGTCTTTTTTTATGGTTTAGTTGGAATAATCGTATTTTTCCTTTTTGCCTCTTGGGGACTTTTTGGATCAATGCCTTCATTTGAAGATTTAGAAAATCCAGATTCAAATTTGGCTACAGAAGTAATTTCATCTGATGGAGTTACCATAGGAAAATTTTACAATGAAAATAGAACTTCAATAAAATACCAAGACTTACCTAAACACCTCGTTAATGCATTGGTAGCAACCGAAGACGAGCGCTTTTACGAACATTCAGGAGTTGACGGAAGAGGAACTTTACGTGCTATTGCAAGTTTTGGAACTTCCGGAGGAGCAAGTACTTTAACGCAACAATTAGCAAAACAATTGTTTCACGGTGAAGGATCTAAATTTTTACCTTTTAGAATTATTCAAAAAGCAAAAGAGTGGATTATCGCCATCCGATTAGAACGCCAATACACAAAAAATGAAATCATAGCGATGTATTTAAACAAAGCCGATTTTATTAATACAGCTGTGGGAATTCGCTCTGCAGCAAAAGTATATTTCGGAAAAGAACCTAGAAATTTAACGGTAAGCGAAGGCGCAATGTTGGTTGGAATGTTAAAAAACCCTTCCCTTTTCAACCCAATTAAAAGGTTAGAAAAAGTACAAAATCGTAGAAATGTTGTTTTTGGTCAAATGGTGAAAAATAATTTTTTATCTGAAGAAGCAAAAACGGCATTAGAGAAAGAGCCTATTGTTTTAGACTTTCACCCAGAAAGCCATAAAGATGGAATTGCCACTTATTTTCGTGAATACCTTAGAGAATTCATGAAAAATTGGTTGAAAGAAAATAAAAAACCAGACGGTTCTGAATACGATATTTACAGAGACGGACTAAAAATTTATACTACCATCGATTCTAGAATTCAAGCTAATGCAGAAGAAGCGGTGACGGAGCATTTAACCAATCTACAGCAGGAATTTTTCGATCAATCAAAAAATAATAAAAATGCTCCTTTTGTAAATATATCTAAAGACGAAACCGATAAAATCATGATGCAAGCCATGAAATCTTCAGATCGTTGGAGAGAATTAAAATTACAAGATAAAAGCGACGAAGAGATCATTAAATCTTTTAGTTTGAAAACTAAAATGACCGTTTTCACATGGAAAGGAGAACGCGATACAATTATGACTCCTTCAGATTCTATTCGCTATTACAAACATTTCCTTCAAACAGGATTAATGTCTATGGAACCGCAAACCGGACATGTAAAAGCGTGGGTTGGTGGTATAAATTATAAATATTTCCAATACGATCACGTAGGTCAAGGCGCGCGACAAGTGGGTTCAACCTTTAAACCTTTCGTTTATGCAACCGCAATCGAGCAATTGAATATGTCTCCATGCGATTCCATTATCGATTCGCCATTTACAATTCCTGTTGGTCGTCACCACGTTACCGAAACTTGGACACCTGCCAATTCCGATAATAAATACCGCGGAATGGTAACCTTAAAAAAGGCATTGGCCAACTCCATAAACACCGTTTCGGCTAAATTAATGGACAAAGTAGGTCCAGAAAAAGTAGTTGAATTAGCAAAAAAATTGGGAATAAAATCAGAAATTCCTTTACAACCCTCAATCGCATTAGGAGCTGTGGATATTACCGTTCAAGACATGGTTGCCGCCTACAGCACTTTTGCCAATCAAGGGGTTTACATCAAACCGCAGTTCATCACCAGAATTGAAGATAAAAATGGCGTGGTACTTTACGAGCCAATTCCAGAGTCGCACGATGTATTGAACAAAGACGTGGCTTTTGCAGTAATTAAATTGTTGGAAGGTGTAACCGAAGAAGGTTCAGGATCTCGATTGAGAACCCAAGGCGGTGGAAACGGTTACAACAGAGTTACCGGCTATCCGTATGTATTTACCAACCCAATTGCAGGAAAAACAGGAACCACACAAAATCAATCCGACGGTTGGTTTATGGGAATGGTGCCCAATTTGGTAACCGGAGTTTGGGTAGGTTGCGAAGACCGTTCCGCCCGTTTTAAAAGCATTACTTACGGTCAAGGCGCGGTGGCAGCATTACCAATTTGGGGCTTAATGATGAAAAAATGCTACGCCGACGAAACCCTAACACTTTCAAAAGAAGACTTCGAAAGACCTGATAATCTAAACATAAAAGTCGATTGTTGGTCGCCACCAGTTAAAAAAGATACCACAGAAACAGAACAAGATACAGACGAATTTAGTTTGTAGTTTTTTGGAGCTTTATCCGGCTGTACGTTGCAATCCACGCGAAAAGGCGTGGGATTTCCTCTGCCATCCGGGCTAGGAATTCAGGTGGCTTCAAAATTATAGTATAAGTGAATAAGTAGCCTCAAAATCAGAATTGGTGATTTTGAGGCTACTTATTTTATAGAAAATTAGGAAAAATTGATTAATAATTCGTTATTTTTGAAGTAAGAAAAACTAAGAATAAACGAACAATGATTAATAAAAAAGTACCTACCGTTCAAGAAGCCCTAAACGGGATTGAAAACGGAATGACTATACTACTAGGTGGTTTCGGATTGTGTGGGATTCCAGAAAATTCCATCGCCGAATTAGTAAAAAAAGGGAATCACAACCTAACCTGTATTTCTAATAATGCCGGTGTGGATGATTTTGGACTTGGATTACTATTACAGAAAAAGCAAATCAAAAAAATGATCTCCTCTTATGTTGGAGAAAACGCCGAATTTGAGCGTCAAATGTTATCTGGCGAATTAGAGGTAGAATTAATTCCACAAGGAACACTTGCTGAAAGATGCCGTGCCGCACAAGCGGGAATTCCCGCGTTTTTTACTCCAGCAGGTTTTGGTACCGAAGTTGCAATAGGAAAAGAAACTCGAGAATTCAATGGCAAAATGCACGTAATGGAACATGCTTTTAAAGCCGATTTTGCAATTGTAAAAGCGTGGAAAGGCGATACGGCAGGAAATTTAATTTTTAAAGGAACTGCGAGAAATTTTAATCCTTGTATGGCGGGAGCAGCAAAAATTACCGTGGCTGAAGTGGAAGAATTAGTAGAAGCCGGATCGCTAGATCCCAACCAAATTCATATTCCAGGGATATTCGTGCAACGGATTTTCCAAGGTGAAAAATATGAAAAGAGAATTGAACAACGCACGGTAAGGCAGAAGTAATTTGAAAATTATCTAATTTTCAAATTTTCAAATCATCAAATAAATTAAAATGCTAACAAAAGAAGATATCGCAAAACGAATTGCAAAAGAAGTAAAAAACAACTATTTCGTCAACCTCGGAATTGGAATTCCAACCCTAGTAGCCAATTACGTTAGGAAAGACATTTCGGTAGAATTTCAAAGTGAGAATGGTGTACTTGGAATGGGACCTTTCCCATTTGAAGGCGAAGAAGACGCCGATGTAATTAATGCCGGAAAGCAAACAATCACCACCTTGGCTGGAGCGAGTTTTTTTGACTCTGGGATGAGTTTTGGAATGATTCGTGGTCAACATGTCGATTTAACAATTTTAGGTGCGATGGAAGTTTCTGAAAATGGCGATATTGCCAATTGGAAAATTCCAGGGAAAATGGTTAAAGGAATGGGTGGCGCGATGGATTTAGTGGCTTCTGCCGATAATATTATTGTGGCGATGATGCACGTAAATAAAGCCGGAGAAAGCAAAATTCTTAAAAAATGTACGTTGCCATTAACAGGTGTGGGCTGCGTTAAAAAAGTAGTAACTGAATTGGCGGTTTTAGAAATTACCCCAAAAGGATTTAAACTTTTGGAACGAGCGCCAGGCGTTTCTGTGGAGCATATTATTGCAGCAACTGAAGCCGACTTAATTATAGAAGGAGAAATTCCGGAGATGGTTATTGAATAGTTTCCGTTTCTCCTGACCGGTTTTTCTTTATGTTTAAGAGGGAGAATCTCGGCCTTAAATTATTACTCAAAGTACCACAAAGGGACACTAAGATTCACTAAAATATTTTATTTTGTGGGCCTTTGAGTGTTCTTTGAGCGTTTTGTGAAATAGTTTATTCTTGCTCACGAGCGAGACGCTCGCGCTAGCGGGAGTAAACAAAAATAGAAACTACTGAAAGCAGAATAAAAACAAGAATTATAAAGTTTAAATTCATCTTTTCGAATTTTAAATCAGTCGTTATTTAAATTTTAATAGGCAATAAGTATTGAAATCAATACTTAGCTTATTATTCTTTCAAAAACTCATACTCATAAACCTTAGGCTTTATTTTATCTGCTAAAACTGAAAGGTTATTTCTTAGTTCACCAATCAATTTAGTGTAGGTAGCATCTTCACTACGAGCATTCATTCTCCCCAATGCGTTTGTACCTTGAAAGTAGGCTCTGATGTCATAAAAACTTGCGTTTACATTAATATCAACATCATTTTGACTGTGATAATATTTCCATAACTCACGCCCTGAGTCAAAAACTGCTGTTGCTTCATCTGAGAAAACCAATGGTTTACTTTCAGCAATTGCTTCAACTTCAAATAATGTTTCACTGGAGGTTTCTTTTTTGATTTTGCCTTTGATGAAATCAGTCATGAAATTACTTTCAAACTTAGCTTTTGCATTTACCTCTTGTTCGGTGAATGGAATCCAATGATTAACACCGTATTGACCTTGAATATTGTTACTGAATAAAATATATGCTAAACAATCATTTTGAAATTCCATGTTTTTTTTCCACATATCATTTGGAAATAAAAATTGATCCCTATCATTTAACCATGTTTGATCAACACATTTCCGAACTGTAAAATAAACAGCTACTTGGATTAAGTTTTTTTCGCTCACCCAAATACCACGTGGGTTTGCCATTTGTTCTTTTTTATTTAGGATATATACGATTCCATTCTGTTGAAAATCATTACCGTTAGTTCCAGCCAAGAAACCGATATTGTTTGCATTAACTTTAAATTGACTGATCCATTTATTTATGAATTGTTCTTTATTAGTAACAGAAAACGTTTTGGTTCCAATAAAATCTCCATTTTCATTATAAACATCAGAGCATGTAGTAGAAAAAGGAATTTTGTTTTTTGTATCCCAAATTTTAAATCCAATCGGGAAATTTCCTTTCACATTATCAAAAGTCCATGCTGGTACAATAAAAGACGATAAAATTTCAGCTTTAAATAAAATTCTAAAATCAGAAAAAGCAGCACCTTGTAGAGTTTTTAATTTAGAAAATTCTGCAATATGACAACCATCTATTTCATTATATATTCTTGCCAAAAATAAAACATAAATTTCACGTCCAGCAGTGCCTATTATTGGAGAATATCTATCATGACATTTTGATTTATTTACTCCAGCCTTACCCTTTTCACCTACACTTGAAACCTCTGCATACGGAGGATTAATATAAACGACTAACTTTTTGCGTTTTGCCTCTTTAGATAAGATGTCATACAAGTTGTCAGGCATTTTACCTCCCTTTGAAATTGGTATAAACTCATCATTTAAAAAGTCAAATTGAAAGACATTATTCTTAAGCAAATTGGCCCCATGCTCAATACGCTCGTGTATGACGCTAATATCGGCTTGGTCGAGTGTGCTTGCGTAAATGTTGTATTTATTGGTTAAACCAGCTAAAAGATTGCCCGTTCCTCCAGCGCAATCCCAAATGTAATAATCGTCTTGCCAGTTTTCACCTAAATAATCTGTAAGGTATTTTTGAGAAAGCTCCACCCAAATACGAGGAGTAAAAAAAGCTCCTTTACGTTCTCTGATATCCTGAGGTACTAATAAATCCCTGCGTTCTATGATATAATCTTGATATTCTATTATAGGTGGTCTTTTATATCGTTTCCAGAATTGTAAGTAGGTTTCTTTATTTTTTAAACTTATTGTAGCATCAAACATTTGTTTGATATTTTCCTTCGCAATTTTATATCCTTCATTCTGAAAAACCACAAACAAACTATCCCTTATTGTAAGATCATCATCAAGTTGCTGTGTATTTTTATCATCGACAAAAAGGTCTGCTAAATAGAAATCACTGTCTAAGATATTAGCTTTATTTAAATCCTCCCATTTTACATTAATTATCGGTTTCACAATTTCTAACCAGCGCAAATAAATAGGAATGAAATTGTTTTTATCAATTTTTAATTTACTTGTTGTAGTCGCATTGGCTATGTTGTTTTTAATAAAATGCTGTAAATCTTTCTCGTCTTTTTCATAATCATATACAAAGGTATACTGACTTAAAATAGCCTCAATACGTTCTTTTATCAGTAAAAATTCTTTGGTTTCGTGGTTACTTGGGGTAACATTCCAATTAAAATCGTTTAAATAAAAAATATCTTGAATATTAATGTAAGGCACAAAAGCAATTTTTTGAAAGTCAAATGCACCCAAAAAAGCAGGAGGTGGTGTTTTGTCAAAAGTTCGAGCCTTACCAATAGTTAGAACCAATTGAACAAACATAGTTGTTACATCAAAATTTCCCGTTTTAGCTTCAGCCCACAATAATGGTTCTCTGCCATCAAACAGTTTGTTTTGTTTTGGAAAAACAGTAAAATCTATATTCCCCAAAATTTCCGTTGTATCAAACCCTTTAAACCAGTCGGCGCCAACTTTATTTTTTAGTTCTTCTTCGCGAATTTTATTGTATTTCATATTTTGGTTTCTTTTTTTTCCTGTTTTATCTATAGTAAAGGCGCTCTATTAACTTTAGCTATATTTATTCTCAAATATACTATTTATTTAAATCCGAATTTTAATTTAAGTTTTTTCTCTTTTTAAAATCTTAAATCAAAAGTCTCAAATTATAAATCTGTACCCACGTGAGGGAGTACTTCACTATACTTTTATTTTATTTGGAGTTCAGTGAATTTCATTTGAAGCGAAAAGCCCGCAGTAAAGTGGAACGCAGTGGAACTTTGCGAGGACTTGTAGCGGAAAGCCCGACCCAGAGTTTTTACGGAGGGGCACGCCCAAAAAAAGCCAACTCACAAAATAAAATATCGGATAAATCGTTTATTCTAGACGAGGAAAATTGGTCGAAATCCATTATATTTGCACCTATAATTAGGTTTATTTTAATATTATTAGATTTTCAAGATGAAACATACCAAGGTTAAAGATTTATTGAATAGTACCAAAACGTTGCAGGAAGTGAATGCCAAAGGATGGGTGCGCACGTTTAGAAACAATCAGTTTATTGCGTTAAATGACGGTTCGACTATAAATAATATTCAGTGTGTAGTTGATTTTGAAAATACCCCGGAGGAAACCTTGAAGCGCATTACTACTGGAGCGGCAGTTTCAGTAACGGGTACTTTAGTGGAAAGCCAAGGTGCCGGACAAAAATTTGAAATTCAAGTTATAAAACTTGAAATCTTAGGCGACTCGGATGCGGAGAAATTCCCAATGCAACCTAAGAAACATTCCCTAGAATTTTTGCGTGAAAATGCGCATTTAAGAGTGCGTACCAATGCTTTTGGAGCAATTATGAGAGTGCGATCGGTATTGTCGTTTGCGGTTCATAATTATTTTCAAAACAACGGTTTTGTTTATGTAAATACCCCAATTATTACAGGTTCTGATGCGGAAGGCGCGGGAGAAATGTTTAAAGTTACGGCTTTACCATTTGAAAATACTCCAAAAACAGAAGACGGAAAAATAAATTATAAAGAAGACTTTTTTGGTAAAGAAACCAACTTAACGGTTTCGGGCCAATTGGAAGCAGAAACTTACGCGATGGCTTTGGGTCAGGTGTATACTTTTGGACCTACATTTCGTGCTGAAAACTCCAACACGTCGCGCCACTTGGCCGAGTTTTGGATGATTGAGCCGGAAGTGGCGTTCAATGATTTGAGTGACAACATGGATTTGGCAGAAGATTTTATCCAGTATGTAATTAAATACACCATGGATAAATGTCAAGACGATTTGAAATTTCTTGAAGGTCGATTAATCGATGAGGAAAAAGTAAAACCTCAAGCAGAACGTAGTGAAATGACGCTATTAGAGAAATTGAATTTTGTTTTAGAAAACAATTTCAAGCGTGTTTCTTATACTGAAGCGATTGATATTTTAAGAAATAGCAAACCGAATAAAAATAAAAAATTCAATTATATTATTGAAGAATGGGGCGCTGATTTACAATCAGAGCACGAGCGTTATTTAGTAGAAAAACACTTTAAATGCCCAGTAATTCTTTACGATTACCCCGCAAATATTAAGGCGTTTTACATGCGATTGAATGAAGACGGAAAAACGGTTCGTGCCATGGATATTTTATTCCCAGGAATTGGTGAAATCGTTGGTGGTTCGCAAAGAGAAGAGCGCTACGATGTATTGGTCGAAAAAATGAAAGTGTTAGGAATAGACGAAGAAGAATTATGGTGGTACTTGGATACCCGCAGATTTGGAAGCGCAGTACACTCTGGATTTGGACTTGGTTTTGAAAGATTGGTACTGTTTGTAACGGGTATGACCAATATTCGCGATGTGATTCCTTTCCCAAGAACTCCTGGAAGTGCGGAATTCTAAATAGTTAATTTGTGGATTTGGTTATATGTAAATTTGATCAACGAATAACCAAATAACCGAATAACCAAATTAAATTAAATGCAAAAGCAATTTCTAAGTTTAAAGTTATCTCAAAAATTATCTCCACAACAAATTCAGTTGATGAAGTTAATTCAATTGCCTACGCAAGCTTTTGAGCAACGTTTATTGGAGGAAATGAATGAAAATCCAGCATTAGAAGCAGGTACGGAAGACAATTATGAAGCGGATGAGTTTGAAAATGATAACTACGATGAGTATGATGATCCTGAAAATGATCGAATTGAAGCCGATGACATCAATATTGACGATTACCTAACTAACGACGAAATTCCCGATTACAAGACCCAATCCAACAATTATGGCGATGAAGATTCTAATTTAGAATCGCCATTGGCGTCGCCAGTTAGTTTTCACCAAGATTTGATCAATCAGTTGAATACCTTTATTTTGAATGATAACGATCGTGAAATTGCTGAATTTCTCGTGGGTAGTATTGATGATATGGGTTATATTCGAAGAAGTATTCAGGATATTGTTGATGATTTAGCTTTCACACAAGGGATTTATACTGAGGAGAAAACGGTTGAACATTTATTGCATGTGATTCATGAATTGGAACCACCGGGAGTTGGAGCCCGCGATTTGCAAGAGTGCTTGTTGCTTCAATTGAAGCATAAAACCCCAACAGAATCAGTAGCTTTGGCGACTTCTATTTTGTCAGAACAGTTTGATGCATTTACCAAAAAACACTACGATAAGTTAATTCATAAGTTTAATGTTTCGAATGACCAATTGAAAAAAGCCATTCATGAAATTGAAAAATTAAACCCAAAACCAGGCGGATCGTTTACGGGAAATAATAAAGTAACTGAAAATATTGTTCCTGATTTTGCCATTAGAATTGTAGACGGCGAACTTGAACTTACGTTAAATGGTAGAAATGCTCCCTCACTTCATGTTTCGAAAGATTATCAGGAAATGATGCAAACCTATAAAGTTTCCAAAGATAAATCGAACTCCCAAAAAGAAGCCGTTCAGTTTATTAAGCAAAAATTGGATTCTGCAAAATGGTTTATTGATGCCATCAAGCAACGCCAAGAAACATTGTATGTAACGATGAATGCGATCATGCATTTTCAAGAAGAATTTTTCCTTGATGGGGAAGAAACAAAGATGAAACCAATGATCTTGAAAGACATTGCCGATATGGTGGGTCTTGATATTTCTACGATTTCACGTGTTGCTAATAGCAAATATGTTGAAACTCCCTATGGCACGAAATTGATCAAAGAGTTCTTTTCTGAAGCAATGAAAAACGATCAGGGTGAGGATGTTTCCACTTTAGAAATAAAGAAAATTCTACAAAATGTAATTGCAGAAGAGGACAAACACAAGCCTTTACCAGACGACCAATTAGCAGAAATTTTAAAAGAAAGAGGTTACCCAATTGCGAGAAGAACAATTGCAAAATACAGAGAATTACTCGATATTCCTGTGGCTAGAATGAGAAAAAAAATGTAATCTATTTATTATTTTGAAAAAAATCATAGCCCTTTTTTCTTATATTTTCCATCCGATATTCATCCCGATGTTCGGAACGTTATTTTATTTTTTTATAAGCACCTTTTATTATACCTATCAACAGAAATACATTGTTTTATTGCAAATAGGTGTGGTTACAATATTAATTCCGATTGCGTTTTTCTATTTTTTACAATTCTACGATAAGGCAGATAACGTAATGGTTCCTGATTTAACACAACGTAAAATTCCTTTAGTATTTCATGGAATGATTATCTATTTATTACTTTCGAATACCATTAAAGAAACTATTTTACCAGAATTGTATTACTTTTTATTGGGAGGATTTATAAGTACTTTTATATTATTTGTATTGGTGTTCTTAAAAATAAAAGCAAGTATTCACATGGTTGGAATTAGCACTTTAACTGTTTTTGTAGGTGCGTTAAGTTTGCATTTTGAAGTAAATACAATATATAGTTTTGCTGCTCTTGTACTTTTAAATGGCTTTATTGCCACTTCCCGATTGGAATTAAAAGCGCATACTTATAAAGAAATTCTATTTGGCTTTTTTATAGGATTTATACCACAACTGGTTCTAATCTACTACTGGCTATAGAATGTAAAACATGAATCCGAAATTCAAAGTATTGATTCCAATCGCTCTTCCGTTCAATTCCGCTGATTTAAATATTGGATTTAAACCATAATATATATTAAAATTTACGGTGTTATAACCAACACTGAGGTAAGTTCCATATTGGAATTTGTTGATATCAGGGTTGTTAGCAACCAAATAAGAAGTTTGGCTGTCTTCATAATTGGATTGCGTATTAAACAAATAACTTAATTTCAATCCCGTATAAATTCTCCAAAATTTATGTGTTTCTGGAACAGAAGTTCGCCATCTGTACTCGATCGGAATATCTATAGAATGTAACGTCAATTTGTTTTTATCGAAAAAAGTTCCATCTGGAATCGCGCTGTATTGTGGGTTTCCATTGTTTTCAGAAATCAATATATTTTGATTGTAACTATTCAATGAATAACCTAAACCTGCAGCAATGGCTTTGTTTCTTGCTTTATTAATTGGCATGTCTCTCAAAATTCCGATAGAAAAACTGGGTGTAAAATTATTTTGTGTTACTCCGATTGGTCTGTTTTGAAGGGTGTTATAGGTGACTCCGATATAAAATTGATCTTCACGATACAAAGAATCTACCGCTTGAAAATCAGGAACCGATTGTGAAAAACCGGAGAAAAAAGATAGGAAAATAAAGCAATTTATCAGAATACGCATCTCTCTTATTTTTGTGGTTTAAAGATACGTAAAAGTAATAGAAATACTTTTAATTCTTTTTATTGATAAAAAATAAACCCTAACTACTTAATTTATAAGCAATTAGGGTTTTTCTTTGCAGAGAGGAAGGGATTCGAACCCTCGATATGTTACCATATACACGCTTTCCAAGCGTGCGCCTTCAGCCACTCGGCCACCTCTCTATTTTGGTTTGCAAATAACTAAAAAAAAAGTCGTTAATAAAAGTTAATTAGAGAGATTTATGATATTTCCCCACGGATGGAAGTTTCAAAATAATTTTTGAAATCTTTTGCTGGAACTTTTTGTCCCAAAAGGAACATTAATTTGGTAACGGCAGCTTCAGTAGTGATGTCTTTACCAGAAATTACTCCGATTTTTTTCAAAAATGTACTCGTTTCATAATGCCCCATCGTAACACTTCCGCCAGAACATTGGGTAACATTAACAATGTGTAAGCCGCTTTTAATTGCTTTTTTTAGAAGCGAAATAAACCACTCATCTGTAGGGGCATTCCCTGATCCATAGGTTTCTAAAATAATTCCTTTTAAGTTTGGAATATTTAATATTGCCGATAAAACTGGTTCGTTTATTCCCGGAAACATTTTTATTATTGCTACATGATCGTCTAAATCGGTGTTTATTTTAAATTTTTTATTTGATTTAGGTAATAAAAAAGGAGTATTTATTTTCAAATGTACTCCCGATTCAGCCAATTCAGGGTAATTTGGCGAAGCAAATGCATTGAAGTGTTCTGCGTTGATTTTAGTTGTTCTATTGCCTCGGTATAACTTGTATTCAAAATAAAGGCACACTTCTGAAATAACCGACTTGTTTTTTGATTGTAAAGAAGCGATTTGAATTGCAGTAATAAGATTTTCTTTTGCGTCTGTTCTAATATCTCCAATTGGCAATTGTGAACCTGTAATAATCACAGGCTTCGATAAATTTTCAAGCATAAAACTCAATGCTGAAGCCGTGTAAGACATGGTGTCCGATCCATGTAAGACTACAAATCCATCAAAAGAATCGTAATTATTCTTGATACTATTTGCAATAGATATCCAATGAAAAGAAGTCATATTGGAGGAATCCAATGGCTTTTCAAAGGATATGGTTTCAATATCGCAGTCCAGTTGTTTTAATTCTGGAATTTTAGAAATTAATTTACTAAAGTCAAAAGCTTTCAAGGCACCCGAATCGAAATCTTTCATCATTCCGATGGTGCCACCAGTATAAATTAATAATATTTTAGCTTTAGATTGCATTTTCTAATTTCATTTTATTGACTACCGGATTGGCATACATCGCAAGAAAACTTTGCATTTGGAATTCATCAGAATGATCAATTCTCATTTCTAATCTTCGTTCGAAAAGTGCTTTTTCATCTGCCGTATAAAAATGAGAAAACTGAGTCGTCCCGTTTAACTTATCGAATGCGATATAGTTAGTAGGCCATAATTTATAGTTTTTGATAATTGCATCATCCAAAACTTGAGCCAACGCTTGAATTTGTTTATTGGCATTTTCAAATTCTGAACCTATAGCATCCAACTCGGTATCTAATATTTTTCCAACGCTAATATGGATTCTTTTCTTCGGACCCATGATTCCACTTAGTAGCGTATTAAAGTCTTCATTTTTCGCTTTTATATAGATTTCATTATTTGCTTCAGCGATTAATTGTGGCATTTTTAAAGCGTCGGTTGGGTCGTATTCGTAGGAAATTGAAATAGGAACAATTCTAATTTTCTTAAAATATTTTATAATATTCTCTTCTTCAGAACCCATCGCAAGCATTTTTAATACTCCTGGATGTGTCGCGTCATTTCCATCTTTAGTGCGCCCTTCTCGTTGAGCAATCCAAACCGATCTGTTTTCTCTCAACAACAATTGAGCAATATATTCCGATAATAGCTTGGAACTTTGTAATAATTCTCTTGGCGGTAAACCTCTTAAAACAAGGAAGTTTCTATTGATTTTCGCTAGAATATTCATGAATGATTTTTTAACCAAGTTGTCCCCAATTGCTGAGGCCGTCATCAATAATCCATGGTCAAACAAGCAACCATTTAAAATGGAAGTATCTAAAATAATATCTCTGTGATTCGAAATAAATAAGTAAGAAGTATTTTGTTCTAAAGTTTCAAATCCCGATGTAGTTACTCCTTCAGATGTGAGTTCTATTACTTTTTGAATAGAATGATAAATAAAATTACTTTGAAAATCTCGAATTGAATACGTCTTTTTGAGTTGTGTTTTCCAAACTTCTTCATCCACTCCAGGAAATGTAAATTCCATTAATGCCTTCATCATTGGATGGTCCACTGTTTCTTTTAAAGCACCGTTTATTTCGGCGTCATAATAAGGTCTTATAGAATCAAATTTTGACATTTACATTTTTATTTAATTGACAAATGAACGAAAATTTATCGAATTTATGCTTTTAAAAGTGATTAAATCCCAAAAATAGCTTTCGAATTTTCGGTCGTTTTTAATGCGATTTCTTCGGGTGATAAGTCATAAAGGGAAGCTAATTTATCGACTACATTCACAATATAACTGCTTTCATTTCTTTTCCCTCGAAAAGGAATTGGCGCTAAATAAGGAGAATCTGTTTCTAAAACAATATGCTTCAAGTCGATCTGATTGATAAACTGATCGATTTTGCCATTTTTGAAAGTTACCACGCCTCCTATTCCCAATTTCATATTATAAGAAATGGCTTGTAATGCTTGTTCGTAGGTTCCTGAAAAACAATGAAAAATTCCAAATAAATCATCCGATTTTTCTTCTTCTAATATTTCAAATATCTCATCGAAAGCCTCACGACAATGAATTACAATAGGTAATTTATGTTTTTTTGCAAATTGGATTTGTCTTCTAAAGGCAATTTGCTGTTCTTTTAAATGGGTTTTATCCCAATACAAATCAATCCCGATTTCACCAATTGCATAGAATTTTCTGTTTGCCAATTCCTTTTCCACAATTTGCAATTCGTCCAAATAATTGTCTTTTACATACGTTGGGTGCAAGCCCATCATCAAAAATACATTCTCGGGATAATCCGATTCTAAAGCATACATTTTCGGTATATAATTAGAATCTATTGCGGGAATAAAAAAACGCGTAACGCCATTATTTATGGCACGTTGCATCATTTCGTCACGATCCAAGTCGAATTCTTCGGAATATAAATGGGTATGTGTATCGGTGATTGTCATTTTAATTTTTGAAAAAACAAAGGTACTATTTTGATTGATTCTGAATTCAATTTACAAATAAAATCCCGTTTAGTTGATACTAAACGGGATTTATATAAATTGCTATTCAAATATTACAATTCAAACGCTTTTTTAGGATTGTTATCACATAACAATTCTACTGGGTTTTCTAGGGCTTCTTTAACGGCAACTAAGAATCCAACTGACTCGCGTCCATCTATGATTCTGTGGTCATACGATAAGGCAACATACATCATTGGATGAATTTCAACTTTACCATTTACCGCAATTGGACGCTCAATAATATTGTGCATTCCTAAAATTCCTGATTGTGGTGGGTTGATAATTGGTGTACTTAACATACTTCCAAAAACGCCTCCGTTAGTAATTGTGAAAGTTCCACCTGTCATGTCGTCAACGGTAATTTGTCCGTCACGCGCTCTTATAGCTAATCTTTTAATTTCAGCTTCAATTCCTCTGAAAGTTAAATTTTCAGCATTTCTAACTACCGGAACCATCAAACCTTTTGGTCCAGAAACGGCAATTGAAATATCACAAAAATCGTATCCAATTTTGTAATCTCCGTCCATCATTGAGTTAACTTCAGGAAATAATGCTAAAGCTCTGGTTACGGCTTTAGTGAAAAATGACATGTAACCTAAACCAACTCCACCGTGTTTTGCTTTGAATGCATCTTTGTATTCATTACGTAACGTGTTAATTGGCGTCATATTCACCTCGTTAAAAGTCGTTAACATTGCGGTATCGTTTTTCGCAGCTACTAATCTTTCCGCTACTTTACGACGCAACATTGATAATTTTGTTCTTTCCACTCCTCTAGAACCTCCTGTTGGAGTTCCCATTGAAGGAACAGCGTTTACAGCATCCTCTTTCGTGATTCTTCCGTCTTTTCCTGTTCCAATAATATCTGAAGGTTGGATATTTTTTTCGTCTAATATTTTTCTAGCTGCTGGAGAAGGTGTTCCAGAGGCATAAGTTGCAGCGGCCGGAGCGGCTTTAACTTCAGCTGCTGGTTTTGGGGCTTCAACTACTTTTGGGCTTTCTGCTGCTGGTGCTGCTCCCGATGGTTTTCCTTCGGTATCAATTAAGCAAACTACTGCTCCAACTGCTACAGTATCTCCTTCTTCTGCTTTTAAAGTGATGGTTCCACTTACCTCAGCTGGTAATTCAAGAGTTGCTTTATCAGAATCTACTTCAGCAATAGCTTGGTCTTTTTCTACATAATCGCCATCTTTTACTAACCAAGTTGCGATTTCAACTTCTTTAATCGATTCTCCCGGTGAGGGAACTTTCATTTCTAAAATCATCTTATATTATTTTAAATTATGAATTTTAAATTATATTTATGTACTAATGCCATTTTTAGCCCCGATTGAGCCGATATCCTCGTAACAAAGTGGAGAGATAAAGGCGAAAGCGGGAAATAGCTCCAAATTATTTTCTAAATAAATCTTTATCAAATACCATTTTTATTGCATCGGCATGTCGGCGTTTTGCTCTTGTATAACTTCCTGATGCTGGCGCTGCATACTCTCTTAAGGATGCCAATCTCCATTTTACCAAGTTGAAATTCATTAACATAAAGCTGTAAGCTCCCATGTTTTTTGGTTCTTCTTGTGCCCAAACATAATCGTCAGCATTTGGATAATTTGCTATTATTTCTTTTAATTGGGATTCTGGAAATGGAAATAATTGCTCAATTCTAACAACTGCAACATCTTTTCTTCCATTATTTTCTCTCTCAGCAGTAATATCGTAATAGAATTTACCGGTACAGAAAACCAATGTTTTAACGTCTTTTTTATTTACTGTGGTATCATCAATAGTTTCTTGGAAACAACCTTTTTCGAAATCTTCAATTGGCGAAACTACTCTTGGATCACGCAATAAACTTTTTGGTGAAAACACAATCAGTGGCTTGCGGAAAGTAGTTTTCATTTGTCTTCTCAACAAGTGAAAGAAGTTAGCTGGCGTGGTACAATCGGCAACATACATGTTATTTCTAGCACAAAGCTGTAAATAACGCTCCATTCTCGCAGAAGAATGTTCCGCTCCTTGATTTTCATATCCGTGAGGCAATAAAAGCACAATTCCGTTTTGGTTGTTCCATTTATCTTCACCACAAGAGATGTATTGGTCTAACATAATTTGTGCTCCATTGCTGAAATCTCCAAATTGTGCTTCCCAAATAGTAAGTGTTTTAGGGCTTGCTAATGCATAACCATAATCAAAACCTAAAACTCCGTATTCTGATAAAAGGGAATTAAAAACATTGAATTTTCCTTTTTTACCTTCTATATTATTCAATAAAATAACTTCTTCTTCTGAATTTTCAACTTTAACCACTGCATGACGGTGGGAGAACGTTCCTCGTTCCACATCTTGCCCTGAAATTCTTACATTATACCCTTCCTGTAAAAGCGAACCGTAGGCTAAATGTTCGGCCATAGCCCAATCTAACTTATTAGTTTCGAAATACATGGTTTTTCTATCGTTTATTAATTTTTGAATTTTACTAATAAACTTTTTGTCTGCAGGCAAATTACAAACTGCATTGGCAACATTGGTAAGTCCTTTTTTATTGTAAGAAGTATCAACTTTTTCAAGCATTTGAACGTTAGTCACTTGCTCGAAGCCCAACCATTCGTTTTGCATGAAAGGAGTAATTATAGTAAGATCTTTTTTACGAGATTTCTCTAAATTTACTTCTAATTTATCTTTGTAATCTGCTTCTAACCCTTTGATATAATTGGCATCAATAACGCCTTCTTCAATCAATTTTGCAGTATAAATATCTCTTGGATTTTTATGGCTAGCAATTATTTTATATAATAATGGCTGTGTAAATCTTGGTTCATCACCTTCATTATGACCATATTTTCTGTATCCTAATAAATCGATAAATACGTCGCTACCAAATTGCATTCTATAATCTAAAGCAAATAACATGGCGTGAACCACCGCTTCAGCATCGTCAGCATTTACGTGTAAAACGGGAGATAAAGTCACTTTCGCAACGTCTGTACAATAGGTTGAAGAGCGTGCGTCTAAGTAGTTTGTGGTAAAACCAACTTGATTATTAATGACAATATGAATGGTTCCACCTGTTTTGTAACCATCCAATTGCGCCATTTGAATAATTTCATAAACAATTCCTTGTCCAGCAACTGCAGCATCACCGTGAACGGCAATTGGCAATACTTTTGAGAAATCATCTGGGAAATATTTATCTTGTTTTGCTCTAGTAATTCCTTCAATTACAGCACCTACCGTTTCTAAATGCGAAGGATTTGGTGCTAAATTGATGTTTATTTTTTTTCCAGTTCTCGTTTTTCTATCAGAGGTTAAACCCAAATGGTATTTAACATCGCCATCGAAATATTCTTGATCGTAATCTTTTCCGTCAAATTCTGAGAAAATATCTTGTGTTGATTTTCCGAAGATGTTGGCTAAGATGTTCAAACGGCCACGGTGTGCCATTCCCATTACAAATTGCTCTACTCCTTTTTCTGCAGCAGCCTCAATTAATGCGTCTAAACCTGGAATTATAGATTCTCCACCTTCGAGTGAAAAACGTTTTTGTCCAACATATTTTGTATGTAAGAAATTTTCAAAAGAAACCGCTTCGTTTAATTTATCTAATATCACTTTTTTCTCATCGGCAGAGAAAGTAGGGGTGTTATCATTAACTCCTAATTTTTCTTGAATCCATTGAATTACCTCAGGTTTTCTGATGTACATGTATTCAACACCAATGTGCTGGCAGTAAATTTTATCTAAGTGAGCAATAATATCAGTTAAACTACAAGGAGCAATATTGATTAATTTAGCTGCATCAAAAACAGTGTTTAAATCGGATTGGTTTAAACCAAAATTTTCTATTTCTAATGTTGGAGAATAAGTTCTTCTATCGCGAACAGGATTTGTTTTAGTAAATAAATGTCCTCTTGTTCTATAGGCTTCAATTAATTTTAATACTTGAAATTCTTTTTGAAGTTTTGCAGAAACAGCACTGAAATCTTGCCCTTCAGATGAAGTTAAAAGAGAGCCCTCGGTTGCGATTTCTCCGTTTGAAGAACTCATTCCAAAGTCGAAACCTTGAAAAAAGCTTCTCCATGATGGCTCAACGCTATCGGGGTTTTCTAAATATTGATCATATAGTTGTGCGAAAAATTCGGTGTGCGCTGCATTTAAAAAGGAAAACCTATCCATAATTTTTGAATGTCCTGATTTGTAAAATAGTTACGCAAAAGTACAATAAATGAAATATAATATTAAATATTTTAGATACTTTTATGTTTTATTAATCAAATTTTTAAAATAGATGAGAAAATCTTACTTTTTCATAGTGTCGAAAATGAAATTTACTTTTTTAACTCTTATATTTTCGAGCGTGTTGTATTCACAACCTTCGGGAAATGTTGTACGCTCATCTCAAAATTTTTGGCAAAATGTTCAATTTGGAGGTGGTTTTGGTTTAAATATAAGTTCTCAATTTACAGAAGTAAATTTAGCGCCAGGAGCCATTTATCGGTTTAACCCAAAAGCAGCTGCTGGAATTGGACTTCAAGGTAGTTTTGTTTCTTCTAAAGGTGACTTTTCTTCATCAATTTATGGATTGAGTTTAATTTCGTTATTCAATCCAATAGAAGAGTTTCAAATATCTATTGAATTGGAACAATTAAGGGTAAATAGAACTTTAGTCATGATTGGTGGCCCTGATAAAACAGATAATTTTTGGAACACGGGTTTATTTTTAGGTGGTGGCTATGGATCTAACAATATGTTTGTTGGAATTCGATATAATTTGCTTTTCAAAGAAACGGATTCTGTTTATTCCAGTGCAATGATGCCTTTTATTAGGGTTTATTTTTAAAAACCTCAGTTAATTTGTTCATTTAAAATTTCCATTAATTTAATAATAAGATTGTAACTTTGTTGAAATTTAAAAATAAAATGAAAAAAATACTAAATACCCTATTTTTGTTTCTATTCACTGTTTCGTTTTCACAAAATAATTTACTTCAATCGGGTCCAATGGTAGGATATTGCGAAATGAAAGAAGCCATGATTTGGTTGCAAACCACTAAAGAAGCTTTAGTTGAAATTGAATATTTTGCAATTAATGCCCCAAATGATAAATTCTCTTCTGATACTTATAAATCTGAAATTAGTACTGGATTTACCAATCATATTGTTTTAAATAAATTACAGCCTGGTAAACAATATCACTATGATGTTTTTCTAGACGGTAAAAAAATAATACTGCCATATGAAACTACATTTTCATCAAAAAAATTATGGCTTTGGCGAGAAGATGCTCCGGATTTTACGGTAGCCTTCGGAAGTTGTAATTACATTAATGAAGAATCTGTTGATCGCCCTGGAAAAGGATACGGAAGTGGGTATCAAATTTTTGAAAGTATCCATTCTAAAAAACCAAATATCATGCTTTGGGGTGGCGATAATGTCTATTTGCGTGAGGCAGATTGGGACAGTAAAACAGGAATATACCACCGCTATACGCACTCAAGATCAATCAAAGAATTACAACCTTTATTAGCAAGTAGCCAAAATTTTGCCATTTGGGACGATCATGATTTTGGACCAAACGATGGAGATCGAAGCTTTTATTTCAAATATGAAACTCAAAATGCATTTAAAAACTTTTGGGCAAATAAAACCTATGGAACTGATGCTAATCAAAAGGAAGGAATTTATTCTACTTTCAATTGGGGGGATGCGCAATTTTTCTTGCTTGACGACCGTTTTTTTAAATCACCAAACGATCGCTTAACAGGTGAAAAAACCATCATTGGATCCACACAATTCGAATGGTTAATTGATGCATTGTCAAGTTCAAAAGCTGCTTTTAAGGTTATTGTTATAGGTGGACAAGTTATAAATCCAACCGCAAGATTCGAAAATTATGAAAACTATCCGAAAGAAAAACAAAAGTTACTCTCTGAAATTGAGGCTAATAAAATTAAAGGCGTTTTATTTCTTACCGGTGACCGTCATTTTTCTGAATTATCAAAACTAAATCGCGAAAATAATTATCCATTGTACGATTGGACGGTTTCACCATTAACTTCTGGAGTTGGAAATTCCTATAAAGATGATATGAATAAGAACAGGGTAGAAGGAAGTTTATTTGCTCAAAATAATTTTGGAATCCTTTCTTTTTCTGGGAATAAAGCGAACCGACAACTAAAATTGACTTTGTTTGATGTTCAAGGTAAGGAACTTTGGAATAAAGTAATTACTAAAAAAGAATTGGAATAAATGATCGAAGATAAAAACCCACAAAGAACTAGTATTTCGCAATTAGGTGAATTTGGACTTATTGAACATTTGACCAAAAACTTTAAAATAAATCATTCTTCTACCTTAAAAGGAATTGGTGATGATGCTGCTGTTTTAGACTTTGCTGATAAAAAAATAGTAGTTTCTACGGATTTATTAATTGAAGGCGTTCATTTTGATTTGGCTTACATGCCACTGAAACATTTGGGTTATAAAGCGGTGGTTGCCAATGTTTCCGACATTTGTGCGATGAATGCTAAAGCAACTCAAATTACTGTTTCAGTTGCTGTTTCGAATAGATTCCCACTAGAAGCATTGGAGGAATTATTTGACGGAATTACAGTTGCTTCACAAGAATACAATGTTGATGTTATTGGCGGAGATACTACTTCATCACAAAAAGGATTGATAATAAGTATCACCGCAATTGGCGAAGCTGATGCAAATGAATTGGTATATAGAAATGGTGCCAAAGAAACTAATTTATTGGTAGTTTCAGGTGATATTGGAGCTGCCTATATGGGATTACAAGTTTTAGAACGTGAAAAACAAGTGTTCCAGGTAAACCCAAATTCTCAACCAGATTTAGAAGCTTATACTTACTTAATTGAACGTCAATTGCGTCCTGAAGCTCGAAAAGACATTCGTACTTTATTGCATGCCTTGGAAATAAAACCAACAGCTATGATTGATATTTCAGATGGATTGTCATCAGAAATTATGCACATATGCAAACAATCAAAAGTGGGCTGTAATTTATATGAAGACAAATTACCGCTCGATCCTCAATTGATTAATGTGTGTGAAGAATTTAATATTGATGCAACAACGGTTGCGATAAATGGTGGTGAAGACTACGAATTGCTTTTTACCATTGCTATCGAAGATTTCGAAAAAATTAAAGGAAATCCAAATTTCACCATCATTGGTCACATGACTTCTGAAAGTGAAGGAGTTCATTTAGTTACCCGTGCGAATACTAAAATCCCATTAAAAGCTCGAGGTTGGGATGCTATTTCTGAAGAATAAATAAGATATTAATCCTGACCATAACCGGTCGGGATTTTTTTTGAAATTAAATTAATGTTAAATCTCATTTGAAGTTTTTAATATTAAAATCTATATCGTAATATTGCGATATGGGAATAACAAAAAAAGTAGGTTTCTCAGAGGAAACAATTGAAATGTCCCAAATCCTGAAAGCATTTGGGCATCCAGCACGTTTGGAAATCGTAAATTTTTTAATCAATTCACCTACATGCATTTGTGGTGACATTGTAGAATTCTTACCCTTGTCTCAGTCTACAGTTTCTAAACATTTATCGGAATTAAAAAAAGCAGGAGTAATCAAAGGCACTATTTCAGGTAACTCAATTTGTTATTGCTTGAATGAAAGTACACTTAAAATGCTTCAAAGTTTTATCACTATTTTACAAACCAACAGCAGTTCTAATGAATGTTGTTAAAATTATACGTCATGAATTGGAACGAATTTAAAACACAATTGGCTGAAAATCCCGGACTTCATTTGCAATTTGAATTTTCAAAAAATCAAAAAGTAAATCCTTCTTTTCATATAACTGAAATCAAACAAGCAAACATTACAGCCGTAGATTGTGGCGGAAAAATGAATGCTTGGACAGAAGTAATTCTCCAACTTTGGGAGCCAAATACTAATGAAATTGAACGATCTATGCAGGTTTCAAAAGCAATATCAATTATTGATTTAGTTGAAAAAACGCTTCCCTTAAATCCAAATAGTATTGTAAAAATCGAATTTGGAAACGATCTTTTTGAAACACGTCAAATGCTTCCACAAGATTTTGAAATAATAAACGACGAAATAATTGTAAAACTAATTTCCGATAAAACTCAATGTAAAGCTATAGGAAGAGGTGAATCGTGTGGAACTCCAAAACCAAAAGTAAAAATAAATAACATTCAAAACAGTTCTTGCTCACCAGAGTCGGGATGTTGTTAAAATTAAATAAAATATGAAAGATGTAATTATAAAATATAAAAAACCTATAATTATCACAATTGGTCTCACGGCGTTAAATCTGTATTTTGGGTTTGATGCCAGGTTTACAATTATTAATTTATTATGGTTATTGGTATGAAAAAAATCTTAGTTCTTTGCACTGGAAATTCTTGTAGAAGTCAGATGGCGCATGGTTATTTGAAATATTTTAGTAAAGAAAAAGTAGAAGTTTTTAGCGCTGGTGTAGAAATTCATGGCCTCAATCCGTTTGCTGTTGGCATCATGGCAGAAGATGGAATTGACATTTCAAAAAACACTTCCAACCATGTTGATGAATATTCCAATATTAATTTTGATTATGTAATTACTGTTTGTGACAATGCCAAGGAATCTTGTCCGTTTTTCCCTTCACAAACCAAGACTATTCACCATAGCTTTGAAGATCCGTCAAAAGCATCAGGAAGCGCAAAAGAATTAATTGCTGAATTCCGAAAAGTACGTAATCAAATAAAAGAATACTCAAAATCTTTTATTGAAAATTTAGAAGCAATTTAACATTCTTGTTTTATTAAAAGAATTAGATTTGTTCGAATTTAAACAATTATTTATGAAAAATATTCTAATTATTATCGTGTTATTTGTTTCAGCTTTTGGATTCGCACAAGAAAAAGACAAAGACAAAGTTTCTGTTTTTAGTAGAAAACATGAACTAAAAATTGGCGCTATTCACCTTCTTGGTGGTCCAATATTAGAAGGGACCTACGAATACATTTACTCAAAAGATTTTACTTACGGTACCTCAGTATTGATAAGTCTTGATAGTAAAAGTAGTTATGACGAAGAATTTTCTGTTACTCCATTTGCACGTTTTTATTTTCAAGAAACTAAAGAATATGGTGCGCAAGGTTTTTTTGTTGAAGGATTTGGTAAATATGTATCGGGTAAATATTCTCCCTCAATGTTAAACTCAGAATTTTCAAAATCCTACTCAGCAGGTGCTTTAGGACTTGGAATAGGTAAAAAATGGTTTAATTCTAGCGGGTTTGTATTTGAAATCCTTGCTGGAGTTGGAAGAACAATTGGAGGAAGTGATAAGCCAGACGCGATTTTTAGAGGCGATTTTCTTATAGGCTACCGATTTTAATCTTATAAAAAAGGCACTTCGATCGAAGTGCCTTTTTTATAACTTTATACTCTTATCTCTACATTTTCATCAACCAGTTTTTCATAGAAACTTCATTTTCAATTATTCCTTTTAAATCTGAAATTTTAACTCGGTCCTGTTTCATTGTATCTCTATGACGAATGGTTACCGTTTGGTCTTCTACTGTTTGGTGATCAACTGTAATGCAAAATGGAGTTCCAAGCGCATCTTGTCTTCTATAGCGTCTTCCTACAGCGTCTTTCTCATCATAAGAAACATTGAAATCCCATTTCAAATCGTCAATAATTTGATGAGCAATTTCCGGTAATCCATCTTTTTTAACCAATGGAAAAATAGCTGCTTTTGTTGGAGCTAAAACTGCTGGTAATTGTAAAACTGTTCTCACTGAACCATCTTCTAATGTTTCCTCTTTCAAAGAGTTTGAAAAAATAGCTAAAAACATTCTGTCCAATCCTACCGAGGTTTCCACCACATAAGGTGTATAATTGGCATTAGTTTCGGGATCAAAATATTGTAATTTCTTACCTGAAAATTTCTCGTGTGCTTTCAAATCGAAATCGGTACGAGAGTGAATTCCTTCTAATTCTTTGAAACCAAAAGGAAAATTAAATTCAATATCTGCGGCAGCATTGGCATAATGCGCTAATTTTTCATGATCGTGAAAACGGTAGTTTTCTTTTCCTAATCCTAATGAAAGGTGCCAACTTAATCGGGTGTTTTTCCAATGTTCGTACCATTTCATTTCATCACCAGGTTTCACAAAAAACTGCATCTCCATTTGTTCAAATTCCCGCATACGGAAAATAAATTGTCTTGCAACAATCTCATTTCTAAATGCTTTTCCAGTTTGTGCTATTCCAAAAGGAATTTTCATTCGCCCTGATTTTTGAACATTTAAGAAATTCACAAAAATTCCTTGAGCCGTTTCAGGACGTAAATATAAATCCATTGCGGTATCTGCAGAAGCGCCTAATTTTGTTCCGAACATTAAGTTAAACTGACGTACTTCGGTCCAATTTCTAGAACCTGATTCAGGGCATGCAATTTCTAATTCTTCAATTAAAGCTTTCACATCGTCAAGATCTTCATTTTCTAATGATCTTGCCATTCGAGCCAAAACTTCATTTTTCTTTGACAAATATTCTATCACTCTGGCATTTGTGGAAACAAATTCTTCACGGTTAAAAGCATCTCCAAAACGAACACTCGCTTTCTCGATTTCCTTCTCCGCTTTTTGATTAAGCTTTTCAGCATAATCTTCAATCAATACGTCGGCTCTATATCTTCTTTTCGAATCTTTATTGTCAATTAATGGGTCGTTAAAGGCGTCTACGTGGCCAGAAGCCTTCCAAGTAGTGGGGTGCATTAATATTGCAGCGTCAAGACCTACAATATTTTCATTCATTTGCACCATCGATTTCCACCAATATTCTCTGATGTTTTTCTTTAATTCAATACCGTTTTGAGCATAATCATAAACTGCACTCAAACCATCGTAAATTTCGCTTGACGGAAAAATAAATCCGTATTCTTTTGCGTGCGAAACTACATTTTTAAATAAATCTTCTTGTTTTGCCATAATGTTGCAAAAATATAAAAAGTGAAATTAATAAATGCATAATAAATGTACTTTGAGCGTTACTTTTCGTTATTTTTATAGATTAATCTCAAAATAGATGGTAAATAACCTCATTAATTTATTTTTTCCGAAAGTTTGTCTTGGTTGTAAAGGGTTTTTATTGTCTGAAGAAAACATAATTTGTTCCTCTTGCCGTCATGAAATCCCATTGACACAACATTTTTTAAATGAAGAAAATGAAGCGTTTATGAAATTTTACGGAAAAATCCCTGTGGAACATGTTTCGGCGTTATTTTATTTTCATAAAAAAGGAATTGTCCAAGAAATTATCCACGGATTAAAATACCACGGGCATCAAGAAGTAGGAACCGTTATTGGAGATTGGATTTCGGAGGAGCTGATTTTATTGCCAATTTCAACACATTTTGACGCAGTTATTCCAGTTCCGCTTCATAAAAAACGACTTCGTGAAAGAGGTTACAACCAAGTTTCCAATTTTGGAATTGCTATAGCAAATAAGTTAGAAATCAACTATATTGATTCGTTATTACAAAGAAATGTATATTCAAAAACACAGGTGAAAAAGGATTTATTGGGAAGGACATCGGTTATTGATTCTCTCTTTGATGTTACTTTTACTGAAAATGACCATAACAAACACTTCCTATTAATTGATGATGTGTTAACAACGGGCGCGACATTAGAAGCATGTGGAAGAGCCTTATTAAAAATCCCGGGAGCCAAAATTAGCATCGTTTGTATGGCAATGTCCCATTCATAACTTTTATTATAATTATGCATTTGAAAACTTTGCAGTTGTTATTGTTTATTTGTTAATTTGTTTTGAATTTGAAACTATATAAAAACACCAAAAAATGCTTAGAATTTATTTATTGCTATTCTTTTTGGTTTCCCAACTTCAAGCGCAAACAACTATGATCATACCACCAAATTTACAAAAAGGAGATACTATTGCAATTGTGGCAACCGCCCGAAAAAATATTGTTGACAACTTAAAACCGGCAATTAATTTGGCTAAAAGCTGGGGATTGAATGTGGTGATTGGTAAAACAATTGGTCTGGATAATCACCAATTGGCAGGAACCGACGAACAAAGAGCAGCCGATTTTCAAGAAATGATTGATAATCCAAATATAAAGGCAGTTTGGTGCGTTCGTGGTGGTTATGGAACAGCAAGAATGGTTGAATTAGTTGATTTTTCAAAATTTAAAGCAAACCCAAAATGGATTATTGGATTTAGTGATGTAACCGTTATTCACAGTCATTTGAACACGCTGGGAGTAGCGACAATTCATGGGATTATGCCTGTAAATGTGGAGAAAGCATCGGCTAAAGTTGAGGAAACTTTGCGAAAAGCACTCTTTGGCGAAAACTTAAAATATTCAGTTCCTTGTCAAAATAAGAACAGATTAGGAGTTGCTGAAGGCGAATTAGTGGGCGGAAATTTATCTATTTTATACAGTATGATGGGATCTGAATCGCAAGTTGATTGCAAAGGAAAAATCCTATTTATTGAAGATTTAGATGAATATTTATACCATATCGATCGAATGATGCTGAGCTTAAAACGGTGCGGCTGCTTTGATGGTTTACAAGGATTAGTTGTGGGAAGTTTTATAAAAATGCACGATAATGAAATTCCATGGGGGAAAAATGCCCATGAAATTATTTTGGATATTACCAAAAAATATAATTTTCCAATAGTTTTTGATTTTCCGGCAGGACATATACATGATAATAATACTCTTATTTTTGGTAGAAAAGTGAGTTTAGAAATTAACGATAAAGAAACAATCTTGAAGTATTAAAACTTAACCACAATTTAATGGCCGATCATAACGATTTAGGAAAATTAGGTGAAGAATTGGCCGTTGAATTTTTAGAAAAAAATGGCTATTCAATTATTGAAACCAATTGGACTTTTCAAAAAGCAGAAATAGATATTATCGCCAAAAAAGAAAATATCTTGGCCGTTGTAGAAGTAAAAACCCGCTCCAGCATCGATTTTGGTTTGCCTCAGGATTTTGTTAAACCCAAAAAAATCCAACTCTTAGTTAAAGCCATCAACGAATATGTAATTTCAAATGATCTTGAAGTGGAAGTTCGCTTTGATATTATTGCACTTCACAGAGAAGGTAAAGGATTTAAAATAGAACATTTAAAAGACGCATTTTATTTTTTTTAATGTTATATTTATAACAATTTGTTTTTTATTGATACATTTGCGTCGCATTTAAACATCATTAAAAAATGAAAACCGTATCTTCAATTGTAGAAAATTACATCAAAACAAAGCCTTTTTTATTAAGTGCTTTATCCCAAAATATTATAAATTTAACTTCATTATCGAGAAATATGATGATTGAATTAGAATCGGAATTTGGGAAAGATGTCAAACAAGGTGCGATAGTAATGGCGCTAAAACGACTTTCAGTAGATTTGGATTTTAGATTGAATCACAAGATTTCAAAAGTGATGAAAAACTTGGGTGAAATCACCGTTCGGTCTTCTTTAATTGATTATACGTTTGCCGTTTCAAGCACCATTTTGACCAAGCAAGCCGATTTAATTTCGGAAATCAACAGCAATCCCGATATATTTTATACCTCATCAAAAGGGGTTAGCGAAACCAATATCATTGTGAGTCAAAGTGTCGAACATTTAGTAGAAAAACATTTTGCAACTGAAAAGCAAATCCAAAAACTAGAAAATCTAGCTTCCATAACGATAAAATTACCTAAAGAAAATACAGTAATTCCAGGGATTTATTACTTTATTTTTCAGCGTTTGGCTTGGGAAGGAATTATAATAAATGAAGTGATTTCAACCTCGAATGAATTCACTATTTTAGTTAGCGATGACGAAGTAGATATTGCTTTTAGAGTGATTAAGGATTTGAAAATGTTATAAAATTATATCATCTGAATCAATTCCAAGGCCTTATTTATTGATTTTACGTTTTCAAAAGTTAGTAATAATCGTAATCCATTTGGAGTTTGTTTTTCCTTCATGGTACACAATTTTGACTGAGTTTGCACAAATTGCAATACTTGGCTGAATCGCCCAGATTGGTAATAACTCGATTGTTGGTCGGAAACAAAATAGCAAATCATTTTACCTTGTTTCATTACCAATTTTTCAATTCCTAATTGCGTTGCAACCCATTTTATTTTGATGCTATTCAACAGTGAAATGGCTTGTTTTGGTAATGGACCGAAGCGATCAATAAGTTTGTTTTCAAATTCTAATAATCCGTTTTCGTCTTTAATTACGCTCAATTCATTGTACAATTTAAGGCGCTCGGTAATATTATTGATGTATTCATCTGGGAACAACAATTCGAAATCGGTATCGAGTTGGAGGTCTTTCACATAGGTTTTTTCAACATCTTTATTTTCTTCAGAATACAACTCTTTGAATTCGTTTTCCTTCAATTCGTCAATGGCTTCATTCATAATTTTTTGATAGGTTTCAAAACCAATTTCGTTAATGAAACCGCTTTGTTCGCCTCCCAATAAATCTCCTGCACCACGAATTTCAAGGTCTTTCATGGCAATATTTAATCCACCTCCCAATTCGCTATACTGCTCTAACGCTTGGATTCGTTTTCTGGCATCGTCGGTCATTGCGGAATACGGTGGACAGATGAAATAACAAAACGCTTTTTTGTTGCTACGCCCTACTCGACCTCTCATTTGATGTAAATCGGAAACTCCAAAATTATTGGCGTTATTAATAAAAATCGTATTGGCATTTGGAACATCCAAACCACTTTCGATGATGGTCGTAGCGACTAAAACATCGAATTCGCCGTTCATAAAAGCCAACATTAATTCTTCTAATTTCTTGCCATCCATTTGGCCATGACCAATTCCAACTCTTGCGTTTGGTACCAATCTCTGGATCATTCCGGCAACTTCTTTAATGTTTTCTATTCTATTATTGACAAAGAAAACTTGTCCGTTTCTTTGAATTTCATAGGATATCGCGTCACGAATTAATTCTTCGCTAAACCCAATCACGTTAGTTTCAATAGGATAACGATTGGGCGGAGGTGTAGTAATTACTGATAAATCTCGTGCAGCCATTAATGAAAACTGTAACGTTCTCGGGATTGGGGTTGCGGTTAAGGTGAGCGTATCAATATTGGCAGCAATGGTTTTTAGCTTGTCTTTTACATTTACTCCAAATTTTTGTTCCTCATCAACAATCAGTAATCCTAAATCTTTAAAAACTACATTTTTGTTTACCAATTGATGGGTTCCAATTAAAATATCTAGTTTTCCGTCTTCCAAATCTTTCAGCGTTTCTGCTTTTTGTTTCGCTGTTCTAAATCGGTTTAAATAGCCAACAGAAACCGGCATGTCTTTTAACCTTTCGGAAAATGTTCGGAAATGTTGGTACGCCAAAATGGTTGTTGGCACCAAAACAGCCACTTGTTTTCCATTATCTACAGCTTTAAATGCAGCTCGAATAGCCACTTCTGTTTTCCCAAAACCTACGTCACCGCATACTAATCGATCCATAGGACGGTCGCTTTCCATATCGGCTTTTACCTCTTGAGTGGCTTTATTTTGGTCGGGTGTGTCTTCATAAATAAATGAACTTTCAAGCTCTAATTGCAAATAACTATCAGGTTTAAATTGAAATCCTTTTTCCAATCTTCGCTTAGCATACAATTGAATTAAATTGAACGCAATGTGCTTAACTCGGGCTTTCGTTTTTTGTTTTAATACCTTCCAAGCATTCGATCCTAATTTGTAAATTTTAGGAGGAGTGCCGTCTTTTCCGTTGAATTTTGAAATTTTATAAAGTGAGTGTATACTCACATAAACAATATCATTATCGGCATAAACCAGCTTAATTGCTTCTTGGGTTTTGCCTTCCACTTGGATTTTTTGCAAGCCACCAAACTTCCCAATTCCGTGATCAATATGAGTAACATAATCTCCAACCGATAAATTGGTCAATTCTTGAAGAGTAATTGTTTGCTTTTTAGCATAACCATTTTTGATGCTGAATTTATGATATCGCTCAAAAATTTGATGATCGGTATAACACGCAATTTGAAGTTCCTCGTCAATAAATCCTTGAAATAATGGCAATTTTATGGTGTCATATTGTTTTCTAATACTTTCGTGATTGGCTTCATCCAAGGTTTGAAAAATATCGTGAAAGCGTTTTGCCTGAGCATCATTGGAACAAAATAAATAATTTTTTATTCCATTAAAATGATTTTCATTTAGGTTATTTAGCAATAAATCAAACTGCTTATTAAAAGACGGCTGAGGAAGAATATGAAATTCAAAAGTTTTGTTGGAATTAAAAATAGCTTTGGAACCCAATTCAACTACATTAAAATCGAGTGCTTTTTTTAGAAATGCTTTTTGGTTTAAAAATAGTTGCTCGGGCGCTAGGTGTTTTACCGTTCCTGATAATTTACTGTAGGCTTCTTCTGCTTTAGCAAATAAGGAGTCCAATTTTGAAATTAGCGCATCCGTATTTTGAATAAAAAGAGTCGTATTCGAGGAAATATAATCCAAAAAACTCTCGCGGTCTTCTTGAAAAAACTTATTTTCTACATTTGGAATGATCGTGATTTTATTCTTTTTTTCAATTGATAGTTGCGTTTCCACATCAAAACTTCGAATAGAATCCACCTCATTTCCAAAAAATTCTATTCGGTACGGGTTGTCATTTGAAAAAGAAAAAACATCAATTATTCCACCTCGAACAGAAAATTCGCCAGGTTCTGTGATAAAATCGACCCTTTTAAATTCATATTCAAAAAGGACTTCGTTTATAAAATCAATTGAAATTTTATCTCCCACGGCCACTTTCAAAGTGTTCTTTTCCAACTCTTTTTTTGTCACTACTTTTTCAAATAACGATTCGGGATAAGTAACAATTATAGCAGGTTTTTTTCGAGAATTGATGCGGTTCAAAACCTCAGCGCGAAGCAAAACATTAGCATTATCAACCTCTTCTACTTGGTATGGATTTCTAAAAGAACCCGGATAAAATAACACCTCTTTATCGCCAATTAATTGTTCAAGGTCGTTTAAATAATAAGCGGCGGCTTCTTTATCCTCAAAAATTAACAAAAATGGAAGTTCGGTTTTATAAAAAAGAGAGTTTACAACAAACGATAACGAAGACCCAATTAACCCCTTAAGGTGAATTTTATTTTCTGATTGTTGTAAAACTTCTGCAATTTGACTGACCTTGGTGGCTTTGTCAAATTTCCCTACTACTACTGATTTGCTCAACTAAAATATAATTTTATCGGGTTGGAATGGCTCTTGAAGTATCTAACATTTGAATCAAATCAGATTCTCCTTCTTCTCTAGGAATGGTGCTTTTTCTCACAATTTCATCTAATTGTTTTTGAAGTGATATCAATTCGATGTTAATTTCAATTACCAACGCAACCACTTTATCGTCAGGAATTTCATCTAAATTGATGTAAAGATTAAGTGAATTTATTTTACAAATCAATACAGCAATACGGCTTTTTACTTCCGGTTTACTGTACGCCATAGGAATATTATTATTCAACTCAAGTACTTTTTTTGAAAGTTCTTTGGCTTTTTTCTGGAATGCTCCAATGGTACTTTTTGGTTTGCTATTTAATTCCAATAAAAAACCACGCCATTCCGGCCACATAGAGACCAATCCTTGAGCGGCAGGATTTATTGGATTGGCATTAAAATTCCATCCTTTATTAATATTATTAAAGATCGTTTCTTTCTTTTTAGCATCTTTAGCGTTTTCAATTAGTCGTTGCTCCTTATTGTTATGACAAGAAAAAAGTACTAAAAGCGCTATTAAAAGAACCGTATTTTGCAGTTTCATCTATATAATTATTTGATACAAAGTTACAAAGGTAATTCAAGAAATACGAATTTTGAATAATTCTCATAAAAATGATTTTAAAATCCGAAATTGCTATATTTGTAGTCTAAATTTATCAAATGGCTACAAAAATTCTAATTATCGGTGCTTGCGGACAAATCGGAACTGAGTTAACACAGAAATTACGTGGAATTTATGGTGTAGAAAACGTAATTGCTTCCGATATTAGAAAATTAAATATCGATGTGGTAAATTCTGGGCCATTTGAAGTCATCAACGCATTGGATTTTAATCAAATTCAACATCTTGTAGAAGTGCACCAAATTGATGAAGTTTATTTAATGGCCGCCTTATTATCGGCAACAGCGGAAAAAAACCCAGCATTTGCTTGGGATTTAAATATGAATTCTCTTTTTCACGTGTTGAATTTGGCAAAAGCTGGAAAAATTAAAAAAATTTTTTGGCCTTCTAGTATTGCCGTTTTTGGACCTACCACTCCAAGAGAAAATACCCCTCAATATACTATTATGGAACCGAGTACGGTTTACGGAATTAGTAAACAAGCGGGAGAAAGATGGTGCGAATATTATCACAATATCTATGGCGTAGATGTGAGAAGTATTCGATATCCTGGTTTAATTAGCTGGTCTTCGCCTCCTGGTGGCGGAACTACAGATTATGCAGTTGATATATTTCACAAAGCTATTGCTAAGAAAAAATACGATTGCTTTTTATCTTCGGAAACCAAAATGCCTATGATGTATATGGACGATGCGATTGCTGCAACTATCCAAATTATGCAAAGTCCAAAAGAGCAAATTAAAATTCGCTCTTCCTACAATTTAGCCGCAATGAGTTTTACTCCAACAGAAATTGCTGAAGAAATTAAGAAACACATCCCAGAATTTACCATTACTTATCACCCTGACTTCCGTCAAAAAATTGCAGATAGTTGGCCAGCAAGCATTGACGATAGTGCAGCAAGAGAAGATTGGAATTGGAATCATAAATTCGACATTTCAAGCATGACAAAAGACATGTTGGACCATTTGAAAAAATAAATAAACTTATTTATCACTCACATATTCCATAATATCTCCAGGCTGACAGTCCAATACTTTACAGATCATTTCTAAGGTTGAAAAACGAATTGCTCTAGCTTTACCTGTTTTTAATATTGACAAATTTGCCGTCGTTATCCCAATTGAATCTGCCAATTCATTAGAACGCATTTTCCGTTTGGCGAGCATTACATCTACATTTATAATAATTGCCATAGTTATATAGTTAGTTCGCTATCTTCTTTAATTCGTTTTCCAATAATAAAAACTTCGGATAACACTTTGAAAAATAGCCCAAGCGCCATCAAATATAAAAAGGGTCCAAAACCTAAATTTATTGAAATAGTACTATTTGAAAAAGCACCTAATAAGTCTGAAATTAAATACAAACTTGCCGAAAGAATAACCAAATTTCCTATTTTATCTAATAATAGGAATGATTCAGACTCAAAAATTATTTTTTTTCTGAAATTATCTAAAAGCGATTTGAAATTATAAATTGCAAAAAGTATAATTACAAAATTTACCATACTAAATACCAATCCTATTTTGCCAAATGAAGTTGTTGCATTTATATTAATTCCAGAAATATTTATTGGAATATCAATTGGTTCATTTGAAAATAAAGCAAAACCAATAAACAAAATTAATAATGGTAAAGCGATAATTGACATTATCCAAACATAATCCACTATGGTTTTTAAAAAAATTAATTTTCTCATCTTTTTTTATTTTAAAGTTGCTACAAATATAATTAAATTATTGATAAACAATAATTAAATACTAAAAAACAATATTTATTTAGAAATAACAACAAAATAAAGTTGCTTACTTTTGTATCCTTATGAAAAGAATTCCAAAATCAGTAGCATTAAAATTAGAGCATCGTGAGCAAAATAATTCTTTGCGGAAATTGGCATTGCCTAATAATTTAATCGATTTTGCTTCCAATGATTACTTGGGATTTTCTAAATCTGAAGCTATTTTTACTGGAACGCATTCCTTTTTAATTGAAAATAATATTTTACAAAACGGAGCAACAGGATCCAGGTTATTATCTGGAAATCATATCGTTTATCAAGTAGCAGAAAACTATATTGCAAAATTTCACCAATCGGAAAGTGCTTTACTATTTAATTCTGGTTACGATGCCAATGTGGGATTTTTTAGTTCCGTTCCGCAACGCAATGATTTAATTCTATTCGACGAATTAGCACACGCGTCCATTCGAGACGGAATCCAATTATCTAATGCCAAATCATACAAATTTCAACATAACGATTTCGAAGATTTAGAACGAATAATTCTTAAACTAACTCCCGAAAACCAACAACCTTCAACCATTTTTGTGGTTACAGAAAGTGTTTTTTCAATGGATGGCGATACTCCTAACTTGGAAGAACTTGTTCAAATTTGTGAAAAATACAACTGCTATTTGGTTGTTGACGAAGCACATGCCTTGGGTGTTTTTGGCGATAATGGCGAAGGATTAGTTCAAATGGTCGGGTTGCAAGATTCGGTTTTTGCAAGAATTATGACTTTTGGAAAAGGATTGGGTTGTCATGGAGCAGCCATTTTAGGAAGTCAAAAACTAATTGATTACTTAGTCAATTTTGCTAGGAGTTTTATTTACACAACAGGCCTTTCGCCTCATTCGGTAGCAACCATTTTAATTGCTTATCAGTATTTGCAAACCGAAAAAGAAGCGCTTCAAAAACTTAGAAAAAACGTAATTCATTTCAATCAAGAAAAAAAACAATTGGGTTTAAATCCTCTTTTTGTGAGAAGTAAATCGGCGATTCAAAGTGCGATTATTCCGGGTAATCAAAAAGTAAAAAACATTGCAAACCAGCTCCAAGGAAAAGGATTTGATGTAAAAGCTATTTTATCGCCAACAGTTCCTGAAGGACAAGAAAGGCTTCGTTTTTGTTTGCACAGTTACAATTCAAAAGAAGAAATCTCAGAAGTGTTGCAAATACTTGCTACAATATTATTTTAATCAATATTAACACCAATTACCTTGCGAACTTTGCAATTTCTTTGCGAACTTTGCGGTAAATTATTAATTATGAAATTATTTATTACTGGAATATCAACCGATGTAGGGAAAACAATCGCTTCAGCAATTATTACCGAAGCGCTTGAGTCCGATTATTGGAAACCCGTTCAAGCTGGAGATTTGGATAATTCTGATAGCCATAAAATTCAGAATTACATTTCTAATGAAAAATCGGTTATTCACGAAAATAGCTATAAATTAAATACACCCGCAAGTCCGAATTTAGCAGCAGAATTAGACGGAATTACAATCGATTTAAAAAATATCATCGAACCAAAAACTAAAAATCATTTGGTAGTGGAAGGCGCTGGTGGTGTTTTGGTTCCTTTAAATAATTCCGATTTTGTTATCGACTTGGTTCAGCCGGACTACAAAATTATAATTGTTTCAAGGCACTATTTAGGAAGTATCAATCATACACTTTTAACAATTGAAGCCATAAAAAACAGAGGCCTCACTATTGCAGGAATTATTTTTAATGGCAATGAAAATAAGGCTACCGAATCGTTAATTTTGAATTATTCGAAACTAAAATTCATTGGTAGAATTAACGATGAACCTTATTTTGATAAAAATGTGATTGCTGAATACGCTGATTTATTTCGCGAAAAATTATTAGAATTTAAATAGCAATAAAAATAGAAAACAATAATTATTAAATGGAATTAACCGAAAGAGACGGGCTTCATATTTGGCATCCTTACACGCAGCATAAAACTTCAAAACCACCTATTGCAATTGTGAAAGGCCAAGGAGCATTGCTTTGGGATGATTCCAATAAAGAATATATTGATGCCATTGCATCTTGGTGGGTCAATCCATTTGGGCATTCCAACACCATTATCGCTGATGCTATTTATAAGCAATTAACTACTTTAGAACACGTATTGTTTGGTGGATTCACCCATGAACCAGCAGTAATTTTATCTGAAAAACTAATTAAAATCTTACCTAAAAATCAAAATAAAATTTTCTTTTCCGATAATGGATCAACATCAGTTGAAGTGGCGATAAAAGTGGCATTGCAGTATTTTTTCAATAAAGGAGAAAAGAAAACTACCATGATCGCTTTTGAAAATGCTTTTCACGGAGATACATTTGCAGCAATGGCGGCAAGTGGAATATCATTTTACACTCAGGCCTTCGAAGGAATGTTTATAGACGTCGTTCGTATTCCTGTTCCCGTAAAAGGGCAGGAAGAAGCAAGTTTTCAAGCATTGGCTCAAGCCATAAAAAACAATAATTGTGCAGCATTTATTTTTGAACCTTTGGTTTTAGGTGCTGCGGGAATGGTGATGTATGAGCCGAAAGAACTCGATATATTAATTGGAATTTGTAAAGAAAATAAAGTTTTAACCATTGCCGACGAAGTGATGACCGGCTTTGGGAAAACCGGAAAAACGTTTGCTTGTGATTATTTAGTTGCCCAACCGGATATGATGTGTTTGTCGAAAGCGTTAACAGGCGGGACAATTCCAATGGCAATTACCACATTTACAGAAGTGTTATTTGAAGCTTTTTACAGTGATGACATCAATAAAGCTTTGTTTCACGGGCATACATTTACTGCAAATCCAACAGGATGTGCAGCAGCATTGGCTAGTTTAGCCCTTTTAGATACTGATGAAATGCAAGCCAATATCGCTAGAGTAAATCAAAGTCATTTGGCATTTCAAACACACATTAAAAATCATCCTAAAGTTGCTACTACGAGAGTTTTGGGAGTAATTTTTGCATTAGAAATAAAAACCGAATACCAAGCAAGTTATTACGGAACTTTGCGAAACAAACTCTATGATTTTTTCATTGAAAACGGAGTTATTTTAAGGCCAGTAGGAAATATTGTTTATATTTTACCGCCTTACGTTATTGAGGACGAACAACTCCAAAAAATATATACTGTAGTTGAAAATGCATTGGATATAGTTTAAGATAAATGTTCACTTTCTTTGTGAACATTGCGAAAAACTTTGCGACCTTTACGGTTTAATTTTAATGAGAACAACTTTGCCAAAAACGATTTCAATTACAGCCATCGCTTCCATTTCTGGGTTAGGAAATGATCCTAATTCTATTTGGCAAAACTATATGAGTGATAATCATTGCTTTATTGAAACTACTATTGGGAATCAAAATACAGCTATTGCCCCTTTAAATTCTGATTCAAAAAAACAAATAAGTGAATTAAAAAAGTCAGATAATAAATACAAATCACTCGATAATTCTGTTTTATTTGCAATAGCTGCCTCCCGAAAAGCGATTGAGAAAGCAGGATGGCAGGACAATGCTACTTTTGGAATCAATATAGGATCTTCACGTGGCGCAACGGAATTATTCGAAAAGCATCATTTGGATTTCATCCAATCTGGGAAAGTAGAACCTCTGGCATCACCAACAACTACTCTTGGAAATATCTCATCGTGGGTTTCTCATGATTTACAAAGTGAAGGTCCAGAAATTTCACATTCTATAACCTGCTCAACCGCTTTACACGCATTATTAAATGGAGTAGCTTGGTTAAAATCTGGTATGGCTGATAAATTTTTGGTTGGTGGTAGCGAAGCTCCTTTAACCAATTTTACGATTGCTCAAATGCGAGCATTAAAAATTTATTCTAAAAATAATGATGAATTCCCTTGCCGCGCCTTGGACCTAAATAAAAAACAAAGCTCCCTTGTTTTAGGCGAAGGTGCTGCTGTTTGTTGTCTTGAAATTGGAAGAACTGAAAAAACTATCGCTGTTATTGAAGGAATTGGTTATGCAACAGAAATTTTAGAACACAATGTTTCTGTTTCTGCGGAGGCTACTTGCTTTCAAAAATCGATGAAAATGGCTTTGGAAAATACTAAATTATCAGATGTTGATGTAGTTGTAATGCACGCTCCGGGAACTATTAAAGGCGATTTATCGGAATACAAAGCGATTCAAAAAATATTTGGAGAAGAACTTCCTTTGTTAACTACCAATAAATGGAAAATCGGTCATACTTTTGGGGCCTCAGGAATGTTAAGTATTGAAATGGCAATTTTGATGTTACAAAATCAAACTTTTATCGGAGTTCCATTTGCGGAAGCGGGATCAAAAACCCAAAAAAAACCATTTAAAAAAATCTTGGTGAATGCCGTTGGTTTTGGTGGAAATGCGGTAAGTGTATTGTTGAGTTTGTAAGTTTTTGAGATAAAAGAGGATAGACAAAAATCTATTTGGAATCGCGTTCCAAGTCTTTCACTTTTTCATAAACCATGTTGCTTTCAAATCCTTTTCGGAGTAAGAAATCACAGAATTTTTTTCGCTTTTTTAAACTATCATTCTCTTTCATTGTTTGCCAATGGCGATCTGCAATAAAATGAAAATTGGTATAATATTCCTCTTCAGATATTTCTTTAAGTGCGGTTTTAATATTGTAGGAAGAGATATTTCGGAACTTCAATTCGTTTACAATTCTAATATTTCCCCAATATTTAATTCGGTGTTTTCCTCTTGCAAAACTGCAGGCAAATCGTTCTTCGTTTAGAAAATTTTGATCAATTAGGTGCACAATTATCAAATCGATAACCTGTGGAATCATTTTCATTTCTCGAAGTTTTTCAACTACTTCTTTATGACAACGCTCCTGATAGGCACAATAATTCTCTAACTTGGATTGGGCTTCCTGAATGGAATAGGTTTTATGAGAATTATTTTCCAAAATTTATTGATTGTCTATTGAGAATAGAAACAAAAAACTAGGCATTTGTTTTTCCTGAGGCCTCTAAATTCTTTTCGATTTTATGTCCTGGTCTTGACCATTTTGGCTTTTCTCCTAACGATTTATATTGAGAATCTTCGGCTTCAACAGTAGTAGGTTGAGACACTTTTACAAATGGCTTTTGAGGAATTAAACCTAATGTTTCAAACATTTTCATGTCTTCGTTCACATCTGGGTTAGGAGTGGTCAATAATTTATCGCCAGCAAAAATAGAATTGGCACCAGCAAAGAAACACATCGCTTGTCCTTCACGGCTCATGTTCATTCTCCCTGCAGAAAGACGCACTTGAGTTTCAGGCATAACGATTCTTGTGGTTGCAACCATTCGGATCATTTCCCAAATTTCAACTGGTTTTTCTTCTTCTAATGGCGTTCCTTCTACTGCAACTAATGCATTTATTGGCACCGATTCTGGTTGCGGATTTAAAGTAGAAAGTGCAACTAACATTCCTGCACGATCTTCTATAGATTCGCCCATTCCAATGATTCCTCCACTACAAACGGTTACGTTGGTTTTACGAACATTTTCTATAGTTTGAATACGATCTTCAAAACCGCGTGTAGAAATCACTTCTTTATAGTATTCTTCAGAGGTATCTAGGTTGTGATTGTAAGCATATAAACCAGCTTCTGCTAAACGATGGGCTTGGTTTTCAGTAATCATTCCCAACGTGCAACAAACTTCCATATCCAATTTATTGATGGTTCGAACCATTTCTAAAACTTGGTCAAATTCAGGTCCGTCTTTCACATTTCTCCATGCTGCACCCATACAAACGCGTGATGAACCACTAGATTTTGCTCTTAAAGCTTGGGCTTTTACTTGGCTCACCGACATTAAATCGTTTCCTTCAATTTCCGTATGATACCTAGCTGCTTGAGGACAATATCCGCAATCTTCTGGGCATCCACCTGTTTTAATAGATAACAAAGTAGAGACTTGTACAACGTTTGGGTCGTGAGATTTTCTATGAATAGAAGCTGCTTCAAAAAGCAAATCCATCATAGGTTTGTTGTATATCGCGATAATTTCTTCTTTCGTCCAATTGTGTTTAGCAATGCTCATAATACCTTTTTTATGTTGCCTCAAAAGTAATCAAATTGTTACAAAGAAGCAATTTTGTATAATTTATATCGAGGTTATATTTGTTATAAATTATATTTCAAACTAAAAATAATATACCTCGGTTGAACGGTATACTGTGAAGTTCTGGTTGAGAACTGAGTGAAACTATCGTCGTTTAGAATATTTGTATTTAAAAGGTTGGTAACGGCAATTTTATACTCCAACTTACTTTCTTTTGTTTTTTGATAAATCAAACTTGCGCTTAAAAAGTCGTATTCATTATTAACCGTTTTATTGTTATTGGTGTAATGATAGTACTCGTATTCTGAAACAAAAGAGAAACTATCTAAGAAGAAATAATCCAATCTAGCCGATGGTCTATCAGTGAAAAACTTAGTCCCGATATAGTCATTGATTGTTAGAGAATATCCTAATTCTAAGTTCGGTAAATTTTTATAATTGGTAGCTACTTTTACAGTATAATTTTGTGTTAGAGATTCTGTTGTTACAAAAAGGCCGTTTTGAATATTGTTGAAAATAGATCGGTTTGCCGCCAAATTAAATGAAGCTTTATAATTTTTTGCAAATGATCTGCCGTAGAATGCATTTCCAGAAAGTGTTTCATCGGCAAAATTTGAATTTATTGCGGTAGAGACTTGGTTAATCCCTGTAAAAAATGCACTTGACTTAATTGCATTTATACGTTTAATATAACTAACATTAGCTGATATGTTTTCAAAGTTGAACATGTTATATTTAAAATAACGTAAAGAGTGACTTTCGGACATAGCATTTTCTAAGTTTCTATTTCCTTGAAATAAAGAGTTATAGTTTGTGAATGTATAACCTGCAGTAAACCTATTAATATCTGTAAAATCGTTATTAATTGAGTAATTGTAAGTTAAAGTTTCAGCTTTTTTAATTTGATATAAAGCATATACGTCAGGTAATAATCGATAGAAATTATCGTTCACTTTTGTACCTAATTGCTCATTGTACGTTTTGTAGTAATGTGCTGAAAAACCTGGGTTAAAAGTAAATTTACCTGTAATAAATTTGTAATGAAGCCCTAAAAAGGAGTCATTAAAAAAATACATTACATTGTTATTTTTATCTGCTGAATTCAAGTCGTTAGTAGTTCCGTTATCCAAAATTTGGAAAATATGAGAATTAAAATTTTGAATTGAATAAGTGTTTCCAAAAGTAAAATTAATATTGCTTTTTGGCGTTAACATATAGTAGTAATCAATTTTAGCGTCCAATTTATTTGTTTTAATAAATCGGGTTTGATTGATATTATATCTGTTTTGTGTTTGTAATCCCAAAATCGGAAATGGATTCTGACCTAAATTGGCATTATAAAAAGGGTCTTCATCTTGATATAAATGTTGGATTTCAATATCGAAAACACTTTTATCACTTTTTGTATAATACAAGCTCAGATTCTGAGTTAGTGTAACCGGATCTTGCTGCTTGAATGAGGAAATGTTTTGGTCAGGAATTGCAGGTGGTGTTCCGTTTGTTGCAGTTGCGAATGATTGTGTAAACAAACTATTGTTTTCGTCTTGTTTAGAATTTTTAAGTAACACATCATAATCAAACTGAAGGTTGGCATTTGGTTTATAGCTAGAACTTAATTTAAAAAGCCCTAAACTACTTATTTGACTTGCAGCTTCTTTAGTTTTTTGGGTGGTATTTACCGTTCCTAAAGTGCTGATTTGGTCGGCTCTGTTATTTTGAGAAACCGTTTCTAAGTCTGTAAGTGTTGAAGAAACAATTGCAAATCCGCTTAAACTCCAGGCTTTAGTTACATTATACGAAAAATTGGTTGCACCAAATTTTGTTTCGATTTCCTTTGCTCTATTATTTCTAAGCAATGAAATTCCTAAATCATTGGAAGATAAATTGAAATTTGTTCCTCCTTTTCTCATCATACTTCTGAATCCTCCCGTAAATTTGAAATAATCCTGAACTGTAAATGGAAGTTCTCCAATATTATTATAATTGGCAATAAAATTAACGCTGTATTTTGGACTATAATAAAATAGCTTCGGATTAGCAATATATCGTGTATTTTGATTTTCCTTTCCTCCACCAGCATTTATATCTCCAAACCAAAAATTCTTTTTTCCTGATTTTAGTTTGATGTTCATTCCGATGTTCTCATCGCCATTTTCTAGTCCTTTCAAGGCAGAAACATCATTGAAATTTCTTAAAACTTGGATTTTATCAATTGCATCTGCGGGAATATTTTTAACTCCTAATTTAGTATCACCATCAAAAAAGTCTTTTCCTTCCACCATTAATTTAGTAACCTTTTTTCCCTCAACTTCTATTTCACCATCAGCGTTGACTTCTACTCCTGGTAATTTTTTTAATACATCTTCTAATTTTCTTTCGGTTCCGGATTTAAAGGAATCGGCATTGTAAACTATGGTATCTCCTTTTATAGAAACTGGCATTTCACGAACAATTTCCACTCCTTCAAGCTCAATTCCTCCCGATTCCAAAGTAATATTTTGATTCATGTTTAAAGTAGACGTAGAAATAAATAGCTCTTTCGTTTGCATTCCTAAATAACTAACTTTAATCGAATAACTTGAATTCGGTTTTAAATTCAATAAATATTTTCCTTTATCATTGGTAATTGCATAGGAATCCATTGCTTTGGTAGCTGTATTTACAGCCATAACGTTAGCCATTTCAAGTGGCGTTTTTCCAACGTCTTGAACAACACCCTCAAATTTTACGATTTGTGAAAATGAAACTGAAGAAATAAATAATAATAGTAGGAGGGTTTTTTTCATTATGATTTTTTGTATTTACTTTATATGAATTAACGTCCCATTCGGATTTGCATCGTTCCATTTCCACCTCTTCCTTGGTTCATTTGTCTAAACTCTTCCATTTTCTTGGTTACGGTTTCGTCATACTCTTTTTGAGAAATTACTTTTCCATTGGTTGGTGCTTTAATTTCTACTTTTTCTTTAGAGTTCATTACAATTTTAGAACATAAAACAACGGTTTTCCCATCGCTAACTTCTAGAATTAATCCTGGTAATCCCCAGTAATTTTCTGGTCCTTGGCTGATTGGAATTTCCGGTGTATACCATGCAGTAATGGTTACTTCTTTTGGTAATTCAAAGTCTTCCATGAAGTTGGTTTTCTTTGCTTCGCCCTCTGGTTTCTTGGCCTCATCCGTAGCTTCTTCTTTTTTCTTTTCTTCCTTTTTTGGTCTGAAATTTCTAAAATCGGTTTGGCTTACAGGTCGAACGCAAGTCGCTTTAAAACAAGTATAACCTCCAATTAATTTAGTTTCGCCTTCCAATTTCCAAGCATAATTTGGTAATGAATCTTTCACTAAAAATTCTTTTCCCATAAACTCTTTATCTACAGAATAGGTTTTGTCTTTTACATTCTTAAAATTGGTTCCACCACCACCCATCATTGAGCTCATCATTCTCATTCCTCCACCTTGACCACCTTGACCTGGAGCATCTAATTTTTCTTCTTCTTTATAAATGGAGGTTGTTTTTGAAAAATTAAGGATAAATGTTTTCTCAAACATTTTTTTCATTCTTTCTTCAATCATTTTTTGCATATCCGGAGTCATGTCTTTGTTTCCTTCAAAACGGGTTTTGAAATCAGAAGTGCTTGTTTTTGACTCATAGACGGCGATTCCTTGGAACTCTTGCGCTTGAACATTTGCAAATGCTAACGCACTAAATACAAATGATAATACTACTTTTCTTAACATAAATAGGGGTTTTATATAATGTAAATTAAATTTTAGACTTACTAATTACTAAATAGTTTAAATATTGCGTGCAAATATGACGAATTAGAATAATTAAAGTTACAAATTTTATGTTAAAAAAATAGAAAGAAAAATGAATAACTACAAACATATATTGTAATTTAGCATTTAATGAAATCATTTATTCAAATACGCATACTATTACTTTTTTTAGTATTTTCCTGCCAAGGTCAAATTACTAAAGCCAATTTAGTATCCTCTGAACCTATTTCGGCAAGTCGTTTTTTAGGCATTGATGTTTTGTCTAATCAATATTATGAAGAAAATGACATTTTATTCAAGAAAAATGGAGATCAAATTTGGCAATATAAAAACGTTATTTTAGGTGAAATTTTAAAAATTGATATCAAAAATCCACTGAAAATTGCAGTGTTCTTTGAGGGTTTTAATTCAGTGGTTTTATTAGATAATCAGTTAAATGAAATTCAACAAATATCGTTTTCAAATATCAATAAAGCCTCTATAATTACAAGCGCTGTAGGAATTGCGGCTCAAAATAAATTATGGTTTTACGATACAATATCTCAAAAAATTGGACTTTATAATTATTCAAATGAAGATTTCAAATTTATTTCAACCCCTTTACCAGGTAATTTCAAACATTATGAATCCGATTTTAATAATTTTCAATGGATTGATAAAGATTTAAATTGGTATTCTTGTAACTTATTTGGTGAAATTAAACTAATTAGGAAAGTGCCGGATTTTGATAAAATTCAAATTGTAAATTCCGATTTGATTTTATTTTCAAAGGGAGAACAGTTGTATTTTCTAGATTTTAAATCAAATAAAACTATGGAAGTTCAAAATGTTAATAAAAGCTTTGAATATTTTATTTACAAAGACCAAATTTTATCTATTTTTACCAATCGACAAATTAAGAATTATAAAATACTATTACCGTAATGCACATAGCTATAGCAGGAAATATAGGAGCGGGAAAAACATCATTAACTCGCTTGTTAGCAAAGCATTTTAAGTGGGAACCTCACTTTGAAGACGTAGTTGACAACCCCTATTTAGATGATTTCTACCACCAAATGGAACGTTGGTCGTTCAATTTACAAATCTATTTCTTGAATAGTCGTTTCAGACAAGTTCTTCAAATTCGCGAAAGCGGTAAAAAAATAATTCAGGATAGAACTATCTACGAAGATGCTCATATTTTTGCTCCCAACCTTCACGCTATGGGGTTGATGACCAATAGAGATTTTCAAAATTACAGCTCTCTTTTTGATCTAATGGAAGGGCTTGTTGCCCCGCCAGATATGCTAATTTATTTGAGAAGTTCTATTCCAAATTTGGTTTCACAAATTCACAAGCGAGGACGCGAATATGAGAATTCAATTTCTATTGAATATTTAAATCGATTGAACGAAAGATACGAAGCTTGGGTTTCTAACTATAACAAAGGTAAACTGGTTATTATTGAAGTCGATAATATCGATTTTGTAAATAATCCTGAAGATTTAGGAATGATCATTAATAAAATAGACGCTGAATTAAACGGTTTATTTTAGTTTTATATATCTCTTTCAACTTTTCTCCATTATAATATAATTAATAAGTTACATTTTGGGCCTCTATTTTTGAGTTTAAAACTATTTTTTTGTCAATGGCTGACAAATATTTTCGGTTGTTTGATAAGTTAAATTGAAAAATAAAGACTCCTCATTTACTTCATTACCTTATTTATCCTTAAACTTCAATTACAAAATTTTTGAGTTTAAAAAACTTCATTTAGGATTGTACTATGGAATAATCAACATTAACAATGCCGTTAATTTAAATAAATACTTTTTATAATTATCATTATATATATAAATAAAAATTTATGAATTAATAATTTTAAATTTGCTTTATTATTAAATTTAAATATTATGAAAAAAGCTATTTTATTATTGTTAATTAGTTTTGGGGTTGTTAGTTGTGTAACTATTAAACCTGGTGAGGTTGGTTTAAAGCAAAGATTAGGGAAACTTTCGGAAGAGGTTTATCCTCAAGGCCCCGTTTTTTTTAATCCATTTACTTCAAAAATTGTTCGTACTTCAATTCAAACAAGGAACTTAGAATTGAGTTTAAATTTGCCTAGCAAAGAAGGATTAAGCATTACTTCTCAAATTTCTATTTTATATAGATTGGAAAAAAACGAGGTGGTTAAGATTGTAAATAATCTTGGGATGAATTATGAAGGAATAATTGCAAATGTATTTAGATCAGCATCTGCTGATGTATGTTCGCAATACTTTGCAAAAGACATGCATTCTGGAAAAAGATCAGAAATAGAATCTGATATTAGAAAAAGAATGGCTGATAATTTATTCAGTAAAGGAGTTATTATTGAATCCGTTTTAATGAAAAGCATACAGCTTCCTGTTGGTCTTTCTAAATCAATAGAAAATAAATTACAGGCAGAACAAGATGCAATGAGAATGGAGTTCGTTTTACAACAAGAAAAATTTGAAGCTGAACGAAAAATTATTGAAGCAAAAGGAACTCGAGATGCTCAAAAAATACTTTCTGAAGGTTTAACTAATGAAATTTTAAAATTAAGAAGTATAGATGCTTTCAACGAATTGTCAAAATCACCTAATACAAAAATAATAGTGACAGACGGGAAAACACCATTTTTAATCAATGATAAATAGATTTTTGAACTGTAAATTTAGAAATGGTTTTAATTAATAAAATAACTAATAGTTATTTCGAAACCACACTTTCATCCATTCTCTTTTCAATATCAAAAAAGAAACTTGCTCGGATAAAATTACCAAATCTGATCCGTCAAGTTTCTTTATTTGATCTTCGGGAACATCAATTATATATAATAAATTCAAGTATTCTGCGAATTTATATTGAATTAATCGATAGATTTTTTCGTGTAATTCCCCTTTCAATTCATCCGCTGAAATTGACATAGGAAAATCAATTGGCTCATTTGCCAAATTAAAATCTTTGTTGATTTGCTCTATTAATTTGGAATATAAATTGTCGTTTGAAGCTTCATTAAGAAGTACATCTGAGTTTATTGGTGCAATAAATGTTTTTGAATTCATTAAAATTAAACTTTTCGCCCCATTAAATTTTCACCAAACGCTCTTAGCATTTCCTTTTTATCATTGTCAATACTAATGTCTTTTAGCGTATCAAAAGCTTTGAAAGTAAAATCTTGAATCGCATTTTTTGTTTCTTGAGCTGCACCAGAAGCAACAAATATTTCTTTTACTGCTTCAATTTTATCGGAACTATCTTGTGGGTGAATTGAAAATAATTCAACTAATTTCTTGGCTTGATCATTTGATGCAAATTCAAGTGCTTTTAGATACAAATAGGTTTTTTTGTTTTCAATAATATCTCCACCAACTTGTTTTCCAAAGGTTTCTGGATTCCCAAAAGCGTCTAAATAATCGTCTTGTAATTGAAATGCTAATCCTAAATTCAAACCGAAATCATAAATTAAGTTGGCATTATCTTCAGAAGTTTCGGCGATTATTGCACCCATTTTCATTGCAGCAGCAACCAAAACAGCTGTTTTATATTGAATCATTTTCAGGTATTCCGGAATTGAAACATCAGTTCGAGTTTCAAAATCTACATCCCATTGTTGGCCTTCACAAACTTCCAACGCCGTTTTACTAAATAGTTTTGCTAATTCCCTGAAAATGGCAGGCTCGTATTTTTCAAAATATTGATAGGCTAAAATTAACATGGCATCACCGGAGAGAATTCCTGTATTAATGTCCCACTTTTCATGAACTGTAACATTTCCTCTTCGTAAAGGAGCATCGTCCATAATGTCATCATGAATAAGCGAAAAATTATGAAAAACTTCAACGGCAAGTGCGGCTGGCAAAGCTTTTTTATAATCGGCATCAAATACTTCAGCGCTCATTAATGTTAAAACCGGGCGCATTCTTTTTCCGCCTAATCCTAAAATATAGTGAATGGGTTCATAAAGATTTCTTGGCTCTTTAGTTTCATATTGAGATTCTAAATAGTCTGCAATAAATTCTTGATACTGATTAATAGAATGCATGAATCTTAATTTGTTAAGTGTTTAAAAATTATAATTGGAAGTGCTTATAACATTTGTACCCTACAAAGAAACTCAAAATTATTCGAACTATAAACTTTCTTAAATGTTAAATAATTGTAAATACTGGGAAACTGTTTTGGTATTCAAAGTTTCCGTTGTAAGTTTGCGCCAAATTTAAAATTTCCCCTATCAAATGAGAGAGAAAATTATGTCTAAAGCTAGCGATTTGTTCATGAGACTTGGTTTCAAGAGCGTCACTATGGATGATATAGCGGGAGAAATGTGCATTTCTAAAAAAACCATCTACAAGTTTTTTAGCAATAAAGAAATTTTGATTGAGGAAATTACTGACATGATTCATTCAGAAATTCATGAAATTGTTGATCAAATAGTTGCTGAAAACAACAACGCAATTGAAGAAAACTATAAAATCAGAAGGATGTTTAAGGATATGTTCAAGGCGGCTGATACCTCTCCCGTTTATCAATTAAAAAAACACTACCCTTCGATTTTTGAAAAAGTAATGGCAAAAGAAATGAATGAATGTAATATTTTATTCAAAAATAATATTGAAAAGGGAATTGCTCAAGGACTTTACAGAAAAGAAATTCCCGTAGAAACCTTTGTGAAATTTTACTACAATTTACTATTCAGTATTAAAGAACAAACCATTTCTGAAAAAGAAGGTCAAGAATTAGAATTACAAATATTAGAGTATCACACCAGAGCAATTGCTACGCCAGCAGGAATTGCAGAATTAGAAAAACAATTATTGAACATTGAAAAAAAATGAAAAAATTAATTTTTATTAGTGTATTGTCTTTTGCTTTTATTGCAAATGCACAAGAAAAACCAAAAAGCAACTCGTTTAGTTTAGACGAAGCCATTAATTATGCATTAAGCAATAATTATGAAGCCATAAATGCCAAAAGAGATATTGCTGCTGCAAAAAGTAAAAAGTGGGAAACCACTGCAATGGGGCTTCCGCAAATAAATGCGAGTTTAGACTATCAAAACAACTTTGAACTACAAAAATCACTTATTCCGGCTCAGTTTTTTGGAGGAAATCCAGGGGAATTTGCAGAAGTAGCTTTCGGTACAAAACACAATATGAACGCTAGAACCACATTGAGTCAGTTATTATTTGACGGATCTTATATTGTAGCACTTCAAGCTTCCAAAACGTATTTGAAATTTTACCAAAATTCGAAAGAAAAAACGGATCAGGAAGTTAAAGAAATGGTAATCAACGCATACGGAAATGTATTACTAGCTGAAGAAAGCATTTTGATTTTAGAAAAAAACAAAGGCATTCTTGAAAAAACATTATTCGATACCAAAGAAACATTTAAAAACGGTCTAATAGAGGAAGAAAATGTGGAGCAACTTCAAATTACCCTTTCAACAATTAATAGTAATTTGAATAACGTTAAAAGACTTAGAGAAATCGCCTTAAACATGTTGAAAATCTCTTTAGGATTAAATATTGAAGACGAATTAAAACTAACCGATAAATTAGATATTCTTGCGGTTAAAAATCTAGACGCGGCATTTTCACAAGGAGAATTTAACCCATCACAAAACATCTATTACCAAATGGCGTTGAATTTTCAAGAGCAACGCAATTTAGAATTAAAACTACAAAAAACTAAAGCTTTACCTTCTTTAGCAGCAATTGTAAATGTGGGATATAATGCATTTGGAAATCAATTTCAATTTTTCACCAGCAACCAAAAATGGTTGAATTATTCCAATATGGGAATTAGTTTAAATTTGCCAATATTCAGCAGTTTTGCTAGAACTGCTAGAACACAACAAGCAAAAATTGCATTTGAAAAAGCAAAAACACAACTTACGGAAACAGAACAAAAGTTAAAATTACAATATGCAAATGCCAAAAGCGAATATGAATTTAGCATTGAAGCATTTGCAACAGCAAAAACCAATTTGAATTTAGCCGAGCGTATCGAGAAAAAGCAAGGGATTAAATTTAAAGAAGGATTATCTTCAAGTTTCGACTTTAGTGAGGCGCAACGACAATTGTATGCTGCACAACAAAATTACCTTCAATCGATGGTGAATGTTATCAATAAAAAAGCAAGTTTAGAAAAAGTAATTAATAAAAAATAATCAAGAAAAAACCTTTAAAAATGAAAAAAATAATTTTAATCGCAACATTCTCCGCAATTTTATTCTCTTGCGGAAAAAAAGAAGAAAACGCCAATATTGATTCATTAATTGCTTCAAAAAACTTGGTTTCTATAAAAGCAAAAAGAGCAGAATTGCAAACGCAATTAACACAACTTGATAATGCTATAGCAGAATTGGACATGAAAAAAACAGAAGAAGCGTTAGTTTCTGTGGAAACGGTAAAAGACACTGTTTTCAGTCATTATTTAGAAGTTCAAGGAAATGTAAACACAAAAGAGAATTTAATTATTTACCCACAATTTGCTGGAATTTTAAATACGGTAAATGTAATTGCAGGGCAAAAAGTGAGCAAAGGTCAGGTTTTAGGAACTATTGACGATGGCGGATTAAGTCAGCAATTGGCACAATTAGAAAACCAATTGGCTTTAGCAAAAACAACCTTCGAAAGACAAAAACGTTTATGGGATCAAAAAATTGGTTCTGAAATTCAATATTTACAAGCACAAACGAATATGGTTAGCCAGCAAAAAGCAGTTAATCAAATGAAAGCACAATTGGCAAAAACTAGAATTATTGCTCCATTTAACGGTGTAATCGACGAGTTAATTGCTGAAAGAGGACAAGTAGTTGGACCTGGTCAAGGATTGATGAGAATTGTAAATTTAAATAACATGTTCGTTTCAACAACCGTTCCTGAAAGTTACATTGGAAAATTAAAAGTAGGAACTCAAGTAAGCGTTTATTTAGCTTCTTTAGGAAAATCTTTTAATGGAAAAATTCGTCAAGTTGGAAACAACATCAATCCAAATAATAGAAGTTTTGGAATTGAAGTTTCCGTTCCAAATACCGATAATTTATTGCGCCCAAACCAGGTGGCAAAACTAAAAATTACTGATTACACAAGTGCAAAAGCAGTTGTAGTTCCTTCTAATGTGATTCAAGAGGACGCTGATGGAAACCAATTTGTTTTTGAAGTTACCTCAGTGAAAGACAAAACAGGAATTGCAAAAAAGGTAATTGTAAAAGTGGGTAAAACATCTGATAATTTCACTGAAATTTTAAGCGGATTAGAGCCAAAAACATTATTAGTTGGCGACGGAGTAAAAACAGTATCAGAAGGAATGAAACTTAATTTCTAATAAAATGAGTCATCAAAAAAAAGAATTTAGCATTTCAAGTTGGGCGGTAGATAACCGAATTACGGTTTACATTCTAACTTTTATTATTGTGGTAATGGGAACGATGGCCTATATCAATATGCCGCGTGAAAATTTCCCAGAGATTTTAGAAAACAAAATTTACGTTTCATCAGTTTTCCCAGGAAATTCCTCTGAGGACGTTGAAAAATTAGTTGTAAAACCTTTAGAAGATCAGTTTAAAAATATTTCTGGTGTAACCAAAGTTACCTCAAGTTCGTTTCAAGATTACGGAATTGTGGTCGTTGAATTTGAGCAAAATGTTTCAATAGAGGAAGCCAAAATACGAATAAAAGATAAAACCGATATGGCGAAAGCCGATACCGATTGGCCAAATCTTGACAACGGTAGCAAGGTAGAACCAAGTATTTTTAATATTAATATTTCGGAAGAAGTGCCGATATTAAATATTAACTTGAAAGGAAATTATACTACTCAACAACTAAAAAAATACGGTGAATACCTTAAAGACGAGATAGAAAATATCCCGGAAGTAAAAAAAGTAGACATCCTTGGTGTAGATGATAAAGAGGTTGAAATTGCGATTGACGTATTCAAAATGAATGCTGCGAAAGTAAGTTTTGACGACATTCAAAATGCGGTGAAATATGAAAATATGACACTTTCTGGAGGAAATTTAATTTCACAAGGATCTCGAAATAATATTCGAATTGTGGGTGAAATCAAAAACCCTAAAGACCTTGAAAACGTAGTGGTGAAATCTTTTGGAGGAACAGTTTACCTAAAAGACATTGCTGTAATCAATTTCAAGGAAAAAGAAAAAACGACTTATGCTCGTGAAAGTGGTAAGGAAGTCGTGATGTTGAATGTCAAAAAGCGCGCCGGTCAAAATATGATTTCGGCGTTGGATCAGGTGAAAGAAATTGTTGCAAAAGCGCAAGAAAATGTTTTGCCAAAAGATTTGAGTGTCAAAATGACCAATGACGAATCTAGCAAAGTGGAGCACCAAGTAAGCGAATTGTCCAACCACATCATTTTTGGAATTATCCTAGTAATGATTGTATTGATGTTCACCATGGGATTGAGAAACTCCCTTTTCGTTGGGGCTGCAATTCCACTTTCCATGTTAATGGCATTTGCGATATTATCCGCTTTTGGTTACACATTGAATACGATGGTTTTATTTGGATTAGTAATGGGATTAGGATTACTAGTTGACGATGGAATTGTTGTAGTGGATAACGTTTTTGCCAACATGAAAAAAGGCTTAGGGCGAATTGAAGCTTCAAAAATTGGTATTGGCGAAATCGCTTGGCCAGTAATTTCATCAACGGCTACGACTCTAGCGGCTTTTATTCCATTGGCTTTATGGCCTGGAACAGTTGGTAAATTTATGGTTTATTTCCCTATCACTTTATCATGTGTATTAGGAGCTTCCTTATTCGTAGCGATGGTAATTAATGCCGCTATGACTGGTGGTTTTATGGATATTGAAGATAGAAATATCTCTAAAAAAGCATTGAAGAAATACACAATTATTTTCATCGTTTCAGGATTGTTATTTGTAATTCCAGGGAATATTTCCAATACCGTTTGGATGAAAGCTATTGGGCATTTAATCATAATTGCTTTAGTGTTGATGTGGGCTTATCATTTGTATATTTTCAAATGGACTCAGGATTTCCAACACAGTTTCTTCCCTGGATTAGAGAAAAAATACCAAGTATTCCTTAGTAAAATCCTAACAGGAAAAAAATCTTTAATTGCCTTAGTTGGGATTATTGGATTATTAATTTTTTCGGTTGTATTATTGACGTTGTTTCCTAGAGAAACTTTGTTTTTCCCAAAGAATATACCGAACCAAGCGATAGTTTACATAGAATATCCGCAAGGAACAGAAATTGAAAAAACGAATAAAGCTAATTTATTTGTTGAAAAACAAGTGATTGCCATTTTAGCAAAATACGTTGAAAATGATGAAAATTATTTGGCCGAAAGTATCGTTTCACAAGTTGGAAAAGGCGCTGGGAATCCAAATGTAGATTCTGGGAATCAATCGGAAACGCCTTATAAAGGAAAAGTAACAGTGAATTTCACTGAATATAAATTCAGAAAAGACGTAAATACAAGCGACATTTTAGAAGAAATTCGTTCGAAAGTAAAAGCGATTGCTGGTGCAAAAATTATCGTGGAGAAAGATTCTAACGGACCTCCTTCAGGATATCCAATCAGTTTGCAATTGTCGGGAACTAACTATGATGAAATGTTGGTTGAAGCAAAAAAAGTGATTGCATTCATCAATTCGAAAAACATTGAAGGAATTGAAAAATTGAATATCGATGTGAACAAAGAAAGTCCAGAAATGGAAGTAAATGTAGATCGTGTAGGTATTGGAAGTTTAGGTGCTACGACAGGCCAACTAGGATTTACAATGCGTAGAGCGATTTACGGACAAGAAATTTCGACTTATAAAGAAGGAAAAGACGATTACAATATTGTGATGCGTTTACAGGAAGACCAGCGTAAAAACGAAAGTGTGTTGTTTAATCAGCCGGTAACTTTTAGAAATCAAAACAACGGACAAATTGTTCAAGTTCCGATTTCGGCTTTGGCAACAACAGAGAAAAAATTCACGTTCAACCAAATAAAACGTAAGAATTCAAAAAGAATCATGACGATTTATTCTAACGTTATAACCGGTTATAATGGTGACGGAATTACCAAACAAATTGAAGCTTCATTAAAAGGAGCCAATTATAAAATGGCAGGCGATATTACCTATTCTTTCTCTGGGGAACAAGAACAACAGAAAAAAGATTCTGGCTTCTTATTTGGCGCCTTACTATTAGCTTTAGCAAGTATTACGATTATCATTGTGTTGCAGTTTAATTCTATTTCGAAAACTGCGATTATCATGTTCACCGTTTTACTAAGTTTCAGTGGTGTTTTCTACGGATATGTATTTGCCGGAATGGATTTCGTAATCTTGATGACGATGATGGGAATTATTGCCCTTTCGGGAATTGTAGTGAAAAACGGAATCGTATTAATGGATTTCTTTGTGTTATTGATGGACGAAAAAGTGAGTGAAAACAAACAAACATCGCACGATGATTTAACTATTGCTGAAATTAAAGATGTAATTATCCAATCGGGGAAATCTCGTTTGCGTCCGGTATTATTAACGGCATTAACGGCAATTTTAGGATTGATTCCTTTGGCGATAGGTTTGAATTTTGACTTCTTCTCGTTGGTAACCAATTTAAATCCGCATATTTATGTTGGAGGTGACAACGTAGTTTTCTGGGGGCCATTGGCCTGGACGATTATCTTCGGATTGACTTATGCTACGGTATTAACTTTAGTAATGGTTCCGGTGATGTTCTACTTGGTTAAACGAACTAAGTATTGGTTGCGAGACAGAAGATTAGCAAACGGAAACTAAATATATAAATTAAATCCCTGTTGAGAAACGGGGATTTTTTTTGTTTTTTAGCCCGGATAGAAGGGAAAATCCCGAGCTTTTTAGCGAGGATTTGGAATGATAGCCGGATTAGCTCCTAATAAAAAGTCAAAAGATTTCGAATACAGAAAATATAATTGTTAATTTGTGTAATCAAATTTAGAAACGCATGTTGAAAAACAAAATCAGGTATATTTTTATTTTATTGGCGCTGACTGTAATTGGTTGCGCTAAACGCGGCTATATTACTGGCGGGTTAAAAGATACTATTGCACCCGTTTTGAAAGCGAGTTTTCCAAAAAATTTAAGCGTGAATTTTAAGGCAAAGGAAATAAATTTGACATTTAACGAATACGTAAAATTAAAAAACCTAAACAAACAGCTGATTGTTTCGCCACCATTGAAATACAATCCTGAGGTTTCACCGCTTAATGCGACCAAAATAATTAACATTAAAATTAAAGATACTTTACAAGAAAATACAACTTACAGTTTCAATTTCGGGCAAAGTATCGAGGACAATAATGAGGGGAATCCTTACAACCAGTTCAAGTATATTTTTTCTACGGGTAGCTATATCGATTCGTTAAAAGTGGGTGGAACGATTAAAGATGCGTTGAATAAAAAAGAGGATTCTTTTGTATCGGTGATGTTGTATGAGGTGAATGAAAAATTTACTGATTCGGTAGTTTATAAATCGGTGCCGAGATATATTACCAATACTTTGGACAGTTTGAAAACCTTTGAGATTGAGAATGTAAAAGCAGGAAAATACCTTTTGGTGGCAATGAAGGATGCTAATAGCAATAACAAATTCAATCCGAAAGACGATAAAATTGGATTCAGAAAACAGTTGGTTACTATTCCAAATGACAGCCTATTTGAATTGAAATTATTCAAAGAAGTTTTGCCTTTTAAAACTGTAAAACCTTTTCAAACGACTGGAAATAAATTGATTTTGGGTTATGAAGGAAATCCGAAAAACATGAAAGTAGTTCTTAAAAAAGGGAAGGAAATTATACCAACTATTGTAACCAAATTTCCTTCTAAAGATTCGGTTCAAGTTTGGTATAAACCGATAAAAGCAGATTCTTTAAATTTGGCTATTGCCAATGAAAATTACAATAAATCGTATACATTTAAGAAAACAGAACAGAAGAAAGACTCTTTAAGTTTTTCTGCAAAAACGAGCTTGGGGTTATCGAAAATAGATTTGTTTGCAATTTTTTCCACTCGCCCGTTAGTGAAATTTGACGAATCTAAAATTAAGATTACCGATAAAGATTCTGTGAATGTGAAGTTTACCACAAGTTACGATGTTTATAATCAGGAATTAAAATTTGATTTTCCAAAAGAGCCTTTACAAAGTTATAAATTTCAGTTGCTTCCGGGCGCATTAACCGATTATATAGGTCAAAAAAACGATACCTTATCCTACAAGGTAAATACAAGAAACACCACTGATTATGGGAATTTAAGGGTTAATTTATCCAATGTAAAACAATTTCCGGTTATTGTTCAATTAACCAACGATAGAGGCGATGTGGTTGCTTCTGAATTTTTAGACAAAGTCAATTTTGCAGATTTTATGTTTTTAGAACCTGCGAAATATACCCTCCGGGTAATTTATGATGCCAATGGAAATAAAGAATGGGATTCTGGGAATTTCTTAGAAAGACGACAGCCCGAAGAAGTGATTTATTTTCCAAAAGAAATTGATGTTCGTGCCAATTGGGATGTAGATCAAACTTTTGATTTATTCAGATAAACTAGATTGAAAAAGCATCACGATCGTTCAAAAAGCCAAACTTTTTTCGGGTTGCAACCAATGAGTTTTTATTTAAAGTAGTAATAAAAACGCCTTCGTTTTCTTGAGGTTCAATCAGGTAATTTCCTAATTCGTCAATCACTTGAGAGTGCCCTGGATAATTATGTTTATTGGGATCTTCGCCAATTCTATTTACCCCAATGGTATAACACATGTTTTCAATAGCGCGCGCTTTTATTAAGGCATCCCAAGCGTTAATTCTTGGTTTGGGCCAATTGGCAACATAAATTAATAGATCGTAATCTTCGGTATTTCTTGCAAAAACCGGAAATCGCAAATCGTAGCAAATGAGCGTACAAATCTTAAATCCTTTGTAATCAATTAATAGTTTTTCAACTCCAGAAGTATACGTTTTATCCTCTCCAGCAAGAGAAAACAAGTGTTTTTTATCATAGGTATTCATTTCGCCTGATGGAAAAACAAACACCAACCGATTATAGAAATTCCCATTTTCTTCAATTACCAAGCTTCCTGTTATTGCCGAATTTTTGGCTTTCGCCAATGCTTGTATCCACAAAACAGTTTCCCCTTGCATCGTTTCGGCAACGGATTTTGGATTCATGGTAAACCCGGTGGTGAACATTTCTGGAAGGACAATCAAATCTACATTTTCAGTAATGGAATTGATTTTGTCTTCGAAATAACTCCGATTTTGTTTTGGATTTTCCCAAAGTAATGGCGCTTGGATTAAGGCGATTTTCATAATTTGTTTTACAAAGTTACACAAAGCAAATACAGCGTTTCACAAAAAAATTACTTAATGGTTATTTCATCAATAAAAATAAAAGCGTCACCACCAGCGCCTAGATGCCAATCGGGAAGTTTGCCAAAATTGTAGGCTTTCACTTTAACGTATTTTGCTTTTAGCTCTTGAGCAGCTTTAAATTCGAAATTTTGGATTTTGTTTACCGAGTATTTTGGACTAATACTATTGGTGACAGTTCCCACCAAAGTAAAATTCACGTTGTCATTCGAAACAAAATAATCCACTTTTGTTGGCATTAAAATCCACGAACCCGAATCTTGTAGAAAAGTCGCACTGAAATTCGAAACGTTTTTCTCGGTTTGCAAATTGATTATCGCTTCAAAATCCTGACTTTGATACCCTTGCCACTCGCCTTTTCTCCAGTTTTCAGTTCCGTTAATTCCGTCTATAATTCCTTCATCGCCACCAGCAGTATATTGCGGATTGAATTTAGATTTTATCTCGATGGTATAATTGGATGGTTTTTTATAGAATCTTGCTGAAACTGTCGCGCTATTGCCATTCTCATTTTGAGATTTAGCAATAATCTCCGTATTGGATTCGATAATTATTTGTCCATGGTAGATCTCCCAAATTTTAGCAGATTTGTCTTCATTTTTTCTTTCAATATAATAGTATATTTTATCTGTTGGATTTTGTGACACAATTTCAATCGCCATTTTATCTTTAAACGACTTGCCTTCCGCTTGAATTAGTGGAGCCGGAACAATTGGTTTAAATTTACTATTTTGAATCGATTTTGTAAATTGATAACCCATCGCACTTCTACTTTGTATCATTTCTTCTTTTAATTTTTTTCCAAGAATGAAAATTTTATTGGAAATTCCATTTACATATTCTCTTTTGTAGTCAACTAAATCAATCTCACTTTCGTCTTTAATTTTTATTGTATCAAATATAGGCTCATTGCTTTCCCATTTTTCTTCACCCGGTGTAACGGCATAAATCCCCATTGAACTCAACACATACCATGCACTCATTTGGCCACAGTCTTCATTTCCTATTAATCCATCAGGGGTATTTTTATAGAAATTATCTAAAATGAAATGCACTTTTTCGGTCGTTTTTTCAGGTTTACCAACATAATTGTACAAATACGCCATGTGATGACTCGGCTCGTTTCCATGGGCGTATTGGCCTATTAATCCCGTAACATCGGCTTGCTCACGACCGGTAGTTTTACTTTCGCTATTGAACATTTCGTCGAGCTTGGCCTCAAATTTTGCAGCACCGCCGTAGGCTTCAATCATCCCAGGAATGTCTTGAGGTACGAAAAACGAATATTGCCACGAGTTCCCTTCGGTAAAATTATTATTGATTTCCCTAGGATCGAATGGCTTGTTCCAACCACCATTTTTCTTTGGTCGCATGAAACCAGCATTCCAATCGAAGACATTTTTCCAACTTTGAGAACGTTTCATGAAATAATTGTAGTCTTCTTTTTTGTTCAAAATTTCGGCCATTTGTGCAATACACCAATCGTCGTAAGCATATTCCAACGTTTTGGAAACGCTTTCGTGTTCGTCGTCCATCGAAATAAAGCCTTGTCGTTTATAAGCGTCCAATCCTAAATGATCTAGCATTGCTGAATGTTTGGCTGCTTCAAAACACTTTTCGTAATCGAACCCTTTGATGCCTTTTGCCATCGCATCGGCCATAACCGAAACGGAGTGGTAGCCAATCATACAATCGGTTTCATTGGAAGCCAATTCCCAAACGGGCAATCTTCCACCCTGTTCGTATTGTTTTAAAAATGTATTGATAAAATCGGCAGTTCGTTTTTTGTCAATTAACGTGTAAAGCGGGTGAGCAGCGCGAAAGGTATCCCAAAGGGAGAATACAGAATAGTAATCAAATCCTTCGGCAACATGAATTTTGTTATCTCTTCCTCGGTATTTCCTATCTAAATCTTGGGCAATATTGGGCTGCATCATCGTGTGGTACAAGGCAGTATAGAAAATCGTTTTTTTGTCTTTATTGTCAGATGTAATTTGGATTTTCGACAATTCTGAATCCCATTTTTGTTCGGCTTCTTTTTTTACTTTTTCAAAATCCCAGCCTTTAATTTCAGAACTATTTAGTTTTGCACCTTCATATCCCGTTGGCGATAGCGATACTTTCACGAGGATTTTTTCTCCTTTTTTTACTTGTTTGGAAAAGCAAATTGCCGTTTGCGTTCCCCTGATATATTCGTTTTCTGGGGAATGCATGTAATCGCCGTTACTACGAATATCAGTAACTTTCATAGGTGCGCTAAACTCTATTCGAGCAAATACAATTTGGTTTTTTGCCCAAGCTTCGCTTTCTCTTCTCACTTCGATTGTGGTGCTATTGATTATATGAACTTCGCCACCCAACAATAAATCGCGGTGATTTAAGTCAAGTACCACATTGGCTTGACCGGCAGTATTAAAAGTATATTCATGAAAACCAATGCGAGTTGAAGCCGTTAAACGAACATCGATATTGTGCTTGTCTAATTTCACCGCATAAAATCCGGCGCTTGCTTTTTCATTTTGATGAGAAAATTTCGAAGAATAGACTTTATTATCCAGTGATGCTTTTCCCATGAATGGCGTGATCATGATATCGCCAAAATCAGAACAACCCGTTCCGTTTAAATGGGTGTGTGAAAAGCCATAAATGATCGCGTCAGAATAGTGGTAGCCTGAACAACCGTCCCAACTACCATCAATTCGGGTATCGGGTGACAATTGCACCATTCCAAAAGGAAGCGTTGCGCCCGGAAACGTGTGGCCGTGACCGCCAGTTCCTATAAAAGGGTTTACATATTGATTGAGATTTTGTCCTAAAACAAACGAAGTGATTAGAACAAATACAAAAGAAAATGATGCTTTCATTTAAAATGATTTTACATCAAATATAGAAAAATAAAGTTAAGAATTTTTGAGATTGTAGAGATATTGATTAACAACTTTTATGTTAAAATCAGATTATTTAATCAAGACATTTTTTTGAATTAATCTGAATTTAAAAGTTTGATTCATATAAAGTTAAAATAATCAATTTTTATTACTGCTCCTTCTTGCTATTTAAACCATTAAAAACAAAAAGTATGATCAAAGTAACTATAAAATTAGTAATAAAATAAGATCCCCATCTAATCCCTTTGTATTGATATGCTTCTTTCGGTAAGTTCCACCAGAAGGATGATGCATCACACCCTGTTAAAGGATAATCTAAACAAAAATAAGAATATGGAAAATAATTCCATGTTCCTATTATTAATATGAATGCCAAAAAAGCCGAAAAATTTTTCATATGGATTACTGTTTATCTGTATTGTAATATTTTTTGTAATCTCTTCCTTTCCCTTCATAATATCCTTGTTTGCACATTTCATACGAAACCTGTTGAATATAATCAATTGAAATTTGACTTGCGGGTAAATTAAGATTAATATCTTCTTTTACCTTTTCAGCACAATCTTCTAATTTGTCAATATTAACATCTCTTGGCAATCCAACTGAAGCAACAATTGCATCTCTTGAAATAGTCTCACATTCACAATAAGTTGGTTTTGAACAACTTGCTATAATTAAGAAACCTAAAGAAAGTAAACTAATTTTATTAATTTTCATTACACTCTTTTATCATTTTTGATCTAGCGATTGGCTGAAGTCTTTCTGCATGTTTTGCCTGCTTTTCCCATTCATCTGCTCCTGTATATTTTCTATACTCTTCATCAGAAAATTTTTCATAACAATCAGCCGTTTTCTTTGCATGACTTGTTCCGTTATTTCCAAAATAAGGGACTTTATTATCTACTATATCCAGACAATCGCAAGCGCTTGGGCCACAACTATAAAAAGTAAATAATGCTAAACTTAATATTGAAATTTTCTTCATAATTTTAATTTAATTTTTAAAAAATTAATAATTATATATTATATAATTAAGAAAAAACTTATAATTTAGTTTACTTATGTATTAATTAGTTGTTTATAAAAATAAACAACTAATTAATTAAAAAGAGTTACAAAAGTTAAGCTCTTAATTAAAATTAATACTTAATCAGATATTGTCTTTTTTATTTATTAAACGACAAATCACATGTATTGCATGTAACCATTTCGTCTGGAAAATTTTCATTAGGGTGTGTTCCTCCATCACATCCGTTTGGACATTTTTTTTCAGAAGAACTAGCTGAAGTTTCAGAAGAAGAAGAAGTTTTTTTGTTGCATCCAACGTTTAGTAATGCAATAGTCAATAATGACATGATTAAGATTTTTTTCATAATTTTTGCTTTTTGATTGTTTGTCAAATTTAACATATTTATTTATAATAAATACGAATATATTATTTATTTAGTTAACGTATGTATTTCGTTATTAAACGTTTAAATTCTTATTCTCCCTCCTATTTCGCTACTTTATAAATAATAAAACCAACTCTTTTTTCGTTAATTGAAAATAGAAATAATTTAAATTGGTTAATTATGAAAAGAATTAAAATTTATACATTGGTTGTTGGAGTGGTACTTTTATTAAGCAATAGTATTTCGGCACAAAAAGAAGTGAAAATAGGAAATCAAACCTGGATGAGTGAGAATTTAAATGTTAGTAAATTTCGAAACGGGAATGTAATTCAGCAAGCGCAAACTGCAGATCAATGGCAAAAAGCTGGCTTTACAAAACAACCCGCTTGGTGTTACTATGAAATGGACACTAAAAACGGAAAAATTTACGGAAAGCTTTACAACCGCTTTGCTTTGTATGACCCTAGAGGCTTAGCACCAAAAGGCTGGCGATTGCCAAGTGATAAAGATTGGGAAATTCTAACTGCCGAATTGGGGGGAGCTGAAGTGGCTGGTGCCAAATTAAAATCGGCTACCGCTTGGGGTGAAGAAAAAAAACTAGACGATGCCTATGGATTTAATGCCTTACCCGGTGGATTGCGTGATGTAGGATTTGGCGGATTAGAAGATTCTTGTACTTGGTGGTCAAAAAATTCCGAAACCCTAGAAGATGACACTCGTTATTATAATCTATCTAAAGGAATAGACAATTTAATGAACTATTCCACCAGTTGGATAATGGGTTACTTTGTTAGGTGTGTAAAGGAGTGATTTTTAATTTTTATTTTATGAAAAAGTTTATCTCAATTCTCTGTTTTATTTTATTTTCTAATTTATCATTAGGTCAAATTCCAATTAGAAAAGCCGGAAACTTCTATGAATTAAACGATTTATGGAAACGCGACTCGGCATCAGTTAAACAGTTAATTAATAAGTTTGACTTAAATATTACAAAATTAGATACAGTTCAATTTTTCAAACAATTTAAGTTCAATAAACAATTACATGATGAATACTCGCACACATCATATATATACATTATACAAAAAAAGTGATAAAGTAATAATGGAATCAATTTACGACCAACGAGCTAAACCGGCATTAAATAAATATGTAATGATCATTTGTATGGATGAAAATACGGAAAGAAAAATTATTAATATTAAGGTATTTTAATAGAATTGAAACTCAATTTCCTTTTTCAAAAAATTCAATAATTAAATAAAAAAAGTTGAGCATTCGATTTTGCTCAACTTTGTTTTAATAGAACAGCTATTCCCATTTTGGCTTTGCAATTAATCTGTTTCACAATAGGTGTCGTATTTGACAACTTCAGTAGAAACTATTGCTTTAGTTTTATCTTCGATTAATTCTATCTTAACAGTAGTTTTTGGAGCAGTGCAACTAAAATATTTACTTTCTAAAGGAAAGTAGATGTAATAATTTCCATCATATTCTGGCATCCAAAAATAACTTTTACTAACAATTATTTTATTTTGACTCAATACACTTATTTTGATTTTTTTATCTCCTGACTTGTATTTTAGAGGCAATGTTTTAGAACCAAATGATATGAATAGAAAAGTGTTTTCAGACATGGAATTATATCCATATATCTCCTTTGTGTCAATGTTAAGAACATCCAAATTATTTCCTTCAAAATTTTCTTTATTACGAAATGAAATCTGATTAATCAAAATAATATTTCTTTGATTAATTTTATAAAGAGAATCGATAATTTTATTCGAATTCAAGGCGTCATTCTCTTGAGAATAACTATTTTGAGGAATCAAATAAAAGGCACAAATAAAAAAAGCAGCTAATGTTAAAAGTTTTATTTTCATTTTTTTTATTATTAATTTAACTCAAAGCTAATAATCTATTTTTACATTAAGGTAATAAAAACAATAAACTTAGTTAACGTATGAATTTATCTATTAAACGTTTACAAAACAATATTTAAAATACATAAATCTAATTTTTTCAATTTGTGCAAACTATTTAAACAAAAAAGACCTCACATTGCTGTGAAGTCTTTCAATTCTTGTGGTCCCACTTGGAATCGAACCAAGCACCTACTGATTATGAGTCAGTTGCTCTAACCGAATGAGCTATAGGACCTTTAACGAGGTGCAATATTACTACTATTTTTGATTCTCTGCAAATCTTTTTGAAAGGGATTAAGGATTACTTTCCGAATAAATACAAACCTTCAATCCAATTACTTCATTTCTTGACAAAGCTCAATCAAAACGCCATTGGTGGTTTTTGGATGAAGAAAAGCAACCAGTTTGTTGTCGGCGCCTTTCTTGGGAACTTCGTTTAAAACCACAAACCCTTCCGCTTTTAATCGCGCTATTTCTGAAACAATGTCTTCCACATCAAAGGCGATGTGATGAATGCCTTCACCCTTTTTTTCTAGGAATTTAGCAATTGGACTCTCCGGATTCGTAGCTTCCAACAATTCAATTTTGTTAGGACCATTCATAAAAAAGGAAGTTTTCACGCCTTCACTTTCTACTATTTCCGATTTATAAGCTGGGGCACCAAAGAGTTTTTCGAATACCAAATTCGAATCTTCAAGGCTGTTTACCGCAATTCCAATGTGTTCAATTTTTCTCATTTTAAATGCAATTTGATCCAACAAAGATAAAAAACTTTATCGCTTTGCACCTTTGAAACGCTAGAACTCAAAAAAATTGTATTTTTGCACTATGGAAACAAATAGACAGAAAAAAATAGGTGGCGTAATCCAAAACGATTTGGTGGATATTTTGCAAGGTGAAATTCGTAAAAATGGAATTTCCAACTTGATTATTTCCGTATCAAAAGTGGTTGTGACTTCTGATTTATCGGTTGCAACCGTGCATTTAAGTATTTTTCCACAAGAAAAAGCTGCAGAAACATTGGCCGCTATAAAATCCAATACCAAATTAATAAAACACGATTTGTCTCAACGCGTTCGACTGCAATTGAGAAAAGTGCCTAACCTAACTTTCTTCATTGACGATTCCCTAGACTATATCGAAAAGATTGATAACGCCTTGGCGGCAAAAGAAAATCCGATCGAAAACCGCGATCTTTTAGAAAAACGAAGAGCAACCTAAATTGAACTTCCCTTATTACATAGCCAAGCGCTACCTGAAAAGTGCCAATAAAAATAATGCAATCAACATTATTAATGGTATTGCTTCGCTTGGAATTATTGTAAGCTCGATGGTTTTATTTGTAGTATTATCGATTTTTAGCGGGTTGGTAAATTTCAGTTTGTCGTTCAGTAATGACTTCGATCCCGATTTAAAAATCAATAGCACTTTAGGAAAATCCTATACCATTTCACCAATACAAGAGCAAAAAATTAATGCAATTGATGGCATAGCATCTTTCAGTAAAATAGTGGAGGAACGAGCGCTATTTATGTTTGATGGCAAAGAACAATTTTCTTATTTGAAAGGCGTAGATGCTGACTTTACCAAAGTGAGCAACGTTCAAAAAAGCTTGTTCAACGGACAATGGCTAAGTCCAAACACTTCGCAAGTAGTAGTGGGATTTGGAATTTCCCAAAAGTTATCGCTTGGAATTTTCGACTTCAATAATCCATTTGAGGTATTTGCCCCAAAACCAGGAAAAGGCACTATTGAAAATCCTGACGATGCGTTTGTAAAAATCGGTTTAAACCCCGTGGGAATTTATGCCGTAAGTGAAGATTTAGATTCTAAATATGTCTTTGCAGATATTGATGTGGCTCGAGAATTACTTGGATTTCAACCCAACCAAATCACGACATTGGAATTAAAATTAAAACCCAATGCCGATGAAAATAAAGTAAAAGAGCAGCTACAAAGCATCTTCAACAATAAAATTACCATTAAAAACAGAGCGCAACTCAATGATGCTTTGTATAAAATGCTCAATACTGAAAATACTGCGATTTATTTGTTGTTTACCCTTGTAATTATTCTAACGTTATTTACACTTGCTGGCGCCATTATCATGATGATTTTAGACAAACGCGGTAATTTAAAAACGCTTTATAACTTAGGTACAGAAGTAAAAGATTTAAGAAAAATTTTCTTACTTCAAGGAACATTATTAAGTGTTTTGGGTGGACTTTTTGGACTTTCAATTGGGGTTATTTTGGTGTTAATCCAACAGCAATTTGAAGTAATTATGATTACGCCTTCACTAGCCTATCCTGTGGATTTCTTGTATAAAAATGTGGTAATTGTTTTAGGAACTATCATCTCTTTGGGCTTTATTGCCTCGTTGATTGCGAGTAGCCGAGTGAGTAAAAAGTTATTGGAATAATTTATACAAACTGATAATTTGCATAAACGTCTTCAATTTCATTTAAGGCAGCAAATAATTCCTCAGGAGTGCTTAGCGTTACTAATTTCTGACGGTGTTCTTTAAACGATTGAATTCCTTTAAAATAATTGGCATAATGCGGTCTGGTTTCTACAATTCCAAGTCTTTCGCCTTTCCAATCCATTGCCCAAGTTAGGTGATTTCTAACTGCTTCCACGCGGTTAACAACAGTGGGTTTTTCTAAATGTTCTCCGGTTTCTAAATAGTGTTTTATTTCGTTAAAAATCCATGGGTAACCAATGGCAGCGCGACCAATCATAATTCCGTCAACACCATATTCATTTTTAAATTTTAGAGCTTTTTCAGGAGAATCGATGTCGCCGTTTCCGAATATCGGCATGGTAATTCTAGGGTTATTTTTCACTCTGGCAATGTGCGACCAGTCCGAATGGCCTTTGTACATTTGGGCGCGAGTTCTAGCATGAATGCTTAAGGCTGCCACGCCAATGTCCTGCAAGCGTTCCGCAACCTCATCAATGTTTATAGAAGAATCGTCCCAGCCCAAACGCGTTTTTACGGTTACTGGTAAATCGGTACTATCAATAACGGCTTGCGTTAATCGAATCATCAAATCAACATCTTTTAGAACCCCAGCTCCGGCACCTTTGCAAACGACTTTTTTTACGGGACAACCAAAATTAATATCAATAATATCGGGGTTTACAGTGCTAACAATTTTTGAGGAAAGCGCCATGGCTTCTTCGTCACCGCCAAAAATTTGAATTCCAACAGGGCGTTCATAATCGAAAATATCCAATTTCATCCGACTTTTAATAGCATCACGAATTAACCCTTCGGAAGAAATAAATTCAGAATACATTAAATCGGCTCCGTGTTGCTTGCACAATCTACGAAATGGCGGATCGCTTACATCTTCCATAGGAGCGAGAAGCAAAGGGAAATCGGGTAATATTATGTTGCCTATTTTCGGCATAATTGAAATATTTTTGCAAAGATAGCGGTTTTAAGAGAATAGAAAATAGAATATATCATAAAGACCAATTTCAACTATTTGAAAGTGCTGAATTTAAACTATATTTGCAAATTAATTGCGTGAGGGATAGAAGCGGCATCCTTTTGTGTAGCGAAAGCGGAACAAAAGATAGAGCGAATAGCCCGACCCTTGTGGTCACGCCAAATAAAATTGACACTAACAAAGCATGAAACACATAAGGAATTTTTGCATTATTGCACACATTGACCACGGAAAAAGTACGCTTGCTGACCGATTATTGGGGGCTACCCAAACGGTTACGGCTCGTGAGGAGAAGGCGCAATTGCTGGATAATATGGACTTGGAGCGCGAGCGTGGGATTACCATAAAAAGTCACGCGATTCAAATGGAGTACAAATACAAAGGCGAAGATTATATTTTGAATTTGATTGATACTCCCGGCCACGTTGATTTTTCCTATGAAGTTTCTCGATCTATTGCCGCTTGTGAAGGCGCGCTTTTGATTGTTGATGCTGCACAAAGTATTCAAGCACAAACGATATCTAATTTGTATTTAGCGCTTGAAAACGACTTAGAGATTATTCCTGTTTTAAATAAAGTAGATTTACCAAGTGCTAATCCTGAAGAGGTTAGCGATGATATTGTGGATTTATTGGGCTGTAAAATAGACGAAATTATTCACGCTTCGGGTAAAACTGGTTTGGGTGTAGAGAATATTTTGGCAGCCATTATTGAAAGAATTCCTCCTCCAAAAGGAAACGTTGACGAACCATTACAAGCCTTAATTTTTGACTCACACTACAATCCTTTTCGTGGAATTGAAGTTATTTTTCGAGTGAAAAACGGACAAATTAAAAAAGGGCAGAAAATAAAATTCATGGCTACCGGAAACGAGTATTTTGCGGATGAAATTGGTACTTTGAAATTAAATCAAGTCCCAAAACAGGTTATTTCTGCTGGTGATGTGGGCTATTTAATTTCTGGTATAAAAGAAGCAAAAGAAGTAAAAGTAGGAGATACTTTAACTGATGCAAAAACGCCAACTACCAATATGATTACCGGATTTGAAGACGTGAAACCGATGGTTTTTGCTGGAATTTATCCTGTAGATACGGAAGATTTTGAGGAATTGCGAAATTCCATGGAAAAATTACAATTGAACGATGCTTCATTGGTTTTTGCTGCTGAAAGTTCTGCCGCTTTAGGTTTTGGTTTCCGTTGTGGATTCTTAGGAATGTTGCACATGGAAATTATTCAAGAACGCTTGGAACGTGAGTTTGATATGACTGTGATTACGACGGTTCCTAACGTTTCTTACTTGGCTTACACCAAAAAAGAACCCGAAACACCAATTGTAGTTAATAATCCGTCGGATCTACCAGAACCATCGAAATTGGAACGCGTAGAAGAGCCATATATCAAGGCAACCATAATTACCAAAGCTGATTTTGTGGGTAATGTAATGAGTTTGTGTATTGAAAAAAGAGGGGTAATTACCAATCAAACGTACTTAACCACGGAACGTGTAGAATTGAATTTTGATATGCCATTGGCAGAAATAGTATTTGATTTTTACGATCGATTGAAAACTGTTTCTAAAGGTTATGCTTCTTTTGATTACTCGCCAATTGGTATGCGAACTTCGAAATTAGTTAAGCTAGATGTGTTGTTAAACGCACAATCTGTAGATGCACTTTCGGCGTTAATTCATGAAAGTAATGCGTACAACATTGGTAAAAAAATGTGTGAAAAACTTCGTGAATTGATCCCAAGACAGCAATTTGATATTCCTATTCAAGCAGCAATTGGCGCAAAAATTATTGCTCGTGAAACTATAAAAGCCTTGCGTAAAGACGTTACTGCCAAGTGTTACGGTGGTGATATTTCCCGTAAACGCAAATTATTGGAAAAACAGAAAAAAGGTAAAAAACGAATGCGATTAGTTGGAAACGTTGAGATCCCTCAAGAAGCATTTATGGCGGTTTTGAAGTTGAATGACTAGTATTTCACCTTTTCAGTAACTACAGTTTCTTGATCACATAGGTAACCATTCCCCAAATAATCAATTGGTTTTCTTCGGTCACTTTTATTGGAGAATAATTAGGATTTTCCGGCATTAAATAAAGGCAATCTTGCTCTACAAGTATTCGCTTTACGGTGAATTCTCCGTCTATAAAACAAATAGCGATTTTGTTGTTTTGAGGTTCTAAACTTCGGTCAACAACTAACACATCTTTGTCGTTTATACCGGCATCAATCATAGAATTCCCTTTCACTTTTATGTAAAAAGTAGCCAATGGATTTTCGCTTAACTCTTTATTTAAGTCGATACTTGTTTCCATAAAATCGGCAGCTGGAGATGGAAATCCTGCCGAAACGCCTTCTTTTACGAAAGGAATTCTTAAATCACTTTCAAAATCAGGAAGAAAAAAAGTGAGTTTGTTGTTTTTCTTTATTGACATTTTACCTCAAGAATATCGTTGAAATTAGTAGTGTATTTTGGAGACAAATGATTTTGTCGCATGTTCCAAGTAAGATTTAAATTTTGTGATGCCAGTTTAACTTTTTTATCGCCCATTTTTTTATTCAGAAAATCCATCGATCGCATTAAAGCCAAGTGTTTCGGGTTTTCTTCTTCAAATAATTGGAATTGCTTTTGATCTTCAGGAATGAATTCGGTTACTATTACACCTGCTTTTTTAAACTTTACATTTTCATTTCCGTGAAGCAATTTTTTTAATATATCTATTGCAATATTGGAAATAGTTAAGGTAGAATTGGTTGCAAATGGCAAAGTAACCGCCATGTTGAAATAGTATTTTGACGTTTTAACGGTATGTCTATCGATAACCAACATCACAATAATAGTGTGACAACACGAATTTTGGTTCCTCAATTTCTCAGCACAAATAGCAGCAAAAGTAGCCACTCGCTCTCGCAGTAAATCGAAATCGGCAATTTGTTTTGGAAAACTTCTTGTTGTGGCAATGCTTTTTTTTGCGTTTGGAATAGGCTCTAACTCCAATACCGATTTTCCTTCCAATTCGTATTTTAAACGAAGCCCTACCACGCCAAGCTCTTTTCGAATCCAAGGCTCTTGATGGGGCTGAATAAAATCGAAAGCGGTATTGATATTTCGAAGTTTCGCTTTCTTAGTTGTTCTATTTCCAATGCCCCAAACGTCTTCAATTTTAGTCCATTTCAGGGCTTTAATTCTTTTTTCGTCGGTATCGATGGTGTACACTCCAGAAGTGCGATCTTGAAATTTTTTGGCAATTTTGTTGGCTACTTTTGCCAATGCTTTGGTAGGTGCAAAACCAACGCAAACAGGAATTCCAACCCATTTTTGAATTCTGCTTTTCATTTCAATTCCATACGAATCGTAATTTGGAATTGCCATTCCATCAAAATTGAGAAACGCTTCGTCAATGCTATAAATTTCTAAATTGGGTGTAAACTGTGCTAATATTTTCATTACACGATTACTTAAATCCCCATATAGCACATAATTTGAAGAAAAAACAGCAATGTTTTTTTCTTTTACTAAGTCTTTAATTTGAAATAATGGAACGCCCATTGGAACGCCAGCCGCCTTAGCTTCGTTGCTTCTGGAAATCACACATCCATCGTTATTGGATAATATCACAACTGGTTTTCCGTTGAGTTTCGGTTGAAAAACACGTTCGCAGGAAGCATAAAAATTGTTACAATCGACTAAAGCATACATACTACAAACTTACAGAATAAGTTGGTTTTGTATAACTTCAAAAAAGAGAATTTTACGGATTGTTAATAAAAAAATTACTAGCAGCCACAATCGTTTGGACCGCACTTTTTAGAGGTGCTTTTCTTAAAAAAGAATTTCTTTGTTAAATAACCCAGCGCCAATCCTAAAGCGATAAAAGCAATTATTTCTTGTGCCATTTGGTAGTTATTTTAAAATTTGAAATGCTAGGAAAGCTACAATATAAGCCAGTCCACTCATGAAAACAAGTTGTGCCAAAGGCCATTTCCAAGTGTTAGTTTCTTTTTTAGTAATCGCCAAGGTACTAGCACATTGCATGGCAAAAGCATAAAAAAGTAATAATGAAATTCCGGTTGCAAAATTGAATATTTTAGCTCCAGTTTCAGGGTTAATTTCGGCACCCATTTTGTTTTTTATAGTAGTGTCATTTCCGTTATCTCCAACGCTATAAATAGTAGCTAAAGTACCCACAAAAACTTCCCTTGCGGCAAATGAACTGATAATGGCAATCCCAATTTTCCAATCGTAACCCAAAGGTGAAATAGCAGGTTCTATCGCTTTTCCCATTATTCCAATGTAAGAATTTTCTAATTTATATGCGGCTACTTTATCCTTCAATTCTAATTTTGATAACGTGCTATTTGTATTTTCAGCCGTAATAATCGTCTCGGCATCATTGAATTTCTTTCCTGGACCATAAGATGCCAAAAACCATAATACAATTGAAATGGCAAGAATTATTTTGCCAGCTCCAAAAATAAACGAACGCGTTTTTTCAATCACATTGATAGCGACATTCTTGAACATTGGCAATTTATAGTTTGGCATTTCAACTACAAAAAATGTTTTGCCTTTAATTTTTAGAATTTTATTTAAAATATAAGCTGAGAAAATCGCCATTCCAAATCCCAAAAGATAAAGCAACATTAAAGTTAATCCTTGCAAATTGAAAACTCCAAAAACTCGTGTATCAGGAATAACTAAGGCAATAATAATAGCATAAACTGGTAATCTTGCAGAACATGTGGTGAATGGCGTAACGAGAATGGTAATTAATCTTTCCTTCCAATTTTCAATGTTTCTTGTAGCCATAATTGCAGGAATAGCACAAGCAGTTCCAGAAATTAATGGAATAACGCTTTTCCCCGAAAGGCCAAACCTTCTCATTAATTTATCCATTAAAAATACCACTCGGCTCATGTAACCACTTTCTTCTAAAATAGAAATAAACATAAATAAGAAAGCTATTTGTGGTATAAAAATTAAAATTCCCCCAATTCCTGGAATTATTCCTTGTGAAATTAAATTGGTTAAAACCCCGGCCGGTAGAGATTCACTTGCATACAAACTAAGATCTGCAAAAGTGGTGTCTATAAATTCCATTGGGACTTTCGACCATTCGAAAATAGATTGAAAAATGAAAAATAAAATCCCTAAAAAGATGCAATAACCCCAAAATTTATGTGTTAAAACTCGATCTAATTTGCTTCGAAAATCTTTTGCAATCGAAGAATCGATAGTAAGTCCAACTTTTAAAATGTCATTTATAAATTGGTATCTTTTTATAGTTTCCTTTTGTTGCAATCGCTTCAAATCGGAATGTGATTTGGTATAGGAATTTTGAATTTCATTTCTATCCAAATTTAAAAAGTTCACATCCTGAGTGATTACAAGCCACAATTTATAAAGCAATTGCGTTGGAAATGTTTTTTGTAACGTTTCAAAATAGTCGGGATCTATGGATGATGCATTCAAACAAGGCTCTGTAGAAAGGGACTTGTAATTGATTATTAACTCTTTCAATTCTTCAATTCCGTTTCCATTTCTTGTACTTATCAAGGCAATTTTTGTTTTAAATTGCTCTTCTAAATATGGAATATCGAGTGAAATGCCTTTGAATTTCATTCTATCCGCCATATTTATGACTAATATCGTAGGTATTTCAAGGTCTTTAATTTGGGTGAAAAGCAGTAAATTACGTTTCAAATTTTCAACATCTGTAACAACAAGAGCAACATCGGGAAATAATTTATCGTTTTTATTTAATAGCAATTCAATCACCACATTTTCATCGATTGAACTGGCATTCAAACTGTAAGTCCCGGGTAAATCGAGGATATTAGCTTTTATTTTGGAGGTTAATTTACAAAAACCAATCTTTTTTTCAACAGTAATTCCGGGGTAATTACCAACTTGCTGGTTCAAACCTGTCAATTCATTAAAAACAGAGGTTTTACCCGTATTTGGATTTCCTATTAAAGCGACATTTATATTGTTACTGCTCATTTTGAGTTGGCGTTTAGAATTTCAACCTCAATTTCATTTGCAGTTTCTATTCGAATTGCAAGATGTGAGCCATTAATATTTAAATAAAGTGGATCTCCAAAAGGAGCAATCTGAAGTAACTGGACCGTATTTCCCGGCAAACACCCCATTTCCAGTAGCTTCAATGGAATAGAGTCAATATCAAAATCCTTGATAATTGCCGTTTCGCCTTTTTTGAGAGAATTTATTGTAGTTCGCAAACCTTATTTAGATTGAATTTAGATTACAAAAGTAAATATAAAATTATTCAATCAAATGATAATTATCAGTTTTATGACATTTTTAGGGTTTAGAAATTCCCTTGTTATTGAGTACATAAAAAATTGATGTCTTCGATCAATCTTTCGATATCTTCTTTTTTCGTTCCGTCATAAAAACCTCTTACCCTTCTTTTTGAATCGACCAATACAAAGTTTTCGGTGTGAACCATATCGTATAATTCTTCGGGTTTGCCCAGTTTTACTGCCAAATAGGACTTTCTCGCCATAGCATAAATTTGCTTTTTATCGCCAGTAACTAAATTCCATTTGTTGTCAATCACTCCATTTTTTTTAGCATATTCTTTTAAAACTGCAACGCTATCTGTTTCAGGAAAAACAGTGTGCGATAGTAACATCACTTTAGGATTATTAATAAATGCTTTTTGAACTTCAACTAAATTAGTTGTCATTTTTGGACAAATAGAACCGCAAGTAGTGAAGAAAAAATCGGCTACATAAATTTTTCCCTCATAGTCTTTTTGAGTAATTATTTTCCCGTTTTGATTGGTAAATGAAAAATTTGCAATAGAATGGTATTTACTAATATATTGTACTGTAGAATCTACCAATTCCGGATTTACCATCGAAGGATTATAAATTGGTAGCATTTTCTTTGGCTTTAAAGCCAAATAAAATAAGGTTAAAATGATTGCAGAAAGCACGATTACAATAACCAAAAACCACTTGTATTTTTTGAAAAAAGATAGCATTGAAATTTTTTTACAAATTTACAAAAGTTAAACACACTAGAATTTATTTTTAAGATCCATTTACTATAATTTAACAATATTAATAGGTAATTGCTTTGTTTAATTATTTATTTGAAAAAAATTGACTAATTTTGAGTAAAATAAAAGCAATATGAAAAAAATACTACTTATATCAGCCATTTTATGCACTTTTTTAGGATTTTCACAATTTAATCCTTCCGCTCCTTGGATGGATGAATTAACTGAAAATCGTAATAATAACGAAAAAACGCTGGCAGAATTAGTAAATTCATTTAACACTTATTGGTCTTTTCATGATAAAAACCGAAAAGGAAGTGGGTACAAACCTTTTATGCGCTGGGTAGAACATTGGAAAAATGCAACCAATGACCAAGGGTATGTAATTTCGGCGCAAGAACTTTGGACAGCATGGGAGCAAAAAAACCAAGCAAAATTAAATAATAACAGCTTACTCAGATCGCTTCCTCCTTGTAATTGGACGCCTATCGGGCCAATACAAAATGCATCTCCACAATCTACTCAAGCAAGAGGAAGAATAAATGTGGTATGCGTAGACCCATTAAACCCAAATACAATCTACTTTGGAGCTCCATCCGGAGGAATTTGGAAGTCAACCAATGCCGGAGAATCCTGGACACCCTTATCTGATTATTTACCACAAATTGGTGTTTCAGGAATCGCCATTGATCCTAATAATTCAAATATAATTTATATATCAACTGGAGATAAAGACGCTTCCGATTCTTACTCTGTTGGAGTATTAAAGTCTGTTAATGGGGGTATAACTTGGTCAACTACTGGATTAACATTTAATAATTCGTTTAAAGGCGCTGGCGATATATTAATAAACCCAACAAACAGTCAAATGTTATGGTGTGCAACCAGCACAGGATTATATAGAACACTTAATGGCGGTACAAGTTGGACAAACCAATTGTCAGGAAACTTTACTCAAGGGACTTTAAGAATAAAACCAAATGACCCAACAGTAGTTTATGTTAGTTCTCGTAATAAATTTTATAAATCTATTGATTCAGGAGCTACTTTTTTAAATACTGGAGTCGCAGGATTGCCAGCAAATTCGGGCAGATTGATATTTGATGTTACTGCAGCAGATCCAAATATTGTTTATTGCCTTTCTGCTGGAACAAGTCCAAATTATGCTTTTCAAGGAATTTATAAGTCAACAGATGCGGGTATAACCTTTGTCAATGCTGGATTAACAGCAGATATTTTTGAAAGCACGCAAGCCTGGTATGATTTAGCTTTTTGTGTGTCTCAAACAAATGCAAATGAACTTTACTCGGGATGTCTTAATGTTTGGGGTTCTACTGACGGAGGAGCAACGGCTACTAAATTAAATAGCTGGAGTACTTACTCATCAAGTTTTACTCATGCTGATATTCATTTTCTAAAATTCATAAATAATAAATTGTATTGCGGAAGTGATGGTGGGATATATGTTTCGGAAGATGGCGGATTAGTATTTAATGATATTACAGGACAAGCACAAATTGGTCAATTTTATAAAATATCTGTTTCAAAACAAACTTCTTCAAAAATTACTGGAGGTCTTCAAGACAATGGTGGATTTTTCCTAAATAATAATCTTTGGCAAAGTTATCATGGTGGTGACGGTATGGACAATGCTATCGACCCTTCAAATAATAATAAAGCCTATGGTTTTGTTCAAAATGGAATCTCTTTTTATGGAATTACTTCCTTAACCAACCCTGTTCGTAGGTATACTCCTGCACCAACAGTTAATGGAACCTCTATACAAGGGGAATGGGTAACTCCGTTGAGAGTGAATAGTGTTGGTGAAGTTTTTGCAGGTTATAATGATTTATATAGATTAACAAATAATGTTTGGATATTAAGAAATCCATCAACTATAGGTGATTCAACCGTTAATATAAATCTAATTTCAGTTGATCCTAGTAACAATGACATTATGTATATTTCAAAATCAAATCAAATATACAAAAGTACCGACAGAGGAATTTCTTTTTCACTTTTATACACTGCATTATCTAGAATCACCTCAATAACTGTACATTCATCAAATGGTGAAATTATTTATATCACCACTTCAGGAACATCGGGGGATGCATTTGTATCTACTGATGGAGGAAATTCATTTTCAGCAATTGCGCCTGGATTACCTGCAATTGGGAAAAACATAATTGTTCATCAAGGACAAAATTCTTTAAATCCACTATATGTGGGTACTACACTTGGAGTATTTTACAAAGATGATTCTATGGCAACATGGGCAAATTTTGATGATAATTTACCAAATGTTTCAGTAACCGATTTAGAAATTAATTTAGTAGATAATAAAATAATTGCTGGTACCTATGGAAGAGGCGCATGGCAATGTAATATTCCTACTCAAAGTAGTCTTGCAAACGAGACTTTTGAAATGGAAAATATTGCTATTTATCCAAACCCAAATAAAGGAATTTTTAATATTTCAATGGGAACAATTACCCCAAAAACAATTATAGTATATGATTTAATTGGTAAAATAATCTATTCTAAATCCGAATTTGAAAATAATCAAAGCAGCTTTTTATTTGATATTTCTGATGTTTCCGCTGGTGTTTATTTTGCGAAAATTATTTCAGAGAATAAAAGCATAACGAAAAGGATTATAAAAAACTAACTATTACTATTCCAAAATAAAAATCCCAATCTGATAAATGAAGTTGGGTTTTTTTATTTATACTCTTTTAATAATTATTTAAAAAATAATCAATATTTTTGAAGTCTAACTAAATAGTAACTAATTATGAAACTTAATTTTAATAAGACATTGTTGTACGTTATTCCAGCCCTAATTGGATTATCGGCAAATGCACAAAAAGAAGCCCCGCAAAAAACGCCTGGAATAAACGTTCCTTTTATGGATAAATCGGTAAAGCCAAGTGAAGATTTTTTCAAATTTGTGAATGGAACTTGGTTAAAAAACACGGAAATTCCTGCTGACAAAACGCGTTGGGGAAGTTTTGATGAATTACGTCAAAACACTGATAAAGATGCCTTAGCTATTTTGAAAGAGGCATCAAAAAATCCAAAATATAAATCAAATACCGATCAAGGTAAAGCGATTATTATGTACAAAGCCGCCATGGATACAGTGGCAAGAAACAAACAAGGAATTACTCCACTAGCACCTTATTTAGCGAAAATTAATGCGGTGAAAAACATCAAAGATTTAGAAAAATTGATGATGGAAACAGAAGCTCAAGGCGGAGGTGTTGGGTTTTTTGGAATCGGAATTGGAGCCGATGAAAAAAATAGTAATCGAAATGTAGTAAGTGTTGGTCCAGGTAGTTTAGGATTGCCAGACCGTGATTACTACGTATCTGAAGATAAAGATTCTAAAGAAAAACGCGAGAAATATGTTCTTCACGTTGCAAAAATGTTACAATTCTTAAATGAATCTCCAGAACAAGCTAAAGCAAATGCTGAGAAAATTCTTGCTTTAGAAATCCAAATGTCTAAACCAAGATTGGACCGTGTGGAGCGTAGAGATAGTAAAAAACAATACAATCCAACTGCAATTGCCGATTTGCAAAAAATGCTTCCTTCAATTGATTGGAACACTTATATCGAAGGAATCGGAATTGCTAAAATTGATACTATTATCGTTTCTCAACCAAGATACATGAGTTCATTACAAACTTTATTCACTGAGAATAAAGTTGACGATTGGAAAGCGTACATGCGTTGGATGTTGTTAAGAGGAGCTTCAAGTCAATTATCTACAACTATTGAAACTGCAAACTGGGAGTTTTACGGAAAAACTTTAACGGGAGCTTTAAAACAAAGACCACGTCAGGAAAAAGCTTTACAAGTTGTTAATGGAACGGTTGGAGAAGCTTTAGGAAAATTATACGTTGAAAAAATGTTCCCCGCTGAAGCTAAAGAAAAAGCGATGAAGATGATTAAAAACGTAATGAGAGCCTATGAAATTAGAATCAATAATTTGACTTGGATGTCGGCTGAAACTAAAGCAAAAGCGGTTGAAAAGTTGAATAAATTAACAATAAAAATAGGTTACCCTGATAAATGGGAAGATTACTCTGCTTTAGTTGTTAAAAGTCCTGAAGATGGTGGAAGCTATTTTCAAAACATAAGAAATATTTCTAACTGGCGTTGGGCGAAAGAATTAGATAAATTAGGTAAGCCTGTTGATAAATCAGAATGGGGAATGTCTCCTCAAACGGTAAACGCTTACTACAATCCTTCTTACAACGAAATTGTATTCCCAGCGGCAATATTACAACCGCCATTTTACAATTACCAAGCAGACGAAGCTGTAAATTACGGTGGAATTGGTGGAGTAATCGGGCATGAAATTTCTCATGGTTTTGACGATCAAGGAGCAACTTATAATGCAGATGGAAATTTAATTGACTGGTGGACAGCTGAAGATTTATCAAAGTTTACCAATTTAGGTAACGCACTTGCTGATCAATATTCTGCATTAGAACCATTGCCAGGAACTCACGTAGATGGTAAATTTACATTAGGAGAAAACATTGGTGATTTAGGTGGGGTGAATGCTGCTTACGACGGATTACAATTGTATTTGAAAGAAAATGGAAATCCAGGTTTAATTGATGGTTATACTCCTGAACAGCGATTTTTTATCTCTTGGTCTACAATTTGGAGATCTAAAATGAGAGACGAAGCGTTGAAAAATCAAGTAAAAACAGATCCGCATTCTCCAGGAATGTACCGCGCTTATGTGCCAATTCAAAACGTTGATGCTTTCTATTCTGCATTTAACATTAAAGAAGGTGACTCAATGTATGTTGCTCCTGAAAAAAGAGTAAAAATTTGGTAATAACCAATTTATATAAATTTAAAAATCCCATTTTGTATTTCAAAATGGGATTTTTTTATGCTTTTTTAGAATTTTGAAAGGATCTATTAACTAAATAAAGTCCGAATAAAGTGACTGTTCCACCAATTGCAATTGCTAACGATAATGGTTCGCCAAAAATATAAGCCCCTAAAAGAACCGCAATTATTGGATTGATATAAGCGTAAATACTATTAATTTCTGCAGGCAAATGTTGTAACGCATAAATATAAGCTATGAAGGTGAGCACCGATCCAAAAATCACCAAATAACCAATTGAAACCCACGAAATAACTGGTATAGTTGATAAACTTACTGCCGATCCCGTAGCACCCAAATACGCAAAAAGGAAAATACTTGAAATAAACATTTGGATTCCCAAACTAAAATAAGGGTTAAAACTTGCCGCTTTTTTCTTTGTATATAATGTGGCAAAAGCCCAAGTTAAAGTGGATATTACCGATATTATTATGCCAAATCGGAAATCAAAAATCAAGAAATCACTTAGATGTTCAGAGAAAATTACACATACTCCAGCAAACCCTACAACCAATCCCACAATAGCCAATTTTACTAATTTTTCTCCTCTAAACAAACTAATAATTACTACCCAAAGCGGAACCAAAGCGCCAATAATTGCTCCCAAACCACTGCTGATATATTTCACTCCCCAAGTGCTTAAACCATTGCTTAAAACAAAATTTAAAATACTCAAAATGATAATGGTTTTCCATTGTTTGCCTTTCGGCCAAGGAGTTTTCTTAAATAAAAAATAAGACAAGTATAAGGTGGCACCTAAAAATTGACGAATAGCTGCAAGCTGTAACGCTGGCATGTACTTCACACCTTCTTTTGATGCAATCCAAGTAGTTCCCCAAAAAAAACTAACCCAACAAAGTGCCAAAATTGGCAACCCTATTGAAGTGATTTTCGAATGAAATTTCGATTTTAATTTTTGTATCAATTATAAACTTCCTTTTTTAAATTGGTATTTCAAAGCATTCTCCAATTTATCAGATAAAATGGTTTTACCAATTGATGGTTTTGAATGCGTAAAGATAGGAGGTTCCAAATTATAATCTTTTGCTTTTTTTGAATAATACTCTTCACGACTTGGATGAAAAGGGGCAACAGCATTGAACGTTTCTGCCCAACAATTACTATCAATAATTTTTAAAATAATTCCAATGCAATCCTCTTGATGAATCAAATTTATTGGTGCATCAGGGTTTTCAATATCACTTCTCCCGGCTAAAAAATAAACCGGATGACGGTCTTCGCCAATGAGCCCTCCAAAACGTAAAATGGTAGTTTCAAAATGAGAATTTTCTTGAAAAAGTTTCTCGCATTCTAGCAATTGTTTGCCACTTTCGGTATCTGGATTTGGAATGGTTTCTTCAGTTACAACTTTTTCTTCATCAGAATAAACAGAAGTAGAACTCACGAAAATTACTTTTTTTATTCCCGCTTTTTCAATAAATGGAAGTATGTATTCTATTTTAGAAACAAAATTTTCAGTGGAATTTCCTCTTAATTTAGGTGGAATATTAATTATTAAAAACTGGCTCTCAGACAAGAATTGATCTACATCACCATTAATACCGCTTTCCTCTATTTCGATTAAAAAAGGAGTTATTCCTGCCTGTTCAATTCTCACTATTTTTTCAGAAGAAGTCGTCGACCCCTTTACCGAAAACCCATTTCCTATTAAGGCTTTCGCCAAAGGCAATCCCAACCAACCGCAACCAAGAATACTAATTTTTGTCATTATTATTATTTGTAACCTATTTGATTTCTATATTTTTGAAACGTCAGAATAAATATATTTTTGCCACAGATTTCACAGATAAGCACAGATTATTTTTCGTATGATATATAAAATCAATTTAATCCTATAAATCTGTGGCAGAAAAAACATCCCAATTATTTCATCACAAATTGTGTTCGGTTCCTTTTTTATTCTTGTCTTAAATTTATCTGGTTTTTAAAGTATCAATACTAACTGTCAAACTATCTTTTGAAGTCAAATTCCTAGATTTGAAATAATCTGATTTTCGAACCGCATTGGATGGAACAATCTTCTTTTGAATCACAACAGCATCATTCAATACAAATGGCTTTGGCATCATCCAAGGCAATCTTTTTGCAATTTTGAATTTTGGATTGCTAATTAAATCAAAGGAACTTTCCATTAAATCCATTTCAATAACCGAATTAACAGGAATAGAAAATTGTAATTCCAAAGGCTCATTATCCACAACATAATAGCTAACTAATTTCTTCCCTCTTCGTTTATAAATGCTCCCTTTTTGGTCTAAAGCCGAAGCCCCATTTGCCTTTAAATTATAAAAAGTCAATTTTTCATTGGCAAAAACATCGTATCGATTTACTGGTCGATTTGGAGTAATTCTTATCTTATAATAATGTTGAGAGCCCGCAATACTATCCCGTAAAAACATAATTGAAGGCTCGCTTATCTCTTTTACATCAGCTTCAGCTAAATAAGTAAATCCCGAATTATATTTGCTAAACAAGGGATTCTTGTTTAATTCGGTTGCCTCTTTTGGATTTTCGCCCAAGTACATTTTCGTCCAAGAGTCTAAATTTAAATCATAGGTAGTCCAAACCGCTTTTTTAGTATCGGCATTATAAACATAAAGCAAGCTGTTTGGTTTTGCAGTTCCTTCATCATAACCAGAATTGAAACTAGCCTTTATGAAAAACCCAATTGATATTAAAAATAATACCAATGCCCAAAAACCTTTTCTAGGAAACGATCCAAATATTGGTAACAACAAACCAAAAACCAAAACAGTTAACATTGCACTTCCAGCCAATATTTTTAACCCTAATCCTATTGGAAACATTAAAATAAAAGGAACAATAATTATTAAAGATGGAATACTCAAAATTAAATTCAGTATCGGATTTGTTTTTTGGGTAGTGACAAAATAAGCCAACATAAACAAACTGAAAAATAATGGAATAATTAAAAATCCAGCTCCAGGCAAATAAAAGGCAATTGCAGAATTGATTAAAATCCAAATAAATAATGGTGCAACAGAATAATTCTCTGTTTTATTTTCCGAATTGGAATTGGAATAAAACAATAACGAAATCGCCAAACTCAAAAACACAAACGCACCTATATAATCGTGACCGTTATAGGTAAAACCATGAAGAATATCATTGTATTGTGGGTAAATCTTTAACAACAATTTCCAACCAAAATAAGTAGTAACCCCTGAAACTAGTAATGCCCCAAGGAAAATTAAAAATCCTTTTCCAATTTCTGAAAATGCCAAAACTCGTTTGCCAAGTCCTATGAATACTAAAAATAAAAATAGAAAAACAGCAATCAAAACCATTGGTAAAACCCAAGAAAAAGGATAACTCACAAATTTAAATGGCGTATTAAAATAAACATAATCGTCCCCCGACTGAAGTGAAGACAAGTCGGAATTGGAGAAATAATTCAACAACGGAACCAAATAAGTCCCTTGGTGCTCCATTGTTTTCGGACTCAAATGATTAAAATCATCTTGCGCTGTGTGGTAATTAAAATGGTTGTCTATAAACGCAAAATTGAATCCTTGTATTTTCCCTTGCTCTCTAAAAACGGTCAAATCAGTATCGTTAGGCAACATTTTATAAATGCTGTACATCAAGGAATTTGAAACCGGATAACTTGGGTTGGCAGCTGTAAATTCCTTCACCATATTGGCATTACCCTTGTTCACTTCCATCAACATATAGCTTGGCCCAGCGCTTCCTCGAGCTTCAAAATTCAAAACCAAGCCCACTTCTTTCGCCCAATTACTTTGGGTTACAAATAGTGCCGCTCCGTTCAACCCCAGTTCTTCCGCATCAGAAAACAAAATGATAATATCATTTTTATGCGGTGTTTTATTGTCCAAAAAAGCACGAACGCCCTCTAAAATAGTTGCAATTCCAGAAGCATCATCGCTTGCGCCATGGGAATACGAATGCGGCGCGCTGTCATAATGAGACAATAATAACAATGCTTTCGAACTATCAGATCCTTTAATTCTTGCTAATATATTTTTAGATTTCGTCAAGTTTCCCCAATCAGAAAAAGTAGTTCCTTCCTGAATTTGGGTTTCCAATCCCAATTTTTGTAATTCATTTGCCAAATATTCCCCCACAATTTTATGATTCTCCGAACCTACAAAATGGGGATTTCCCGAAATAACTTTCACTTTTTCAAGTGCCCGTTTTGTAGAATATTCCGAAAGCAATGCATCGTCCGTTGAAACCCATTGCGGCATCATTAACAAGTAAATCAATCCTATGGTTCCAGCAATAAATAGTAACGATAAAATGGCGGTGAATCTGTTTTTCATTTGTAATAAATTTGAAGTTAAATATCTTTTTTGACTAACATAAAATAATCGTTTTCCAATGCCATATAGCCTTGGTCGTATATAAAATAATAGGTATTCCCCGTTTTTGTATTTAAAATATTCGTAAAAAACTCAAAATCAAATCCCTTACTTAACAATTTTGCACGCGTTGTTTTCGACTTCCCTTCTACATTCAAAGCGCCCAAAATTCGATAATTTTTCCGCAATTTGTTGTTCACATTGCGCATAAAATTCGTACTATCCTTATTGATTTTATTGTTGTAGGTGTTCCTACAACCGTCGCTGCAAAACTTTTTGTCCTCGCGCCCCACAATTTTATCGTTGCATTCCAAACAAGTTTTATTCATTTTTTTGTTATTGTGGGTTTATAAAAACTTCTTTTATTAATTTCTTTTTGAAGCGAATTGCCAGTCTATTTTTACCAATCCTATTCCCGCTGTTCGTTTCAATCCATGAAAAAACAAGGGATTTTCTCTGCCATCGGGGCTAATTGGAAATTGTCTTTTGTGTTTTTAATTTTTGCTTAAAACTTTTACAATCAACCAAATATACTTATAATTTTCCAATTACAAACGCTTACAAACAACTACAACCGAAAGTAAACAGTTAACAACCGAATAAATTTTGGAAGTCGTCCCATCTTTGCATTGTCGAAATCAAACAAGTATCGGCAAAAGAAAAATCATTTTTATAAACCATTTAAATTAAAACGCTATGAGCACATTAAGAAACAAAGTACAGTTAATCGGACATGTTGGTAATGATCCAGAAATCAAAACATTCGATGGAGGAAAAAAATTAGCCAAATTAAACGTTGCCACCAACGAAAGTTACAAAAACGAAAAAGGGGAAAAAGTAGAAGAAACCCAATGGCACAGTCTTATTGCTTGGGGAAAAACCGCCGATATCATTGAAAAATATGTCGTAAAAGGTAAAGAAATTGCCATCGAAGGAAAACTAACCCACAGAAGTTACGAAGATAAAAACGGAGAAAAACGCTACATCACCGAAGTCGTAATTGATGAATTAATGCTATTGGGAAGCAAGTAATTTAGTAGTCGCAGTTTGCCTATTTCTGGTCAACTGCGGCTTTTTTTTGTTGTTATTCAGAATGAATTCATCTATTTCTAAGCCACGATTTACTTTAAAAATCTGTGGAAATCCGTTAAATCTGTGGCAAAAAAAATTAGAGTTATTTCTTAAACACATATTTCACCAAATTTATTTTAAAAAATCAGCGGCAATCAGTTTAATCCGTTAAATCTGTGGCAAAAAATTAAAGATATTCTCCGCCATGAATCACAAAAATTATTTTAAAAGCGACAAGACTTCTGTAATATTTTCAAAGGAGTAAAAATTCTCGTGCTCAATCTCAAAATCAATTTTTTCGTATTCCCAAGTGGTGTGATAAGGAATATGAACTCCATAACCGCCAATGTTTAAAATAGGTAAAACATCCGATTTTAGAGAATTCCCAATCATTAGAAAATCTTTAGGATTACAATCCAATCGCCCTAACATTTTTTGATAATCCAATTCGGTTTTGTCACTCATCACTTCAATATGATGAAAATAAGCACCAATTCCTGAATCGTGAAGTTTGCGATGTTGGTCTTTTAAATCGCCTTTTGTGGCAACAACCAATTTGTATTTTCCTTGCAATTCCTCTAAAACCTTTTCCACGTTGGGCATTAATTCAACTGGTTTTTGCAATAAATCCTTTCCAATTGTAATTATTTTTTCAATTCCTTTTCCTGAAATTGTATGGTTGGTTAATTCCAAAGCGGTTTCAATCATTGAAAGTGTAAATGCTTTAATTCCAAATCCATACAAAGATAAATTTGCAATTTGGTGATTTAAAATCAACCCTAATATTTCTTGCTTAGAGGCATAATCTTGAAACAAAACACAAAAACGCTCTTGAGCTTCATCGAAATAAGGTTCGTTGTGCCACAATGTATCATCGGCATCAAAAGCAATTATTTTTGGGTTCATTTTAATGTTTTTTAATTTATGGTTTCGCCATTGGCAACTCCATCGGTATCAGGATTTACAAAAACCAATTTTCCTTCAGCATTGGTAGTCATTAAAATCATTCCTTCACTATCTACTCCGCGAAGGTTTCTAGGAGCTAAATTCACTAAAACCGTAACGCGTTTCCCAATAATTTCTTCTGGTGAAAAACTCTCAGCGATTCCCGAAACAATGGTGCGAATATCAATTCCAGTATCGATTTTTATAATCAATAATTTATTTGCTTTAGGCATTTTTTCTGCTTCTAAAATAGTTCCAACACGCAAATCTATTTTAGCAAAATCATCGTATTGAATTGTTTCTTTTTGAGGTTCCGCCATTTTGTTATCCGCTTTATTTGCCACTTTTGTAGCTTCTAATTTGTCAATTTGTTTTTGAATTTCTTCGTCTTCAATTTTTGCAAAAAGCAATTCTGCTTCGCCAATCTGGTGACATGAAGGAATTAATTCTGAAGTTTCGGAAACTGTTTTCCAATCTATTTTGGTTTCTATTTTTAGAATTCTTGAAAGTTTAGTAGCGGTAAATGGTAAAAATGGTTCGCAAAGTGAACTCAAAGCGGCTGCAATTTGCAAGGCAACATACATTTGCGTTTGCACGCGCTCAGGATTGTCTTTAATTACTTTCCAAGGTTCTTCATCAGCTAAATATTTATTTCCCAAACGGGCAACATTCATCAATTCTCCCAAAGCCTCTCTAAAACGGTAGCGCTCCACAGAACTTGAAATTACCGCAGGATAAGCTTTTAATTCTGTTAAAACGGCGTTGTCAACATCTAAAAATTCACTCGGATTTGGAACAATTCCATTATAATATTTATTGGATAAAACCACAACACGATTAATAAAATTTCCAAAAATAGCAACCAATTCATTGTTATTTCTAGCCTGAAAATCTTTCCAAGTAAAATCGTTATCCTTGGTTTCTGGGGCATTAGAAGTCAAAGCATATCTTAAAACATCTTGCTGATTTGGAAAATCGAGTAAATATTCGTGTAACCAAACCGCCCAATTTTTTGATGTCGATAATTTATCTCCTTCCAAATTCAAGAATTCATTTGCTGGAACATTATCAGGTAAAATATAACTTCCTTCAGCTTTTAACATCGCTGGGAAAATGATACAGTGAAAAACAATATTGTCTTTCCCAATAAAGTGTACCAGTTTCGTGTCTTCATTTTTCCAATACGGTTCCCAGTCTTTTCCTTCTCTCGCTGCCCATTCTTTGGAAGCTGAAATATATCCAATTGGGGCATCAAACCACACGTATAGTTTTTTTCCTTCGGCACCTTCAACAGGAACGTCAATTCCCCAATCTAAATCTCTAGTAACTGCTCGGGGCTCTAAACCACTATCAATCCAAGATTTTACTTGTCCGTAAACATTGGGCTTCCAGTCGTTTTTATGACCCACCAAAATCCATTCTCTTAAAAAAGAATCATAACGATCCAAAGGTAAAAACCAATGTTTTGTCGATTTCAAAACTGGAATTTCGCCTGTAATTGTAGATTTTGGATTAATTAAATCGGTTGCATTTAATGTAGAACCGCATTTTTCACATTGATCGCCATAAGCTTCTTCATGACCACATTTTGGGCAAGTTCCAGTTACAAATCGATCTGCTAAAAATTGATTTGCTTTAGCGTCATACAATTGTTTCGTTACTTGCTCAATAAAATCACCATTGTCATATAATTTCTTGAAAAATTCAGAAGCCGTATCGTGATGAATTTTAGCTGAAGTTCTTGAATAATTATCAAAAGAAATTCCAAAATCTATAAACGATTGACGAATTATTTCGTCGTATTTATCAATGATTTCCTGAGGCGTAACTCCTTCTTTTTTAGCTTTCATCGAAATGGCAACGCCGTGTTCGTCGCTTCCGCAAACAAACAACACATCTTTGTTTTGTAATCTTAAATATCGGGAATATATATCAGAAGGCACGTAAACACCCGCCAAATGACCAATATGGATTGGTCCATTTGTGTAAGGCAATGCAGCTGTTATAGTATATCTTTTAGGATTTTGTATCATAATTGTATTTTTGAAATCCTTGAAACTAGTCAAGAATAGTTGCAAAAATAAGATATTTTATCTTAGGGACAAGTAGCTGGTTAATACGGAATTGCTTTTTTATTTTTTTATTAATTGCAATTTAAGGAACTTCAATCCTATTTTGTATATTCGTGAATTAAACCAAAGCTATCAAACAAATGAAGTGGGAAGAATTATTATCACTAAAAAGACAAGGTGACACTTTTAAGCGCTTGCGCAAAGAACAAGACGACACCCGATTGGGTTTTGAAGTCGATTATGATCGAATAATATTTTCATCGGCATTTCGAAGTTTGCAAGATAAAACGCAAGTTATTCCAATGTCTAAAACAGATTTTGTTCATACAAGATTAACCCATAGCTTGGAAGTTTCGGTTGTAGGTCGTTCCATTGGGCGATTGGTTGGAAAGAAAATAATTGAAAAATATCCTTATTTAAATGAGATTCATGGTTATGAAATGAACGATTTTGGGGCAATTGTAGCAGCAGCTTCATTGGCTCATGACATTGGAAATCCTCCTTTTGGTCATTCAGGAGAAAAAGCTATAGGAGAATATTTTTCAATTGGAAACGGACAAAAATACAAAGCCAAATTATCTGATAAAGAATGGCAAGACTTAATAGATTTTGAAGGAAATGCCAATGGATTTTCAGTTTTAACAAGCTCCAGACCCGGAAATGATGGAGGTTTGAGAATATCTTATGCAACTTTGGGGGCGTTTATGAAATATCCTAAAGAGAGTTTGCCAAAAAAACCAACCTCAGCAATTGCAGATAAAAAATATGGATTTTTCCAATCGGATGTCGCTTTTTTCAAAGAAGTTGCTTCAGAATTAGGGATGATTCCAAATAAATCCGGAAAAGATATTGGTTATGAAAGACATCCTTTAGCTTATTTGGTTGAGGCTGCAGATGATATTTGCTACACCATTATTGATTTTGAAGACGGAATCAATCTAGGTTTAGTCTCCGAAGATTATGCTTTGGAATACCTTATTAATTTGGTAAAAGACAGTATTGATACTAATAAATACAACACTTTAACTTCAAAAGAAGATCGAATTAGTTATTTGCGCGCCATTGCTATTGGTAGTTTAATTAATGATGCAGTAAATGTATTTATTGAAAATGAAGAAGCAATTTTAAACGGTAAATTCACTTATGCGCTTACCGATAAAAGTAAATACAAAGCACAAATGGACGACATTATCAAATTGAGCGTGAAAAATATTTATAAAAGCCGAGAAGTGATTGAAAAAGAATTGACGGGTTATCAGATAATAAATACCCTTTTAGACAAATTTATTACTGCCTATAATAATAATTATGAAGGCAAAGCGTCCAATTTTGATAGTTTAGTTATGCAGTTACTTCCAGAAAAATTCAGAGTTGAAAAAGACAATTTATACGACAGATTACTTCACATTTGTCATTTTATTTCGCTTCTTACAGATGGAAATGCCTACATATTATTTAATACAATAAATGCTTCGAAAAGTTAAATATTTGATGATTGTGTTTTTATTATTTTTAAGACCAATTGAATCCCTATCTTTACAATCTTATAAATTTTAAACTAATATTATGAAAAACAAACTACTTTTTTTGATTTTCACTATTTTGTTTATTGTGTCGGGGTTTTCTCAGGCAAAAACAGAAAAAGAATCAAAAACATTGTCAGCCACAATTAAAAAAAACAAAAAAGCAAAACCAAGTAAAAAAACACTTGAGTTAAGAAAAAAATTGGCGTATTACCAAAGTCACAGCCCATTTTTAAAATCAAAACAATTAGGAAACGATAGACCAAATGGAGTTCCTCCCAATAAATACTATGAAAATGAGTGGGAATTAACTATGAATCCTGTTTTAGGTAGACCAACTCCTGAGAATTTGGAGGTAATTCGAAGAGAAATAGTAGAAGAAAGACAACGAATACTTGCTTCAGGAAGAGTTCCAGGGGATGCGGTTGATAACAGCTGGGTTGAAAGAGGCCCAACAAATGTTGGAGGTAGAACAAGAGCAATAATGTTTGACCCTAACGATCCTACTCGTGAGACTGTTTTTGCAGGTGGTGTTAGTGGTGGTCTTTGGAAAAATACAGCGATTTCAAATGCAGGATCAGTATGGACTAGAGTAAATATTACAGACAATCTAAATGTATCTTGCCTCGCTTTTGACCCAAATAATACCAATGTATTTTATCTTGGAACTGGGGAATCCTATACTGCAGGAGATGTAGGCGGAAATGGCGTTTGGAAATCAATAAATGGAGGAGCAACATGGACCAGAGTTCTTGGTGGAGTTACCGGAGCTACTACTTTTCAATCTGCTAGTAATGTTACAGTTAACAGCCCTTCTGGTGCTGCTGGAAATTACCCATGCTTTCCAAATTTATCATTTGGTCCAACTATCACTGCGCCAATGACATCAAATATCGTTTTAGTTTCAGATGGCTCTGCGACCCCAACTATTGGGTGCGTGGGATTCACAAATTCTGCAGCTGTTAATGGAAAAATTGCTTTAATAAGAAGAGGTTCTTGTACATTTGCTGTAAAAGTAATGAATGCCCAAACTGCAGGAGCCATTGCTGTAATTATTATGAATAACGTTCCTGGTCCGCCAGCGGCAATTGGAGGAACAGATACAAATATTACTATCCCTTCAGTTATGATATCTCAAGCTGATGGTGATCGTTTAGAAGCAGCATTAGCTTCGGGTGATGTCAATGTAACTTTAAACCCAAGTAATGCCGGAGTTATTACCGGAAGTTTAGTTCCTGGTATTCAGCATATAAATAAAATTGCTATACGAAATAATGCAGGAGTTTCTGAGGTTTATGTTGCTGCAGCAGATTCTTATTATGGTTCTGCAAACTCAACCACTTATATGGGTTCTGATACCTTTGGAGTTTATAAATCTGTCAACGGTGGCTCAACTTGGGCACAATTAAATATGCCGCTTTCTTCAAGTCAAAATAAATATTGTCCTAATGATATAGAAATTGGTGCCGACAATAAATTATGGATTTCTACTAAAAACAGTTTTGCCTTTTCTGAAGGTGGTGGAAAAGTTTTTTGTTCCTCAGATGGAGGCGCAACTTTTGTTGAGAAGTACACAGTAACTGGAAATGGTGGTGGCGAACGAGTTGAAATTGAAACCTCAGCGACAAACCCAAACCTAATTTATGTTTTATCGCAATTAAATCAAGCAACTGCAACTGACGGAGTTGAAGTACAAATTATTAAAACAACCGATGGTTTTGCAACATCAAGCATTATGCCGTTGCCTGTTGGAAATGAAACAAGAGAAACTACCTACGGATTTACTGGAGGTCAGGGTTGGTATAACTTAACAATTGAAGCAGATCCAAGTAATGACCAAATTGTTTACGTAGGTGGAATTGATTTATATCGATCATCAGACGGAGGAAATTCATGGGTTTCAATTTCAAATTGGACAACAAATGTTCACTCAGATCAACATGCAATAACATTCAAACCCGGAAATTCGAATGTAGCTGTTTTTGGGAATGATGGTGGGGTTTATTATGGTGGAAATTTATCTTCAGCAACTAGTAACTCTGGTATTGATTCTAGAAATAATGGATTTAATGTTACTCAGTTTTATACCGTTGGAGTAGGTCCAACTAGTATCGGTTCAGGAGATTATTTTGTTGCAGGAGCTCAGGATAATGGTTCTCAATATTTTGGTGGCGTTTCAGCTGGAGAGAATGCAAGTGTTGAAGCTCAAGGAGGCGATGGTGCTGCTTCTATGTTTGATCAAGGTACTGATAATTATTTTATTACTAACTATGTTTATAACCAAAGGATTGTTTACAGAACAACCTCAGGGTCAACTAGAACAATAAATAACGAAACTACCTCTAACGGTGCATTTATTTGTCCGATGGCATTGGACTCTAGTAGAGATATATTATTTGCCGATTACACCGTTCCAGGTACAACTCCTGTTTATGGAATTAGAAGATATACCAATTTAAAATCAGGTACGGTTACAAAAACTACTTTAACCAATACCACTTTAATTACAAGTTCACCTACAGCATTAAATGTCTCAAAATACTCAACTGCAGCAACAACTTTATTGGTTGGTTTTAGAAATGGAAAAGTCTTGATTTCAGCAAATGCAAATGCCTCTACAGTAACATGGACCGATATTACGGGACCAAATTTTGTAGGAAGTGTTTCAGATGTAGAATTTGGTCAATCAGAAAATGATATTTTTGTAACTTTCCATAATTATAATGTAGCAAGTATTTGGTACAGTGCCGATCGTGGATTAACTTGGCAAAACAAAGAAGGAAACTTGCCTGATTTACCTGTAAAATGTATTTTACAAAACCCATTAAAACTTAATGAGGTAATTGTAGGTACTGATCTTGGGGTTTGGTATACCACTACCTTCAACACTGCATCTCCTGTTTGGTTTCAATCATTCAACGGCATGAGCAACGTTAAAGTCACTGATTTGGATTTAAGAAATGACAATGCCGTATATGCTTCTACCTACGGAAGAGGGGTTTTCTCTGGATTGTTTACCTCTGGAACATTAGCAAATGAAGATTTCTCAAATAAAAAAGGAGTTGTAATTTCTCCAAATCCATCTAATGGTATTTATAATATCAACATCAATCAATACTCAGGAAAAGTAACTATTCAAGTAGTTGATTTAAACGGAAGAGAAGTTTATACTGCTAAAAATGAATTCTTTAATTCAGAAAAAGCAATTGATTTAAAATCGGTTGAATCTGGAATTTATGTTCTAAGAATTTCTGGAGATGACTTAAATTATTCTCAAAAAATTATTAAAAACTAGTTTAAAATAGTTGAATTAAAAAATCCAATCATGAAAATGGTTGGATTTTTTTTATGATAAAATAGAAACTAAACTGTCCACATCTATTTTACAATATTGATGCAATTCTTCAACAGTTCCTTGTTCAATAAATTCGTCTGGGATTCCCAAATTTAGAATTGGGGTTGAATAATTATTTTGAGAAGCAAATTCTAATATAGCACTTCCAAAACCACCATTTATTACTCCATCTTCAATAGTGATTATTTTTTCAAATTCATTGAAAATTGCATGCAAAGCATTTTCGTCTAAAGGTTTTACAAATGCAAAATCGAAATGTGCTATGGCTTCTGGATTGTTCAGTTTGGCTATAGCCAATGTAACTGTGTTTCCTATTGGTCCATTAGATAAAACGGCTGTGATTGTTCCTTCTTTAATACAATTGGCTTTGCCTATTTCCAATTTTTTGTAAGGCTTTTGCCAATCTACAATTTGTCCTCGACCTCTTGGATAACGGATTGCAATTGGGTTATTCAAGCCCAGTTGAGCGGTAAATAAAATATTCCGAAGGGCAATTTCGTTTATTGGCGAATACACAATCAGATTGGGAATACATCGCAAATAAGCCAAATCAAAAACGCCATGGTGTGTTGCTCCATCTTCGCCAACTAACCCTGCTCTGTCCAAACAGAAAATTACAGGCAAATTTTGTAAAGCAACATCGTGAATAACTTGGTCGTAGGCGCGCTGTAAAAAAGTAGAATAAATATTACAGAAAACAATCATTCCTTGGGTTGTCATTCCAGCTGATAAAGTTACCGCGTGCTGTTCGGCGATTCCAACATCGAATGCACGTTTTGGAAACTCGTCCATCATAAATTTAAGCGAACTTCCTGAAGGCATTGCAGGGGTAATTCCAATTATTTTTTCATTGGCTTTAGCCAATTCTAGAAGCGTTAATCCAAAAACATCTTGGTATTTTGGAGGTAAATGCTGCTCCGATTTTGGAATAATTTCCCCCGTAATTTTATCAAATTTCCCTGGTGCATGGTATTGCACTTGGTTGTCTTCTGCTTGTTGAAGTCCTTTCCCTTTAGTAGTAATAATGTGAAGGAATTTAGGGCCTTTTATTTTTTGTAATCGTTTTAATTCTCTCAGAACTGCATAAATATCGTTTCCATCAATTGGGCCAGAATAATCAAAATTAAGGGATTTGATCATGTTGTTCTCCTTCGGATTTTTTCCTTCTTTGACTGCAGTCAAATAATTTTTCAAGGCGCCTACACTTGGATCAATTCCAATGGCGTTATCGTTCAGAATCACTAATAAATTGGCATCGGTAACTCCGGCGTGATTCAGTCCTTCAAACGCCATTCCGGAAGCTATTGAAGCGTCACCAATAACCGCAATATGTTGCTTGTTCAAATCGCCTTTTAAATTGGAAGCAATTGCCATTCCTAAAGCAGCTGATATTGAAGTGGACGAATGTCCAACACCGAAGGTATCAAAATTGCTTTCACTTCGTTTTGGGAAACCTGAAATCCCGTTCAGCTGTCTGTTAGTATGAAAATTATCTCTTCTACCGGTAAGGATTTTGTGACCGTAGGCCTGGTGACCAACGTCCCAAACTAATAAATCATTAGGGGTATCAAAAATATAATGGAGTGCGATGGTTAATTCTATTACACCCAAACTTGCTCCCAAATGCCCTTCTTTTACGGCAACAATATCAATTATAAAATCACGCAACTCTTGAGCCAATTGAGGAAGTTGCACTTCGTCAAGAAGCCTTAAATCGGATGGAGAATTGATATTTGAAAGTAAATTGCTTGACATAATGCAAATGTACGATTTGAAATTGTATTTTTACAATCGATAAAAAGTTGTTTCTCAAAGATTCACAAAAATAAAACTAAGATTCACAAATAGTTAGTAATTTGTGATTAGTAAATACTATTATGGAAAACCCTTTCAGTGACGAATATTTCATGAAAAAAGCTTTGCAGGAAGCGGAATTGGCTTTTGAAAAAGGCGAAGTCCCTGTGGGCGCTTTGATTGTGGTTGATAATAAAATCATTGCGAGAACTCACAATCTCACTGAACTTTTGAATGATGTTACCGCGCATGCAGAAATGCAAGCCATTACTTCGGCGGCAAATTTCCTTGGCGGAAAATTCTTAACGGGTTGCACTTTGTATGTTACTTTAGAACCTTGTCAAATGTGTGCTGGTGCTTTGTATTGGAGTCAGATTTCCAAAATTGTATTTGGTGCAAGCGATGAAAATAGAGGTTTTGATAATATGGGAACTCAATTACATCCGAAAACAACTGTGGTGCGAGGAGTATTGGCGGAGGAAGCGGCCTACTTAATGAAGTCGTTTTTCGCTGGGAAAAGAAAATAATTTTATAAATCCAATCGCCTAGCCCGGATAGAAGGGAAAATCCCGAGCTTTTTAGCGAGGATTTGGAATGATAGCCGGAATAGCTCCAAAAAATAAAGCTTCGTTACTCGAAAAAACCAAAGAATAGAAAAAAACCGCTACTCAATGAATAGCGGTTTTTATTTATTTTTCTTCTTTAATAAGATAAATATAAACTGGGAAGTGGTCGCTAAAACCTACCTCGTTTATAGTGTGCCTTAGTGGATATCCCTTGTATTGGCCGGTGGTTTGAATCATAAACGGTTTGTTGTAAATTCCTGATTTCCAATATCTGTAGGATGAATAGTCTTTTTTTATTAATGTTTCGGACACCATTATTTGGTCGAAAATATCTCCGGCATCTCTATAAAAAAGAGAAGAATTGCCGTCAATTGCCATTTGCTCGAAAGGATTATAAACTCCGAATTGTTTCACTTGTTCCTTTTTTAATTTTGCACCAATTCCTTCTTTTACACTTTTATTGTAGGTGCCATCATTCAAATCTCCCATGATGATTATTTTGGCATTTGGATTTATTTTATAAATTGAATCCATGATTTTTTTATTCAATCTTCCGGCTGCTTCTCTAAATGGGCTGCTCTTTTTTTCACCACCTGATCTTGATGGCCAGTGATTTACAATGACATTTACCTCATCGCCGTCTAACATTCCTGTTACTAATAATACGTCTCTGGTATAAACTCGGTTGTCAATTGAAACCTCATTTTTATCGCTATCGGCTTTATCTTCAGCGGTTTCTCCGGAATTTTTTTCTACAATTTTAGAATCGTTTCTATAAATTAGCAAAGGGATATTGATGGAGCTTGTAGGTTTAAAATGTTTTTTTTGATATAAAAGTGCCACGTCAATTCCTCGTTTATCGGGAGAGTCATAGTGCACAATTCCGTAATTGTTTACGGCAAGTTTAGGTTGTTTTACTAGGTCTTCCAAAACACCTCTGTTTTCAATTTCTGAACCACCAATTAAAGTTGGTGAATTTGGGTTTTCACCAGTTCCAATTTCAGAAAGTACTCTCGCTAGATTCTCTAATTTTTTACTGTATTTTTCAGAGGTCCAGTTTTGAGCGCCATTTGGCAACCATTCTTCATCAAAATTAGGATTGTTAATGGTATCAAATAAATTTTCTAAATTATAGAAAGCCACCGTATGAACGGAAAATTTCTTTTGCTGCGCATTGATACAAATAATTGTGAAAAATATAAAAAGAAGTGTGATTTTATTTCTTAAGTTCATAGAATTTAGGTGTTTAATTATCCTCGCCTTTAACATAGTAGGGCTACAAATGTAAAATATTATTGGAGATTAATTACATTAGGATATTAAGAAATTAATAAGTGATTATTTTAAAGAAAATTAAAAAATACAAATGGCATTATTCCGAAATAAATTCTGTTGTTTATTTGACTTTTTTTAATTGTTCTAATATTATTAATGTAAATAAAACAACAATTTTAACAATTAGTTAAGGGATTTTAATTTTAGTAAATTAAAATCGTGTAAATTTGTAAGCCCGTTTTTTAAATAAATAAAAAATAAGGGTTAATTTAAAAATACTTTATGAAAAAACTTGTTATTAGTTTCTTATTTGTAATGCAAGTATTTTTTGTTTTTGCTCAGGATATTTCTGGAGTTTCTGGGAAGGTAATTGATGCTAAAACAAAAAAGCCATTACAAAATGCAATTGCCACGATTCAAAATTCAAATTTAACTCAGCTCACAAATGCCGAAGGAAAATTTACATTTGAAACTGTAGCTGCTGGAATAAAATTGGTTCAAATTAAAAGTACTGGGTATAAAGATCAGTTACTTTCAGTTGAAATTGTAGCTGGCAAAATATTAGATTTAGGAACAATTAATTTGGAATCTGATATTACAGAAGAAAGACAATTAAGTTTAATTACGATTACTGATTCCGACTTAGGAGACGACAACAGTGGTTCAGAAAGCACTTCTAGTTTGCTTCAGGCATCTAGAGACGTGTTCCAACAAGCAGCAGCTTTTAACTGGGGTCAGGCTCGTTTCAAGATGAGAGGATTGGATAATGAATATGGTGTTACCATGATCAATGGAATTTCCATGAATAAAATCTATGATGGAAGACCACAATATAGTAATTGGGGTGGCTTGAATGACGCTACTCGTAATCAAGAATTTACTAATGGATCTGCACCTTCTGATTATACTTTTGGTGGTATTCTAGGTACCAATGAAATTAATACAAGAGCTTCTTTATATCGCCCGGGGAATAGAGTTTCATTTGGTGGAACCAATACCAATTATACTGGTAGAATTATGGGAACTGTAGCTTCTGGTATGCGAAGTGACGGATGGGCTTACACCATTTCTGCTTCTAGACGTTGGGCTCAAGAAGGATATTTCCAAGGCACAAATTATAGTGCTAATTCCTTTTTTGCATCCGTAGAAAGAAAAATATCTAAAAATAATAGCTTAAATTTTACTGCTATTTTCGGACAAAACAGTAGAGGAAAAAATTCTCCAAATACTCAAGAGGTAACTCGCCTTGGAGGTGAAACATACAATTCTTACTGGGGTTGGCAAAATGGGGAAAAAAGAAATTCTAGAGTAAAAACTGTTGAAGAGCCAATATTTATTTTAAGTAATTATTGGAAACTATCTTCAAAAACCAATTTGAATATTAATGTTTCTTTTCAAACAGGTAAAATTGGAAATAGTAGAATAGATTTTCAAGGAGCCAATAATCCTGACCCTACTTATTATAGAAACTTGCCTAGTTACTACACATCATTATTTGAAAATGACCCTGCGGCTGTTACACTTCAAAATCCTGCGGCTTATCTTCCTGGTGGTTTAGGAGGTATCAGTTTATACAACCCTAATGATCCAACAAACCCTGCCTTAATAGGCTCTCAAAACGCAAACTTTTTTACTAATAAACAAATAGATTGGACATCAATGTATCGTGCCAATTCAATTAGCGGAACAAGTAAATACGTGCTATTCGAAGACCGTACCGATGACACTCAAGCGGTGGCTAATTCAATATTAAGTTCTCAACTTTCAGATAATATAATTTTAAATGCGGGTGGAAGTTTCACTAGGTTGAAATCTCACAATTTTAAAAACATGCTTGATTTATTAGGAGGTTCCGCTTTTTATGACTTAAATTTATTTGGCGTTGGCGATCAACAGCAATCTGATTTAAATAATCCAAATAGAATGGTTGGAAAAGGAGATGCTTATGGGTACAATTATAATTTGTTTACCACAAAAATTGATGCCTTTACCCAATTTAAATTTGTTTACAAGAAAGTTGATTTCTACTTAGCACAATCATTCTCTCGTTCAGAATATGAAAGAGAAGGATTGTTTAGAAATGGTTTCTACGCAAACAATTCTTATGGGTTTAGCCCTAAAAAAGTTTTTGATAATTTTGGATTTAAAGGAGGTTTAACTTACAAAATTTCGGGACGTCAATACTTAACTTTTAATGGTCTTTATATGACTAAAGCACCGAGTTTAAGAAATGTATTCAATAATGCCAGAGTTACTAATAATATAACTGATGGTGTTTCAAATGAAACTGTTTCAAGTGCGGATGCGAGTTATATAATTTCTACTCCTAAATTAAAACTTAGACTTACCGCTTTTTATTCTAAAATTCAAAATCAAACTGAAACTTCGTTCTTTTTTGGAGACGGTGCAGGAATTGATGACCCAGCAACTGATGCAAATGAAAGCAATGTTTTCGTAGCTGAAACGATTACAAATTTAGATAAGAGAAATGTAGGAATTGAATTTGGTGCTGAATATCCAATTACTTCTACCCTAAAAGTGACAACAAGTATTGCTTATGGAGACTATATTTTTGACAGTAATCCAAATGTAAAAGTAAGTTCCGATGCTGCAGCAACTATAGATAATCCGATGCCATTAAATGATTATGGTCAAGCAAAATTAAAAAATTACAAACAGTCAGGTATGCCTCAAGCTGCTGCCGCTTTTGGAATTGAATATAGAGATCCTAAATTTTGGTGGGTAGGTGCTAATATTAATTACCTTGCTAATAATTATATTGATGTTGCTCCGATTACAAGAACAGATCGCTTTTTTACTGACCCTCTAGGCGTAAATAACAATCCATTCCCTGAGGCAACTCAAGCTAGAGCAAACGAATTGTTAAAGCAAGAAAAATTTGATAATTTTGCTTTATTAAACTTAGTTGGTGGAAAATCTTGGAAAGTAGGAGATAACACCTTTGGATTCTTTGCAAGTATAAATAACGTTATGGATATTGTATACAAAACAGGTGGATTTGAACAAGCAAGAAACTCCAACTACAGACAATTAAACCAAGACGTTTCAAGTGGAACTCCGGCATTTGCCCCTAGATATTTTTACGGTTTCGGAAGAACCTATTTCTTAAATTTATATATCAATTTCTAATAAAAATAAAACAACAATAATATGAAATCAATAATTTTAAAATCAGTATTTTTTAGTATTCTGTCTGCGGGATTGTTTACTAGTTGTGTAAACGATGAGTTTGGAGCACCTACCCTAGGAGATTGTTCAGAAACATCATTGGTAAAAAACAGAGAAGTTTCTCAAATCATCGCTGGTACTGTTGTAGCAGTTCACACCAATATTGTTCCTGGTGTGTCTGACGTAATTGAAGCTTATGTAACTTCTAGCGATATAGGGGGAAATTTCTTTAAATCAATTTCTTTCCAAACTTTAGATGGATCAAGAGCATTCAGTATTCCTGTTGATGCCTCTTCTACCTTTATTAATTATGAGCCAGGAAGAAAAGTCCTAATTAAAATGGATGGTTTGTATAAAGATGTAAAATTTGATGGAATGAGAATTGGTGGTCTTTATGCCAACTCTTCAGGAGGTGCTGAAGTAGGAAGAATGTCAGAAACAGATTTCAAAGCTGCTGTAAATAGAACATGTACTGCTGTAAATGAAGATCAATTAGTTCAACGAGTAACTATTGAACAAGCTGTTAGTGGTGGTACTTATTTAAATAAATTAATTGAATTGGATAGAGTTCAATTTATTGACAATGATATTTTAAATAATAGCACTTATTATGATGCAAGTCCATCAAATCCAAATACTATCGGTGGAGCAACCAATCGTAGAATTCAAGATTTTAACGGAAGTTCTGTGATTTTTAGAACAAGTGGGTATTCTAATTTTGCTGCAAAAAGAGTTGCTACTGGAAGTGGAAAAATTAGAGGAATCATGACAAAATACAACAACGATTACCAGTTTATGGTAAGAACTGAAGCTGATATCAAATTAACATCTCCAAGATTTTCTCCTTTATTAAATGAAACTTTTGATGGTGGTATCGCTGCTTGGACTGCTTTTAGTGTTACTGGAGCTGAAGTATGGACACACAGTACTACTTTTGGAAATCCAGGCTCTATGGCTAAAATGTCAGGGTTTGCAACTACCAGTAGAGCTAATGAAGATTGGTTGATTTCTCCTGTTCAAAATTTATCTACTTTAACAACAGCTACTTTGAATTTTGATAATGCTTACAAATTTACAGGAGATCCTATTGTAGTTTTAGTTTCTAGAAACTATTCTGGTTCGGGAAGTCCTTACGCAGCAGGTGTAACTTGGACAACAATTACTGGAGCAACGCTATCAACTGGTAATTATGTTTGGGCTAATTCAGGAAATTTATCTTTAAACGCTTTCGCGGGAGCTGGAAATAGCACTGTTTATGTGGCATTTAAATATACCTCATCAAATACAGCATCTTCTACTTGGGAAGTTGATAATGTTAAAGTTACAGGAAACTAGTAGTTTCAATTTAAATATAAATAAGAGCTGCAATAATAAAGCTCTTTTTAAAATAAAAAATCCCAATCTTTCGATTGGGATTTTTTAATTTTTAGATTTCGCTTTATTCAGGATCATTCATTTTAAAAGTATCCATGAAAGCGGTAGTATAATTTCCAGCTACATATTGCTCATCATCCATTAATTGACGGTGAAAAGGAATGGTAGTCTTTATTCCTTCTATTACAAATTCATCCAAGGCGCGTTTCATCTTATTAATCGCTTCTTGACGCGTTTGAGCCGTTGTAATTAATTTAGCAATCATTGAATCGTAATTTGGCGGAATCGTGTAACCTGCGTAAACGTGAGTATCTAGTCGAACACCGTGTCCTCCTGGTGCATGAAGTGTAGTAATTTTTCCTGGTGAAGGGCGGAAATCATTGTAAGGATCTTCAGCGTTTATTCTACATTCAATTGCGTGTAGTTGTGGTAAATAGTTTTTCCCAGAAATTGGAATCCCTGCAGCCACCATTATTTGCTCACGAATCAAGTCGTAATCTACTACTTGCTCTGTAATCGGGTGCTCTACTTGAATTCTAGTGTTCATTTCCATGAAATAGAAATTTCTATGTTTGTCCACTAGAAATTCTACCGTTCCTGCACCTTCATATTTTATATATTCGGCAGCTTTAACAGCAGCTTCTCCCATTCTAGTTCTTAATTCATCGGTCATAAATGGTGACGGAGTTTCCTCAGTTAATTTTTGATGACGGCGTTGAACAGAACAATCTCTTTCCGATAAATGACACGCTTTTCCGTAAGAATCACCAACTACTTGAATTTCAATATGACGTGGTTCTTCGATTAATTTTTCAAGATACATTCCGTCATTACCGAATGCAGCAGCAGACTCTTGCCGAGCACCTTCCCAAGCTTTTAATAAATCTTCTTCTTTCCAAACAGCACGCATCCCTTTACCTCCACCACCAGCGGTAGCTTTTAGCATTACAGGATAACCCATTTCTAAAGATAATTTTTGAGCTTGTTCGTATGATTCCAATATTCCTGCAGAACCTGGCACACATGGAACTCCAGCTTCAATCATAGTTGCTTTTGCAGAAGCTTTGTCCCCCATTCTATCAATCATTTCTGGAGAAGCACCAATAAATTTTATTCCGTGTTCTTGACAGATTTTTGAAAATTTTGCATTTTCAGAAAGAAATCCGTATCCCGGATGTATTGCATCAGCATTAGTAATTTCTGCTGCAGCAATAATATTTGACATCTTTAAATAGGAAAGATTACTTGGCGGAGGTCCAATACAAACTGCTTCGTCAGCAAATTTTACGTGAAGACTTTCAGCATCAGCAGTAGAATAAACGGCAACCGTTTTAATTCCCATTTCTCTGCAGGTTCTAATAACTCGAAGAGCGATTTCACCTCTATTTGCAATTAATATTTTTTTAAACATTTTTTTTTGAATTATGAGTTATGAGTTATAAGTTATAAATTATGAAAGTGTATGCCAATTCATAATTTAAAATTCATAATTTATAATTTCTTAAGAAGGATCAACTATGAATAACGGTTGGTCAAATTCTACTGGTGACATATCATCAACTAATATTTTAACGATTTTACCTGATACTTCAGATTCAATTTCGTTAAACAATTTCATCGCTTCAATTACACATAAGGTATCTCCTTTTGAAATTGTGCTTCCAACTTCTACAAACATTGGTTTGTCTGGTGATGGTTTTCTGTAGAAAGTACCAATCATTGGAGATTTTACAGTGATGTAATTTGAGTTTTCTGCAGCAGGTGCAGCAGCAACTGGAGTGGCAGCAACTGGTGCTGGAGCAGCTTGAGGAGCAGCTTGAGCTACAGGCGCTTGTAAATATGTAATTTCTGGAGAAGTTCCTTCTACTGTAGTTTTAATGGTGATTTTTACATCATCCATTTCTAGCTTTACTTCTGCAACTCCCGAATTAGAAACAAACTTGATCAGGTTTTGAATTTCTTTTAAATCCATAATATTAATTTTAGGTTAGTTTACTCTCTGTTGTATGCCCACTTTAAATAGATAGATCCCCATGTGAATCCACCTCCAAAAGCGGCGAATATTATATTATCTCCTTTTTTTAATTTTTTCTCAAAATCAAATAATAATAAAGGCAGTGTCGCAGATGTAGTATTTCCATATTTTTCAATATTTATTAATACTTTACTGTCGTCAATACCCATTCTACTTGATGTAGCATCTATTATTCTTTTATTAGCTTGATGAGCAACAAGCCAATTTACATCTGCATGTGAAAGATTATTTCTTTGCATTATTTTCTCACTGACATCAGCCATTCCGGTAACAGCGTATTTATAAACTTGTTTTCCATCTTGAAAAACGAAATGTTGTTTTGCATCTACAGTTTCATGAGATGGAGGGAGGATAGAACCGCCGGCATCCATTTTAAGAAATTCTCTTCCTATTCCGTCTGATCTCAAAATCTCATCTTGAAAGCCTAGGCCTTCATGATTTGGTTCAAATAAAACCGCTCCTGCGCCATCGCCAAAAATAATACAAGTAGCTCTATCAGTATAATCAATTATTGACGACATTTTATCGGCACCTATTAAAAGTACTTTTTTATACCTTCCAGATTCAATATAAGAAGATGCTGTTGACATTCCATATAAGAAACTTGAACATGCTGCTTGTAAATCGTATGCAAATGCATTGGTAGCGCCTATTTGGGAAGCTACATAAACTCCTGTTGATGCTACAAGCATGTCAGGTGTTGCAGTTGCCAATAAAACCAAATCAATTTCTAAAGGGTCAATATTTCCTTTTTTTAATAGGTCTTTTGCGGCTTGAATTGCTAAATAGGATGTTCCTAATCCTTCTCCTTTTAAAATCCTTCTTTCTTTAATTCCAGTTCTTGTTGTAATCCATTCATCATTGGTATCAACCATAGTTTCTAATACTTGATTAGAAAGTACAAAATCTGGAACATATCCACCGACAGCAGTAATTGCGGCTGTAATTTTACTCATAGGATTTTTAATTTTCGACTTGTAATTGAATTCCGAAAACGGGTTGAAATTACAAATTATTTTCTAAATTATTTCATTTAGTGTTGAATATAAGCTGTTAAAGTTTATTCCAACAAAAAAAACTCCCAACAGGTGAGAGTTTATCTTTTATTTTTAAAATGTATTAAGCAACAGCAACTTGCTTGTCAATAACAACCTGACCTCTGTAGTACATTTTACCTTCATGCCAGTAAGCTCTGTGGTATAAATGTGCTTCTCCTGTGATAGGACAAGTTGCAATTTGAGCAACTGTAGCTTTATAATGTGTTCTTCTCTTGTCTCTTCTAGTCTTCGAGGTTTTTCTCTTAGGATGTGCCATTTTACTATATTATTTATCCGTTAATAGTTGTTTTAATTTTTCCCAACGCGGGTCAATTTCTTCTTCTTTTTTTATTTCTTCAACTCTTAATTCATTAAGCTTTTTTAATGCTTCTGAATTTAATGTTCCGTCTTTTATTCCTGGGTGAACCCTTCTGAAAGGTATAGACAAAACAATCATTTCGTATATAATTTGAGAAATATTAATTTCATGTTCCCCGTGAGGCAAAATCAATAACTCGTCATTATCATCATTGTATTCTTCTCCAAACTTTACGATTACTTTTAGTTTTCCTTTTATTGGAAAATCAAACATTTCGTTTGTTAAATCACAAGGAACATGAATGGTTCCCTTGTGTTTAAAATTCAATTCCATAAGGGTGCTTTTCTTTTCAAAAGCAACATTTACTTTAATGTTTGCGCTTTCAAACTCATCATAATCAAAGTTATCAAAGAACTCCTTACTTATTTGATATTCAAATTGATGTTTTCCTAACTTTAATCCTATAAATGGAATTAAAAATTCATTTAACTTTTTCATCCTAACAACAATTTTTCCCAAAACTTCGGGGTGCAAAGATATAAAATAATACTAATATCAAAAGCGTTATCAACATTTTTTTGTTTACAACTGCTTTTCTTTGGTTTTTAGTGGATTATTGCTGATTTCTATATACTCATTTCTTGAGTTATAGATGTCAATTGCTAAAAAAACAGCCTCTTTAAATGAATTGTGATTGGCAATTCCTTTTCCAGCAATATCAAAAGCAGTTCCGTGATCTGGGGACGTTCGAATTTTATCTAACCCTGCAGTGTAATTTACGCCATTCCCAAACGATAATGTTTTAAATGGTATTAAACCTTGGTCGTGATAGGCCGCAATTACGGCATCGAATTTCTCATATTGGCTATTGCCAAAAAAGCCATCGGCAGGATAAGGTCCAAAAACCAAAGTCCCTTTTTCAAATAATTTTTTAATTACTGGTTTCAATAAAGTATCGTCTTCTTTTCCGATAACTCCGCCGTCACCCGCATGTGGATTCAATCCTAAAACGGCAATTTTTGGTTTGTTGATACTGAAATCTTGAATTAGCGACTTATTAATCGTTTCAATTTTTTGAGTAATTAACTGTTCTGTAAGATGAGAAGCAACCTCATTCACAGGAATATGATCGGTTAAAAGTCCTACCCTAAGGTTGTCTTGAACCATAAACATCAATGCATCGCCAGTTAATTCTTGGTTCAAATAATCAGTGTGGCCTGGGAATTTAAAATCTTCCGACTGGATATTGTATTTATTTATTGGCGCAGTTACCAAAACGTCTACTTTTCCTTCTTTTAAAGCTTTTGTAGCAGATACAAATGATTTAATTGCATATTTCCCTAATGCATCGTCATTGGTTCCATAATTTAATTCTAAATGCTCTCTCCAAACATTAAAAACATTTATTTTACCAATAACTATTTGCTCCAAAGTATCTATTCCGTGAATTGCGGCAGTAGATTCGAAGGTTTTCTTTATTGCAGATATGATTTTTACATTTGCAAAAATAACAGGCGTACAAAATTCTAACATTCTAGAATCTTCAAAGGTTTTTAGCACCACTTCGCTTCCAATACCGTTTAAATCTCCTATTGAAATTCCAACGATTATATTTTCTGCTTTTTTTATCATGACTACACGTTATTTATTGCTAATTTTGAAACGCAAATTTAGTA
>NZ_JBIKQP010000034.1:0-20858 GCF_044349645.1 Flavobacterium sp. | reverse complement strand
ACTTATTAAATTTTTCGCAATTTTATTTGCATTGGTGAGTATTTACCAACTTTCATTCACTTTTGTTTCTCATAAAATAGAAAGTGATGCTAAAACGTATGCTAATGGTAATTCTGAAAAAGAATTAAAATACTTAGATTCAATCGGAAAAGAAAAAGTATTTAATCTAGGATTTACAGATTTTACTTACAATGAAGTAAAAGATAAAAAAATAAATAAAGGATTAGACCTAGAAGGTGGTATCAACGTACAACTTCAAATTTCTGTAAAAGATATCATTAAAGGATTATCTAATAATTCTAAGAATCCTATTTTCAATCAAGCATTAGCAGAAGCTAGTAAAAACAGACAAGGAAATCAAGATTATTTAGAAGTGTTTTTTGCTGAGTTTGAAAAAGCTGCTGACGGTAAAATAAAATTATCTTCTCCAGATATTTTCGCTAACAAAATATTAGGGGATGAAGTTAATTTTAAAATGTCTGATGCTGATGTAAAAAAAGTGATCAAACAAAAGGTTCTAAAATCGATTTCTAGTGCGATGGTTGTATTAACATCACGTATTGATAAATTTGGCGCAACCCAACCAAGCATTCAAAAAGTTGGCGAATCAGGTAGAATTTTAATTGAACTTCCAGGTGCAAAAGATGTAGATCGTATCAATAAAATATTATCAAGTACAGCTCAATTAGAATTTTGGGAAACATACAAAACAGATGATTTAGATGCATTTTTAAACGCTGCTAATGAAGCCTTGAAATTAACTGAAAAAACTTCTGTTACTATTAAAGAAACTGAGAAAAAAGGAATCGATACCTTATTAACAGATAAAGTTAAAGATACGGTTGCCGATAAAAAAGATTTAGGTCCAATTGTGAGCAAGTTTGTTGGGCAACGTGGAGGTCCAGTTTTAGGGGTGTTTGCTTCTAAAGATACTGCCGAAATTAACGGCTATTTAAAAAGACAAGACATTCGAGTATTATTACCAGCTGATAAGCGTTATGTAAAATTTGCTTGGGGAAAATCAAAAAAGAATGTTGACGAAAAAACAAAAAAAGAACAAGAAACAGTTGAGTTGTATGCTTTAAAAGGGAACAGAAATAACCAAGCAGCTATTAGTGGTGGTGTTGTTACAGGTGCAAAAGATAGTTTTGACGAAATGAACAAACCTATTGTTGAAATGCAAATGAACGGCCAAGGTGCAAAAGCTTGGGAAGTATTAACAGGGAAAGCCTATATTCAAAAAAGCAATATTGCTATTGTTTTGGATAATGTAGTTTATTCTGCACCAGGGGTTACTAACGGAGCAATTTCTGGAGGAAGATCCCAAATTTCTGGAAATTTTGACATTACAGAAGCCAAAGATTTAGCCAACGTTCTTGAAGCAGGAAAATTACCAGCTTCTGCAGAAATTGTTCAATCAGAAGTGGTAGGACCATCTTTAGGTCAAGAAGCTATTGACAACGGAACCAATTCTGCTTTAATTGGTTTACTTATTGTTTCACTTTGGATGATGATTTATTATGGTAAAACAGGTTGGTTCGCCAACATTGCAGTTGCCATTAACTTATTGTTCTTATTTGGTGTGATGGCAAGTTTTAACTTTGTATTGACTTTACCAGGTATTGCTGGTATCGTTTTAACTATGGGAACTGCTGTAGATGCTAACATTATTATCTATGAAAGAGCCAAAGAAGAACTCCGACTCGGACGAACTATTGAAGAAGCCATTAAAGCCGCTTACGGTTGGAAAGGTGCGATGCGTTCTATTGTAGATGCGAATGTAACTCACGTTTTGACTGGAGCCGTTTTATTCTCATTTGGAACAGGACCAATCAAAGGATTTGCATTAACATTGTTAATTGGTATAGCAACCTCATTATTTACTTCTATTTTTATTACAAGAATATTGTTAGATTGGAGTATAAATAAAGGAAACAAGTTAACATTTGTGACTGGTTTCTCTAAAAACTTCTTTACTAACTTCCACTTTGACTTCTTAGGTGTAAAAAAATTCACTTATATATTTTCAAGTTTAGTAGTAGTTGTTAGTATCATTTCATTATCTACTAACGGTTTGAATCAAGGAGTTGACTTTGTAGGAGGAAGAACTTTTCAAGTGCGTTTTGAAAAACCAGTTTCTGCAGAAGTTGTTAAAGAAGAATTAGTAAAAGTATTTGATGGTAGTGCTGAAGCAAAAATTTTCGGTAAAGACAACCAATTAAAAATAACTACAAAATATAAAGTTGATGAAGCTGGAACTGATGCTGATCAAGCAGTAAATAAAATACTTTATGACAACTTAAAGAAATATTTTGATGCATCAATGACCTACGATAAATTCGTGAATAGTTACGATGGAAAAAAATTAGGAATACTTCAAGCGTCTAAAGTTGGACCAACTGTTGCTGATGATATCAAGACCAATTCTTATTGGGCTGTATTTGGTGCCTTGTTAATTGTTGGTTTATACCTAGTAGTGAGTTTTAGAAAATGGCAATATTCACTTGGGGCTCTTGCTGCTGTAGCGCATGACGTTATCTTCGTATTAGGAATTTATTCGTTATTATGGAAATACATGCCTTTTGGAATGGAAATTGACCAACATTTTATCGCTGCAATATTAACTGTTATTGGATATTCTATGAATGATACTGTAATTGTATTTGATAGAGTTCGTGAATACCTTGGAGGTAAAGCGAAAGGTAATTTCAATTCTATTGTAAATCAATCTATTAATTCAACTATGTCAAGAACAATTAATACATCATTAACGATGATACTTGTATTGTTAATCATGTTTATTTTTGGAGGTGAATCAATTAGAGGATTTATATTTGCTATGTTAATAGGAATTATTGTTGGAACTTATTCTTCATTATTCATTGCTACTCCAGTATTAGTAGATACAATTTCAGATGCTGAACACAAAAGAATTGAGCAAGAACACAATTCTTAATATATAATTAAGTACAAAAAAAGCCTCGCATATTGCGAGGCTTTTTTATTTTTAACCAATTAACAATTCAATTTATTTTTCAATATTATCCTTGAATGCATTAAGGAAATTTTCTTTTTGTCTAAATGAAACAGGTAATTTAACACCATTTTGAAGTTCAACTTCTAATGAACCAGTTTTATTTAATCGTAGAATATAATTTAGATTTACTAAATATGATTTATGAATTCTATGAAATAAATTGGTAGGTATTAATTGTTCATGAATATTTTTTAGTGTTTTTGCTAGTAGAATATCCCTTCCGTCAACACAAAAAATTCTACAATAATTACTATTTGCTTCACAGTATAGAATTGAATTTGCGTTTATAAATTCATACCCAGTATCAGTCGAAAACGCAATTTTTTTTATTAAATCATTGTTCGATTTTGCTTCGATGGTTTTTAATTCCGAACTATCTTGAATTATTTTTTTATTTTCAAATCTTCTTAATGCAATTGTAAGATCTCTCAGATTTATAGGTTTAATCAAATAATCTAAAGCATCAGCTTTAATTGCTTTGATTGCATAATTAGCGTGGGAAGTTGTAAATATTACCTCAAATTTAATTGATTTTATTTCTTTTAATAAGGTAAAACCATTCTTGTTTGGCATTTCAATATCAAGGAAAACAAGATCTGGTTTATGAGCTTTAATAGCTTTTTTAGCAATACTAGCATCCTCGCAAATGGCGACAATATTGTATTTATCAGAAAAATTTTTAGTTAATAATTTTTCTAATGTTATTCTTGATGTAGAGGAGTCGTCAACAATAATAATCTTAATCATTTTACGAATTTATACTTTTTTTTATATTAATTCTGTAAAAGTTAGTTTACGTACGGGTTTGATTATTTAACGTTTAATAATTTCCTGATTTTTCTATTTTTTCAACTTTTATTAATAATAATTTATAAAAAAAAGCCGAACAATTATGTTCAGCTTTAATTTGAAATAAATAGAAATTATTTATTCTAAAGTTGCCAAATACCTTTCGGCATCAAGAGCTGCCATACAACCTGTACCTGCAGCAGTAATAGCTTGACGATAAACGTGATCTGCGGCGTCTCCAGCAACAAATACTCCAGCAATATTAGTTTTTGAAGTTCCTGGTATGTTTTTTATGTAGCCTGTTTCGTCTAAATTTATAAAGTCTTTGAAAATATCAGTATTTGGTTTATGACCAATGGCAACAAAGAAACCAGTAGCAGGAATATCAAAAACTTCGCCTGTAGCTTTATTTTTCGCTTTAACCGCTGAAACAACTTGTCCATCACCAAGAACTTCAACGGTATCATGGTTCATTAAAATTGTAATATTCTCTGTCTTTCGAACTCTATCTTCCATAATTTTAGAGGCTCTAAATGAATCGCTTCTTACTAACATAGTGACTTTAGTACATAATTTAGATAAATAATGTGCTTCTTCACAAGCTGAATCACCCGCTCCAACAATTACTACCTCTTGATTTCTATAGAAGAAACCATCACATACAGCACATGCAGAAACACCTCCACCAGTTTGTAAATAATGTTGTTCTGATGGTAATCCCAAATATTTTGCTGTTGCACCAGTAGAAATAATTACAGTTTCACAATGCAATTCCTTGGTATCATTAATCCATACCTTATGAATATCTCCTGAAAAATCAACTTTTGTAGCCCAGCCATCACGAACATCTGTCCCAAATCTTTGCGCTTGTTGCTGCAATTGAACCATCATTTCAGGTCCAGTTACACCATCAACATAACCAGGAAAATTTTCAACTTCATTTGTAGTAGTTAATTGGCCACCCGGCTGTGTTCCTTGATATAAAATTGGATTCATGTTGGCTCTTGCTGCATATATAGCCGCGGTATAACCCGCTGGTCCTGAACCTATAATAAGGCATTTTATTTTTTCAATTGTGTTTGACATCTTCTTTATTTAAATAATATTTTTAAAATACAAATGTAAGTTTAAATTAAAATATTTCATATAAAATTAATTACTAATTCTAATTATATACAATAAAATTCTATTTCATAAAATCTGATTGTATAAACGAAAAATAATTATATATTTGCATTCGAATTACGGGGTGTAGCGTAGCTCGGTTATCGCGCCTGCTTTGGGAGCAGGAGGCCGCAGGTTCGAATCCTGCCACCCCGACAAAAAAAATCCAAACGTTTAGTTTGGATTTTTTTTTTAGTTTGTGAATCAACTTATTTTAAAGTCTTTTTCATAATAACAGTATTCTCAGTAAATTTTTTAAGTTCAATTTTTGCATCGCCATAAAACTGAATTTCTGATTTTCCAGATGCTTCAATCGTAGCATTAGTAACTACATTTATTTTAGTTGTAGTGTTAGCCTCGGCTATAAGTTCAGCATTTTTAGTAATTAAATTCATTCCAATAAATTCTGAACTATTATCAACTCTTAATTTTAATTCAGAAACATCTCCTTCAATAACGGCAGTTGATTTTTGATACAAGTCAGCTTTCAATTGTGTAGAAGCAATTAGTGCTTTTAATTGTGCATTTTTACTTAATTCAATTGTTGCCATTTCTGATTTCAAATTCAATTCTGATTTAGACTTGTCGTTTTGCATAATTGTGAAGGTTTTTATAGAACCATTCATGTAAATTTTTGAATAGTCAAAAGTTTTAATTGTAAAATTATCTAAAACTATTTCAGACGTTGCTGTAACCACCGACTCATGTTTTGCTAGTAATAATTTGAAATCATTATTGTAAAATACTTTTACAAGAAACTTCTTGAATCCTCCAACATCTTTGGAAGTAGTTAGTCGCAAGGTATTCCCATTTGAATTGATATTTATTTCACTATGCAAATTGTCATCCGCTTCAATTTCTAATGAACACTTATCACTTTTAATTAATAAAATATCAATATTGTCTTCAATTTCTAAATTTTCAAAATTTCCAATTTCTTTTTTCTCAATAGTAACATTTTTTGATCCTTTAATCTTCTCTCTCTTTTGTCCGTAAGAAAATCCTGTAATCAGAATCGCTATAAATAATAATGCTAATTTTTTCATTTTTTTTCAGATAATAATTTTATCAAAAGTAGAAAAAAAAAGCATCCAAATAGCAATTTGAATGCTTTTTTATTAAGAACCTAACTAATAATGAACCTGTAATATTTTAATTTATTGGTTTATTGGTAACGGTTTTAATCATCTCTTTTCCACCAACTTTTACGGATACTGTAGTAGTTTCAACTCGATCAGTTGTATCATTTTCAACATCTTCATACTCGTTTTCGTCTATTGGGCAATTCAAGCATTTAACTTGAGAATCATTTACGTTGTAAATATATTCATCAGAACTTGTATGTAAATTGAAAAATGAATTATCTGAATAGTCAAAATTCTTAACACTTGAGTTTACCTTGAAAAGCGTTCCTTTAGGTAGGTATAATTTAATTTCTACTTTTTGATCTCTGTATTTATCTTTTAATTCGGTAATTAAATAATTGTTTAAAACCAATTGATTTCCAATGATTTTGAAACTATATTTTATTTTTGCAGCTCTAGAATTTGCATCCTCAAATGAAATACCTTTTGCTTCTTTGTTTATTTTCACATAAGGTAACAACTCATCCGTTTTCTCTATTTGGAAAGAAATACTATTTGAATAAATCACATCTTGATTTAATGAATCTTTAGTCACATTAAACTCCTTATAATCATTTATATCTTTTGAATAATAATCATTATTTTTAAATTTAATATTTAAAGTGTCTTTTGGATTAATATTAATGGTTTGCTTCTCATAAACTCTTCCATCATAAGCATATTCAGAAGCTTGTTTTACCCCAATCGATATTAATATTCCTATAGCTATAATCCAAATCGCTAATAATACATATTTCGCAATTGATCCAATTGATTTACTTGTCGGAGCAATAATTTTGATTCCCAATAATAATACGAATATACTAGGAATACTAACCGACAAGTAGAATAATAACCCAAAAAACCAAACTGGGTAATCAGTGAAATTACCTAATTCTATAAATGAATGAAACGGAAAATCAGGAAAATTTGTAGTTCCAAATGCTAAAACACCTATTAAAAAAACAATTAATATTGCAACACTAATAAGAATCATAAAAGCTCCAATAACTTTTGATATTATATTGAAAATAGAACTTAAAATCTCTCCAAATGAATCTTTTAGTTTGTTTCCATTTGACTTCAATCCTTTTTTAACTCCATCAAAATCAGTTGATTTAATTTTTCCAGATAGGGTTTCAATCTCTTCTCTAACCTTTTTTTCAATATTAGAAATAGTCACAGGTTCACCTCGCATTTCCAATTTTTCCGAAGTTGTTTTAGCGGCCGGCATTGCAATCCATAATATTATATATGCCACAAATCCAGTTCCCCAAACAAAAACCATTATCAATAAAATTACTCTTAATATAGCTTTGTCAATACCAAAATAATGACCCAAACCGGCAAGAACTCCACCAACTGCCGCATTCTCTTCATCACGATATAGCTTTTTTGTAATTTTAGTATTCGTATAAATAGGTTCAGCATTTATTGGTTCTTCTCCCTCAATTCTGTAATCTTCGGGTTGTCCCATAATCGAAATAATTTCCTCAACTTCTCGAAGACTTATTACTTGCTTGTCACTAGTGTGTTTCTCAGAAATGATCTCACCAATTCTAATTTCGATGTCTTTAATAATTTCATCCTGACCAGAAGTATTTGATAAAGAGCGTTTTATAGCTTCAAAATAATTTGTCAATTTTTGATAGGCATCTTCATCAATATGAAAAACTAATCCTCCTAAATTTATATTTACTGTCTTATTCATCTTTTTGTTATTTGGTTGTTATTAAGTTTACAGCGTCTGATAATTCAGTCCAAGTGCTGTTTAATTCTGTTAAAAATTCTCGACCTTCTTCGGTTAATCCATAGTATTTCCTTGGTGGTCCAGACACTGATTCTTCCCAGCGGTAGTTCAACAATCCATCGTTTTTTAAACGCGTCAATAACGGATAAACCGTCCCTTCAACGACTAATAATTTCGCGGTTTTCAAGGTGTCTAATATCTCAGAAGTATAAGCATCTTTCTCTTTCAATACCGATAAGATACAAAATTCGAGCACGCCTTTTCGCATTTGTGCTTTTGTGTTTTCAATATTCATATTTTTCTCATTTTTTTTTTGAAGCTATTTCCCGCTTTCCGTTTCAATCCAGGCTAAAAGGCCTGGGATTTTCTCTACAATCGGGGCTAGGTATTTTTAGTTTTATAGATATTAATCTCTCAATCTTTGAATCATTTAATCTTTCAATTTTTTAATCTTCAATTGATCTTCCGAATTTATAATGCAAATATATATCTTTTAAATAGTATCTTGTTTTACATAGTACTAAAAATTAACTTTTTATTAACTTTTATATTATGAAATGATTATTTTTTACAAAGAAATTATTCACTATATTCGTGAAAATTCAAATCATCATGGAATTGACGCCGAGTAAAATAAATACTTTTCTATTTTTTAAATTACCCTCTGCATTTATATGTGGGGTTCGGGTAAAACAATTGGAAACCGCTAAATGTACTGTAATCGTGAAGCACCGTTGGATTAACCAAAATCCATTCAATTCTATGTATTTTGCAGTACAAGCAATGGCAGCTGAATTGTCAACTGGTTCATTAGTAATGTATCAAATCAAAAAAAGTAATAAAAAAATATCAATGTTGGTCGCCAATAACAAAGGTAATTTTACCAAAAAAGCAACTGGTAAAATAACATTTACCTGTCTTGATGGTGATAAAATTGAAACGGCTATCCATTCTACTATAGCTACTGGTGATGGACAAACATTTTGGATGAAATCAATTGGAGTCGATGAAACCGGTACCCAAGTTTCTGAAATGGATTTCGAATGGAGCATCAAAATTAAAACTACTTAATTTCCATTTAACGATAGTTAAATCCTACTTAAATACTATATTTAGTTTTAAATTAAACGTAATTTTGAAAATTATAAATTAAATAATGAAAGTTTTAATAACAGGAGCTACGGGTTTAATTGGAACAGAATTAGTTTCATTACTTCTTCAAAACGGGATTAGTGTGAATTATCTCACTACCTCCAAGAAAAAGATTGTCAATGAATTAAATTACAATGGCTTTTACTGGAGCCCTGAGCAAGGTCTTATCGATGAAAATTGTTTAATGGGTGTTGATTCAATAATAAATTTAGCTGGTGCAAATATTGCTAAACGATGGACCAATTCCTACAAACAAGAAATAATTGAAAGTCGTTTGTTATCCTCTGCCTTATTATTTAAAGCATTAAAAAACAATCCTAATCAAGTAAAACAAATTGTATCTGCGTCTGGAACTTCTATTTATCCAAATAGTAATACAATTATTTATGATGAAAATTCAACACAAGTAAATGATAGTTTCCTGGGGAATGTAGTTGTTAAATGGGAAGAAAGCACCGATAAATTTGCTTCCTTAGGTTTAAAAGTCTGTAAACTTCGAACAGGAATTGTACTTTCTACTAATGGAGGCGCATTAGTTGAAATGTTAAAAACAATAAAACTTGGCTTGGGTTCTGCTTTCGGAACTGGAAAACAAATTCAATCTTGGATTCATATTCACGATATTGTCGCTTTATATCTCTTTGCAATAAAAAATGATTTGGAAGGTGTTTATAATGCTGTTTCTCCAAGTCCAGTTACCAATGAAGAACTAACTTTTACAATTGCAAAAGTCCTTAAAAAACCTCTTTTTATGCCTAATATTCCTAAGTTTGTCATGAAATTGATGCTCGGAGAAATGCACGAATTGCTATTTGAAAACAGAAACTTAAGTGCTAAAAAAATAGAAGACAAAGGTTTTGAATTCAAATACAAAACAATTGATACGGCATTGAAAAATATTCTATCTTAAAAAAAAAGCTCCGTTATTTACGGAGCTTTTTTCAATATTTATATTTGAATTAACAATATTAATCAATTTATTATTTTTTTGATAAACAATAAACTTCAACCTTTTATAAAACAAATTTACTTTAATGACTTTCATTAATTCCTAATATTTTATTAAAGTTTTTAGCAATTTTAGTTAAATTTTAAATCTCCATTTCAATTTCCGGATTTTTTATTCAATCAAAAAATAAATAGTGACAATTTGACATTTTTTAGGAATTGGCAGTAATTTTGTTATTCATTGAACAGAACTAAATATAATGTTTAAAAATATTTTTAAAAATAAAGATAAGATGACCACTGAAAATACTGAAATGGATCAAGACCTTAACGCAACAACATTGGAAAATAATGAAAATGAGGAGCAAGTAAAAGTTGAGGAACTAAGTGTTGAAGAGCAATTAACTCAAGATTTAGCAAACGAAAAAGACAAGCATTTAAGACTTTTTGCTGAATTTGAAAATTATAAAAGAAGAACTTCAAAAGAAAGAATTGATTTGTTTAAAACAGCAAACCAAGAGGTTTTATTAGCAATTTTGCCAGTTTTAGATGATTTTGATAGAGCGCTCATTGAAATTAAAAAATCAGATGATGAAGTTTTATTGAAAGGAGTGGAATTGATTCATGACAAATTAAAAAGTACTTTATTTTCTAAAGGTTTAGAAGAAGTAACTTTAAAAGCGGGTGATTTATTTGATGCTGATTTTGCAGAAGCAATCACTCAAATCCCAGCTCCTTCGCCAAATTTGAAAGGCAAAATTGTTGACGTTCTTGAAAAAGGATACAAATTAGGAGACAAAATTATTCGTTTTCCTAAAGTAGTAATTGGAAACTAAATTCTAATAAACTTAATAATTGCCTAGCCGGTTTAAGTTTGATTAAGACATCATAAAATGAAAAAAGATTTTTACGAAATTTTAGGTATTTCAAGAAATGCAGATGCTGCAGAAATAAAAAAAGCGTATCGAAAAAAAGCTATCGAATTTCACCCTGACAAAAATCCAGGTGATGCGGTTGCAGAAGATAACTTTAAGAAAGCAGCCGAAGCTTATGAAATTTTGAGCGATCCTCAAAAGAAAGCAAAATACGATCAATACGGTCATCAAGCCTTTGAAAATGGTGGTCAAGGTGGAGGTGGTTTTGGTGGCGGTCACATGAATATGGATGATATCTTTAGCCAATTTGGTGATATATTTGGAGGCGCTTTCGGCGGTAGATCTGGATTTGGTGGTGGCGGAGGCCCAAGAAGAGTTAAAGGAAGTAACCTTCGAATAAAAGTTAAACTTACTTTGGAAGAAATTGCCTTCGGTGTTGAGAAAAAAGTAAAAGTAAAACGCAAAGTTCAAGCCCCTGGAGTTACCTACAAAACATGTTCTTCTTGTAACGGTCAAGGGCAAGTTATGCGAGTTACAAATACCATTTTAGGTAGAATGCAATCGGCTACGACTTGTTCAACCTGCGGCGGTTCTGGACAATTATTAGACCATAAACCTTCCAATGCCGATTCTCAAGGGATGATAGTTGATGACGAAACAGTATCAATTAAAATTCCTGCTGGTGTTGTTGATGGAATGCAGCTTAAAGTATCCAATAAAGGTAATGATGCTCCTGGAAATAGTGTTCCTGGAGATTTAATTGTAGTAATTGAAGAGATTGAGCACGAGTCTTTAAAACGAGAAGGTGAAAATTTACATTTGGACTTATATATTAGCTTTGCTGAAGCAGTTCTAGGTGTTTCTAAAGATATTGAAGCTGTTAAAGGTAAAGTTAGAATTAAGCTTGAAGAAGGAATTCAATCAGGAAAAATTTTAAGATTAAAAGGGAAAGGAATTCCTAATATTAACGGATATGGTAATGGAGATTTACTAATTCACATTAATGTATGGACTCCAAGAACTTTAAATAAAGAACAAAAACAGTTTTTTGAAAAGGCTTTAACAGATGATAACTTTATTCCAAATCCTGAAAAAGGGGATAAGTCGTTTTTTGAAAAAGTAAAAGACATGTTCTCGTAATTTTTTTTGTTGTAATTAATTACAGCATTTTTCCCATCCTTGTGCAAATAAGGGTGGGTTTTTTATAAATATTAATTCATTTATTATTCCAAAATCAATACTTTTACATAAATAATTATTCAAATGAGTACAATACTTGAAGTTAATAAAGTTGTAAAAAAATACGGCGATTATACAGCGCTAAATGAAGTATCTTTAACTGTTCCTAAAGGAAGTATTTATGGATTGTTAGGTCCAAATGGTGCAGGAAAAACTTCTTTAATTCGAATTATCAATCAGATTACCATGCCTGACAGCGGCGAAATAATTCTTGATGGCGAAAAGTTAAATCCAAAGCACATTCAGCATATTGGCTATCTTCCAGAAGAACGTGGGTTATATAAGTCGATGAAAGTTGGAGAGCAATGTTTGTATTTAGCCCAAATGAAAGGATTGTCCAAAGCAGAAGCCAAAATTCAATTGGATTACTGGTTTGATAGATTGGGAATTCAAGGTTGGTGGAACAAAAAAATACAGGAACTTTCCAAAGGAATGGCACAAAAAATTCAATTTGTAGTTTGTGTTTTACATAAACCTAAATTATTGATTTTTGATGAACCATTTTCAGGTTTTGACCCAGTAAATGCAAATATCATTAAAGATGAAATTTTAGCATTACAAGAGCAAGGTTCAACAATTATATTTTCTACTCACAGAATGGAAAGCGTGGAGGAACTTTGCGATCACATTGCATTAATTCATCAATCCAACAAACTCATTGAAGGTCGTTTGGATGATGTTAAAAAACAATTTAGAACAAATAGTTTTGAAGTTGGAATTCTAACCGATAATGTTGAAGGTTTAATGCTTGCTATAACTCAAAATTATACCATTCAACCTACTAATTTTAAATCGCTAAACAACGAATTAAAACTAGAAATAAATCTGGGTAATTCTTTGCCAAATGAATTATTGAACATTTTAACTAGTAGAGGTCAAGTAACCCATTTTGTTGAGAAAATTCCAAGTGTGAACGATATTTTTATTCAAACCGTAAGTCAATAAAACAGATTTAAGAGTTAATCTACAATCTAAAATCAAAAATCAAATTTTAATATGAGCATATTAGCATTAATTATAAAGCGAGAATTTATCGCTAAAGTTCGAAATAAATCATTCATAGTAATGACTTTTTTGAGTCCGTTATTATTTGTCGGAATTGGCGTTTTTGTGAGTTATTTGAGTTCGTTAAAAGCTGATGTTAAACAAATAGCTATTCATGATGAAACGGGAATTTTTGTGTCAGAATTTAAAAACTCGGAAGAATATAAGTACATCAATCTATCTAATAAAGACGTAAATAGCATTAAAGACAGTATCAAAAGTGAAAGTTATGAAGGACTAATTTATATTCCAAAAACAAGTAATTTCAAATCATTGCAAAACAAAATTCAATATGTTTCCAATGAAAGTCCGAGTATAAATTTTGTTGATCATGTACAAGAAGTTATTTCAAATAAAATTACTAATGAGAATTATAAATTGGCTAAACTAGATACTTTAGCAATTAATAATGCTCAAGCAGATGTCAATTTAGAATTGAAAAAAGCTACCGGTGAAGATAGTTTGAAAGGTATTAATGAAATTAAAATTGCTATTGGTGGAGCATTTGGATATCTAATTATGATGTTTATCGTCATTTATGGCAATATGGTAATGAGAAGTGTGATCGAAGAAAAAACAAATAGAATTATTGAAATTATCATTTCTTCCGTTAAACCATTTCAATTGATGATGGGTAAAATTATAGGAACTTCATTAGCGGGAATTTTACAATTTTTAATATGGACTATTGTAGGATTAACCTTAGTGTTTTCAGTTTCTGTATTTTTTGGCATTAACGCAACACCTACTTCAAATATTCCACCTGAGATGCTTCATAGTGCCCAGCAAGAATTCGGCTCAGTTGCACAATTGTATTTCCAAGAATTATTGAATTTACCAATAGCAACGTTGCTGGTTTGTTTTGTAATTTACTTTATAGGAGGTTACTTTTTGTACAGTTCTTTCTATGCAGCAATTGGCTCTGCCGTTGATAATGAAACCGATTCTCAACAATTTTTATTACCAATAATATTACCATTAATTTTGGGAGTTTATATTGGATTTTTTACAGTTATGAATGATCCTCACGGAACTGTAGCTACAGTTTTTTCAATGATTCCGTTAACTTCACCAATAGTTATGCTTATGAGAATTCCTTTTGGTGTACCTTGGTGGCAAATAGTAATTTCGATTACAATTCTATTTGGAACTTTCTTTTTTGTGGTGTGGTTTGCATCAAAAATATATCGAGTTGGAATTTTAATGTATGGAAAAAAACCAACATGGAAGGAATTGTACAAATGGTTAAAATACTAATTGGTTAACCAATATTATATGAGTAAAATATTAATTATTGAAGACGAAGCATCTATTAGAAGGGTTTTAACAAAGATTCTAACCGAAGAAAACGACACTTATCAAGTTGAAGAGGCTGAGGATGGAAATAAAGGTTATGAAAAGATATCTCAAAACGATTATGATTTGGTTTTGTGTGATATTAAAATGCCTAAGATGGACGGAGTTGAATTACTACAAGCGGTAAAGAAAATTAAACCCGAAATTCCAATTGTAATGATTTCAGGCCATGGTGACATGGAAACCGCAATTCAAACGATGCGTTTGGGTGCATTTGATTATATCTCAAAACCACCAGATCTTAATCGATTATTGAATACGGTGCGTAATGCATTAGATAAAAAGCAGTTAGTAGTAGAAAATAAAATTCTTAAGAAAATTGTTAGTAAAAACTACGAAATGATTGGCGAAAGCGATGCTATAAATCATATTAAAATAATGGTTGATAAAGTCGCTAAAACAGAAGCCCGTGTATTAATAACTGGTCCAAATGGAACAGGTAAAGAATTGGTTGCACATCAATTACATGAAAAAAGTGAGCGTGCTAATTTCCCATTAATTGAAGTTAATTGCGCTGCAATACCTTCGGAATTAATTGAAAGTGAGCTATTCGGTCACGTTAAAGGAGCTTTTACATCTGCCATAAAAGATAGAGCTGGAAAATTTGAAGCGGCAGATAAAGGAACTTTATTTTTAGATGAAATTGGTGATATGAGTTTATCGGCTCAAGCCAAAGTATTGAGAGCATTACAAGAGAATGTGGTTACTAGAGTGGGTGCGGACAAAGACATAAAAGTAGACGTACGTGTAATTGCCGCCACAAATAAAGATTTAAAAAAGGAAATTGAAAAAGGTCGATTTCGTGAAGATTTATACCATCGTTTGGCAGTAATTTTAATAAAGGTACCAGGATTAAACGAAAGACGCGACGATATTCCTTTATTAATTGAGCATTTTACCGAGAAAATTGCAGCTGAACAAGGAATTGCTCCAAAGTCATTTTCTGATGAGGCTATTAGATTGTTGCAAGAATACGATTGGACAGGAAATATTCGAGAATTAAGAAACATTGTAGAAAGATTGATAATATTGAGCGGAAACGAAATTTCTGTTTCGGATATTCATTTATTTGCAAGTAAATAGTCATTAATTAATGGCTCACAAAATAATTTATGAAACTAAAAAAAATAAACGAAAAGTTACAAGAAGCGCTTGTAGAAATTGGATTGACGGATGCAAATGAATTACAAATTGATACTTTTTCAACTATAAAAAGTGGTGCCGATTGTATTATTATTTCCCCTCAAGGTTCTGGAAAATCAACTACAATTGTATTAAATGTGATTCAACAATTAGTTTGCGAAGGAGAGGAATCACCAAGGGCTTTGATTATTGTTGAAGACAAAGAAAAGGTTCATGAAATGGAAGAACTCTTTGAAAAATTGGGAAGTAAAACTGATTTAAGAGTTTATGGAGTCCACGATAAAGGAGATTTGGAATACGATAAAAACTATATTTCTACCGGAATTGACGTATTAATTGGAACTCCAAACCGATTAAGTGCTATGTTTTCAACTGCTGGTTATAATGTAAATCGCCTAAAAATGTTTATTATTGATGACGCCGATACTATTCTCAAACTGCGACATGATACCAAAATAATCAGAATTTCCAATAGTATAATTAAAACGCAACGTTTGATATTTTCCGATTATCTCTCGGAACGAATAGATTTAATTGCCGATAAAATGTTGATTGAACCTTATCTTTTTGAATTTGAATAATTAAAATGCCTATTTATTTCTTGACCTTTTTTTCATATATTGAAGTAATAATTTTCTATTAAATTCTTCTTCAGCTTTTTTTAGTTTTATAAGTTTTACTTGACTTAATATTGGCTTTAAACTGATAAGTAACTTTTTACGCATTTGAAAAATCTCTTCCTCAGTAGATTCCATTTTTGCCAATAAAGTTGCTGCTTCTTTTTCTGACATTTTGCTTAAAGCTTCATCATCCATTTTCTTTAAGAAAACCAAAGATTTTTCATGTTTTAATTCAAACTGTTTGTCTTCAAATGCATTGTATAATGGCCAAAATTTTTCAGCTTCACTGCTTGTTAAAGGCAATTTATTGGTTAAGAATGCTACTTTCAATGCAAATATCTCTTCTTTTTTCTCCAACATTATTTTCCCTTGGGCAAAAAGTCCAAAAGAAACAAATAGTAAGAATGCTAGTAGGATGTTTTTATTTTTCATTGTTAAATTTATTCAGTTATATAATTTTCTATTTCATTTGTGTTTTCATACTCCTCTTCCGTTTCCGTGCTGTTAAAATTCATTTCCACACTTAGATTTTCAATATCTTTTTCATCTAATAACGTAATTAAATCATATTGACTTAAATCAGAATGATTAGAAATATAATTTTCCATTTCAATAGAATCTTCTGTTTTTTCTATTACTAGTTTTGTGTAAATTGTTACAGATATCGCTACAATCAAAACAGCAGCAACTGAAGTCAACCATCGTTTTGTATTTATTGAAATAACTTTCCTGTCTGTTTTTTGATGGCTTTCATTGTTTTGTAAATCTATTGTAAAGTTTTCAAAATAACCTTCAGGGGTTGTAAATCCAGAAGTAATTTTATTTTCATCATTTATTTTAAATTCTTTCATGCTATTTAGACGATTAAATTAGATTAAGGTTTAATCTTTATTCATAAAATTTTCAATTTTTTTTACAGCAAGGTGATAAGATGCTTTTAATGCACCAACTGAAGTTCCTAAAATAGTTGACATTTCTTCATATTTTATTTCTTCAAAGTAGCGCATTTTAAATACTAATTGTTGTTTTTCTGGTAATGTAAGAATTGCTTTTTGTAATTTAAGTTGAATTTCATTTCCATCAAAATGAGTGTCGGCTTCAAGGTTTTCAACGATTCTTGATTTTAGCTCGCCACTAGTGGCTCCACTTATCTTCGCTTTTTTATTAATGAAAGTTATCGCTTCATTCGTTGCAATTCTATAAATCCAAGAATACAATTTGCTATCTCCTTTAAAATTATTCAAATTTTGGAATACCTTAATAAATGTGTTTTGTAATACATCATTGGCATCATCGTGATCCAAAACTATATTCCTTATAATATTGTATAGCGGGCGTTTATAATCGGACAAGAGTTTTTGAAACGCACTGTTTTGAGTTTTTGGATTTAATAGTTGTAATATGAAATCTTTTTCTTCCAAATAAATTATTTTATTGTAAGAATAATAAAAACAACAAAGGTTTAATCTATTTTCAAAAAAAAATAATAATTACTGTTCTATTTCTGTTACTTCTAAACTTTCATTATTAGAAGTAGTTTCTCGAATAGTATTGTTGCTAGTTTTTAACCCTGAATAGATGGTAGTTTGCCATTTTGAAGGACTTAAACCGTCCATAAAACTTTTGTTATAAACTTCTAATAACGGAATGGATTTTTCTAAATTTTCATTGTTTTTATTTACAAAATCTTTAGCCTTTTTCCAAGCCGTTTTTCTGTGAGAATAATCTCCGTTTAAAGTTGTTTTAAATGCGTTATAACCTTCAAGTTCATTACAAATGATTTCACTTTCAGCACTTGTAAAAATTCTTCTTTTTATTGGTAAACAAACAGAAATATTTAAAATTTCGTTACTTTCATCAATAGTATTATAGATTACAAATGGCTTTCCAGAGATTGAAATATTATTTTTGTTTGAAAAATTAGTCAAATAAGGTATCAATACTTTGATATTATAATTAAGTCTTGATAATTTAGTATTTATTGTGCGTTTTAAATAATAACATCCTTTTTTATATACAATACCATTTGAATTAACGGAATAGGTATTCAATTCATATACTAAACTCCTATCTAAATTATTTAAGCTTTGTTCTAATTTTCGTCCTATAACTTTATTGACTCCGCCTGTAAATAAGGAATTAAGTTTATTAGAAAATGACAATTCTCCTTTTGAAATACAGGTAACTTTTGTACCACCAATTGTATCTTTTAATTTCCAAATGGTTTCTGATAAAACACCGTCTAAATCTGTTTTTTGAACAATACTATCACTTTCTTTTGTATAAAACACTGTTGTTTTTCCTTCGCCGTCACTTCCAGACCATGAAAAAAAGCTGCCAACACCAGATGGATTTTTAGAATATTCTATGGTTACCGATGAATTATTTGTGTCAAAAATAAACCAATCTTTATAATTTCTAGTATCATTCAAATAGTTATAAACGGCTGCTTTTGGAGTTTTAATTACGATGTATTTTATGGTAGTAAAATCGCTTTTTTGAGTAGCAATAAAAACACTACCTCCAACAGAAAGCAATATTAGTAATAGAAATAAATATTTTAATATTTTCATAAGTTTTGAATTTAATTTTTATGGCTTGAAATTTATTTTTAATGCTTAAAGAAAATTTTAATTACAAATAGTAGTAGTATAAAAACGATAAAACCAATTAAAATCTTATAGCTCCCTTTGTAAATTCTTCGATGCACTATGATGTCTTTTCGATAAGAATAGGAAATTGCTATTACAAATGAAATAAAGAAAATTGCTGCAAAAATTAACTGACCTTTACTAAACATATAATTATTTTATACAAAAATACTAAATTTGTAATCAAAAGTAACTATTTCCAATATCAATTAAACAACTAAACCATGATTAAACAACTTAATGCCGTTAAAGAATTTCATACTGCCTTTGAAATAGGTTATAGTGAAAGTCCAAAAGCAAATTTGGGTGAAACCAAAAATGTTTTGCGATACAATTTAATGAAAGAAGAAAATGAAGAATATTTAGAGGCCGTTCAAAATAATGATCTTATAGAAATTGCAGATGCGCTTGGTGATATGCTGTACATATTGTGTGGTACAATAATTGAACATGGTTTGCAAGATAAAATTGAAGCTATTTTTGATGAAATTCAACAAAGTAATATGAGTAAATTGGGTAGTGATGGAAAACCTATTTATCGTGAAGACGGAAAAGTAATGAAAGGACCGAATTATTTCAAACCCGATTTTTCAAAAATAATTTAATTTTTAGATATAAAAAAACCCTTAATTATAAGGGTTTTTTTATGGTTAAACTTTTACCGTCCATCCAAAAGTATCTTCAGCTAGTTTGTGTTGAATAGCTGTTAGTTTATTTTTTAAGTCTAATGCGAAAGAATGTTCTACAGTTGGTAATTCATAATATTCATCTTGGTAGGAGAATCCTTTGATTATGGTAACAACAGCTGCTGTTCCTGCGCCAAATATTTCTTTTAAAGTTCCGTTTTTAGCAGCCTCAACTAGTTCAGCAACTAAAACAGGTCTTACTGACAATTTAATTCCGTCTCTTTCTGCAATTGCAATCAAGCTTTTTCTGGTTACTCCATCAAGAATTCTTTCACTTGTTGGTGCAGTATATAAGGTATCATTAATTCTAAAAAACACGTTCATGGTTCCAGATTCTTCCATTTTTGTATGGGTAGCATCATCGGTCCAAATTACTTGTTGGAAACCTTTTTCGTTAGCTAATTTAGTAGGATAAAATTGTGCAGAATAATTTCCGGCAGCTTTTGCAGCACCAATTCCTCCGTTTGCCGCACGGCTATAATGTTCTGCTATTATCACTTTTACTTCGCCAGAATAATATGATTTAGCTGGCGATAACAATATCATAAATCGATAATCATTTGAAGGAGAAGCGATTACACCTGTTCCAGTTGCAATCATAAAAGGTCTTATATATAATGTACTACCAACACCTTTTTTTACCCATTCTCTTTCTAAATCTACTAATTGTTTTAAACCATCCATAAAAATAAATTCAGGTACTTCTGGCATAGCCATTCTTACGGCTGATTTATTAAAACGAATAAAATTTTCTTCAGGACGGAATAACCAAACAGAATCATCCTCGTCTTTATAAGCTTTCATTCCTTCAAAAATAGCTTGCCCATAATGAAAAACTTTAGCTGATGGGTCCATTAAAAAAGGAGCGTAAGGAACAATTTTTGGGGTTTCCCATTCGCCATTGATAAAGTCACAGGTTAGCATATAATCCGTAAAAACTTCACCAAATGGAAGATGATCAAAATCAATGGATTCAATTTTTGAGGTTGAAATTTTAGAAATTTGAATTTTGTTTTCGATTTTTGAATTCATGATAATGAAACATAATTTAATTAATTTCGCTAACACCTTTTAAATGAGGTATTTGCAATTTATATTTACAAAAAAATAGTAATTATAAATTTTCGGCTAAATTAATAAAAATTACATTCTATTATGTTGATAAGGTCTATTTTTATTAAAAAAAATAAAAATATCATAAAATCGGTATTTAGTTTAACCCTTTTTATGACAATTCTGCTAATTTATATGAAATTTTCTTATATTTTTGCGTAAGATAA
>NZ_JBIKQP010000033.1:0-21485 GCF_044349645.1 Flavobacterium sp. | reverse complement strand
TGAAGCGTTCGGTTTTTCAACCTTGTTTAGAATTGTATCCAATGGCAGAATGGAACTTGATGATGAATAAAATCAACAAGTTGAACCGATTTGTGAAAAAGAATAATGATTTTATCCGTCGTTTTACCGCTGGTGTTAAAGTGGTAGAAATAGACGCTTTAGGTAGATTATTAGTACCTAAAGATTTGGTTGCCTTTGCATCAATTTCCAAAGATTTGGTGCTTTCTTCAGCAGTTAATATAGTTGAAATTTGGGATAAAGATTTGTATGAAAATTTCATTTCTAATGATGAAGTTGACTTTGCAGATTTAGCAGAAGAGGTAATGGGTAATGTAAATGATGATGAAAATGGAATATCATAATCCTGTTTTATTAAAAGAATCTGTTGACGGACTAGATATTAAACCTGACGGAATTTATGTAGATGTGACTTTTGGAGGTGGTGGTCATTCGAGAGAAATCTTGAGTAGGTTAGGTCCTAACGGTAGATTGTATGCTTTCGATCAAGATGAAGATGCGCTTGCGAATTCAATTGATGACGAGCGATTTGTTTTGATAAACGAGAATTTTCGATTCATAAAAAGATTTTTACGATTTAACAATGTAAAAAGCGTTGATGGAATTTTAGGTGATTTAGGAGTTTCATCTCACCAATTTGATGTTGCTGAACGTGGTTTTTCGACTCGTTTTGAAGGAGAATTGGACATGAGAATGAGTCAAAAGCAAGATCTAAATGCCTATAAGGTAGTCAACGAATACGATGAAGAAAATTTGAGACGAGTATTTCTTGATTATGGTGAATTAAAAAATGCTCCGGTAATAGCTCGAGTGATTATTGAAGCACGTGATTTTGAACCCATAAGAAATACGGAACAGTTGAAAGTAGTTCTTGGGCGTTTTTTACAAGCGCATAAAAGTCATAAGATATTGGCTCAAATGTATCAAGCAATACGAATTGAAGTCAACCAAGAAATGGAGGTTTTAAAGGAGTTTTTAGAGCAATCTCTAGAAATATTGAAGCCAGGCGGAAGATTAAGTGTTATTTCTTACCATTCATTGGAAGACAGATTGGTAAAAAGAATTATGAAAAATGGAATGTTTGAAGGTGAACCAGAACGCGATTTCTTCGGAAATTTTTCGGTTCCTTTTAAAACAATTGGGAAATTAATAGTTCCCGATTTTCAAGAAATAAAAAGCAACAACAGAGCAAGAAGTGCAAAATTGAGAATTGCGGAAAAAAAGTAATAAATGAAAAACGGTGTTTACAGCATATTAAAAGCAAGATTTTTAATCAACGAAGAAGCGAACGCAGCAAAAAATTGGCGCTTCATCGTTTTTTTGATTCTTCTTGCAATAATTATGATTGCAAACAATAATAATGTTGATCAAAAAGTATTTAAAATAGTTCAATTATCGGGAGAGGTAAAAGAGTTGCGTTCAGAATTTGTTGATCGACGTTCAGAATTAATGAAATTGAAAATGGAATCGACGGTAACTGAAAAAATGGCGGTTAAAGGAATTTTACCTGCATCAGTTCCACCGGTTAAAGTAATTATAAAGGAAAAAGAAGAAAAAGGGTTTTTTAAAAATCTATGGTAGAGAATAATAAAAATATCATCCTAAGAATTTATGTAGTTGCAGTTGTCATCTTTTTTATGGCGCTTGCAATTGTATTAAAAATAACAAATATCCAATGGGTAGAGGGAGATTCTTTGCGCAAATTAGCGAATAAGCATTCCATTCAAAACTTTGTTATCCCAGCAAATAAAGGAAATATTTATTCTGCAGATGGTAGCTTATTAGCTACATCAATTCCAAATTACAATATTCGATTTGATGCTTTAGCTCCTAATGATAAAGATTTTCACAAGAATATAAAACCTTTGTCTGATTCATTAGCGGTACTATTTAATAAACCAAGTAATTATTTCCATTCAGAATTAACAAGAGCAAGAACGAGTGGCAACAGATTTTACTTGTTAGCCAAAGATTTGAGCTACACTCAATACATGAAAATTAAAAAATTTCCACTTTTCAAATTGGGAATATATAGAGGAGGAATTATTGTAGATCAACAAGTGGTTAGAAAACATCCTATAGGCGAAATTGCCTCCAGAACTATTGGATATGAGCGTATTACACCTGAAGGGTTGCCTGACGGAAAAGGAATTGAATGGGCTTTTAGAAAGTACTTAAACGGTAAAGACGGGAAAGTATTAAAACAAAAAATTGCAAAAGGGCAATGGAAACCTATTCGTGATGTGAATGAAGTGGAGCCACAAGATGGATATGATATCATTTCTACTCTTGATGTGTACATACAAGATATTGCACACCATGCTTTAATGGACCAACTTTTAAAATTCAAAGCTGAACATGGATGCGTTGTAGTTATGGAAACCAAAACAGGTTATATAAAAGCAATATCAAATTTAGGTAGAATTGCTGAAAATACTTATGCTGAAACTACAAATTATGCTATTCAAGAATCTCATGAACCAGGTTCTACTTATAAATTAGCCGATATGATGGCGCTTTTAGAAGATAAAAAAGTGGATACAAGTACAGTATTTAATACGAATGGTGGATTAATGATGATAGAAGGGAGAAGAGTAAAAGATTCTCATGATGGAGGTTACGGAACAATCTCTTTGGCAAAAGGATTTGAGAAATCTTCAAATACGGTGTTAGTACAAGCCGTTTATAATAATTATAAAAAAAATCCGTCACAATTTGTGAATCATTTAAATGCTTTCGGATTAAATAAACCATTGGGATTGTCAATTCAAGGTGAAGGAATTCCAAGAGTTCCTCAACCTACAGATAAGAGTTGGTCACCGATGTCATTGCCTTCAATGGCTTTTGGTTACGAAGTTTCTATAACCCCTTTACAAACATTAACATTCTATAATTCTGTAGCAAATAATGGTGAAATGGTAAAACCACAATTCGTTTCTGAAATTAAAGAATGGAATAAAACAATCAAAAAATTCGATAAAATAGTAATGAATCCTAAGATTTGTTCTAATGCTACTCTTTTAAAATTGAGAGCTGTTCTAGAAAATGTTGTTAAACGTGGAACTGCAAAAGACCTTTACTCAAAAGATTTTTCGTTTGCAGGAAAAACAGGAACGGCTCAAGCCAATTATGGATCAAATGGGGGTGCTGACAAGCATTATATTTCCTCATTTGTAGGTTATTTTCCTGCAGAAAACCCTAAATATTCTTGCATTGTAGTGGTTCACAAACCAGATACTTCTACCAATCAATATTACGGAGCTGATGTGGCTGGTCCTGTTTTTACCAGAATTGCTCAAAAAATATTTACAGATTCTCCTACAAAAAATATAGTGAAAAATTTAGAATTGAAAAATTCAAATCAAGAAAAAAACTATTCAGATTACTATAAAAAAGCACAGGAAAAAAAGAATGTAATTCCAAATTTAAAAGGAATGTCAGGAATGGATGCAGTGGCTTTACTAGGGAATTTAAAAGTGAAAGTAAAAGTAATTGGGGTTGGAAAAGTTAAAAAACAATCTTTAAACCCAGGCGAAGCAATAAAAAGTGATACAATTATAACATTAGAATTATCGTGATTAATTTAAAAGACATACTTTGGAAAGTAGCAATTGAAGCCGTTCATGGTTCAACAGATGTTGCTATTGAAAAAATGGAATTTGATTCTCGAAAAGTTTCTGAGAACGATGTCTTTATTGCTATTCGCGGAACAATTTCTGACGGACATGAATTTATAGAAACAGCTATTAATAAAGGTGCAATTGCTATTATTTGTGATAGTTTTCCTGAGATTATAGTTTCTGGTGTTACTTACATAAAAGTGAATGATACCAATAAAGCAATGGCTTTTATGGCTGCTAATTATTTTGATAATCCTTCTCAAAAATTAAAATTAATTGGAATTACAGGAACCAACGGCAAAACAACAATTGCTTCTTTATTGTTTCAATTATTTCAAAAAGCAGGTTTTAAAACAGGACTGCTTTCCACAGTAAAAATTGTTGTTGATACAAATGAATATAAGGCAACTCACACTACACCTGATTCTATTTCGATAAATTATTTTTTAAATGAAATGGTAAATGCAGGAGTTCAATACTGTTTTATGGAAGTGAGTTCTCATGGAATTCACCAAAAACGAACTGAAGGTTTGCATTTTACAGGAGGAGTTTTTACTAATTTGTCACACGACCATTTAGATTATCATGCTACCTTTTCTGAATACCGAGATGTAAAAAAATCATTCTTCGATTATTTACCTAAAACTGCTTTTGCATTATCAAATATTGATGATAAAAACGGTCCTGTAATGTTACAAAATACAAATGCAAGAAAATTGACTTATGCTTTAAAAACCTATGCTGATTATAAAGCACAAATTTTAGAAAATCAGTTGTCTGGTTTGTTATTAAAAATCAATGATAATGAAGTTTGGGTTCGTTTAATTGGAACTTTTAATGCCTACAATTTACTTGCTATTTATGGTACAGCAGTTGAATTGGGAATGGAATCATTAGAAATACTTCGATTATTATCGGAGTTAGAAAGTGTATCAGGTAGATTTCAATACATTATTTCCAATGGTAAAATAACAGCCATTGTTGATTACGCTCACACTCCAGATGCTTTAGAAAATGTATTGAAAACCATCAATGATATTCGAACAAAAAACGAACAATTAATTACTGTTGTGGGTTGTGGAGGTGATAGAGACAAAACAAAAAGACCAGTAATGGCTGGAATTGCAGCTGATTTAAGTGACAAAATTATCATTACATCTGATAATCCAAGAACGGAGAATCCTGAAACTATTATTGAAGAAATGGAGGCTGGCGTTGCTCCTCATAATTATAAAAAAACAGTTTCTATAGTAGATAGAAAACAAGCAATAAAAACAGCATGTCAATTGGCTCAAGCCAATGATATTATCCTAATTGCAGGAAAAGGACATGAAACCTATCAAGAAATTAATGGAGTTCGCCATGATTTTGACGATATGAAAATTGTAAAAGAAATGTTAGATCAATTGAACAAATAAACGAAACTATGTTATACTATTTATTTGAATACCTTAATAAAGCATTAAATATTCCGGGTACCGGAGTGTTTCAATATATAACTTTTAGATCAGCACTAGCATTAATTTTATCATTATTGATTTCAACTATTTTCGGAAAGAGAATAATCAATTTCTTGAGAAACCAACAAGTAGGAGAAACGGTTCGAGAACTTGGTCTGGAAGGACAATCACAAAAAGCTGGAACGCCAACAATGGGTGGTATAATAATAATTATAGCCACTTTAATCCCAGTTTTATTATTGACAAAATTGAATAATATCTACATTATCCTATTAATTGTAACCACAATTTGGATGGGAACAATTGGTTTTATTGATGATTATATTAAAATTTTCAAGAAAGACAAAGAAGGTTTAAAGGGTATTTTTAAAGTTATAGGACAAGTAGGGTTGGGAATAATCGTAGGCTCTGTTTTGTATTTACACCCAGATGTAACAATTAGGAAAGAAACCAATTATAAAGCTCCAATGGTGCAAACTGAAAATGTAATTCAGCAAGCGCCAGTTGAAGAAAAATCGACTGCAACAACAATTCCGTTTTTTAAGAATAATGAATTTGATTATGCAGAAATACTTGCTTGGACAGGTGATGGATATGAAAAATGGGCTTGGTTAATCTTTATTCCATTTGTAATATTCATTATTACTGCAGTTTCAAACGGGGCCAATCTAACCGATGGAATTGATGGTTTAGCCGCAGGAACTTCAGCAATATCAGTGCTCGCATTGGCAATATTCACATTTGTATCAGGAAATATCGTTTTTTCAAATTATTTGAACATCATGTATATCCCAGATTCAGGAGAAATGACTGTTTTTATTGCGGCATTTATTGGAGCGCTAGTTGGATTTTTATGGTATAATTCGTATCCGGCTTCAGTATTCATGGGTGATACAGGAAGTTTAACTATTGGAGCTATAATAGCTGTTTTGGCAATCTCTGTTCGAAAAGAGATGCTTATTCCATTATTGTGTGGTATTTTCTTAGCAGAGAATTTTTCAGTAGTACTTCAAGTAGCTTATTTCAAATACACGAAAAAACGTTTTGGTGAAGGAAGACGAATATTTTTAATGTCCCCGTTACATCACCACTATCAGAAAAAAGGCTATCACGAAAGTAAAATTGTAACCCGATTTTGGATTGTAGGAATATTATTGGCAATACTTTCAATTGTCACATTGAAATTAAGATAATATGAGATTGGTCATACTTGGTGGTGGCGAAAGCGGTGTTGGAACCGCAATCCTAGGAAAGAAAGAAGGATACGATGTTTTTGTTTCTGATTTTGGGAAAATAAAACAAAATTATAAAGACGTTCTTAATAAATACGGAATAATTTGGGAAGAAGAAAAGCATACAGAAGAGTCGATTCTAAATGCCGATGTGGTGATGAAAAGTCCTGGAATTCCTGAAAAGTCCCCGATTGTAAAATTACTTGTTGCAAAAAATATTCCAGTAATTTCTGAAATTGAGTTTGCAGCTCCATTTACAAAAGCAAAAACGATTGGTATTACAGGTAGTAATGGAAAAACAACAACTACAATGTTAACCTATCATTTGCTAAAATCGGCAGGGCTAAATGTTGGTCTAGGAGGAAATATTGGAAGAAGCTTTGCTTGGCAAGTTGCAGAGGACAATTACGATGTCTACGTGCTGGAATTAAGCAGTTTTCAATTGGACGGCATCATAAATTACAAGCCTGAAATTGCAATTATAACCAATATTAGCCCAGATCATTTAGATCGATATGAATATAAATATGAGAACTATATAGCTTCAAAATTTAGAATTACAATGAATCAAACAGAAAATAATTTTTTGATTTATGATGCAGATGATGAAGCAATGAATGAATGGTTTAAAACAAATAAAACGAAAGCACAATTAATTCCTTTTTCAATTTCAAAAGCAGTTGAAAACGGAGCATTTTTAAAAGATAATATTATGGAAATCAACATCAACCAAGAAGAATTTGTAATGGAAACGCAGTACATTGCATTAGAAGGAAAACACAACATGAAAAACGCAATGGCAGCAACTTCGGTCGCGAAATTGATGCAAATACGTAAGCAAACCATTCGTGAAAGTTTGTCGAATTTTCAAGGAGTGGAACACCGTTTAGAAAAAGTACTTAAAATCCAAAACGTGCAATACATAAACGATTCTAAGGCAACCAATGTTAACGCAACTTTCTTTGCTTTGGATAGCATGAACACACCTACAGTATGGATTGTTGGTGGTGTTGATAAAGGAAATGATTATTCAGAATTGATGTCTTTAGTTCATGAAAAAGTGAAAGCAATTATTTGTCTTGGTGTTGATAACAAGAAAATTATCGATTCTTTCGGAAATATTGTAGACATGATGATCGAAGTAACTAGCATGAAAGATGCTGTTACCATGTCACAACGATTAGCGGAAAAAGGAGATACAGTGCTTTTATCACCAGCTTGCGCAAGTTTCGATTTGTTCGAAAACTATGAAGATAGAGGGAATCAATTTAAAAATGCAGTGCAACATTTGTAATATTTTATGATTTCAGAATTAAGATTTCAGATTTAATTATCGGAATCGTCTTAAAATGATAACATATGAATTCAGAATTATAAATCTTTTATATTAAATCAAAAATTAAAAATCAGTTTTGAAAGAACTAATAAACAATTTAAAAGGAGATAAAGTAATATGGACATTCGTGGCCCTATTAGCTTTGTTTTCGTTTATGCCTGTTTTTAGTGCAAGTAGTAATTTGGCTTTTACCAATGGCGGTGACGGAAATACGATAAGTTATTTGCTAACGCATTTAGCTCATATTTTCATGGGTTTCTTAATAATTTATGGAGTTCACAAAATCCCATATCACTATTTCAGACCCATTTCAAAAATTGCTCTGCCAATTGTTTGGTTACTTTTGGTCTATACTTTGGTTAAAGGAACTGTTATCGCTGGTGCAAATGCAAGTCGCTGGATCAAAGTGCCATTCATTGGAATTACGTTTCAAACATCGACTTTTGCTTTCGTAATATTAATGATTTTTGTTGCGAGATTTCTCTCAAGAAAAACAGAAGAACCGGTATCTTTTAAATCTTCATTTTTAGATTTATGGATTCCAGTATTTATTACTTTAGGTTTAATTCTTCCAGCTAATTTTTCTACCACAGCGCTTATTTTTGCGATGGTAATTATGTTAACATTTGTTGGGAATTATCCGTTGAAATATATAGGAGTTATTATCGGTTCGGGGATTGTTTTTCTTTTGTTTTTTATAATATTATCAAAAGCTTTTCCAGATTCAAAATTTTTTAACAGGGTAGGAACGTGGTCAAGTAGAATTGAAAATTATACCTCAAATAAACCTGGCGAAGACGATTATCAAATTAAAAATGCCAAAATAGCCATTGCAACAGGAGGAATATATGGGCTAGGACCTGGAAAAAGCGTACAAAAAAATGTGCTTCCGCAATCGTCCTCCGACTTTATTTTTGCAATTATCGTTGAAGAATATGGATTAATTGGTGGATTGTTGGTGTTGAGTTTGTATTTACTTCTCTTCTTTAGATTTATCGTTGCAGCTCATAAAGCAAATACGTTGTTTGGAAAATTAGTGGTCGTCGGACTCGGTTTTCCAATGATATTTCAAGCGCTAATCAATATGGGAGTAGCGGTTGAATTGTTGCCTGTTACTGGACAAACATTACCGTTAATAAGTAGTGGCGGTAGCTCAATTTGGATGACTTGTGTATCTCTTGGAATAATTATTGGGGTAACCAAAAAAGAGGAAGAAATAGCTCTAGAACAAAGTGAAGCTGAAAAAAGAGAACAGATTTTACAAAAAATGATTGACGAGCAGATAGAAAAAGAAAATGCGATTGAGCAAGAAGAAATAATAGAAAGCGACAATTATTCCATACAAGACGCTTCAGAAAATCCTATGGAACCAGTTTTGAAAAAGAAATAAAATAATGGGAAATCATAAATTCATAATTAGCGGTGGCGGAACTGGGGGGCATATTTACCCAGCAATTGCTATTGCAAATGAATTAACAGCACGTTTTCCAAAAGCAGAATTTTTATTTGTTGGCGCTCAAGATAAAATGGAAATGCAAAAAGTCCCACAAGCAGGTTATGCTATTAAAGGACTATGGATTGCTGGTTTACAAAGAAAATTAACATTGCAAAATTTACTTTTTCCAGTAAAACTAGTAAGTAGTTTGTGGAAATCAAGAGCTATTATTAAGAGCTTTAAACCTGATGTAGTAATTGGTACAGGAGGATTTGCTTCAGGGCCTTTATTGCAAATGGCGAATTCTTTAAATATTCCAACATTAATTCAAGAGCAAAATTCCTATCCTGGGATTACCAATAAATTACTGAGTAAAAAAGCCAATAAGATTTGTGTGGCTTACGAAAATTTAGAACGTTTTTTTCCAATAGAAAAGATTATTCTAACTGGAAATCCCGTTCGCCAAGATTTAATTGATATCGATAGTAAAAGAGAGGAAGCAATTCAATATTTCAATTTGAATCCATCCAAAAAAACACTTCTAATATTAGGAGGTAGTTTGGGCGCAAGAAGAGTGAACCAATTAATTGAAAAAGAACTCGATTTTTTTGCTTTACAAAATATGCAAATTATCTGGCAATGTGGCAAATTTTATTTGGATGAATATAAAAAATACAATTCCGATTTTATTCAAGTTTTGGCTTTTATAGATCGAATGGATTTGGTTTATGCCGCTGCTGATTTTGTGATTTCAAGAGCGGGAGCGTCATCGGTTTCTGAGTTGAGTATTGTGGGAAAACCTGTAATTTTCATTCCATCGCCAAATGTTGCTGAAGACCATCAAACCAAAAATGCAAAATCGATAGTAGATAAAAATGGGGCGTTGATGATTAAAGAAAGTGAATTGGATGAAAATTTTAATTCCGTTTTTAGCGATTTAGTAGCTAATCAAAATTTGCAAAAGCAACTTTCTGAGAATATAAAAAAGTTAGCTAAAGTGAATGCGACCAATGATATTGTTGATGAAATTGTGAAACTCATAAAATAAATACAATCCAGTAAAATGAACTTAAACCAAATACATAACGTCTATTTCATTGGAATCGGAGGAATCGGAATGAGTGCATTAGCGCGCTATTTCAAGTCCATCGGGAAAAATGTATCTGGTTATGATAAAACCGAAACTGAACTTACAAATGAATTAATAGAGAGTGGAATCGACGTTCATTATAAAGATGAAATTAGTCTAATTCCAACAGATTATTTTATCGAAAATACACTAGTTGTGATTACTCCAGCCGTTCCAACAACCCATTCTCAATGGAATTATTTTCTAGAAAGAGAATTTGTTGTTAAAAAAAGAGCAGAAGTATTGGGATTAATTACTAAAGATACTTTTTGTTTTGCAGTGGCAGGAACACACGGTAAAACAACAACGTCAAGTATTTTAGGTCATATATTATATCAAAGTGGCGCTGACGTTACTTCGTTTTTGGGCGGAATTGTAGAAAATTACAATTCGAATTTAATAGGAACTGGAAAAACAATAACGTTGGTTGAAGCCGATGAATTTGATCGTTCTTTCTTGCATTTGTATCCAAATATTGCTTGTGTAACGTCTATGGATGCTGATCATTTAGATATTTATGGTGATAGTGCAGCAATTGAAGCTTCATTTTTGGAATTTGCAAATAAAATTAAAGATAAAAGTCAGCTATTCATTGCTAAAAACTTGGACCTTGAAGGAGTAACGGTTGCTGTAAATGATATTGCTGATTATAAAGCCTTTAATGTTCGAATTGATAATGGAAATTATGTTTTTGATGTGCAAACACCAACGGAAGTAATCTCTAATTTACAATTTGGATTACCAGGCAAACACAATTTGACTAATGCACTGATGGCATTGGCAATGGCTAAAACATTTGGAACTTCTAATGAGGAAATTGCAACAGCTTTAAAATCATTTAAAGGAATAAAAAGAAGGTTCTCCTATCAAATAAAAGAATCGAGTTTAGTTTACATCGATGATTATGCCCACCATCCAACAGAAATTGATGCTGTTTATCAAGCCGTTTCTGAATTGTATCCGAATCAAAAAGTGCTGGCTATTTTTCAACCGCATCTTTTTAGTAGAACGAAGGACTTTGCCAGTGGATTTGCAAAGAGTCTTTCTAAATTCGATGAAGTTTTATTGTTAGATATATATCCAGCTAGAGAATTGCCAATTGAAGGAATCACCTCGAGTTGGCTTTTAGATAAAATGACCAATGAGCATAAAAAAGTAGTTTCAAAAACGGATTTGATTGCTCAAATTTTGAAAAGTGAAGCTAAAATTATTGTTACAATTGGAGCAGGAGATATTGGAGAATTAGTGCCATCAATTAAGCAAGCATTGCAAAAAAATAATTTATAAAATAGGAATAACAAGAAACATACTTATTTAGATTTAAAATGGAAAAAGAGACTAGAAAAAATATTTGGATAAACGCAAGATTGATTTTGATGATCATTGTGGTTATTTTTCTATTTTCTTTCTCGGCAAAACGAAATTCGGATCGAAAAATCAAAAAAACGGAGGTGATTTTTGTTGGAAATGAGGAACTTTTTATCACTCACGAAACGGTTAATAAATTGTTAATAGAAAAAAATCAGAGTGTGCAAAAACCTCAAAAAGTTGCGGTAGATTTGAACAAATTGGAAAATTCTCTCGACAATTATAACATGATTGAAAAATCGGAAGTGTTTATAAGTATAGATGGAGTGTTAAAAGCATTTGTAAAACAGAAGTCACCAATAGCAAGGGTTTTCAGTGAAAATGAATCCTTTTATTTTGATTATCAAGGGAATAAAATGCCGTTATCTGAAAATTTTACGGCGAGAGTTCCGTTAGTTTCAGGCGAAATAAATGATGAAAACAGCAAAGATTTAAATAAATTATTTCGATTTATTTATGACGATGATTTTTTGAAAAAAAACATAATTGGAATAGAAATTTTGCCAACTGGAGCGATAATTATGTCCAATAGAAATTATAATTATAAAATAGATTTTGGCAGAACGATAAATGTGGAGTCAAAATTCAAAAATTATAAGGCATTTTTTCAAAAAGCAGAGGCAGATAGTTCGTTAGTAAAATATAAAAAAATAAATCTTAGGTTTACTCAGCAAGTCGTTTGTACAAAAAAATAGGTTATGGAAAAAGAGAACATTGCAGTTGGATTAGACATTGGGACAACCAAAATTGTCGCAATGATTGGTAAGAAAAATGAATACGGGAAATTGGAGATTCTAGGTGTTGGAAAATCCAAAAGCCTAGGTGTGAAGAGAGGTGTTGTAGATAATATTACACAAACTATCCAATCGATTCAACTAGCTGTAAAAGACGCTGAAGCAAATTCAGGTTACAAAATTAAAGACGTAGTTGTGGGAATTGCTGGACAACACATCCGTAGTATTCAACATAGCGATTATATCAGTAGAAGTAATGCTGAAGAGGTTATTGGAGATAAAGATATTGATCTATTAATCAATCAAGTTCATAAGTTAGCGATGTTACCTGGGGAAGAAATCATCCATGTTTTACCTCAAGAATTCAAAATTGACGGTCAATCGGAAATAAAAGAACCGATTGGAATGTGTGGTGGCCGTCTAGAATCTAGTTTTCACGTGGTGGTGGGACAAGCGTCTTCAATTAGAAATATTGGAAGATGCATTCAAAGTTCAGGAATTGAATTGTCAGGGTTAACCCTTGAACCATTAGCATCTGCTGACGCAGTATTGAGCCAAGAAGAAAAAGAAGCTGGAGTAGCTTTGATTGATATTGGGGGTGGAACTACGGATTTAGCCATTTTCAAAGATGGTATTATTCGCCACACTGCCGTAATTCCTTTTGGAGGAAATGTGATTACAGACGACATCAAGGAAGGCTGTTCTATCATTGAAAAACAAGCGGAATTATTGAAAGTTAAATTTGGATCGGCTTGGCCAGGTGAAAATAAAGACAACGAGATTGTTTCTATTCCTGGACTTCGAGGTAGAGAGCCAAAAGAAATTTCTTTGAAAAACTTGTCTAAAATAATTCATGCACGAGTGGTAGAAATTATCGAGCAAGTATTTGCAGAAATTAAAGCTTACGGACACGAAGATCCAAGACGCAAATTGATTGCGGGAATTGTATTAACTGGTGGTGGAGCGCAATTGAAACACATCAAACAACTGGTTGAATACATTACTGGAATGGATACAAGAATTGGATATCCAAACGAGCATTTAGCTGGAGATTCAGACGAAGAAATTTCAAGTCCATTGTACGCAACAGCGGTTGGATTAGTAATGAATTCAATTGAAAATAACTCTCAAAGCGCTGTTAAAGTTACCTTTTCTGCACCAGAGAAAGTAAATGTTTATAGAGCTCCTGTTGAGCAAGTTCAAGAAGTTGAAGAAGTTCCAGAAATTGAAATGGAAGCGGAAAAAGAAGTTGAAATTGAATTGCCAAAGCAGCCAGAATCAACGGAAACGAAAATAAGAAAATCATTTTTTGATAAGTATGTCGATAAAATTAAAGAGTTTTTAGACAACGCAGAATAACAAAAGAATTCCCTTTTTACTTGATGCAGTAAAAAGATAAAATATAGAATAATTAATAATGTTAAAAGACCAATATTATGATGAGCAACTCAGATTTTGGAAGTATATCATTTGATTTACCAAAAAACCAATCAAATGTAATTAAAGTAATCGGCGTTGGTGGCGGCGGAAGTAACGCGATCAACCACATGTTTAAGCAAGGTATCAAAGGCGTTGATTTTATCGTTTGTAATACCGATTCTCAAGCCCTTGAAAACAGTGCTGTACCAAACAAAATTCAACTTGGGGTTACCCTAACTGAAGGTTTGGGAGCGGGTGCTAATCCAGATGTGGGACAACAATCGGCTATTGAAAGCATTAGCGAAATTGAAAAGATGTTAGACAGCAATACCAAAATGGTTTTCATTACCGCAGGAATGGGTGGTGGAACAGGTACAGGTGCTGCGCCAGTAATTGCTCAATTGGCGAAAGATAGAGGAATTTTAACTGTTGGAATCGTAACAAAACCATTCCAATTTGAAGGTAAAGTAAGATACGAACAAGCTTTAATAGGGGTAGAAAAATTAAGAAAACAAGTAGATTCTTTAATTGTCATCAATAATAATAAATTAAGAGAAGTATACGGAAACTTAGGTTTCAAAGCAGGTTTCTCTAAAGCTGACGAAGTGTTAGCAACTGCATCTAGAGGAATTGCTGAAGTAATTACGCACCACTACACTCAAAATATCGATTTAAAAGACGCCAAAACGGTATTGTCTGATAGTGGAACCGCTATTATGGGATCTGCAGTTGCAAGCGGTGAGAACAGAGCTAAAGAAGCAATTATAGCTGCACTAGATTCTCCACTTTTAGACGACAATAAAATTACAGGTGCCAAAAACGTATTGTTGCTTATCGTTTCTGGAACTAGCGAAATCACTATAGATGAAATCGGAGAAATTAACGACCACATCCAAACAGAAGCAGGTTTCAACGCTAATATTATCATGGGGGTTGGTGACGACGAATCTCTTGGTGAAGACATTGCAGTTACCATAATCGCTACAGGATTTAATATCGAACAACAAAATGGTATTGTAAATACAGAGCCTAAGAAGATCATTCACACACTTGGAACGGAACAAAAATTAGTTCAAGATTTATCAAGTAATAAAGAAATTCCAAGCTTCGATTTCTCAACATTCGAAACTGCAACTCCTCAAAAAGAAGAGAAAATCATATTCGAATTAATCGAAGACGAAGTAGAGTTTGATATCGTTGCTGAAACTCCTGCAGAAGTTTTTGAAACTCCAATAATGGAAACACCTGTTGTAGAGACCCCTAAAGCGGAAACTCCAACGTTCACTATGGACTTGGTTCCAACATCAGAATTCTTAAAAAATTTAGAAGTTACTTTCGAAATTGTTGCTCCAGATTTAGATCAAGATTACTATTTTTCAGCTCCGGAAGTAAACGAAATTGTAGTCAATTCAATTCAACCAATATTCGAAAAAGAAGAACAAATTACCTTCTCATTTGATTTACCAATTGAGAAAAAAGAAACTCCTAAAAGTGAAGATATCTTATTTCAATTAACTGAAGAAACTAAAAATATCTTTGTAAATGAGCCTGTTCAGTTTGTTCCAATGACCGAATTAAGTGAAGCCGGAATTGTGAAATATTCTTTAGAAGAGTTCATGGATGTTGAAAATAAATTGTCGAATTCTAAACCTGTAGAAGCAGTAATCGAAGAGCCAATAGCTGAAGAATTAAACATCACTGTGAAAGAGGTAGAAATGACTTCAAACCACAATCCATTTGTAGAAGAAATTTCTCCAATGGAAATGACAATCGAAGAATCAGCTAAAATTATTGCAGATGAAAGAAGAAGAAAGTTGAAAGAATTTAATTATAAATTTCATAACAACCCTTCAAGAGTTGAAGAATTAGAGAAAGAACCTGCCTACAAAAGATCGGGTGTTGACCTTGCAGCTCCTCAACAAAACAATTCAAATTCAAGAATGTCATTTGGTACCGATAGTAACAATGACAACCAATTGAGAAGCAATAATTCTTTTTTACATGACAATGTAGATTAATTATTTAAATAATAAATTTGAAATAACCCGAAAATTATCTTGATTTTCGGGTTATTTTTTTGATCAAATTTAATCTTCAGATCACAATTTGCCACTTCTAAATTTGTTGCGAGATCAATTAATATTCTCTAAATTTGTAGGGCCTTAATCCAGCTGTCCGTTACAAGTTTTATGTCTAAAATGGTTTTTTATAAGGCCCTAAAAGAGCTTCTAAAGTCGCTTTTTAAACCCAATAAAAATACATTTTCTCCATAAAAGCTTTTCACTACCATCTGGGGCAATACGATTCAACAATTAAATGAAATAACAATTTAACAATAGAACATATGAGTTTATCAGTACAATTATTGGACGAAATAAAAACCGCAATGCGTGCAAAAGACACTATTGCCTTGGAAGCACTACGTGCCATTAAATCGGAAATTTTGTTAGCACAAACAGCCTCAGGAAACAAAGAAGAAATCTCTGAAGCCGACGAAATTAAATTGTTGCAAAAATTGGTTAAAACCAGAAAAGACAGTGCAAAAATCTTTACAGAACAAAATCGTATGGATCTAGCTGAACCAGAATTAGCGCAAATTGCAGTAATAGAAAAATTCCTACCAGCACAATTAAGCGAAGAAGAAGTAGAAGCCGTAATTGCTAAAATTATTGCAGAAACAGGCGCGTCTGGAATTGCTTCTATGGGAAAAGTAATGGGAATAGCCTCAGCACAACTTGGTGGAACTGCTGAAGGAAAAACCATTTCAACAATAGTTAAGAAATTACTGGTTTAGATTTTTTTAAATCTATAATTTTAAATCAATAATGGCTGCGTAGTTCAACTGGATAGAATATCAGATTTCGGCTCTGAGGGTTGGGGGTTCGAATCCCTTCGCGGTCACATAAACCAAAAGCCTCTAGAGAAACCTAGAGGTTTTTTTATGATATTAGTTAAGTAATTTTATATAGTTTAAGAATTAAATAAGATAAATTTTTAGATTAACTTTTTTCCAAAATACATATTAAAACTTACCTTTGTAATTAAAATAATTTCATTTATTTTCGATGAAAAAATACTTTTTAGTACTATTTTTTATTCCTTTATTTACTTTCTCTCAATCCAATTTTGAGAAAGCAGAAAAACTATTTAATCAAGAAAAGTATGCTTTGGCAAAGCCACTTTTTGAAATCGAACTTAAAGATTCTCCTAACTTTTTAAAATCTGTTGAGTACCTCGGTGATATTTCAATTCATTTAAACAATTTGGACAAAGCTATTTCCTATTATCAATTGCTAATTAAATTAAAACCTAATGAAGCTAATTTTTATTATAAGTATGGAGGTGCATTGGGTTTAAAATCGCAAGCGGGAGGAAAATGGGTTGCCATTCGTTTGATTGGCGATATGAAGAGCTCATTTGAGAAAGCTATTAGTTTGAAACCAAATCATCTTGAGGCACGTTGGGCAATGATTGAATATTATCTGCAAGTACCGGGGCTTTTTGGAGGAAGTGAAAAAAAAGCGCAAAATTATGCCAACCAATTAATGACACTTTCAATAGTTGATGGTTATTTGGCTCGAGGAAAAATAGATGAATTTTTTGAACGTATTAAAAGCGCGGAGAAAAATTATCTTAAAGCCATTCAAATGGGTGGCTATAAAACAACTTATGATCGGCTTAAAGCACTTTATAAAGTTAAACTTTTGCAGTCTGTAAAAGCCAGCAATCTTATTGAGGAATACCAAGAAAAAATCAAGTCATAAAATAGGTACATACATTCTATTTCCATTAGCAACAGCTATATATACACTTTATTTGAAAATAAGTCAATAGTCTTCATAAAAAAAGTCCAAGATTTCTCTTGGACTTTTTTATGAATTAAGTTTAAAATTAAATCGATGTCATTTTCTTCAAATCGGCAATAGTCAGAGTTGGGTTTTCCGCTTTGAAAACATAATTACCCGCTACCAAAACATCAGCGCCAGCTTGTACTAATTGAACGGCATTTTTATTGGTAACCCCACCGTCAATTTCGATTATGGTTGAAGCGCCTTTTTTATGTATTAATGCTTTTAGTTTTTCAATTTTTGAATAGGTATTTTCAATAAACGACTGACCGCCAAAACCTGGATTAACACTCATCAAACAAACCATATCTATATCGTTTATTACATCTTCCAACAAATCGATATTAGTATGTGGATTTAATGCAACTCCTGCTTTCATTCCCTCGGCTTTTATAGCTTGTAAAGTTCGGTGTAAATGAGTGCACGCTTCGTAGTGTACGGTTAAAATATCTGCTCCTAAATCTTTAAAAGTTTTAATGTAACGATCAGGATCTATAATCATTAAGTGAACATCAATTGTTTTTTTAGCATGTTTGGAAATTGCTTCTAAAACAGGCATTCCAAAAGATATATTTGGAACAAAAACGCCATCCATTATATCAATGTGAAACCAATCGGCGTCACTTGAATTAATCATTTCGATATCGCGTTGTAAGTTGGCGAAATCGGCAGCAAGAACAGATGGGGCAATAAGTGTATTTTTCATTTTTGTAGTGTTGTTTGTGCAAAAGTAATTAAATTAAAAAAACTCCGAAAGTGATTTCGGAGTTTTGATATTAAGATTAAATTATCCTAAATAAGTTTTCAAGATTTTACTTCTTGAAGTATGTTTCAATCTACGGATTGCTTTTTCTTTAATTTGACGAACACGCTCACGAGTTAAATCGAAAGTTTCTCCAATTTCTTCTAATGTCATCGGGTGTTGATCACCTAAACCAAAATACAAACGCACTACATCGGCTTCTCTTGGAGTTAATGTTTCTAATGAGCGCTCAATTTCTGTACGTAAAGATTCTTGAATTAATTCACGATCTGGATTTGGCGATTCTCCTGAACGCAATACATCATAAAGGTTAGAATCTTCTCCTTCAACTAAAGGCGCATCCATTGACAAGTGACGACCAGAATTTTTCATAGATTCTTTTACATCGTTTACTGTCATGTCTAATTCCTTAGCAATTTCTTCAGCTGTAGGCGGTCTTTCGTTAGATTGCTCTAATAAAGCATACATTTTATTGATTTTATTGATAGAACCAATTTTATTTAAAGGCAAACGAACGATACGAGATTGTTCTGCCAAAGCTTGTAAAATAGATTGACGAATCCACCATACGGCATAAGAAATGAATTTGAAACCACGAGTTTCATCAAAACGCTGTGCTGCTTTTATTAAACCTAAATTTCCTTCGTTAATTAAATCGGGAAGTGTTAAACCTTGATTTTGGTATTGTTTCGCAACAGAAACTACGAAACGTAAATTGGCTTTTGTTAATTTTTCAAGGGCTACTTGATCTCCAGCTTTTATTCGTTGTGCTAATTCTACCTCTTCGTCCGCGGTAATCAAATCAACTTTTCCAATTTCTTGTAAATATTTGTCTAACGATGCGGTTTCACGATTGGTAACCTGCTTGGTAATTTTAAGTTGTCTCATAATTTCTAGCCCTCATTTTAGGTGTTGAGTAAGTTATACGTAGTAACCTCCAAAAAAGTTACAATAAATTGGAATTATTTTTGAAAATAAATAAAACCCCCAATTTAACTGAATAAATTGGGGGTTTATTTTGCAAATTAATTTGCTGTTTTATTAAGATTCTCTAGGAGGTCTTGGTAATAAAGCTTTTCTAGAAACTTTTTCTTTCTTAGTTTTAGGATCAATTCCTAAGTATTTCACTTGGAATACATCACCCATATTTACTACGTCGGTTACATTTTCTGTACGTTCCCATGCCAATTCTGAAACATGAAGTAATACCTCATTTCCTGGAGCAGATGTATATTCTACAACAGCACCAAAATCAAGCATTTTTATTACTTTCACTTCATAAGCTTCGTTTATTTGTGGCTTAAATGTGATTGAATCTATTTTAGCTAATACCGCTGCAATTCCAGCAGGATCAGTTCCTAAAATTTCAACAACACCTTGCTCATCAACTTCATTAATAACAATTGTAGTTCCTGTTGCTTTTTGTAATTCTTGAATTACTTTTCCACCAGGTCCAATCAACGCTCCGATAAAGTTGCCAGGAATAGTTCTAGTGATAATTTTTGGAGCATACTCTTTAACATCCTCTTTTGGAGCAGGTAAAGTAGCTGTTAAAATATCAAGAATGTGCAAACGTCCATCACGAGCTTGAGCTAATGCTTGCTCCATAATTTCATATTTCAATCCGTCAATTTTGATGTCCATTTGACAAGCTGTAATTCCTTCTGAAGTTCCAGTTACCTTGAAATCCATATCTCCTAAGTGATCTTCATCTCCTAAAATATCAGATAATACTGCGAAACGTTCTCCGTCAGTAATTAATCCCATTGCAATTCCAGATACTGGACGAATCATTTGAATTCCGGCATCCATTAATGATAAAGTTCCCGCACAAACTGTTGCCATTGAAGACGAACCATTCGATTCTAATACTTCAGAAACAACACGAATTGTATAAGGACAATCAGCTGGAATCATGTTTTTTAACGCTCTTTGCGCTAAGTTTCCGTGTCCAACTTCTCTTCTTGAAGTTCCTCTTAGTGGACGCGCTTCACCTGTTGAGAATGGAGGGAAATTATAGTGCAAGTAGAATTTTTCTTCTCCTTGTTCAGATGGAGAATCGATTTGGTTGGCTTCTCTTGAAGTTCCCAATGTAGCTGTTGCTAATGCTTGAGTTTCTCCACGAGTAAACAATGCCGATCCGTGAACTGATGGTAAATAATCAATTTCACACCAAATTGGTCTGATTTCAGTTGTTTTTCTACCGTCTAAACGAGTTCCTAAATCTAAAGTTACATTGCGTACCGCTTCTTTATTTACTTTGTAAAAATATTTAGAAACTAAATCGCCATTTTCTGCTAATTCTTCTTCAGTAAACAACGCTTTTACTTCTTCTTTTACTTCGTCAAATGCTGCTGAACGTTCGTGTTTTGCTGAACCTTTACTTGCAATAGCATAGATTTTATCGTAAGCTGCAGCTTTTACTTTAGCATAAATAGTCTCATCAGATTTTTCTTGCTCGTAAGTACGAACTTCTTTTTTACCGAATGCTTTTGCTAATCTTTCTTGAGCTGCAATTTGAACTTTAATATGTTCGTGAGCAAATTTAATTGCTTCTACCATTTCTTTTTCTGAAATTTCTTTCATTTCACCTTCTACCATTGCGATAGAATCAGTTGAAGCTCCAATCATCATATCGATATCAGATAATTCTAATTGAGCACGAGATGGATTGATTACAAATTTGCCATCAATTCTTCCAACTCTAGCTTCTGAAATTAAAGTTTCAAATGGGATGTCAGACAATGCTAATGCGGCTGAAGCTGCTAATCCTGCTAATGCATCTGGCATCACATCGTCATCATGTGACATTAATTGAATCATCACTTGCACTTCTGCATGATAATCACTTGGAAAAAGCGGACGTAAAACACGGTCAACTAATCTCATTGTTAGCACTTCGCTATCACTTGGACGCGCTTCTCTTTTAAAGAAACCTCCTGGGAAACGACCTGCTGCAGCAAATTTTTCACGATAATCTACCGTTAATGGTAAAAAATCAATACCTGGACTTGCTTTTTTTGCGGCTACTACTGTTCCTAAAATAACAGTTTTACCAATTCTTACTACTACAGAACCATCAGCTTGTTTTGCTAATCTTCCTGTCTCGATTGTGATGCTTCT
>NZ_JBIKQP010000012.1:0-54958 GCF_044349645.1 Flavobacterium sp. | reverse complement strand
TTAATAAATTATATTTTACAAATCATTTTAAAACGATAGAAAAAATGGCAGATTTGAAACAATTCGCAGAACAATTAGTTAACTTAACAGTTAAAGAAGTTAACGATTTAGCAACAATATTGAAAGATGAGTACGGAATCGAACCAGCTGCTGCAGCTGTAGTAGTTTCTGGAGGTGGTAGCGGAGAAGCTGCAGCTGAAAGCGCTCAATCTGAATTTACAGTTATGTTAAAAGAAGCTGGTGCTTCTAAATTAGCTGTAGTTAAATTAGTAAAAGAACTTACAGGTTTAGGTTTGAAAGAAGCTAAAGACGTAGTTGATAGCGCTCCAAGTGCTGTTAAAGAAGGAGTTTCTAAAGAAGAAGCTGAAGGTCTTAAGAAAGCTTTAGAAGAAGCTGGAGCTGTAGTAGAACTTAAATAGTTTTACCCGGTTTTGAGAACTAGGTTTAGGTCTTGGATTAACGTCCAATGACCTAAACCATTTTTCGTATAATAAAATTATATCAAATTTTATTATAAAATAGTTTAAAATACAAAAAGGTTATAAGTCAATACGATGAAAGAAAATCAATGAAAGAGCCCGCTCTGGAGTTATTTTTAAAGAGGTATTGATTATAAAAAGAAAGTATAGATTGTTTTATAAAATAAATAGTGTTTTACACAAAAAATTACTTTTTTTAATCAAAATTTTGTCCATTGATGTTAACAAATCAGACTGAAAGATTGAATTTTGCCTCAACAAAAAATATTCCTGACTATCCAGATTTTCTAGATGTTCAGGTTAAGTCGTTTAAAGATTTCTTCCAATTAGAAACTAAAACTGACGAAAGAGGCGATGAAGGTTTATACAACACCTTCATGGAAAATTTTCCAATAACAGATACAAGAAATAACTTTGTATTGGAATTCCTAGATTATTTTGTAGATCCACCTCGTTATACCATTCAAGAGTGTATAGAAAGAGGGCTAACTTATAGCGTGCCTTTAAAGGCAAGGCTTAAATTGTATTGTACAGATCCAGAACACGAGGATTTTGAAACAATTGTACAAGATGTATATCTTGGAACAATTCCGTACATGACTCCAAGTGGTACTTTTGTAATCAATGGCGCTGAACGTGTTGTTGTTTCTCAATTGCACCGTTCTCCAGGAGTTTTCTTCGGTCAATCATTCCACGCAAACGGAACTAAACTGTATTCTGCAAGAGTTATTCCTTTCAAAGGTTCTTGGATAGAATTTGCTACCGATATCAATAGCGTAATGTATGCTTATATCGATAGAAAGAAAAAATTACCTGTAACTACTCTTTTCCGTGCAATCGGATTTGAAAGAGATAAGGACATTCTTGAAATATTTGATCTTGCCGAAGAAATTAAAGTTTCTAAAGCAGGTCTTAAAAAATATATCGGAAGAAAATTAGCTGCTCGTGTATTGAATACATGGCACGAAGATTTCGTAGATGAAGATACCGGTGAGGTAGTTTCTATCGAAAGAAATGAAATTATATTAGATAGGGATACTATTCTTGACAAAGAAAATGTTGAAGAAATAGTGGAATCTAATGTAAAATCTGTTTTGTTACACAAAGAAGATAGTAATGTAGCTGACTACTCTATTATCCACAATACGTTACAAAAAGATCCAACAAACTCTGAAAAAGAAGCCGTTGAGCACATCTACAGACAATTGCGTAATGCAGAACCGCCTGATGAAGAAACTGCTCGTGGTATTATAGATAAATTATTCTTCTCTGATCAACGTTATAACTTAGGTGAAGTTGGTCGTTATAGAATGAACAAAAAATTAGGTTTAAATATCCCAATGGAAAAGCAAGTCTTGACCAAAGAGGATATCATAACTATCGTTAAATATTTGATCGAATTGATCAACTCTAAAGCAGAGATTGATGATATTGATCACTTATCAAACCGTCGTGTAAGAACTGTAGGTGAACAACTTTCACAACAATTTGGCGTTGGTTTGGCTCGTATGGCTAGAACCATTCGTGAGAGAATGAACGTTAGAGATAACGAGGTGTTTACACCTATTGATTTGATTAATGCAAAAACATTATCATCAGTAATAAACTCTTTCTTTGGTACCAACCAATTGTCTCAATTTATGGATCAAACGAATCCATTAGCTGAGATTACACACAAAAGAAGATTATCAGCCCTAGGACCAGGTGGACTTTCGAGAGAAAGAGCTGGATTCGAGGTTCGTGACGTTCACTATACGCACTATGGACGTTTATGTCCAATTGAAACTCCGGAGGGACCAAACATTGGTTTGATTTCTTCACTTGGAGTTTATGCTAAAGTAAACGGAATGGGATTCATTGAAACTCCATACCGCGAAGTAAAAGAAGGAAAAGTAGACCTAAAAGCTACTCCTGTATATTTAAGTGCAGAAGAAGAAGAAGGTAAAATGATTGCTCAGGCAAATATCCAAATGGATGCTTCAGGAAAAATCACTGCCGATAATGTAATTGCTCGTCAGGAAGGAGACTTCCCGGTAATTCACCCATCACAAGTTGATTACACCGATGTAGCTCCAAATCAAATTGCTTCGATTTCGGCTTCGTTAATTCCATTCTTGGAACATGATGATGCGAATAGAGCCTTGATGGGATCAAACATGATGCGTCAAGCAGTTCCTTTATTACGTCCAGAAGCACCAATTGTTGGTACCGGTTTAGAGCGCCAAGTTGCCTCTGATTCTAGAGTATTAATCAATGCTGAAGGTGATGGTACAGTTACTTATGTAGATGCAAATATCATCACTATTAAATACGACCGTTCTGATGCAGAACGTATGGTTAGCTTTGAAGAAGATGAGAAAACATACAATTTAATTAAATTCAGAAAAACAAATCAAAGTTCAAGTATCAACCTTAAACCAATCGTAAGAAAAGGAGATAGAGTAGTTCTTGGACAAGTATTATCTGAAGGTTATGCAACTCAAAATGGAGAATTAGCTTTAGGTAGAAACTTAAAAGTAGCGTTCATGCCATGGAAAGGGTACAACTTCGAGGATGCAATTGTAATTTCTGAAAAAGTAGTTCGTGACGATATTTTTACCTCTATTCACATCGATGATTATTCATTGGAAGTGAGAGATACTAAATTAGGAAACGAAGAATTAACGAATGATATTCCAAACGTTAGTGAAGAAGCTACTAAAGATTTAGATGAAAATGGTATGATTAGAATAGGTGCCGAAGTTAAACCTGGTGATATTCTAATTGGTAAAATTACCCCTAAAGGAGAATCAGATCCTACCCCTGAAGAGAAATTGCTTCGTGCTATCTTTGGAGATAAAGCAGGAGATGTAAAAGATGCTTCATTAAAAGCGTCGCCTTCTTTACATGGAGTTGTTTTAGACAAAAAATTATTCGCAAGAGCGGTAAAAGATAAGCGTAAGCGTACTCAAGATAAAGATGCATTAACAGCATTGGAAATGGAATTCGAAACTAAATTTGTTGAATTAAAAGACAAGTTAATCGATAAACTTTTCAATATCGTTAATGGAAAAACTTCACAAGGAGTAATGAACGATTTAGGAGAAGAAGTTTTGCCAAAAGGTAAAAAATACACTCAAAAAATGTTAAACTCTGTTGAAGATTTTGCTCACTTAACAAAAGGTCAATGGGTTTCAGATGACGATACCAATAAAATGGTAAACGATTTGATCCATAACTACAAAATTAAGTTGAACGATTTACAAGGTAGCTTAAGAAGAGAGAAATTTACAATTACTGTTGGTGATGAATTACCAGCAGGAATCTTGAAATTAGCTAAAGTTTACATCGCTAAAAAACGTAAATTAAAAGTTGGGGATAAAATGGCGGGACGTCACGGTAACAAAGGTATTGTTGCACGTATTGTTCGTCATGAAGACATGCCTTTCTTAGAAGATGGAACTCCTGTTGATATCGTATTGAACCCACTTGGGGTACCTTCACGTATGAACATTGGTCAAATTTATGAAACTGTTTTAGGATGGGCTGGACAGAAATTAGGTAGAAAATATGCTACCCCAATTTTTGACGGTGCAACTCTAGACCAAATTAATGAATTGACTGACGAAGCTGGAATTCCACGTTTCGGTCACACCCACCTTTATGATGGAGGTACTGGAGAACGTTTCCACCAAGCGGCAACAGTTGGAGTTATCTATATGTTGAAACTAGGTCATATGGTTGATGATAAAATGCACGCGCGTTCAATAGGGCCATACTCATTAATTACACAACAACCATTAGGAGGTAAAGCTCAATTTGGAGGTCAGCGTTTTGGAGAGATGGAGGTTTGGGCACTTGAAGCATATGGAGCATCAAGTACATTAAGAGAAATCTTGACAGTTAAATCTGATGATGTTATTGGTAGAGCGAAAACTTACGAGGCAATCGTAAAAGGAGAAACTATGCCAGAACCAGGTCTTCCAGAATCATTCAATGTATTAATGCACGAATTGAAAGGTCTAGGTTTAGACATCCGTTTAGAAGAATAAAATAGTTGATGGTTGGCGGTTGATAGTTCTAAATTATCAACCAACAACTAACAACCAACAACTTAAAATTTTATGACTATGATGAATAATAGAAACAACAATAAAGATAAAAACCAAGTAGTTAGGTTTAATAAAATTACTATTGGATTAGCTTCTCCAGAATCGATCTTAAAAGAATCAAGAGGTGAAGTATTAAAGCCTGAGACCATCAACTACAGAACTCACAAACCTGAGCGTGACGGACTTTTTTGCGAAAGAATATTTGGACCTGTTAAGGATTTTGAATGTGCTTGTGGAAAATACAAAAGAATCCGTTATAAAGGAATTATTTGTGACCGTTGTGGTGTTGAAGTAACTGAGAAAAAAGTACGTAGAGATAGAGTAGGACACATCAATTTAGTGGTGCCAATCGCTCACATCTGGTATTTCCGTTCTCTTCCAAACAAAATTGGTTATATCCTTGGACTTCCTTCTAAGAAATTAGATATGATTATTTACTACGAAAGATATGTAGTAATCCAAGCGGGTATTGCTAAAAATGCTGATGGAGAACCATTAGAAAGATTGGACTTTTTAACAGAAGAAGAGTACCTAAATATCTTAGAAACTTTACCAGCTGAAAACCAATATTTAGACGATTTAGATCCTAATAAATTTGTTGCCAAAATGGGAGCAGAGTGTATTATGGACTTATTAGCACGAATCGATTTAGATGAATTGTCTTATGATTTAAGACATAAAGCAAATAACGAAACGTCTAAACAACGTAAAACAGAAGCATTAAAAAGATTACAAGTTGTAGAATCTTTCCGTGAGTCTAACTTGAACCGTGAGAATCGTCCGGAGTGGATGATTATGAAAGTAGTTCCCGTTATTCCACCAGAATTACGTCCGCTTGTGCCTCTTGATGGTGGTCGTTTTGCTACTTCAGATTTAAATGATTTATACCGTCGTGTAATTATACGTAACAACCGTTTGAAAAGATTAATGGAGATTAAAGCTCCTGAAGTTATCTTGAGAAACGAAAAACGTATGTTACAAGAATCTGTAGATTCCCTTTTTGATAATACAAGAAAAGCTTCTGCAGTAAAAACAGAATCTAACCGACCTTTAAAATCTTTATCAGATTCATTAAAAGGTAAACAAGGACGTTTCCGTCAAAACTTATTAGGAAAACGTGTGGATTATTCTGCTCGTTCGGTAATTGTTGTTGGACCTGAATTGAAATTATTCGAATGCGGTATCCCTAAAGATATGGCAGCTGAGTTATACAAACCTTTCGTTATCCGTAAACTGATAGAAAGAGGAATTGTAAAAACAGTTAAATCGGCGAAGAAAATAATTGACAAAAAAGAGCCTGTAGTTTGGGATATCCTTGAAAATGTAATTAAAGGACACCCAATATTACTGAATCGTGCTCCTACTTTGCACAGACTAGGTATTCAAGCATTCCAACCAAAATTAATTGAAGGAAAAGCAATCCAATTGCACCCTTTAGTTTGTACGGCGTTCAACGCGGATTTTGATGGGGATCAAATGGCGGTTCACTTACCGTTAGGACCAGAAGCTATTTTGGAAGCACAATTATTAATGTTGGCTTCTCACAATATCTTGAATCCTGCAAATGGTGCTCCAATTACTGTACCTTCTCAAGACATGGTATTGGGTCTTTATTATATGACCAAAGAAAGAATTTCTACTCCAGAGCATGCAATTTTAGGTCAAGACTTAACTTTCTACTCTGCTGAAGAAGTAAACATTGCCTTAAATGAAGGTAAATTAGAATTGAACGCTCGTGTGAAAATCCGTGCGAAAGATTTTAATGAAAATGGAGAATTAGTATATAAAATTATCCAAACAACTGCTGGTCGTGTACTATTTAATGAAGTAGTTCCTGAAGCAGCTGGATATATCAATGATGTATTAACTAAGAAAAACCTTAGAGATATTATCGGACATGTATTAAGCGTAACTGATGTTCCTACAACAGCTGCGTTCCTTGATAACATGAAAGATATGGGTTATAAATTTGCCTTTAAAGGTGGTTTATCATTCTCTCTTGGTGATATTAGAATTCCAGAACAAAAAACAAAATTAATTGCAGACGCTAGAGAACAAGTTGACGGTATCTCTGCAAATTATAACATGGGACTTATTACCAATAACGAGCGTTACAACCAAGTTATTGACGTGTGGACTTCTGCAAATGCCCAACTTACAGAATTAGCAATGAAAAACATTAGAGAAGACCAACAAGGTTTCAACTCAGTGTATATGATGCTTGACTCTGGAGCAAGGGGGTCTAAAGAGCAAATCCGTCAGTTAACAGGTATGCGTGGTTTGATGGCTAAGCCTAAAAAATCTACTGCCGGTGGTGGAGAAATTATTGAAAACCCAATTCTTTCTAACTTTAAAGAAGGACTTTCGATTTTAGAATATTTCATTTCTACTCACGGTGCTCGTAAAGGACTTGCGGATACAGCATTAAAAACTGCCGATGCGGGTTACTTAACAAGAAGATTACATGACGTTTCTCAAGACGTAATCGTAAATATTGACGACTGTGGTACCCTTAGAGGTGTTGAAGTTTCTGCATTGAAAAAGAATGAAGAAATTGTTGAAACTCTTGGAGAAAGAATCTTAGGTCGTGTAGCATTACAAGACGTTGTTAATCCTATGACTAATGAAGTATTAGTAAAAGGAGGGGAGCAAATTGTTGAAGCAACGATGCGTTTAATTGAAGCTTCTCCAATCGAGAAAGTGGAAGTTCGTTCGCCACTAGTTTGTGAAGCTACTAAAGGAATTTGTGCTAAATGTTACGGAAGAAACTTAGCAACTGGAAAAATGACTCAAAGAGGAGAAGCTGTAGGTGTAATTGCTGCACAGTCAATTGGAGAGCCAGGTACACAGTTAACATTACGTACGTTCCACGTTGGTGGGGTTGCGGGTGGAATTTCTGAGGAATCAAGCATCTTAGCAAAATTCAACGGTCGTCTAGAAATAGAAGATTTAAAAACGGTAAAAGGAGAAGATTTAGATGGTCAAGCAGTTGATATCGTTATCTCACGTTCTACAGAATTGAAATTAATTGATATTAGAACAGGTATTCTATTAGCTACAAATAACATCCCTTACGGATCTAGCATTTATGTTAAAGACGGTCAAGAAGTTGCAAAAGGAGAAGTTATCTGTAAATGGGATCCATATAATGGAGTTATTATTTCTGAATTTACTGGTAAAATTGCTTACGAAGATTTAGAACAAGGACAATCTTTCGTAGTTGAAATTGATGAGCAAACAGGATTCCAAGAAAAAGTAATTTCTGAAGGAAGAAACAAAAAATTAATTCCTACTTTATTGATTTACGGTAAAGACAATGAGTTAATCCGTTCTTATAACTTACCAGTTGGAGCCCACTTAATGGTTGACGATGGTGAGAAAATTAAAGCAGGTAAGATTTTAGTAAAAATCCCACGTCGATCTTCAAAATCTGGAGATATCACAGGAGGTTTACCAAGAATTACAGAGTTATTAGAAGCTCGTAATCCATCTAACCCAGCGGTAGTTTCAGAAATAGACGGGGTAGTAACTTTTGGAAAAGTAAAAAGAGGTAATCGTGAAATTATCATAGAATCTAAATTTGGTGAGGTTAAGAAATACTTAGTAAAACTTTCTAGCCAAATCTTAGTTCAAGAAAACGACTTTGTACGTGCAGGAGTTCCATTATCTGATGGAGCAATCACACCAGACGATATCTTAAGAATTAAAGGACCTGCTGCTGTTCAACAGTATCTAGTGAATGAAATTCAAGAAGTGTACCGTTTACAAGGGGTAAAAATTAATGACAAACACTTTGAAGTGGTGATCCGTCAAATGATGCGTAAAGTATTAGTTGAAGATCCAGGAGACACGTTATTCTTAGAAGATCAATTAATTCATACGAAAGACTTTATCGTTGAAAATGATAAATTATACGGAATGAAAGTAGTTGAAGACGCTGGGGATTCGCAAAACTTGAAACCAGGACAAATTGTTTCACCTCGTCAATTACGTGATGAAAATTCACTATTGAAACGTAACGATCAGAATTTAGTAGTAGCTCGTGATGTAATCACTGCAACTGCAACTCCAGTACTTCAAGGAATTACGAGAGCATCGTTACAAACGAAATCATTTATTTCTGCAGCATCATTCCAAGAAACCACTAAAGTACTAAACGAAGCAGCAGTAGCTGGTAAAGTGGACGACTTAGAAGGATTGAAAGAGAATGTTATTGTAGGACATAGAATTCCAGCTGGAACTGGTATGAGAGAATACGATCATACTATTGTAGGTTCAAAAGAAGAATTCAATGAAATGATGTCAACAAAAGAAGAATACAATTATTAATTCAAAAGTGAAAGGTCTAATTATTTTAGATCTTTCACTTTTTCTACTATTTTATTATGAGTGAGCAAGAAGGACAAATAAATATTGAATTGGACGAAAATACAGCGGAAGGAATTTATTCTAACTTAGCTATTATCAATCATTCGGCATCAGAATTTGTTTTAGATTTTGTGTGTATTATGCCAGGTGTGCCTAAAGCAAAAGTAAAGTCAAGAATCGTTTTGACGCCACAGCATGCTAAAAGACTAGTCAAAGCCTTAGCAGAAAATGTACACCGATTTGAAGTCGCTCATGGCGAAATAAAAGACACAGAGCAACCATCAATTCCACTAAATTTTGGAACCGCTGGTCAAGCATAAAAATTAAAAGCCCCTTCATTACGAAGGGGCTTTTTTTTGTTTCACTCCCAACTTTTTTATATTAATTATTTAGTTATCGTATAAGGCGTTGCTTACTTGTATTTACTTCTGATGATTGAATAATTTTTAATGTATTTATTTTAGACTTTCATAATATTTCAACTTTTTAGAAAAAAAATTAAAATTTAACATTGTTTTTTTATTTTATTTAACTATTTTTAACGCCTGATTAATATTTAAAATTTAATTTCCTAACCTATAATATTTATTATGAATCAAAATTACAATTTTGTTCAGGGCTTGTTTTCCCAAGTAATGAACGGTAAAAATGAAGCTTTAGCTACTAAAAAAAGCACTTCTTTTAAAGGTCTTTTGTCATTGATTGCATTAGCACTTTTTGCAAGTGTTTCAATGCAGGGGCAAACTACTTTGATTAGTCCTACTGGTGACGGAGGATTTCAAACGGGTTCGACATTTGCTGCTAATGGGTGGACAAATTCAAGTTCGGCTAATAATCCATGGATAATTGGTACTGCTGTTACTTCAGCACCATTTTCAGGAAATTCTGCATACATCTCAAATAATGGTGTTGCAAATGCGTATACTGATATTAACAACTCTTCCAATTTCTTTTGGAGAGATGTTACTGTTCCTGCCGGAGAAACGGCAATTACATTGTCTTTTAATTGGATATGTCAAGGTGAATCTACTTGGGATAATTGGCAAGTATTTTATGCGCCTACAACTGTTGTTCCAACAGGGTCTACGACACATCCTGGTAGCGGTGCTACTAATGTTCCTGCAGGAATTGCTGGAGCAACATGGTTAGGAAATGGAAATTTACAAGGTACAGTTCAAACGGCAACTATATATTTACCAGCTTCATTAGCAGGTACCACTTTCAGATTAATATTTCATTGGAAAAATGACTCGGGTGGGACTCAACCTCCTGCAAGTATAGATAATATTTCTTTAATTTCTAGGGCACCTGGTACTTTTACTTCCATTGTAACAGGTAACTGGAATAGTCCATCAACTTGGGATGCTAATGCTGTTCCAACTTCAGTTGATAACGCTATTGTAAGTACTGGACATACTGTTACTGCAGATTTAGTAACTACAAGTGTTAATAATTTAACCGTTAATGGAACTTTAGCCTATGCAACAGCATGTACAAACGTTGCAGTTGCCGGAAATCTAACTGTTGCTTCAACTGGTCTTATTAATGTATTTAATTCCACAACTGGTAAAACTTTAACAGTTGCAGGTAATATTACTAATAATGGTAGGATTGATACTTCTATTGGTGCAACTACTGCTGGAACCTTAACACTTAATGGTACATTAGTTCAAACTGTTTCGGGTTCAGGTACTTTTGGTGGAACTACTACAGCAACTAGTTCTTCTAATACAGCTGGTGTAATTCGTAATTTAATTATAAATAACACTAATAGTGCTATTCCAAATGTAATATGGTCATTCAATAATGTAAGAATTGCTTACAATTTAACATTAACAAATGCAAAAATTAATTTGGGTTCAAATAAATTAATTTTTGGAAATTATGCAGCAGGAAATACGTTAACAGCATCAAATCCAAATGGTTTTTTACCTGGAGGAAAATTTTCAAGATGGTGGACTGCTACAGCAACGGGTACCGCTATTTCAGCTGGTGTTGATCCTACAAACGGAACCTCTAGATATCCATTTATAAATTCAACGGGTCTAAACAGAGCAATTTATATTTCGCGAGCTTCAGCAACTGGTGCAGTTGCAGGTGAGTTGGCTGTGGTTTATAATGATGCAACGACAAACACTACCGGTCTAACAGTAACAGATGGAACTTATACTATTAATAATAGATTTGATGGTAATTGGGCAGTAAGTTCTGAAGGAACTGGTTTTTCATCTGCTCCTTTAACAGTTGCTATAATTGCTCCAAATACTTTATATCCATCAACTAGTAATGCAAGAGTAATGTTTGCGAATGCTGCTATAGGTGGTACACATCAAAACGGAACTTCAACTCCGGGAGCGCAAAGAATTGCGGTTTCTCAATTGGATTTACTAGCTGGACCATTATATATTGGTGTAGCTGTGGCAGACATCCCGTTTGTAGCTACTACAACAGGGGATTGGAATGCTGCTTCAACTTGGAATAGAGGAACAGTACCTACTTGTAATGATATTGCTGTAATAGCTGATGGTGTTAATGTTACCGTTAATTCTGCTTCCAACGTAGTTAAAGGTCTTACTATAAGTTTTGGTGGAACTTTAACAGTTTCCTCTGGAGATTTAACTGTTGGATGTACCTTAAACAATAATACTTTAACAAATAACGGAACTTTAACTGTTTCTGGAGGAACCTTGAACGTAAATGGAAACTTAGTTATTTCCTCTGGTTCAACTTTCAATCAATCAGGCGGTAACATTAATATAGATGGTAATGCGGCTGGAGTTACAACAAATTCAGCTACGACTGCTTTACTTGCTATTTCAAGTCCTCTGGGAACTGTAAATGGTGGTACTATTACCATAGTTGATCCTTCTGCAGCTACTACAGCAACTAAATCAGTTTCTTATGGTGTGTCTTCACCGGCTACTTCTATTAGTTGGGCAGGTCATACTTTAATTTTAGGTAATGGAACAAGTACTGATGCTGGTGGAGCTACTAATGGGTTTGAGATAGATTCTTTCCTGAACTCAAGTAGATTAGTTTTTGGTAATGTTATTGTTAATGGAGGTTCAGGAACCAATAGATTTACTTCATCTTCTTCGGCAGGTGGTAATGGAACATGGATAGGAGGAACTCTTTCGATCAATTCTGGATCTGAATGGCGAGATGGTAGTGCAACAAATACTTATTTAATGGGTAACATTGTTAATAATGGTACTTTTACAAATCAGTCAGCTACTTTAAATTTAGCAGGTTGGAATTTAGCTACAAATGCAGCAATATCCAATACAAATGCTCAAACTATCTCAGGGTCAGGTGTTTTCAGAAATTCAATCACCACAACAACTGCTAGTTTGACATCTTTAACTGTTAATAATTCAAATGCAACAGGAGTTACACTTAACGTACCTTTATCTGTTAGTGGAACGTTAACTATGACAAGTGGTAAAATAAATACTACTTCTACCAATATATTAAGACTTGGTTCTGCTACTGCTGCGGGTACTTTATCTGGTACGCCATCGGCAACAAATATGATAGTTGGTCCATTTGCAAGAACATTTGCTGCTAGAACAGCTGCTGGAACTTACAATTCAACTACTTTATTCCCAGTGGGTAAAGGAAGTGCTTATACTCCGGTTTTTATTGATCCATCTATTGCTGCTGCAAATGCTGCAACAATTAGTGGAGAAGCTTTTGCTACCAATAGCGGTTCCGCTGCACCAGATGTTACAAACTTATCTGCTACTCGTTGGGAAGTATTAACTACTAATGGATTTGCAAATTTAATTAACGCTAACGTTAGAGTTCAAGAAGCAAATATACTTTCTACTCAAGCTATGGTTCAATCACCAACAGCTTCTGGAGTTTATGATCGTTTACCGGCTACTTCTACCTATTCAGCTACTGGACCTGAAATTACTGGTTCTGGAATTGGAGCTGCAACATTAACTGCTTCAGGTTATTTTGCTTACGGTAATGTAGCGCCACCGCAACCACCAACAGTTACCGATTATAGTACAGCATTTAGTGCTGGTCCAAATCCAACAATTTGTGCTAATGGGGGATCTGTTGTTACAATTATAGGTACTAATTTAGCTACCGTAACTTCAGTTTTATTCACTGGAGTTGGAAGTACAGTTCCTAATTTACCTGGAACAATTACCGCTAAAACTTCTACTTCGGTAACAGTTACTGCTCCTTCTGGATTAATAGTTACTGGAGGTACAATTGTAGGTTATATATTAGTTACCAATCCAGTTGGTTCATTTCAGTCGCCATATCACTTTTTTACGTCTGGCTCTCCAACAGTTTCAGTAACGCCTAATTTAACAGCTTGTTCTGGCGCCAATTCTACTTTGACTGCTTCTGGTGCTACTACTTATTCATGGGCACCAAATACGGCGCTTTCGGCTATTACCGGAACTTCAGTTACAGCTAATCCAACAACAAATACAACCTATACCGTAACAGGTGCAGATGCATTAGGATGTACTGCTACTAATACAGTTGCTATAACTGTATTACCAGCTCCAAGTGCAATCACAATTACCCCGAGTACAGTTTGTACTGGAAGTGTTGCTACCTTAGTTGCTACTGGAGGTACTGTTGATGCAAATGCTTCAACATATAGTTTTGCTTCTAGTGCAGGTACTTTTACCCCATTGACTGGAGGTACTGTTTCAGCAATCAATAGTGATGATACAATATCAGGGGCTGTGCCAATTGGGTTTAGCTTTAACTATGCTGGAAATACTTATACAAATGTTTATGCTTCTTCAAATGGTTTCTTAAGTTTTAATGCAAGTTCTGCTAATTCTGCTTTTAATTCAATCGGAGCTCCAGCAGCTACATCAATTCCATTAATAGCTCCACTTTGGGATGATTTAGATGGTTTTTCAACAGGTGCAGCTTCATATTTAACAACTGGTACGGCCGGAAACAGAGTATTTACTTTTGAATGGCTAAACTGGGAGTGGAATTACACTACAAGTGCTGCTACTATATCATTTCAAGTTAAATTATATGAAGCTGATGGTAAAATAGAATTTGTTTATCGTCCTGATGCTGCAGCCGTTAGTTCCCCTACTGCTTCTGCAGGTTTAGTTGGTACAACTGCTGGTAATTATTTATCATTATCTGATTTAAGTGCTACAGCAACTGCGAGTACTACCGTTCCATCTAATGCAATTGCTTTAAAACCAGTAGCTGGTCAAGTATTTACTTTTACAAGAGCAATTCAGCCAGTGATATCTTGGACTTCTGCTTCAAATTTATTTACAGATAATACAGCGACTACTGCTTACGCAAATGAAAATATTAGAACTGTTTATTCTACAGTTAGCGGTTCTCAAACTTATACTGCAACTGCAACTGCTGCAAACGGTTGTTCAAGCACTACAACAGTAACTGTTACTCCTCTGCCTTTACCGTCAGCTCCAACAGCTGTTGGTTCTTCGCAATGTGGAGCTAGAGTTCCTACAGCTACTGTAGCTGCTACTTCAGGTGCAGCTGGTACAGGTACTTTTAAATGGTACGATCAACAATCAGGAGGAACTGCTGTTCAAACGAGTACTTCAACAACTCTAACTAGTTATTCAGTTTCTACTACAACTACATTATATGTTTCTGAAGTAGGTGTTAACGGTTGTGAAAGTTTAAGAACACCTGTTACAATTACCGTTGGTTCAGCTCCTGCATTAACAATTAGTGCTGCTCCTTCTGCTATTTGCGTTGGTGGTTCAACTACAACTCCTGTAACAATTACTTCTACATTAGCAGATTTTAATCAATACACTTGGGCTCCAGCAACGGGAGTAACAGGTGATTCTACTGTTGGATATACTTTTAATCCTACAGCAACAACAAATTACGTTTTATCAAGTTTAAATACTACTACAGGTTGTACTAATCTAGCTAATTTAACCGTAACAGTTAATCCATTACCAGTTATTTCTTCTGCTACAACCTCAGTTGAACCATTGTGTTTAGGTAGTTCAACTACTTTAACTGGAACTAGTTTATTACCTCCAGTATCTATTTCATTAGGTGCTGGTGCTACCAATTCTACCTCTGTAGGCGCTTCATTTTTACCAGGTGGATGGGGTGGAGCTAAAACACAATATATCATTAGAGCTTCTGAATTAACAGCGGCTGGATTGTCAGCAGGTATCATTAATTCTATTGGTTTTGAACCTACTACTTCTGGACAGACTTATACAGGTTTCTCTGTAAGTATTGCTGCAACTAGCTTAACAGCAATGACTTCAACTTTTGTTACAACGGGATTGACTCAAGTATACAAAGGAACATTAGCAAATGATGGTTTCCTTCCGGTTGCAAATGCTGTAAATACTCTCGCTTTTGGTACTGGAACAGGTTCTTCTTCAAGGTTTGTATGGAACGGAACCTCTAATATATTAGTTTCTGTATCATGGAGTAGTGTGCCTGATGCTTTTAATTCTACTGCTACAAATATGAAAGTTGATTCTCCAGGGTTCACTTGTTCTGCTTACAGACAAGCTGATGCTGAAACACCGGAGACAATGTTAGCTTCAACTTCAGGTTCTACAAGAACGTCTAGACCTAAATTTATTTTTGGATTCCAAAACGAAATTTCTTCATCATTAAACTGGTCTTGGTCGCCAGCTGCTACTTTAAGCTCTGCGACAGGAAATGTTGTTATTGCAACTCCTACTGCAAGTACCGTTTATACTGTAACAGCCACTAATCCAACAACTACTTGTTCAGCAACTAGTACTGTTTCGGTTACTATATTGCCTACTTTAGCTTCTGCGCCAACGGCTACAACTTCAACACATTGTGGACTTCAATTGTCTACTGCTACAGTAACTTCAACTACAACAACAGTTAACCCTGTCTTTGTTTGGTATACAGTTGCAACTGGTGGTACTTCAGTTCAAAGTGGTCCTTCAAATACTTTCTTAACTGCAATAAATTCTACAAGAACTATGTATGTTGCAGAAATAGGTCCAAACGGTTGTGAAAGTCTAAGAACTCCAGTAGTTATGACAGTAAATGCACCACCGGTAGTTTCAATTACTTCTTCTGTACCTACTTTCTGTGGTACTGGAGGTAATGCTACATTGACTGCAAACTCTGCTGATCCTGGTATGACATATACTTGGACTAGTTTAACTCCATCAGCTACTTTAAGTGCTTTAAATACTTCAGTAGTTACTGCTTCGGTTTCTGAAACTTCAGAATTCAAAGTTGTGGGTATTGCTACTGATACAAGTTGTTTACCAATTGAATCTTTCATTTCTGTAGGTGTTTATCCATTGCCATCAGCAACGGTTACTACTACAGCTCAAGGTTTATGCCCTGGTTCTAGCGCAACTATTGGATCAGGTTTAACTGCAGGTAACTTTACAGCTGATTGTATTCCTGCTCCTAGTGCTCCAGCAACTTCACCAGCTAACGCGATTTCTTTAGTTGGAGGTGGAGCTTTATTAACTCCTTATCCAGCTGGTGTTACTGCTAACTCTACAAGTTTAGATGATAACTTCTGGTCAGGTATTCCTGTAGGATTTAATTTCAATTTCTTTGGAAATACAGTTACTAATGTATTTATTGGTTCAAATGGTACTATTAATTTAGGTACCGCTGGTTCAACTGCTTTTACTTTTACAGGTGGTTTCCCAAGTACATCTAGTCCAGCAAGTACTGTAGCAGTAGTTGCCAGAGATTTACATTGGAATAGAACTGGTTCTGGTAAAATTACTTATTGGACAGAAGGAGTGGCTCCAAATAGACGTTTTGTAGTTCAATTTTTAAATGCGACTACTTACGCTACTGATTTTACTACAGGTTTACCTAGTGGAAAACAAACTGCTGAAGTAGTTTTCTATGAAACTTTAGGAACTATAGATATTCGCGTTTTTGAAGCCTCTTTTACAAATGCTAAATACATTGGTTTGCAAGATGGTACTCAAACAATTGGTGCTACTGCTCCAAATTGCAATGTGACACCTAATACGCCAAATTATTGGAATGGTGTAACTGCTGAGATACCAACTACTGCTCCACGAGCATGGCGATTTACTCCTCCATCAAGCTACGCTACAACTTGGTCAGCTAATGGTGTTGTTATGCCTTCAGTTACTGCAGATCCAACAGCAACTCCTCCAGTGGTAGGATACGCTAACCCAGGTACAAATGTGTTTAGTATACCAGTTGCTCCATTAGCAACTACTACTTACTCTATTTCTTATACTAACTTGACTTCTGGTTGTTCTAATACTCCAGGTTCTGCTCAAGTAGTAATGGGAGTACTTGGTAATGTTGCTCCAGTTGGAGTAAACACAATTGTTAATAATTCTACTATTTGTTTAGGTCAATCTGTAAACTTTAGCACAAGCTATACTGGTTTGCCAGACGGTATTGCTTTCCAATGGCAAAACTCTATTGACGGAGGTACAACATGGAATGATATTGCTTCTGCAACTTCTTTAACCTTAACTCATACTCCTTTAGCTCCATCTAAATATAGATTGAAAATGGTAGCTTGTAATGGTACACCTGGATATACAAGTGAAGCCTCAATTGGATTCTTCAATAACGTAGTTTCTTCTACTCCAGCGGTTCGTTGCGGTGTAGGAACAGCTACATTAACTGCTGCTGGTTCTACTGACACTACAATTAAGTGGTATGCAAATCAAATCGGAGGTTCATCTATTGGAACAGGAACTACTTTTACTACTCCTTCAATTTCAACTTCTACAACTTATTACGCTGGTGCTGAGAAATATGTCGCTGGTGCTTTACCTGTAGGAGCAGGAGGAACTAACTCGATTTCAGTTGGTCGATCATTCTTGTCAGGTGGCTGGGGAGGTACTAAAACACAATTCATCATCAAAGCTAGTGAATTAATTGCTGCAGGAATTGGTGCGGGTAATATTACTAGTTTAGGTTTTGAACCTACAGACTCTGGTCAAACTTATCAAGGATTCTTTGTGTCGTTAGCTCCAGTTACAGCTAACGTAATGACTACAACTTTCATTTCTACAGGTTTAACTCAAGTTTACGCGGGAGTTGAAGCAGATAATGGATTTACTCCTGTTGCAAATACTTTAAACAACTTAACTTTCGGAACGGGTACTGGTTCTGCATCTGCATTCAACTGGGATGGTAGTTCTAATATATTAGTTACTATATCTAGATCTTCAGTTCCAGGTGCATTTAATTCTACAGGTACTACAATGAAAGTGGATGATGTTGGTTTCGTTTCAACTGCTTATGATCAAGCGGATAACTTAACTCCAGCAGCAATGTTAGCTTCTGCAACAGCTGATGCAACAACCACATTTAGACCGAAATTTACTATTAACGGTCAAGTAGTTTGTTCTTCTGCCAGAGTAGCTGTTCCTGTAACGGTAACACCTCCGCCTGCAATTACATTAAGCGGAAACCCTGCTACAATTTGTGCAGAATATAATTCTACTCCTGTGACAGTTACAGCAGGTGCGTCTGATTATAGTAGTTATGTTTGGACTCCAACTACTGTTACTGGAAATGCAACTACAGGATGGGTATTTAATCCGTTAACAACAACTACTTATACCTTACTTGCTTCACAAACTACAGGAACTACTCCATGTGCTAACACTGCAACGATAACTGTAGCTGTAAATCCTACTCCTACTGTATTAACAATTGCACCGGTTTCTACTTGTGCAAATGCAATTACTCCAATTGTTGCTACAGGTGGAACATTAGACAATATGACCATTTTATCTCAAAATTTTAATGGTGTAACTAATGATTGGACCACAGTAAATAACTCTACAGGTGGTACTCCTAGTTTAGCTAATTGGACATTACAACAGAGTGGATATGTTTATAGTTTTTATGGACCATTTGCATCGAATGATAATTCTCAATTCTATATGACAAATAGTGACGCTCAAGGTTTTGGAGGTACTACTGCAACGGAGTTAAAATCTCCTGTGTTTAGTACGGTTGGTTTTTCTGTTGCAAATTTATCTTTCTTCCATTATTTAAATTTCCCAACGACTGCAGTTGTTGAATATACAGTTGATGGTGGTACTACTTGGGCATCGATTCAATCGTATACAAATACTCAAGGAGCGGTTGCGGCATTTTCAAATGTAAATTTAGCTTTACCAGCTGCTATGCTTAACCAACCAACTGTTCAATTGAGATTTAGATATGGAGGTAGTTGGGATTATTTCTGGGCAATTGATAATGTTTCAATAATTGGAACTCAAGTTGCTCCAATGTTATGGTCGCCTACAACTAATTTGTATACTGATGCTGCTGCAACAATTCCTTATACAGGTCAAAACTTGTCAACAGTTTACTTTAAAAATACTAACGCAGCTTCGACTGTTAACTATACTGCAACTGCAACTTCTATGTTAGGTTGTGCTCGTGTAGCAACTGTTCCAGTAGTTGTATACCAAACTGCTGCTCCTACCGGATCTCAATTCTACCAATTCTGTCCTTCAGGTGCCGCAACAGTAAGCAGTATGTCTCCTGTTTTGATTGGTACCAACATTAAGTGGTATACAACTTCTACAGGTGGAACTGCATTGGCTCCTACAACACCTTTAACTCAAGGTTATTACTGGGCGTCTCAAACGGCTAATGGTTGTGAAAGTCCAACTAGATACTTAGTGTTTGCAATTTCAAATGCAACTGCTGCTCCTTCTAGTAACCCATCACAACAATTTTGTAATAGCGCAACTGTTGCTAACTTAACTGCTAACGGTTCTGGTTTACAATGGTATTCTGCTGCAACTGGTGGTACTGCTTTAATTTCTACTGCTGCATTGTCTACAGGTACTTATTATGTATCTCAAACTTCAGGTGGTTGTGAAAGCCCAAGAACAGCAGTTTCAGTAACTGTAACGTCTGTTCCAGCTCCAACAGGTGCAGCTACACAATCATTATCATCTTTATTAACTTTGGGTGATATCGTAGTTACAGGTTCTAACATTACTTGGTATGCTTCTGCTGCAAATGCTGCTTCAGGAACTAACCCACTTCCATCGACACAATTGTTAGCTAATACTACTTATTATGCTACACAAACAATCAACGGTTGTAGAAGTGCAGCTAGCTTAGCAGTTACTATTACTACATTGGCTAATCAAGATTTTGATATGACTCAATTTACTTACTATCCAAACCCAGTAATGGACTTGTTGAATATTACTTATTCTCAAGACATGACAAGTGTGAAAGTATTTAATATGGTTGGTCAACAATTAATGAGTAAACAAGTTAATTCTAACACTATTCAAGTTGATATGTCAAATTATGCAAATGGAGCTTACTTCATTCAAGTAACTACTGAAAATGCAATGAAAACTGTTAGAGTAATTAAGAAATAATTCTAACTATTAATACTAAAAAACCCATTCACATTGTGAATGGGTTTTTTTATTTATAAAAAATATAAATTTTTTTATTCAAATTCAGAAGTGAAAAATAACTGGACGTTTGGATATTTAGTTTGAGTCATTTGAATTGTAAAATCAGAATCAGCTAAAAATACCAATTGGTTGTATTTATCATGTGCTAAGAACTTCTGTTTGATTCTTCTAAATTCTTTAAATTCTTCGCTTTTAGGATCATTTGGTTTAACCCAACATGCCTTATGGACTGGGAAATTTTCGTAGGTACATTTAGCACCATATTCATGTTCTAAACGATATTGAATTACTTCATATTGTAATGCACCAACCGTTCCAATAATTTTTCTATTGTTCATTTCAAGAGTAAATAACTGAGCTACTCCTTCATCCATTAATTGGTCTATTCCTTTGTCCAGCTGTTTTGCCTTCATCGGGTCGGCATTATTGATATACCTAAAATGTTCCGGTGAGAAACTAGGAATTCCTTTGAAACTCATTACTTCTCCTTCTGTTAAGGTATCTCCAATTTTGAAATTTCCGGTGTCGTGTAATCCAACAATATCCCCAGGATAGGAAATATCAACAATTTCCTTTTTCTCTGCAAAAAAGGCATTCGGACTTGAAAATTTTAAATTCTTCTTTTGTCGAACATGGAAATACGGTTTGTTTCTTTCAAAAGTACCAGAAACAATTTTGATAAAGGCTAATCTATCTCTATGTTTAGGATCCATATTGGCATGAATTTTAAAAACAAATCCCGTCATTTTTTCTTCTTTTGGATCAACTAGTCGGGTTTCAGAATCTTTCGGTCTTGGCGACGGAGCAATTTCTACAAAACAATCTAACAATTCTCGAACACCAAAATTGTTCAATGCCGATCCAAAAAATACAGGTTGTAATTTTCCATTCAAATAATCTTCACGATTAAATTTTGGATAAACTTCATCAATTAATTCTAATTCTTCTCGAAGTCGATCAGCTGGTTTTTGACCAATAATTTTTTCTAATTCAGGATTGGTTACATCTGAAAAAGCAATTGTATCTTCAATGTTTTTTCTACTGTCACCACTAAAAAGATTGATGTTCTGTTCCCAAAGATTGTATATTCCTTGAAAATCATATCCCATCCCAATTGGAAAACTTAATGGAGTAACTGATAAGCCTAATTTTTTCTCTACTTCATCCATTAAGTCGAAGGCGTCTTTTCCTTCTCTATCCAATTTATTGATGAAAACAATAATTGGAATATTGCGCATTCTACATACAGAAACTAACTTTTCGGTTTGCTCTTCAACTCCTTTTGCAACGTCAATAACTACAATAACACTATCAACGGCAGTTAAAGTTCGGAAAGTATCTTCAGCAAAATCCTTGTGACCAGGAGTATCAAGAATATTTATTTTCTTATCACTATAATTGAATGCCAATACAGAGGTAGATACCGAAATCCCTCTTTGACGTTCAATTTCCATAAAGTCAGAAGTAGCTCCTTTCTTTATTTTATTGTTTTTTACGGCACCAGCCTCCTGAATTGCACCACCAAAAAGCAATAATTTCTCTGTTAAAGTCGTTTTACCAGCATCAGGGTGCGATATTATTCCGAAAGTTCTTCTTCTTTCTATTTCTTTTAAAAAGCTCATAAGTTTTGTAAATGGAATGCAAAAATACTATTTATTAAACAAATATTTCTATTACAAGTTAAAGACTATTTTATTTATGAGATTTATGTTAATAAATTTATGTTAATAGTACCCGCGATAGTTGTATAATGTAATTGAATTGTTATTTTTGTGAGTTACAATTTATATCTAGCAACTGCTAATCAAATATTAAGTTAATTATTATTTTAAATGAAAATGAAACAATTATTTTTTGGACTTTTATTATCTCTAAATATAATTGGATTTGCTCAAAATAGTACGAAAGAAGTTTTATTTACTATTGACAATAAGTCCTATTATACCGATGAATTCGCTAGAGTTTATAAGAAAAATCTTGATCTTGTTAAAGATGAATCTCAAAAAGAATTAAATCAATACCTTGAATTATTTGTTGGATATAAATTAAAAATTAATAAAGCTTATAAATTAGGACTTCAAGACGGAGCTTCTTATCAAAATGAGTTAAAATCATACAGAGGTCAACTTTCTAAAAATTACACTTCAGATTCTAAAGTAACTAAAGAACTTGTTGAAGAAGGTTATAAACGATTTTTAAAAGAAATTAAAGCTTCGCACATACTTTTTACTGTTGACGAAAATGCCGCTCCTGAAGACACTTTAAAGGCCTATAAACAAGCGTTAGATGTTCGTAAAAGAGCTATTGCAGGTGAAGATTTTGGTAAATTAGCCGCTGAATTTTCTCAAGACCCTTCAGCCAAAGACAATAAAGGAGATTTAGGTTATTTTACTGCTTTCAGAATGGTTTATGCTTTTGAAACAGGTACTTACAAAACTCCAAAAGGAAGTATTTCTAATCCAGTTCGTACTCGTTTTGGCTACCATTTGATAAAAGTTGTCGATGTTCGTGATAATAGAGGTGATGTAATTGTGGCTCATATTATGATTATGAATCCTGCAGAGAACGTCGAAAACAAAGAGGTCGATGATAAAGGTAAAAACACAATTCAAGATATTTACAAGAAACTACAGCAAGGAGAAAAATTTGAAGATCTTGCTAAACAATTTTCAGAAGACAAATCTTCCTCTTCTAAAGGCGGTGTGTTAAATAGATTTGGCTCAGGCCAATTAAGTTCTGAAGAATTTGAAAATGTTGCTTTCAATTTGACTAAAGAAAATCCTGTTTCTGAACCATTTAAAAGCCAGTACGGTTGGCATATCGTTAAATTAATTGATAAGTTTTCAGTTAAAACAATTGATGAAATGCGTTCTGATTTAGAATCGAAAGTAAGCAAAGACGATCGCTCTCGATTGATTACTGCCTCGATGAATGAAAAATTAAGAAAGAAATACAGTATAAAAAGAGATAATAAATTCTATGCAACCCTTTCTAAATCAGTAGGCAACGACATCTACGAAGGAAAATGGGAGACCCCAGCGGATTTAAAATCTTTCAATAAAAATTTGGTAACTATAAATGGAACAAAATCGCTATCAGGTGCTTCATTTTTAAACTATGTAAAAGACCAACAAAAATCTAAAATCACCTTAAAGCCGATATCTAAATTAATTGATAAATTTTATGAAAGCTATTTAGATCAGGAATTGTCACAATATTATGACGATAACTTAGAGAAAGAGTTTCCAGAATTTTCGGCGGTTATGGACGAATATAGAGACGGATTATTACTATTCGATTTAATGGAAAAAGAAATTTGGAACAAATCAAAATCGGATTCATTGGGATTAAAATCATTTTATGATAAAAACATAAACAATTACCAATGGAAAAATCGTTTGGACTTAACTATTATGTCGTCAACTAATTTTGACGTTATTAAGAAGGCGGCAAAATATTTAAAAAGCGATAAATCAGTCGATTTTATTAAAGAAAAATTAAATGTAAAAGATGGGCCCGTAAATATAATGGCTAAAGTGGGTGTTTTCGAAGAAGGAAATGAAGCCCTGCCTAAAAACTTAAAATTTGAAACAGGAATTTCAGATATCATAAAAGAAGGCGAGTATTATTTTGTAACCAAAGTAAATACAACTTTGCCAGCTGGACCAAAGACACTTGATGAATGTAAAGGTAAAGCCATTAACGATTACCAACAATTTCTGGAAGACAATTGGGTTAAAGACCTAAAAAACGAATTTAAAGTAGAAGTAAATCAAACTGTTTTTGAGAGTGTTAAAAAACAATTGAAACCTTAATCACCAAACCTAAGGGTTAAACAGTATTTAAAATAAATAATAATAGCGAATAGAAATATCGGATGATAACAATAAATATAAAAAACAGTAGATTTTTAAATACGAAAACAGCTTTAATAGTTCTTTTTACGGTTTTGGCGTTTGCAGTCAATGCTCAAGAAATTATTAAAGAAAAACCAACCGATACCATTAAAGTTAAATTACCGCAATCTCGCCAAAAAATTGATGGAATCATTGCTACTGTTGGAGAATATATGGTTTTAGATTCGGATATTGACAAAGCATACCTAGAAATTTCAAGTCAAGGGAATTCAATTAAAGACATAACAAGATGTCAAATGTTGGGTAAATTATTAGAAGATAAACTATACGCGCATCAGGCAATTCAAGATAGTATTATTGTAAAAGATGATGAAATCAAGAAAATGATGGAAGATAGAATCAACTATATGGTTGAACAGATCGGTTCTATGGATAAGGTTATTCAATACTATAAGAAAAATACCGAGGAAGAATTCAAGACGTATTTCTTTGACGTACTTAAAGAAAACAAGTTGGCTGAGGACATGCAAAAAAAGATTATTGATGCAGTTGAAGTGACTCCTGAGGAAGTTCGATCTTTTTTCAAAAAAATTCCTTTTACAGAATTGCCAGTTTTTGGATCAGAAATGGAAGTTTCTCAAATTGTAGTGACTCCTAAAATTACTGAAGAAGAAAAGCAGAAAGTAATAGATAAACTCAAAGGATTCAAGAAAGACATTCAGGGCGGAGCTAGTTTTTTCAGTAAAGCTGTATTGTATTCTGAAGATCCAGGTTCACGATCTACCGGCGGTTTTTATAAAATGACACGTAAAACACCATTTGTGAAAGAATTTAAAGATGTAGCTTTTAGCTTAGCTGAAGGAGAAATATCAGAACCTTTTGAAACTGAATTTGGTTATCATATTATTTATGTGGAGAAAATTAGAGGTCAAGAAATTGATTTGCGTCATATTTTATTAATCCCTAAGGTTTCAGATGAATCTTTGAAAGCTGCAAAAGAAAAAATTGTACTTATTAAAAAGAGAATTGAAGACAAGGAAATTACATTTGCCGAAGCTGCAAGAACCTTGTCAGATGAAAAAGAAACGAGAGCAAATGGTGGTGTTTTAATTAATCCAAAAACACAAGACACTCGTTTTGAATTGACAAAAATGGATCCAACTCTATATTCAAATGTATCTAATTTAAAAGAAGGTGAAGTTTCAGCTCCATTAGGAGAAGAGGATCAAACGGGTAAAAAGAAATTTAAACTATTAACGGTTACTAATCGAATTAATGAGCACATTGCTGATTATGCACAAGATTATATTAAAATTAAAAACCTAGCTTTAAAAGAAAAACAAATTAAAGCGATTGGAAAATGGTTTGATGAAAAAATTAAAGAAACTTTCATTAAAATTAATGGTGAATACAGAGATTGTGCTTTCACAAATAACTGGTTAAAGAAATAAACAGAATCCAAAACAGGTTGTAGATTATAAATCTAAATTCTATAAAAGATAGTATGTCTGACGTAGCAGAAATAAATAAATTAGTTCAAAAAAGAAATGAGCTTAAAAAAGAAATCGCAAAAATAATTGTTGGTCAGGAAGAAGTTGTTGATCAAATTGTATTAAGTATTTTTTCAGGCGGTCACGCATTATTGGTTGGTGTACCTGGTTTGGCAAAAACATTAATGGTGAATACTATTTCGCAAGCTTTAGGATTGGATTTCAAGAGAATTCAGTTTACCCCCGATTTAATGCCTTCGGATATTTTAGGAAGTGAAATATTAGACGAAAATCGTCAATTTAAATTCTTAAAAGGGCCTATTTTTTCGAATATCATTTTAGCTGACGAGATCAATAGAACGCCACCAAAAACCCAAGCTGCTTTATTAGAAGCGATGCAAGAAAGAGCAGTTACAATTGCCGGTCACAACTATAAATTAGATTTGCCTTATTTTGTTTTGGCAACTCAAAATCCAATTGAGCAGGAAGGAACTTATCCTTTGCCAGAAGCACAATTAGACCGCTTTATGTTTTCCATAAAATTAGATTATCCAACGTTTGAAGAGGAAGTGCAAGTGGTAAAAAACACTACTTCAAATTCTGATGTTATTGTAAATCCGTTGTTTAATTCTCAAGAAATTATTGATTTCCAACAGTTAATTAGAAGAATTCCTGTTGCCGATAATGTGGTTGAATACGCAGTAACTTTAGTTAGTAAAACAAGACCAGACAATTCACTTTCAAATGATTATGTGAAAAATTATATCGACTGGGGTGCTGGTCCAAGAGCATCACAAAATTTAATTTTAGCCTCTAAAGCAAATGCTGCTTTCAATGGTAAATTTTCACCTGATATTGAAGATGTGAAAGCGGTTGCGATAGGGATCTTAAGACATCGTGTAGTAAAAAATTATAAAGCCGATGCCGAAGGAATTTCAATTGAAAAAATAATCGATTCTTTATTATAAAACTATATATTATTATAAAAAAACCTCAAATTTAACCATAGATTTGAGGTTTTTTGTTAGGTGCTAATTTCGGAATTCATAAAAATCTTAATTTTATTTATTAATTAGATAATTTTTTAATATTATTTTGTTTATTTAATAATTATTCGCTTAATTATTGCTATTATTTAAATAATAATCAGTTCAAATGGTTGTTTTATTAAAATATCTTTAATATTAAATGTTATTGCTTAAATTTGTATTCTTAATAAACTAATATTGATTACTATGGCTTTTGATATAGAAATGATAAAAAAGGTTTACGACAATATGCCTTCTCGTGTTGACAAAGCAAGAGAAATTGTTGGACGACCATTAACTTTAACGGAGAAAATTTTATACACACATCTTTGGGAAGGGACGCCTTCACAAGCATTTAAAAATGGAGTTGATTATGTAGACTTTGCTCCAGATCGTGTGGCTTGTCAAGATGCCACTGCTCAAATGGCTTTATTGCAATTCATGCATGCTGGTAAGAAAACTGTTGCAGTTCCAACAACGGTGCATTGTGATCACTTAATTCAAGCTAAAGTTGGTGCTTCAACTGATTTAGCTGTAGCAAATTCTCAATCGAAAGAAGTTTTTGATTTTCTATCATCAGTTTCAAATAAATACGGGATTGGTTTCTGGAAACCAGGTTCTGGGATTATTCACCAAATTGTTTTAGAAAATTATGCATTTCCTGGTGGAATGATGATTGGAACCGATTCGCACACTGTTAATGCAGGTGGTTTAGGGATGCTAGCAATTGGTGTCGGTGGTGCTGATGCAGTTGATGTAATGTCAGGAATGTCTTGGGAATTGAAATTTCCAAAATTAATTGGAGTTAAACTAACAGGAAAATTAAACGGTTGGACAGCTCCAAAAGATGTTATTCTAAAAGTTGCTGATATTCTTACTGTTAAAGGTGGAACAGGAGCAATTGTTGAATATTTTGGTGAAGGTGCGACTAACATGTCTTGTACTGGTAAAGGTACTATTTGTAATATGGGTGCTGAGATTGGAGCTACCACTTCTACTTTTGGTTATGATGATTCAATGAGAAGATATTTAGCGGCTACTGGTCGTCAAGATGTAGTTGATGCAGCCGATAAAGTAGCAGATTATTTAACCGGTGACGCTGAAGTTTATGCCAACCCAGAGAAATATTTTGATCAATTAATCGAGATAAATTTAAGTGAATTAGAACCTTATATTAATGGACCTTTCACTCCAGATAGAGGAACCCCAGTATCTAAAATGAAAGAAGAAGCGGCTAAAAATGGCTGGCCTTTAAAAGTAGAATGGGGATTAATTGGCTCATGTACCAACTCATCCTATGAAGATATGGCTCGTGCAGCTTCAATTGTTGAACAAGCGGTTGCTCACGGAATTTCGCCTAAAGCAGAATTTGGAATTAATCCAGGTTCAGAGCAAATTAGATATACAATCGAAAGAGATGGAATTATTGCAACTTTCGAAAAAATGGGTACTAAAGTTTTCACAAATGCCTGCGGACCATGTATCGGTCAGTGGGATAGAGCCGGTGCCGATAAAGGAGAGAAAAATACAATCGTTCACTCATTTAATAGAAACTTTTCTAAGCGTGCTGATGGAAATCCAAATACTCACGCTTTTGTAACTTCACCAGAAATGGTTGCTGCATTAGCAATTTCAGGAGATTTGTCTTTTAATCCAATAACTGATACTTTGTTGAATGACAATGGAGATGCTGTAAAATTATTACCTCCAAATGGTGATGAATTACCAAAAAGAGGTTTTGCTGTTGATGACAATGGATTTCAAGCTCCGGCTGCTGATGGTAGTAAAGTAGTAGTTGCCGTTTCTGAAACTTCAGATAGATTGCAATTGTTAGCGCCATTTGATGCTTGGGATGGTAAAAATTATACCGGCGCAAAATTATTAATCAAAGCATTCGGAAAATGTACTACCGACCATATTTCTATGGCAGGGCCATGGTTAAGATTCCGCGGACATTTAGATAATATTTCAAATAATATGTTGATTGGTGCAGTAAATGCGTTCAATCAAGAAGCAAACAAAGTTAAAAATCAATTAACAGGTGCTTATGAAGCAGTTCCTGCGGTAGCTAGAGCATATAAAGCGGCTGGAGTTCCTAGTATTGTTGTTGGTGATCAAAATTACGGTGAAGGTTCTTCAAGAGAACACGCTGCAATGGAGCCTCGTTTCCTAGGAGTTAAAGCGGTTTTAGTAAAATCTTTTGCTCGTATTCACGAAACTAATTTGAAAAAACAAGGAATGTTAGCCTTGACTTTTGCTAACGAAGCAGATTATGACAAAATTCAAGAAAACGATACGATCAACTTCTTAGACCTAGTAGATTTTGCTCCAGGAAAACCACTATCAATTGAATTCGCACATGAAGACGGATCTAAAGATGTTATTTTAGCTAATCATACTTATAATGATAGCCAAATTGGTTGGTTTGTTGCTGGTTCAGCTTTGAATTTAATAGCTGCAGGTAAAGCATAAATTAATTTATAATATAAAAAAAGCGCTGTTTTTACAGCGCTTTTTTTGTGTTATTAACTTAGGGACACATTTTATTGTAATCAGAAACTGCTTCCTCAAATGTGCAAGTTTCGTATTTAGGATTGGAAAAATATTCCTTTTTATATTGTTCGCATTCAAACATATATTCTCTAATTGTTTTTAAAGCTTTTATACCTTTAAGTCCAGAAACTTCAAATATTTTTCCGTCCGGCATTGTGACATGGCGAATATAAATACCTTCTCTATATTCTTTCATAACTCCCTGCTGGTTAAAAGAGCCGTCAAAATTTTCTTTTAATCGATAACTCGTTTGTACATCATCAAAAACATCTACGATTATTTTCCCGCTAACCATTCGTTTCCCAAAACGATAATAACCGTCTGGTTTTTTAATATTTAAAGGCATTCTCAAATACAAAACTCCATCTTGAGAAATTCTTTTGATATCTGGAATATCTCCTTTTTTTAAACGAATAGTTTTATTATCATTATCAACATATTCAAGATCAATCATTTTGCCTTGTGCATTGGTATCAAAAAAATTAATTTGACGACAAACTACAGAGTCCTTTCCTACAGTTACAAAGTAGTTTTGAGATTGAATTGATATTGAAAATAAAATAATTGTTACTAGTATTATTTTTTTCATAAAAAAATTGAGTTTCTATATTTGATTATTATTTCCAAATATAGTTATTTAAACAAAATCTTCAAAATTACCTTTAGGTACCATTTTTCATTTTGAATTAAATTCAAAAAAAATCCTATCTTTAGCCAAACCAAAAACCAAAATAATGCAAAACAACAACCCCGAAGATTTTAAAAGAGAATTAGGACTATTAGATGGAACAATGCTTGTTGTAGGATCCATGATCGGTTCAGGAATATTTATTGTAAGTTCAGATATGGTTCGGCAAGTAGGTTCTGCAGGGTGGCTAATTGCAATTTGGGGACTTACGGCCTTACTTACAATTGTAGCTGCAGTAAGTTACGGAGAATTGAGCGCTATGTTTCCAAAAGCCGGCGGTCAATATGTTTATTTGAAAGAAGCCTACGGTAAACTTATTGGATTTTTATATGGCTGGAGCTTTTTTGCTGTAATTCAAACAGGAACAATCGCCGCAGTTGGAGTAGCATTTTCTAAATTTGCGGCTTATTTATATCCTCCTCTGAGTGAAAAAAATATCATTTTTGAAACTGGAAATTTCCAACTCCATGCGGCTCAAATAGTTTCAATTATTACAATAGTATTGCTTACTTATCTCAATAGTCGTGGAGTGAAAAACAGTAAAATTTTACAAACTATTCTAACAATTATTAAAATTTTATCTCTTTTAGGGTTGGTTATTTTTGGATTTGCTTTAGGCGCAAAAGCAGAAATTTGGAATGCCAATTGGGACGATGCGTGGGCTGTAAAATCTTATGCTGTAGATACTAACACTTGGTTGCCTATTGGCGGAATGGCATTAATCGCTGCTGTTTCAGCTGCCTTAGTTGGTTCTGTTTTTTCAAGTGATGCTTGGAACGGCGTTACATTTATCGCAGGTGAAATAAAAAATCCAAAAAGGAATGTGGGATTGAGTTTATTTTTAGGAACTCTAATTGTAAGTGTTATATACATTTTAGCCAATCTAATGTATTTGGCTGTAGTTCCCCTTCAAGGAATTGCAACAGCAGATTCGGATAGGGTAGCGGTAGTCGCTTCGCAAAATATTTTTGGTGCTTCTGGAACCGTAATTATAGCATTAATGATTATGATTTCAACATTTGCCTGTAACAATGGATTGATAATGGCTGGAGCAAGAGTTTACTATACTATGGCAAAAGATGGTTTGTTTTTCAAAAAAGCGGCTACTTTAAACGAGTCAAGTGTGCCTTCTTGGTCTTTATGGGCGCAATGTTTCTGGGCTTCAGCGTTATGTTTAACTGGAAAGTATGGTGATCTATTAGATTTTGTTGTAATTATTGTGCTAATATTTTACATACTTACCATCTACGGAATTTTTATTCTTCGCAAGAAAATGCCAAATATCGAAAGACCTTATAAGGCTTTTGGGTATCCGTTTTTACCCTTTTTATACATAATTATAGCAACCGCAATTTGTGTAGCTTTACTAGTTACTAAAACAAGTACTTGTGGTTGGGGTGTATTAATTATGTTAATTGGAATCCCGATTTATTATTTGATGAATAAGGAAGAGATTTAAAAGAATTATAGTTTAAAGGTCAGAGTTCGAAAAAAAATCCGTTTCATTAGAATAAAATGAAACGGATTTTTTGTTGCCAACAACCGTCAACAATTAGTAATACGAAAAACGTCTTACTTTCGAAATGTACTTTGCCAATCGAATTACTTGGTGGCTATAGCCGTATTCATTATCATACCAAATATACAGCACAATATTTTTTCCGTCTTCTGAAACAATTGTCGCATTACTATCATAAATTGAAGGCGCCGATGTTCCTACTATATCTGAAGAAACCAATTCATTATTGAGCGAATATTTTATTTGTTCTACTAAATCACCTTCTAATGCATATTTTTTCATAATAGCATTGATTTTAGAAATAGTAGTCGACTTTTTTATTTCTAAATTTAATATTACCAAGGAACCGTTAGGTACCGGAACTCGAATCGCATTGGAAGTTAACTTTCCAGCAAGACTCGGCAACGCTTTTGCAACAGCACTTCCTGCACCAGTTTCTGTAATCACCATATTCAAAGCTGCAGCTCTACCGCGACGGTATTTTTTATGCATATTATCAACCAAATTCTGATCGTTGGTATAAGCATGAATAGTTTCTATATGTCCTTTTACAACCCCCAAAGCATCTTCAATGACTTTTAAAATAGGAGTGATGGCATTGGTTGTACAAGAAGCTGCGGAAAATATATCAACTTCATCTGGGTTGTAATCATTGTGATTTACTCCATGAACAATATTTGGCACCCCTTTTCCTGGGGCGGTAAGAAGTACTTTTTGGGTTCCTTTTGAAGATAAATGACGTCTTAAAGCTTCTTCAGTTGTATATGCGCCAGTATTGTCAATCACTAAAGCATCGTTTATACCGAATTTTGTGTAATCAATTTCTTCAGGTCCATTTGCTGTAATTACATGAACAGTCGTTCCGTTGATTATTAGCGCATTATTTTTAACATCTGCAACTACTGAACCCATAAAATCACCGTGAATGGAGTCGTAACGCAATAAAGAAGCTCTTTTTTCTAATGAAACTGCATCGTTTTTGTCACGTGTAACAATTGCTCTCAAACGCAATTGTTCTCCTTTCCCCATTTTTATCATTAATTCGCGGGCTAGCAATCTTCCGATTCTACCAAAACCATAAAGAACAACATCTTTTGAAGTAATTTCCTCAGATTTCTTTATTTTATTTAATTTGTCTATTACAAATGCTTTAACATCATTGTGCTTGTTATCCTTTAAATGGTATTCGTAAGTTAGTTTTCCAATATCTAATTTTGAAGGTGGTAAATCCAATGATAATATGGCTTTTGCAATTTCTACTGTATCAAATATAGAAATTGGTTTTCCAACAAATTCTCCAGCATATTCATGAAGGTTGATAATTTCACTTACATTTTTATCAATTAATTGATTTCTAAAAAGCACCATTTCAATGGATTTGTCGTACCATAAATCACTGATTATTTTAATAAATTCTACACCAGCTCTTCTTCGATTGGCTTGAAATGCAACCTCTTTTTCGTAAGATATTGTCATAATAACTAAACTTAATTTGAATTAATATATTGAAAATTTTTGCAAAAGTACCCATTTCAATCGATTTCGTAACTAGTTTTAATGTTAAATTTATTCATAGGAAATAAAAAAAGCCGATTAATTAAAATCGGCTTTTTTAAAATTAAAGTAAGATGGTATTCTATAAAATTAAGCGAACTACTTGTCCGTTTACGGTAAGCATTTCAATTTGAACCGCTTGGTTTTCATCTAAGTTGGAAAGTGCCTTCGAAACGGTTTCTACATCAATAGCTTTAACATTTCCAATACTCAATATTATTCCTCCTTTAAGATCATTTGCGTAAGCGCGCAATTTGTCATTGTCAATTTCTTTAATTTTAACACCGTAGCTAATTTTGAATTTCTTCTTATCTGCTGAACCAATATTTTCCAAATCCAAACCCTTAAATTGAGTACTTATGACATCACTTTTAGTTAAATTTACTGGAATAGTTATCGTTTTATCATTTCTGATGATAGTCACTTGAACTTTATCATTTGGTCGTTTAGTACTAATATAACCATTTAATTCAGCATATGAAGTTACATTTTGGTTGTCAATTTTCTTGATAATATCTCCTTTAATTAAACCAGATTTTTCAGCTCCTGTATTTTTATTTACACGTTTAATATAAAACCCCTCGGTTTCTTTAATCCCCAATTCTTTTGAAATGTTACTATTCAATTCACCGCCTTCAACGCCCAAAATTCCTCTTTGAACATTACCAAATTCCATGATATCTTCAATAATTTTACGAGTAATATTTGATGGAATTGCAAAAGAATAACCAACATAAGAACCTGTTTGTGAGGAAATCATAGTGTTAATACCAATCAATTCTCCACGAGTATTTACCAAAGCGCCACCGCTATTTCCAGGATTCACCGCAGCGTCTGTTTGAATAAAAGATTGTATTCCTGAGGTATCTAAATTTCTAGCTTTTGCAGAAACAATTCCAGCAGTAACGGTTGAAGTTAGGTTATATGGATTTCCAACTGCCAAAACCCATTCGCCTACTTTTACTAAATCGGAATCAGCAAATGTGGAATAGGTAAGTTTTTCGTCGGCATCGATTTTCAATAATGCAATATCCATTTTTGAATCGGTTCCAACCAATTTTGCCTTATATGATTTTTTATTGTTTAAGGTAATTTCAATTTCGGAAGCGTCTTTTACCACGTGATTATTGGTAACAATATAGCCATCTTCAGAGATAATCACTCCGGAACCCGTTCCAATTTGCTCTTGTTGCTGTGCACCTCTATATCCGTAAAAAAATTCCATTATTGGATTTGAAATTGAAGTATAGGAAACATTTTTTACGTGGACTACTGAGTGTACTGATTTGTCAGCTGCTTCAGTAAAATCAACAGCCTCAGATGATAATCCAACTGTTTTCCCATAATTGTTTGGAGCTAGTGTTACCACCGAATCCCTATTTTTTGAAAAATAGCCGTTACCATCAAATAATAATTTGTAAGCTCCAAGTGTAGTAGCACCGCTTATCAGTGATACTAAGAATAGATTTGAGAAATTTTTCATAGTAATTTATTTTAATTATAGTAAAAATAAAAAAGTATATATTCAAAAAAAAGAGTTTAACGCCCGTTTAACAATGATTAACTTTTCATTAATAGTTTGTACTTTTGTAACAACCAAATATATTATGGAAATCAATTTTGATAAATACGAAGGTACCGGCAATGATTTTGTGATGATTGATAATCGCAACGATTTCTTTCCTAAAAACGACGTTAAACTTATTGCTCATTTGTGCGATAGAAGATTTGGTATTGGTGCTGATGGATTGATTTTATTGGAGAATGATGCTGAATCTGACTTCAAAATGGTTTATTATAATTCTGATGGAAATCAAAGTACGATGTGTGGAAACGGAGGTAGGTGTTTGGTAGCTTTCGCAAAGAAACTTCAGATTATTGATAATTCAACTTCGTTTATGGCTGTTGATGGAATACATCATGCAACAATTTCAGACGATAATATTGTTTCTTTACAAATGAAAAATGTTGATTTTGTAAATAGTCAGTCCAATTATACCTTTTTAGATACAGGTTCTCCGCATCACATCGAAATGGTTGCTTCAATTTCAAATTTGGATGTAAAATTTCAAGGGGCAGCAATTCGTTACAGCGATCTTTATGGTTCGGCTGGTGCTAATGTTAATTTTGTTGAACAAATAAGTGACGATACCTTTTCTATTCGAACCTATGAAAGGGGAGTGGAAGACGAAACCTTATCATGCGGAACAGGAGCTACAGCAGCTGCAATTGCAATGAATTTTATTGGAAAAACAAATTTGAATTCGATTAAAATCAATGTTCAAGGCGGAAAATTAGAGGTTTCATTTGATAAAAAAGATACTCATTATTCCAATGTTTTTTTAAAAGGTCCAGCTACTTTCGTTTTCCAAGGAAAAATTAATATTTAATAGCAATATTTTGATCACTTTAAAGGGAGAAACTATTTATTTACGCGCATTAGAACCTAATGATTTAGAGTTTATTTATGCGGTTGAAAATGACGAATTAGTTTGGGAGGTGAGTCATACTCAAACTCCCTACAGCCGTTTTTTAATTCGTCAGTACCTTGAGAATGCCAATCAGGATATTTATGAGGCGAAACAATTGCGACTTGCAATTTGTAATTTCGACGATGATTCTGCTATTGGATTAATTGATATTTTCGAATTTGATCCAAAAAATAATCGTGCTGGTGTAGGTATTCTTATTAAAGACAGTGAAAATAGAAGTCAAGGTGTTGGAAGTGAGGCTCTAGATTTATTAATAAAATACACGTTTAGAAATTTAAACTTGCATCAATTATATGCAAATATCGCTACAGATAATGAGGCTAGTATAAGACTTTTTACTAAATTTGGATTTGTAAATATTGGAACAAAAAAACAATGGAATTTGGTTAACGGTAAGTATAAAGACGAATCCCTCTACCAATTAATAAATAATCAATTTTAAAAATATATATTTTGAGCATTAAAAAAATAATCACAATAGTTTCAGTTGTTTTGATAACCGCATTACTAGTTTATGGTATAAAATTGTATGGCGATATCTTTTCAAAAAACACTAAATTCTCTGAAAATGAGCTTTACGTTCGTATTCCTTCCGACGCAAATTATGAAGATGTCAAAAAGATTATCGCTCCGTATATTGAGAATATGGATAAATTTGAAATGGTTGCTACTAAAAGATCCTACATTCAAAATGTAAAATCGGGACGTTTCTTGTTCAAAAAAGGAATGAATAACTTCGAATTGATTACGGCTTTACGTAATAATATTCCTGTGAAATTGGCTTTTAATAATCAAGAACGTATTGAAAATGTTGTTGGAAGGGTAAGCTCTCAAATTGAAGCTGACAGTATTTCTTTGATGAATATATTTAAGGATCCAACCTTTTTAAAAGAAAATGGCTTTACAGAAGATAATGTTATAAGTATATGTATTCCAAACACATACGAATTTTATTGGAATACAAAAGCAGATAAATTCCGCGATAAAATGATTAAAGAATATCATAAATTTTGGAATACTGAAAGAACTTCACAAGCTCAAAAATTAGGGTTAACACCTGTTCAAGTAATGACTTTAGCATCTATTGTTCACAAAGAAACCGTAAAAAAAGACGAAAGACCAAGAGTAGCAGGAGTTTACTTGAACAGATTAAGATTAGGAATGTTGCTTCAAGCAGATCCAACAGTAATATTTGCAAAGAAAAAGAAATTAGGAAACTTTGATATGGTTATTAAAAGAGTTTTTTCAAATGATTTAAAAATTGATTCTCCTTACAACACATATTTTTATGGTGGTTTGCCTCCAGGTCCTATCGCAATGCCCGATATTACGGCTATTGAAGCAGTTTTAAAACCAGAAAAACACAATTATATCTATTTCTGCGCTAGCGTTACCAAATTTGGATATCATGAATTTGCTGTCAATGAAAGTGAGCACGAAGTGAATAGAACAAACTATATTAATTGGTTAAGAAAGCAAATTCAAATCAGTAAATCTAAATAATAGATTGCCTCAATTTCCCTTTTAAATCGACTTTTAGATAACTTTAACTATCTGAAAATCAGATTAATTATTTTTTAAGTATATTTGCCCTGTAGAAATTTCTTAAATAATACTGATTTATTGTTTCAGTATTGGTGTTTTATAAATCTATAATTATTGATTTATATTGTTTTGCATCGTTAAGAAGAAAACTAATATATGTTAAAGAAAGGATTTTTTTATTTTTGTTTGGTTGGTATTGTTGCATTTATGAGCTCAGGTTTTAAAAATGGAAAATTTGATAAATACGACTGGTTTCACATCGATTCAAATAAAATAACGAATTATTCATTACCCTCACTAGAAAATAAAGATTACATAAATAGAAAAGTTCCGTTTACTGGTAATTTTTTTATTGGTTATAAAGAAGCAATCGCTTTCAGAGAATCCCAAGGAAAATATAGTAAAATAAACTCCATAGGTTATATGGGTAAGTATCAATTTGGTTCAGAAACACTAAGAACAATTGGTATTTATGATAGGTTTACTTTTTTAAATTCTCCAAGATTACAAGAAAAAGCTTTTGTTGCTTTGCTTTCTAAAAATAAGTGGGAATTGAGAAAAGAAATTGAAAAGTATGAAGGTCAAATTGTTGGTGGAGTTCGTGTTACTGAATCTGGTTTATTGGCTGCTGCCCATTTAGGTGGTGTTGGGTCTGTAAAAAGATTTTTGAGAACCAATGGTTATCGAAAATGTAGAGATATAAATGGTACTTCCGTGAAATCGTATATGAGAGAGTTTGGCGGTTATGAAACTTCTGGAATTAAAGCCAAAAGGAAACCAAAAGTAAAATAATAAAAAAAAACCACGTATATCGTGGTTTTTTTATGCATTACATTTTATGAATAATGAATATTGTAGGTCGATTGTGTAAATCAACTTTAGTTTTTTTCCAATTTACCACTCGCATCGTTTTAATATATTCAGTTGGTAATGTGATGTCACAAGCTACGCATAAATAGGTTTCAGGATGAAGGGAACTTAGAATATCTTCTAGCATTTTATTGTTGCGATAAGGAGTTTCAATAAACAGTTGTGATTGATTTTTAATAATCGATAACTTTTCAAGGTTTTTTATTGCCACTTTTTTCTCGGAAGCATCAATTGGAATATAGCCGTTAAAAGCAAAACTCTGTCCGTTCATTCCAGAAGCCATAATCGCTAATAATATTGAAGAGGGTCCAACTAGTGGAACTACTTGAATCCCTTTTTCATGTGCTAGTTTTACGATAACTGCTCCAGGATCGGCAACGCCAGGGCATCCTGCTTCCGACATAAGCCCTACGTTTTTCCCTTCCAAACAGTCTTGAATCATTTTTTTGTATTCAGAATCCTTAGTGTGTTTGTTTAAGGCACTTAAGTTTAAAGATGCTTGAACTTTCTCTGGACAAATACTTTTTATGAATTTTCTAGCTGTTTTTTCGTTTTCAACAATGTAATAGTCTAACAATTCAATACTTCTTTTTATGGTTTGAGGAAGAACATCAAATGGATTTTCTGTTTCTCCAAGTGTTGTTGGAATAAGATATAATTTTCCTAATTGAGACATTTGCTATTGATTATTGTTAGGAATGTTGAGATTTTAATTTAGTTGCAATTATGTCGCAGGTAGAATCTAGCATTTCATAAACGATGTCAAATCCGTTTTCCATACCAAAATAAGGATCGGGAACTTCTTTGATTTCGTCTTCGTATTTTTCAGTAAGAATTAATTTTACTTTTCTTCGGTGTTTTTCATTATTGGTTAATGCAATTACATTTTGATAATTACTTTTGTCCATAACATAAATATAATCGAATTTTTCAAAATCGGATAAAGTAATTTGTCGGCATTTTTGGTTGGATATATCAAGACCATTTTTTTTACAAACAGCAATAGATCTTGAATCGGGTTGGCTTCCAATGTGCCAATCTCCTGTGCCACAAGAATCTACAATAAAATTATCTTTTGGAAGTTTAGACGCTAATAATCCTTCTGCAATTGGTGATCTGCAGATGTTCCCTAAACATACCATTAAAATTTTAATGGGCATTTTATAACGACAATTTCTTGTGAATGTCCTCCATGTATTTTTTAAACTGCTTGTCTGTTGCTACAAGATTATCAACAGTTTTACAAGCATGTAATACAGTAGCGTGATCGCGATCTCCAATTTGAGAACCGATATTTGCTAAAGAAGCTTTGGTGAATTTTTTTGCAAAAAACATTGCCAATTGTCTGGCTTGAACCACGTGGCGTTTTCTAGTTTTAGACTGTAATGTTTCTAAATCCAATTGAAAATAGTCGGATACTGTTTTTTGTATATAATCGATAGATACTTCACGTTTAACATTTTTAACAAATTTCTCTACAACTTGTTTAGCTAAATCTAGAGTTACCTCTTTTTTATTAAATGAGGATTGAGCTATCAATGAAATAATTGCACCTTCTAGTTCACGAACATTGGTTTTAATATTTCTAGCTACATATTCTATGATTTCTTCCGGAATTTCAACGCCGTCACGATATAGAATATTTTTCAAAATTGAAATTCTAGTTTCATAATCCGGTTGGTGCAATTCAGCAGAAAGTCCCCATTTGAAACGTGAAAGTAATCTTTGTTCAATATCTTGCATGTCAACAGGAGCTTTGTCTGATGTCAAAATTACCTGTTTTCCATTTTGATGTAAATAGTTGAAAATGTGGAAAAACACATCTTGAGTTCCCGTTTTTCCTGAAAGGAACTGAACATCGTCAATAATTAATACATCAATTAATTGGTAGAAATGAATAAAATCGTTTCTATTATTTTTCTTTACAGAGTCAATATATTGCTGTGTAAAAATTTCAGCTGAAATATATAAAACTGTTTTTTCTGGATATTTATCTTTTATTTCAACTCCAATAGCGTGAGCTAAGTGGGTTTTTCCCATTCCAACTCCACCAAAAATTAATAATGGATTGAATGAAGTTCCACCTGGTTTATTGGCAACAGCCATACCTGCCGAACGAGCTAATCGATTGGAATCTCCTTCAAGGAAATTGTCAAAACTGTAATTAGCATTAAGTTGAGATTCAATTTTTAGATTTCTAATTCCAGGAATTACAAATGGATTTTTTAATTCTGGATTTAAGTTTTTAAATGGAGCGTCAACCTCTTGTGTTTTCATCGGGCTTCTATGAGCACTTGGCAATTGTTCCATGAATGGTTGTTTATTGCCATAAGTGTTCTCCATCTTAATTTTATAAAGTAACTTTGCATTTTTACCAAGTTCTTTAGTTAATGCAACTTTCAATAACTTTACATAATGCTCTTCAAGCCATTCGTAGAAAAATTTACTAGGAACTTGAATGTACAGCGCGTTATCAGTAAGTTCTACTGATTTAATTGGTTCAAACCAAGTTTTGTAAGCTTGATCTTGAATATTGTCCTTAATGAAGGCAAGACAATTTTCCCAGACTGATTGCGCAGTTTTGCTCATAGTAATTAAAAAGTTATTGTTTTATTATGTTACAAAAAATAACGGATAAGGGATGCTTATTTTTTGGACTACAAATATGTGATAATAAATCGTTAAAAAAAAATTTTTTTTGATTAAATTTTTTAAAATTTTTGTTGTATATAGAGTCCACTATTTTAATTTAATAATTATAAATATTTGAAATGCAAAAACATCAAATTCAAGTTCGTGTTCGATATTCAGAAACAGACCAAATGGGTGTAGTTTATCATGGAAATTATATTCCATATTTTGAAATTGGACGGGTGGAATGGCTTAGAAACAAAGGGGTTTCCTATAAATTAATGGAAGAAAGTGGAATTGCTCTACCGATAGTTTCTATGAATATCAACTATAAAAAACCAGCTCGATATGATGAATTATTAACAATTTCTACGGCTTTTAAAAGTCAATCTTCAGTTAAAGTTGAATTTGATTGCGAAATCCATAATGAGAAAAATGAATTGTTAACAACTGCTCATTTCATTTTGGTATTTGTGGACTTATCAACAGGTAAACCGATCAACCCGCCAGATTATATAAAAGAAGTATTATTGAAGTTAGATTAATCAATTTTTGATATAGAAATTTCAAATAAAGAATCAAAAATGTCGAATATTCGTTCGGCATTTTTCTTTCGTGTAACAATTAGTAGTTCACAATTTTCATCCATTTTTTGAGAATGAATCTCTAATTGTTTCTCTTTTATAATTCGCATTACCTTATTAATATTTTTATAATCGAATGTAATTTTGAATTTAATATCTATTGTTTTTTCTATGATTGAAGCGTTTTCAAGGACTAATTGTGCGGTAGTTTTGTATGCAGTAATGAGTCCGCCAACACCCAATTTAGTTCCTCCAAAAAACCGTACAACAACAATTAATATATTGGTTAATCCAAAAGATTGTATTTGTCCGTAAATCGGAATTCCGGCACTATTGCTTGGTTCTCCATCATCATTGGCTCGAAATTCAATTTTTTCAGTTCCGATTTGATACGCATAACAAAAGTGAACTGCCCCAAAATGTTGTTTTTTTAATTGGTCGATGTAAATTTTAATTTCATCGGTAGTTGAAACTGGAAATGCATAGCCAAAAAATTTACTATTCTTTTCTTTAAATAGTATCTCCTCTGATGGACTTTCAATGGTTTTATAGGTATCTTTAATCTCCAAAATGAATTATAATTTAACCTTTTTAAATAATTCAATGACGTCTTCTGTGCCTTTCAGCAAATGCCAAACTTGCAATCCTACTTTTTCTGCACTTTTTATATTGTCAAAATTATCATCTACAAAAAGTGTAGTCTCCGGATTTAAATTATTTTCTTGAATTATGAATTTGTAAATTTCTTCGTCTGGTTTTCTCATTCCTAAATCATAGGAAAAATAGACCTTTTTGAAGCAATTGTGAAATCGATTATAAAATTCCTCTCCGTTCCTTTCTCTAAAATGATTGATGTGAATTGAATCGGTATTGCTCAATAAAAAGAGTCGGTATTTTTTTGATAGTTTTTCAAGAAATTCTAATCGGTACATGGGAAAATCTAATAAAACCCCATTCCAAGCCTCAAGAACTTCCTCCTGAGTTGCATTTGAGACTAGTTTATTTAATCCTTGTAAAAAATCAGTTCTAGTGATTAATCCCTTTTCGAAATTAAAATTTAAAGAATCAATTTGGGTACTCCATTTTTCTAATCCTAACTTTTTCAAAGCAGCTGGAGTTGCTTTTTTATCAAGGTTGATAAATACATCGCCAAAATCAAAAATAATAGTATCAATCATCATTTCTATAAGTTAGTAAAGTATCCTTTTTTAGATACATTTTTGAGTAAATGGCTTTATTTAATTCTGGAGCTTTTGTCCCTTCATGTAATTTGATTTCTCCAATAAATACTCGTGCTTCATCCCAAAGATTAGCATCTATAAAAGATTGAATTGTTTTTCTTCCTCCCTCTATAATGATTGATTGGATGTTATTTTCATAAAGTTTTTCGATGATTGCCTGTACGGGATTTTTATCAAAATTTACATTTATATATTGATTCTGATCTGCAACTGTTGTTACTTCTTTATTTGTAAAAACAATCGTTTTGGCTAAATTATCAAATACATTTTTCGATGAATCGATTTTATTCTCTTTATCAATTATCACACGAATTGGATTTTCTCCAGTCCAATCCCGAACTGTAAGTGAAGGATTATCATCTATTATTGTTTGGGTTCCAACCAGAATCGCCTGTTCTTCACTTCTCCATTTATGAACCAATTGACGTGAATATTCATTTGAAATCCAAACTGGTTTTTGTTCGTCTTTATTTTTTGGACTAATAAATCCATCGGAGCTTTCTGCCCATTTTAATATAATAAAAGGTCGGCTTTTTTTATGAAATGTAAAAAAACGTTTGTTGAGTTCGTTGCATTCTTTTTCTAATATTCCGAAAGTTACATTTACGCCGTCATCCTTTAATTTTTGAATTCCTTTACCAGCCACTTTACTATTTGGATCAATTGTACCAATTACCACATTAGGAATTTTATATTTCAAAATTAAATCGGCGCAAGGTGGGGTTTTACCAAAATGGCTACATGGTTCCAAACTAACATAAAGAGTTGATGAAGAAAGTAATTTTTTATTTTGAACAGATTCTATGGCAATTACTTCTGCATGAGCTTGTCCCGATTTTTTATGCCACCCTTCACCAATAATTTTATTTTCAAATACAATTACGCAACCTACAAGCGGATTTGGATAGGTAGTTCCCAATCCATTTTTGGCCAATTCGATGCATCTTTTTATATATTTTTCTTGTACCTTCACAGCGCAAAAATACGATTAAAAAGTAATATGGAAAGCATTAGAATTAGAGAAATCCAAAAGCAGGACAATGCCCAAATGGCAGCCATTGTGAGAGACGTATTAATGGCTTTTGGTGCGCCAAAAGTGGGTACAGCTTATGCAGATCCTTATTTAGATACCCTGTTTGAAGTTTATGATATTCCACGAGCGATTTATTTTGTAGTTGAAAGGAATGGTAAAATTTTAGGAGGAGCTGGAATAATGCAATTGGAGAATGCTGATGAAACCATTTGCGAACTTCAAAAAATGTACTTCCTGCCTGAGATTAGAGGTTTAGGATTTGGAACAAAATTGATGAATCTTTGCCTAGAAAAAGCTTTAGAATTTGGTTTTGATAGTTGTTATATCGAAACTATGACCTACATGGATGCGGCATTAAAATTATATCGAAAATCGGGATTTGAATATTTAGAACATCAAATAGGAAATACAGGGCACAATTCATGTGAAGTTTGGATGTTGAAAAAACTTAAGTAGATATGAAAGTAAAAGATTATAAAATCAATTTTATAAATTCTTTGTTGCCATTTTATGATGAAATGGAAGCAGAGAGTTTCTTTTATTTGATACTTGAAAACAGATACCAATTAAGGAGAATTGATTTGGCTTTGGATGCTGACAAAGAATTTTCAGAAGATGAAATTTTAAATTGGAATGTTATTTTAGAAAAGTTAAAATCTCAAATTCCTGTACAATATATATTAGGTGCTACTCATTTTTATGGTTCGGAATTTATAGTTGATGAAAATGTATTAATTCCAAGACCTGAAACCGAAGAGTTGGTTGATTGGATTGTAAAATTAAATAGTAAATTATCCAAAAAGAAAGACTTAAAAATATTGGATATTGGTACAGGAAGCGGTTGTATAGCTATTTCATTAGCAAAAAACGTTTTAAATTCTTCAGTTTTTGCTATTGATGTTTCCGAAAAGGCATTGGCTGTAGCCGAAAAAAATGCATCTTTAAATAAAGTTACAGTTACTTTTTTGCATAAAAATATATTGGAAACCAATCATTTAGATCAAAAATTTGACATAATAGTTTCCAATCCGCCGTATGTTAGAAATTTAGAAAAGACAGAAATCAAACCCAATGTATTGGAAAACGAACCGCATTTAGCATTATTTGTTCCCGATAATGATCCACTAATTTTTTATAAGAAAATTGCTGAGTTGGCTGCCGCCAATTTAAATCCCAACGGGCAATTGTTCTTCGAAATTAATCAATATCTTGGTAAAGAAACCCAAGATTTATTAGAATCTTTAGGGTTAAAAAATATTGAACTTCGAAAAGATATTTATGGTAATGACCGAATGATTGCCTGTAATTTTTAGGAATTATTCGTATCTTAAAGCTTCAATAGGATCTAATTTAGAAGCTTTTAAAGCTGGATAAGAACCCGAAACTACCGCTACAATAAACGTAGTAACAACTGCTGCTATAATTGCGCTCCAAGGTATCACAAAACTAAAATCGATTGCTGTAGAGATTCCATAGCCGCCCAAAACTCCTAAAATGATACCAACCAATCCACCTAATTGACCAATGATTAAAGTTTCGATAAAAAACTGAAATGCAATGGTACTTCTTTTTGCTCCTAAGGATTTTCGAACGCCAATTTCTCGAGTTCTTTCCGTTACAGAAACCAGCATTATATTCATTAAGGCAATCGATGATCCAAATATGGTAATTATCCCTATGATCCAAGCTGAAGCACTTAAAACTCCGGTCATTTCAGCAATTCTATTGATCAAATCATCACTTCTTGAAACTCCAAAATTGTTCTCTTGAACGGGATTTAATTTACGAATACGACGCATAATATTTCCTGCATTATCAATAGCTTCATCCAATAGAGTTTCTTTTGCAACCATTATACTCATCGAATAATTGATGTTGGGAGCTGTAAATAATGACCTTGCTACTTGAATAGGAATTAAAACTCTTAAATCTTGGCTATTACCAAATGTCGATCCTTTTTCTTTCAATACCCCAATAACTTTGAACTTTGCCCCACGAATAGAAATAACTTTATTTATTGGATTGACGTCTTTTAACAAGCCTTTTTGAAAATCGGAACCAACGACACAAACATAAGCGTTGTTGTCAATGTCAAAACCGGTGAAGTTCCTTCCTAATGTAGTTTCCAAACCTGAATTGGGTAGAAAATGTTCGTCCACGCCCACAACTGATATTTCTGGATCTGTTTTTTCAGATTCAAATTTGACTTCTGCTCTTGAAGTTGCCACAAAAGATAGTGATGTTTCTGTAAAAGGATATTTGTAATTTTCTTTGAAAGCTTTGGCTTGTGGCCAAGAAATAATTGGATTAATTTTTTCAATATCACCGCCACCACCGCCTCGTCTTCGAACTTGAGTTTCGTATTGGGTGATATTAAATGTATTCGAACCCATCGAAGCAAAATTGGTTGACAATGTATTTTTTAATGCGGATACTACAGTCAAAATACAAACTAATGCTGTAATTCCAATTGCAATAATTAAAATAGTAAGTATTGTTCGTAATAATTGGGTTCGAATAGAACCAAGAGCAATTCGGATATTTTCTACTGTTAATTTGAACATCATTTCTAATTTGTCACGAAAATACAATTTTTGTTACAAGTTTGCTTTAGAACGACTATTATTTAGTATAAAAATATGATATTTGCATAGAGAAAATTAAAATTTAAGTATTTAGATTATAAATTTGTTCTTAATAATTAGTTTTTAGAGGATTCAATTCTAAAATCTACAACCTAAATCTGCTATTTCTATGGCTCAAAAACCGAGTATTCCCAAAGGCACGCGTGACTTTTCACCTATTGAAGTTGCAAAACGTCACTATATTATTTCTATCATTAAAAGTAATTTTGAAAAATTCGGATTTCAACCTATTGAAACACCTTCATTTGAAAATTCTGAAACATTAATGGGAAAATATGGTGAAGAGGGTGACCGATTGATATTTAAAATTTTAAATTCTGGAGATTATTTGGCTAAAGCCAATGAAATTGCTCTTGAAAATAAAGAAAGCAACAAGTTAACATCAAGTATTTCAGAAAAAGCGCTTCGTTATGATTTAACGGTTCCATTTGCACGTTATGTTGTGCAACACCAAAACGATATTGAATTTCCATTTAAAAGATACCAAATCCAACCTGTTTGGCGAGCCGATCGTCCACAAAAAGGCCGTTTCAGAGAATTTTATCAATGTGATGCCGATGTGGTAGGATCAAAATCGTTATGGCAAGAAGTAGAATTAATTCAATTGTACGATGCTGTTTTTACAGAATTAGGTTTGAATGGCGTTACAATTAAAATCAATAATAGAAAAATATTATCAGGAATTGCTGAAGTTATCGGTGCTTCGGATAAATTAATTGACTTTACTGTTGCTTTAGACAAACTAGATAAAATTGGCGAGGACGGCGTAAAAAAGGAAATGCTTGAAAAAGGAATTTCCGAAACTGCAATTCAAAAAGTACAACCGTTATTTAATTTTACGGGATCGATTTCTGAGAAAATCCAAAAATTAGCTTCTCTTTTAGCTTCATCATCAGAAGGAATGAAAGGAATTGAAGAGTTGAAATTTATTTGCGAATCGATTGCTGAATTAGGTTTAACCAAAGCCAATTTAGATTTAGATGTAACTCTTGCCCGTGGATTAAATTATTACACAGGTGCAATATTTGAGGTTGCTCCACCAAAAGAAATTTCGATGGGATCAATTGGTGGCGGTGGTAGATATGATGATTTGACTGGAATTTTCGGATTGAAAGACATGAGTGGTGTGGGAATATCATTTGGCTTGGACCGAATTTATTTGGTTATTGAAGAATTGAATTTATTTCCTGAAACCGTAACTTCAACTTCCAAAGCTTTGTTTATAAATTACGGCGAAAAAGAGGCGTTTTATTCTATGAAAGCGATAACTAAATTACGAAATTTTGGAATAAAAGTAGAGTTATATCCCGATGCTGTGAAAGTTGGAAAACAATTCATGCACGCCGATAAAAGAGCAATTAAATATGCTGTTATTGTTGGTGAAACCGAAATGAACGAGAGTAAATTTGCTCTAAAAAACTTGGTTTCTGGTGAACAAGTTTTATTAAATTTTGAAGATTTAAAAAACGCACTCATTAATAATTAATTAAATCAATAGTTATGAAAAACGCATTCCTAAAAAGTATATTTTTTATTGCCGTAATCGGTTTATTATTTTCTTGTAATCAAAAAGTGGAAACTGATTTGGGTTCTAATTATTTAACAGATACTGAAACTGGAGTAAAAACTGGTGGGATAAAAGTGATTACCATTTCAACTCCAAAAGGGGAATTTAAAGTTTGGACAAAGAAAATTGGGAATAACCCAAAGATAAAAGTTTTACTTTTAAACGGAGGTCCTGGTGCTACGCACGAATATTTTGAGTGTTTTGAAAGTTTCTTACCAAAAGAAGGAATTGAGTTTATTTATTACGATCAATTAGGTTGTGGAAATTCTGATAATCCGAATGATGTTGCCATGTGGGATTTGTCTCGATATGTTGAAGAAGTGGAGCAAGTTCGAGTTTCTTTAGGATTAAACAAAGATAATTTTTATTTGCTTGGACATTCTTGGGGAGGAATTTTAGCAATGGATTATGCTATGAAATATCAAAATAACCTTAAAGGTTTGATTATTTCAAATATGATGTCAAGTGCTCCAGATTATGGTAAATATGCGGAGGACGTACTTTCAAAACAATTTAAACCTGAAGTCTTAAAGGAAATCCGTGATATTGAAGCTAAAAAAGATTTTGCAAATCCGAGATATATGGAATTGTTAATGCCAAATTTTTATGCAGAGCATATTTGTAGAATTCCGCTTCAAAATTGGCCAGAGCCTGTAAACAGATCGTTTTCTAAAATGAATCAGTCGCTTTATGTAACCATGCAAGGGCCAAGTGAATTTGGGATTTCAGGAAAATTAGAAAAGTGGGATCGTTCGCAAGATTTAAAGAAAATTTCAACCCCAACCCTTGTTGTAGGTGCAAAAAATGACACTATGGATCCTAAACACATGGAATGGATGTCGACTCAATTCCAAAACGGTAGTTATTTATATTGCCCAAATGGAAGTCATATGTCTATGTATGACGATCAAGAAACGTATATGGGTGGATTGATTAAATTCGTAAAAGGCGTTGACGAAGGTCAAAAGAAAATTAAGTTATAAGATTTATTTTTATTGTAATCATGAAAAAGATAATTTATAGAAACGGATTGTTGGGTGGATTATTTGTATCCACAACGATGATAATTACCACTGTATTCATGAAGGCCAACCCTGGCGCTGAACCAAATATGGTTTTGGGATTTTCGAGTATGTTTTTATCCTTCTTATTTGTAATAATAGGAATTAAACAGCAGGAATCTTTAAAGGAATCGGAGAATAGCTTTTGGAATTCCTTCAAAACAGGTTTATTTATTTCAGCTATAATTTCAACAATTTATGTTTTAGTATGGCTGGTTATATATTATAATTTCTACCCTGAATTTATGGAGAATTATAGTACTATCATACTAAAAAACACAAGGCCTGAAGAGCTTGCAGCTAAGACTTCGGAAATGGAACAAATGAAAGAAGATTACAAAAATCCAATAGTTGTAGTTTTATATACCTATTTAGAAGTTTTTCCTCTTGGGGTTATAGTTTCTTTAATCACTCCAATATTATCATTGGTAAAACAAAAACTAAGTAAGTAGTTCGATTTTTTTTAAGCCAAATCGGTATTAAAATAAACTCCTTTATTTTCTTTTTGATTCAAAGCATCCTTAATTAAAAGGATAGCAGTTTCTAAAATGCAATTGGCTTCAAAATCGGATAAACTAAATTTATCACTATCATTAGCTTTTGATTTTATTTCTAAAAGTTGGTACATAGCTTGATTTAATCCTTCATTAGATTTGATAATCCCGCCATACCGACTTACAATTTTTTGAATTGCAGTTTTTTCTACTTTTAAAAACTTGGAAATTTCAATATTAGTTCCTGAAAACTGATTGACTTTTATATTATCAGTTAGTGATGGAATCGAGAATTTTGCGAAGGCAATGGCTTCTAATAATGAATTGGATGCCAATCTATTAGCACCATGTAGCCCAGTTGAAGCAACTTCACCAATTGCAAACAAACCGCTTATTGCCGTTTCACCGTATTCGTTTACTTTCACACCACCGCATGAATAATGTTGTACAGGAATTACTGGAATAAAATCGATTTGTATATTTATTCCCAATCTTAAATTGCATTCTTTTTTTATGTTTGGATAGTGATTTTCAATTATTTCAGCGTCAATTTTGGTTGCATCCAAATAAACATAAGGAAGTTTTTGTTGATTTATTTCAGTAGTAATTGCTCTAGAAACAATATCTCTAGGTGCCAACTCCAATCTTTCATCGTATTTATACATAAATGCCTCACCTTGTTCGTTTTTTAAAATAGCTCCAGATCCTCTTAAGGCTTCTGTAATTAAAAACGACACATTGCCTTCTTGATATAAACCAGTAGGATGAAATTGAACATAGGATAAATTTTCAGTTTTTGCTCCTAATTTATTGGCAATAAAAATACCGTCACCAGTTGCAATTTCTTGATTAGTTGATTTTTCAAATAAACCACCAATCCCTCCAGTTGCTAAAACTAGTTTGCTGCAAAATGTTCTTTTGATAAAGTTATTTTTATTATCAACTATTTGAATTGAAAAGTTATTGAATTCAACTTTTTCTGCATTGATTAATGTGGTATTTTCAAATACATCTACGTTAGGAAGATTTTTGATTTTATCTATTAATGCCGATTGAATGTCTTTTCCTGTTTGATCCTCTTTATGCCAAATTCTAGCATCGCTATGTCCGCCTTCTTTTGCTAAATCATACTCGCCATTATTTTTTTTATCAAATAGAACTCCCCAATCAATCAAATCTTCAATTAAGCTAGGAGCTGAATTAATAACTTTTTCTACAATATATTTATCATTTATAAAAGCACCCGCAGTTAGGGTATCATTGATGTGTTTTTCAAAATTATCATCAATTGATTTTACAGCTGCGATTCCACCTTGAGCCCAATTGGTATTGGTTTGATCCAGAGAACCTTTAACCAACAAACCTATTGAAAGGTTACCTTCTTTATAAATTGTAGTTTCTGACAAATATAAAAGCGTGCTTAAACCACCTATCCCAGAACCTACAATTACAATATCGTATGATTGCTTCATTCTATTATACTGCAAGCATGTTATTAAGAGCTTTCAATGCGCCAACTTGAGTTTTTTCGTTTACATGAATTTCAGGTGCTTCATAGTACAATGCATTGTATAACTTTTCGAGCGTATTCATTTTCATGTAAGGACATTCTGAACAAGCACATGAATTTGTTTCTAAAGCTGGAGCAGGAATAATTGTTTTATTAGGAACCGATTGTTTCATTTTATATAAAATACCAGCTTCTGTAGCAACAATAAATTTATCTGATGAAGATGTTTGAACATAATTTAATAATGCAGAAGTAGAACCTATAAAAGCAGCTTTGTTTAATACTTCCGGTATGCATTCTGGGTGCGCAATTAATTCGGCATCGGGGTGAGCCAACTGTAGTGCAATTAATTTTTCCATAGAAATATTGACATGCACAATGCAAGCACCATCCCACAGAATTAATTCGCGTCCGGTTACTTTTTGCACGAACATTCCTAAGTTTTTATCTGGAGCAAAAATAATTCGTTTGTCTTTCGGGATTGAATTTACAATATCAATCGCATTAGATGAGGTGCAGATATAATCACTTTGTGCTTTTATTTCAGAACTGCAATTGATGTAGCTAACTACAACAGCATCAGGGTATTGGTTTTTAAAAGCAATAAATTCAGCTTCTGGTGCAGAATCAGCAAGTGAACAACCTGCGTTTAAATCTGGCAATAGAACTTTGGAATTTGGATTTAAAATTTTAGCAGTTTCAGCCATAAAATGTACACCACAAAAAACAATTATATCTGAAGATTGTTTTTTTGATGCTTGGGCTAAAGCCAAACTATCTCCCACAAAATCAGCGATAGATTGAATGTCTTCACTCACATAATAATGTGCCAGAATTACCGCATTTTTTTCAACTTTCATTTTTAAAATGGCTTCCTTTAAATCGATTCCTTCAGGAACCGATCTACTTAAATAACCCACTTTTGCAATTTCATTTTCGAATAACATTTTATATAATTTTAAGGGAAATATCTATGGAATTTACATGGTGAGTTAAATCTCCTAACGAGACATAGTCAATCCCTGTTTTAGCATATTCAATGATGTTACTAGCATTTATGCCACCTGATGCTTCAATTGTTTTATGTGTAGAATTGTGTTTAATCAACTCAATAATATCAATAGGTTTAAAATTATCAACCAAAATCCGATCAACAATTTCATAATTTTTTATACTATTAAATTCTTCTAAATCTTTAACTTCAACCACAACAGGAATTTGTAATTGATTGTCCTGCAAGTACTTCTCGCAAGATTCAACTGCGTTTTTAATATTTCCAGCAGCCTTAATATGATTGTCTTTAATTAAGACTTGATCGTATAATCCAAAACGATGGTTAACGCCACCGCCAATTTTCACAGCCCATTTTTCACATATTCGAAAATTTGGTGTTGTTTTTCGAGTGTCTAATATTTTTACATTATAGGGTGCAATTAATTTGGAAAAGTAGTTTGTTTTTGTTGCAATTGCACTCATTCTTTGCATGCAGTTTAGCAATAATCTTTCTAATTTTAGTATCGATTGGACAGAACCTGAAATACTTCCAATAGGAGTGTTTTTACTAACAAATTCACCATCTTGAACCTTGAATGAAAAAGTCAATAAAGGATCAACTTGAGTACAAATCATTTTTGCTAATTCAATTCCGGCAATTATGCAATCTTCCTTTACATAACAAATAGCCTCTCCTTTTTGCTCTTTATTTATTGTGGCTAAACTGGTAACGTCGCCAAATCCAATATCTTCAGACAAAGCATTGGAAATAAATAATTCTAAATCGTTTAGCATTTTGTATTTGTGTTTTTTAAAAGGAATTTTTCCAAAAAAAGTAAAAAAAATGTTTGAAATTATTTTTCAGCCTATTTAATTAAATAATGCATAAAATATTTTTTGCAAAGATAACTAAACGGCACTATTACACAAAAAAATACTAATTAGGTTTTGTTATAATTATCATAATATTATTTTAGTATTCTAATTATAAATTCTATTTTTGAAGAAATATTAATTAATTATATAACAGTTATGAAAAAAATTATTTTACTAGGCTTTCTTGTGTTAACAATTGGAGCCCAATCGCAAACATTTCAGTATAAAATTGTTACCTCAATCGAGTCTATTGTTCCTGGAGGAATTGGTAGATCTCGTATTATTGAAAATGGAACAGAGGTTGACTATACTCAATTTACAACAATTAGAACTAAAGAAGGTAAAGAAAAAACGGATAAAGACAGAAGTGACGTTAAAATTGACAATTTAAAAGAATCTACTTTAGTGAATTTTTACAGTTTTGTTGGTATTAACTTTCAAAATATCGCTTCAAATGATGCTATGATAACTTCAATGTTAAATAAATATAGCAGTGAAGGTTGGGATTTATTTAGTATTGTGAGTGGTGTAGAAAGTGATGCTGGTAAAGGCGATGGAGATGGTATTTTTATCACTAGATATATTTTTAGAAAAAAATAAGTATTTAATAAAAAACCCCAAACGTTTGTTAGGGGTTTTTTATTAAATTAGGTTTTAAGATGGATTAATTAAAATCCAATATTGCAAAAAATTCATAGGTTTTGTGCTCGTTTATTTTGACTCCAATAGATTCAAAACCACGCGCCAAACAAAGTTCTCTGTGGCCAAGACTTTCAACACCTTCATCAATTAGCAATTGGTTAATTATATCCAACCCTTTGTTATAACCATAAGAAATACATTCACCAGTATAACCTCCAGGGCATTTTTTTCTATCATGTCCCATTTTATTTGATTCAAACTTTTCCTTTGAAAAACATTTTGCTAAAGCGTACATTTCACGATTGAAATAAATAGGATTTACAGGTTCCATTGTTTCAAGTGTGGCCGAAAGTGAGACAAAATAGGAGTTGTCAGCATAGTACTTCCATTGTTGATTTTCAGCATTCAACTCAATTCGTTTATAGTCTTTAGGATACATTCGGGCCAAGTTCAAGTACATAATAATTTGCTTTTCTTCAAATGTAAGTTCCTTAACCTCCTTTGCTGTGTTTGCTTTTACGAGTTGGGCTTCGCTCCATTGTTGCGCATTCACATTAAAAGTGATAAAACATCCCAATAAAAAATAAATAGTTTTCATAGCCTTTTTTTATTATGAACGTTGTATAGGTGGTTGAAATTGTGTTAATTACAAAGAATTTTCATTATTTTTTTTATTTGGTTTAGAATGTTTATGTTTGTGAAATTAATCAATAAATTTTAAATTATGGAGGGAGTTCAATACAATAGTTTATTAGCTATTATTTCAAATCGTGTTTATAAAAAGAGAAATTTTGAAACATATCAAAGTTTTGAAAAAAATTGGAACTATTATTATAACAAAATATATAAAAAATATTATTTGCCAGAAAAACAATTAAGGTTAATTATTTGTGAAAGTGGGCCAGAAAACTTAAATAATTATATGTTTTCAGAACATTTACTAGACCAACAGTTAACTACTGAAAATGACAAGTATTTACAGCAAATTTTTTCCGGTGTTTTTCCAAATATCCGTAATAATAATCTTCCAACTCGAAGAATTGCCTTAATTGAGTTGGCTAAGAAAAATATTCTTATTCTTGATTTATTGCCTACGCATGGGATTAAATTAACATCAGATGAAAGAAGAAATATTAACCTAAATATAAGTAATTTTCCGATAAATAAAATTACAGATCTGGTGTTTATTAGAGGAGTTAAATTGAACTATGTTTTTGCTGTACCTCCAACTTTATATTCTCAAAATCTATTATCAAATTTACTTGATAATAATTTTGTTGAAATAGGTAATTTAAATATTGGTCAAGGCCATTGTCCAAGTAGAAATGCTTTATGGAATTTAATTGTTAATAATCTATTTTAATTAAGATTGTGAATATAGAACAACTTAAATCGATTTTTAAAAATCTTCCAGAAGTTTTAATTGACGACTTGGTTCAAGAAGAATTTCAGTCTTTATGGTATCCTTCGAGTGGTATTGATATGGCACCTCTAAATATTTTTGACCCAAATAATCCAAGATCTATTTTGGAAAATCATAATATACGTCTATTTTTTTATACAGATTGTGATTATTTAGTTAATTTAGATGGTGCTTTATATTACCAAAGCGATGAAATAAAAGACAATATGGTATTAAAAAGCAATTATCAAAAATCAGCTCCAAGCAAAATGATATCAAGTGGTTTTAATATTACTTTAATTTATGATTCATTAACAAAAGTTAGATT
>NZ_JBIKQP010000011.1:0-55704 GCF_044349645.1 Flavobacterium sp. | reverse complement strand
GTTTTTTATATTTTGGATAAAAATCTGGATTGTGTTTGTCGCAAGCCGTTTTGCAAGTCTGATGAAAATGTTTTGCATCTTCTTCAAACAGATAATAAGGCGTTAAATCTTGACCGCCACCAAACCACGAATTGATTACATTTCCATTATCATCGTACATTTCGAAATAGCGCCAATTTGCGTGAACCGTTGGTACCATTGGATTTTTTGGATGCAAAACCAAACTCAATCCACAAGCAAAAAAATCAGCTTCACCCACTCCAAACATTTTCTGCATGGCTTCAGGTAATTTTCCGTGTACTGCAGAAATATTCACACCGCCTTTTTCGAAAACCGCTCCGTTTTCTATAACGCGTGTTCTTCCGCCACCGCCTTCAGGTCGTTCCCAAATATCCTCAAGGAATTTAGTTGCTCCATCAGCAGCTTCCAATCCTGCACAGATTTGGTCTTGTAGGGTTTGTATGTAGTGATAGAATTTATTTTTCATTATTTTTTTTTCTATCCTGCAAGGTTTTTTTAAACCTTGTAGGTCTATTATTTTAATACTCTATGATATTTTCTCATACTTAAACGGTTTTAATACCTTGTAGGATAATAATTGCTTTATTCGAAGGTGTATTTTTCTGTTAAAAAATCACTTTTCTGTTTGTGAGAAAAAATAAAATTTTCTCTTCCACCAAATAATTTCAAAACTTCTTTTCTATCTATTTTTGTTTCTTTATTGGAAATAAAAGCAAGATAGGATGAATATTTATACTCCTCGAATTTTAAATCTAAATGATGTTTTGGATTCAAGTGAACATACAATATTATTTGTTTCAAATATTCTTCATCATTCAATTTAATTCTTTTGAAGTGTTTTTCAAAAAGACTTCCGGTTCTGCCATTTTCCTTATTTAATGCTTTTGCATAAGAATTAAAAAAATTAGAAAATGCTTGAGTCACTATTTTTCCATCATCATTTAAACGAATAACCAAATGATAGTGATTGTTCATCAAACAAAAAGCAAATATTGAAATTTTGTCTGATAAATATTTTGAAAATTGTTTGAGAAAGAAATTTTTATTTTCATCATTTCCAAAGATCATACACCCATTAATTCCCCTGTTGTATATATGATAATAACCTTCTTTTTCTAAAACTTCTAATTTCATATTTTGGCTTTTACTTTTTTATTGCGACAAGGTATTTAAACCTTGTTGAGATCTTTTATGGCTTATATTATAATCCTATAAGGTTTTCAAGCCTTATAAGTTTTTTATTACTTGTGTCGACTCTTATACCTACAAGGTTTTGCAAACCTTGCAGGATAGCTATCTGCAGACGGCTTATTTACCATACTCCTTCACCGCATCCACAAACGCCTTCGCGTGATCTACAGGAATATTTGGTAGAATTCCGTGACCTAAATTAACTACGTATTTGTCTTTTCCGAATTCGTCTATCATTTGGTGAACCATTTTCTTGATAACTGGAATTGGCGAAAGCAAACGACTTGGGTCAAAATTTCCTTGCAAAGTGATGTTTCCACCTGATAAATATCTTGCGTTTCTTGCAGAACAAGTCCAATCTACTCCTAAAGCTGAAGCCCTGCTTTTTCCCATTTCTCCCAAAGCAAACCAACATCCTTTTCCGAAAACAATAACATGTGTTTCATCTGCCAAAGCTTCTACGATTTGGTTGATGTATTTCCATGAAAATTCTTGATAATCCAGAGGCGAAAGCATTCCGCCCCAAGAATCGAAAATCTGAACGGCATCAACACCTGCTTTCACTTTTTCTTTCAAATATAAAATAGTGGTATCGGTAATTTTTTGTAATAATACGTGTGCCGCAACTGGATTAGAAAAACAAAATCCTTTGGCAGTATCAAAACTTTTTGAGCCTTTTCCTTCCACAGCATAACAGAAAATCGTCCACGGTGAACCTGCGAAACCAATTAATGGAACTTCATCGTTCAACATTTCTTGGGTCAATTTAATTGCGTCCATTACGTAACCCAAGGTTTCATGGATATTTGGAACGATCACTTTTTCGACATCTTGAATAGTACGAATTGGGTTTGGTAAAAACGGTCCAATGTTTTCTTTCATCAAGACTTCAATTCCCATTGCTTGAGGCACAACCAAAATATCCGAGAATAATATAGCTGCATCTGGTGCAATTCTGCGAATGGGTTGAACGGTGATTTCAGCTGCTAATTCTGGCGTTTGACAACGGGTAAAAAAATCATATTTATCGCGTAATGCGATGAATTCTGGCAAATATCTTCCCGCTTGACGCATCATCCAAACTGGTGGACGCTCCACTGTTTCTCCACGTAATGCTTTTAAAAATAGGTCGTTCTTTATCATTTATTTTGCTTTATGCTAAAAGCTAAATGCTCTAAGCTAATTTTTATTTATCTAAATTCTGCAATTGCATCCTCAATCACTTCTTCAATTGAAGGTTGATTTGCAACGATTATATTTTTTACCGTATTTGGCAAAGCTGCAGCAGTGGTTTCACCAATGCAAAAACAGATTTCCTTTTTTAATTTGTTTTCCATTAAATAACTTTCCACTCCCGAAGGACTAAAAAATAAAATAGCTTCTACCGCTTCTTTAATTTTTTTTGGAGTTAACGATGTTTCGTATACCTGTATTTCATTGAACTTAATTTTCGCTTCTTTCAGTGCCTTTGGCAATGTTTCTTTCCGTAAATTTCCACTGAAAAAAGTATAGCTTTCATTACTATAAATCAACGCGATAATTTCAGCTAAATCAGCCGCGTAATCAACGTAAACGATAACATTAAATCCGTTTTCTTCTAATAATGCCTTTGTTTTTATTCCAACGCAAAAAACATTTTTCGATTTTAATTCTTGACATTTAGGATGAAGCAAAACACTTTGAGCCGCATTTTGACTCGTGAAAATTAAGTTGGAATTGATTTCAGTAAGCTCAAAATTTTGATTTTTTGTAGCGATAAAATCTTCTTCAATAACTGAAAAATAGGCGTTTTCTAAAGTTTCTCTTTGAGATGGAGAAAGCACTTTTGTAGATAATATAGGAACCAAGCTACTCATCTTTTTTCAGAGATTCTTTAATGTTAATCATCAGTTCTTCACCATCATTATTTAAAATTTCCTTAGCCAGTTCAAATCCGATTTTCTTCCATTGTTCAATTGGAACTACTCGTTCAACTTCTATTTTTTGAGTTCCATCAATCGAGAAAAGCGCGCCTTTAAACTCGATGGTGTCTTCAGTGAATTTTGCAATTGCACCAATTGGCGCGGTACATCCGCCTTCCAGTGTTCGTAAAAACTGTCTTTCTATATAAGTGCAAATATCGGTTTCTAAATCGTTTAATTCGGAAACTGCTTGCCAGCAAAATTCGTCATTTGCCATTGCTAAAATTACCATTGCGCCTTGAGCTGGTGCAGGAATCATCCAGTCCAAGACTTCGTATTTTTCTGGTTTAAGTCCAATTCTCTCCAGTCCCGCTGCCGCAAATATAGCTCCGTTCCAATCATTATCATTCAGTTTTTGCATTCTCAAATTCACATTTCCACGTAAATCAATTACTTTGTGATTCGGATATTTATGCATCCATTGCGCTTGACGACGCAAACTTCCGGAGGCAATTGTGGCTTCTTGGGATAGAAAATCTAAATTGGTTTTATAAATCAAAAGGTCTTTTTCGTTGGCTCTTTCTAAAACTGCCGCTTGAATAATTCCTTCGGGTAATGCAGTAGGAACGTCTTTCATGGAATGAACAGCAATGTCAACTTGACCGTTAATCATAGCAATATCAAGGGTTTTCGTGAAAATCCCCGTAATTCCTAATTCATATAATGGTTTGTTTAAAATAATGTCACCCGTAGATTTTACCGCAACAATTTCGGTTTTATAGCCTAAATCGTTTAATTTTTTTTCCACTGTGTGTGCTTGCCAAAGTGCTAATTCACTATCACGAGTTCCGATACGTATCACTTTTTGAGCCATTATTAAGTAGTTTTGAAATCTTTACTTCAAGATTTTAGGATAGTGTAATTTTATATTTTTCTTCTATTTCTGAAGTTTTTTTAACTGGTAATTGATTCCCGATTTGGAAAACCTTTTCAATAAATTCAATACTTTCATCAACAGAAGTGTTTTCGTCTTTTAGGTGACTTGCAAAATGATTGGTGATTTTTTGAATAATTCTAGCACTAATTAATTCGGCTTGTTCTTCATCAAAATTAGGCAGTTTCTTGCGTTGGTAAGTCAATTCATTTTCAACAATGTCGTTTAATTTTGCTTTTAATGCGTGAATAGTTGGCGCATGTTTTCTACCATTCATCCATATATTAAATTCCATTTTGAAATCTTCAATAATCGCTTCGGCAGCTGGGATGTGTTGCTTTCTACGTTCTAATGTATCGTCGGTCATTTGAGATAAATGATCCATATGAATTAAAGTTACTCCTTCTAAATCGGTTACATTTTTGTGAACGTTTTTCGGAATCGATAAATCTAGGATTAATATTGGCTTTTTAAGATTCAAAATAGCTTTGTCGATTGTAGGATTTTGAGCGCCAGTTGCCACCACAACCACATCCGCTTTTTGAAGTTCCAAATGCAATTCGGCATAATCTTTAACGATCAAATTCAATTTTCCAGCCAGTTTTTCTGCCTTATCTTTTGTTCTATTGATAAGGGTAATTTGTTCGTTTTTGGTATGTTTTACCAAATTTTCACAAGTGTTTCTCCCGATTTTTCCTGTACCAAAAAGTAAAATATTTTTGTTTCCAATATCTTCAACATTTTTGATGATATATTGAACCGATGCAAATGAAACAGAAGTGGCGCCAGAGCTAATTTCAGTATCGGTTTTGATTTTCTTGCTCGCTTGAATTACGGCATTTATCAATCGATCTAAATAGGTGTTTATTAATCCTAATTTTCTTGATGCTGCAAAACTCAATTTCAATTGACTGATTATCTCAAAATCTCCAAGAATTTGACTGTCTAAACCAGTTCCCACTTGGAAAATATGATTAATCGCTTCTTGTCCTTTGTAGATAAAACCAAACTCTTGAAACTCTTCAACTTTTCCGTGGCTGTGTTCGCAAATTAGTTTTATCAGTTGGAATGGGTGTTCCGCAAAACCATAAACTTCAGTTCTGTTGCAGGTTGAAGTCACAATCAAACTTTCAATACCTTCTTTCTTTGCTTGTTTTAGCAAACGAGTTTTGGCTACGGAATCCAAACTAAATTTCCCTCTGATTTCGGCATCCGCTTTTTTATAGCTTAATCCTACAGAATAAAAATAGAGCTGTTTCGATTGATTGTTTTTCATAAATTGACTTTCAATAATGTTCAGCAAAATTATATCTATAGTTTATATAAAAACAACGCTTAAAGGACTATTTGTGTCGCTATGAGATTTTTTAGCTTTAAATCGTTATTTTTGTATTTATATTTCTATTTTTGCACTAAATTAGGATAGTTTAACGTAGATTATTTAGATGCATTCTAAATAAAAAAGACATCAAACTAGTGTTTTTTTAATAAAAAAAATATCGCTATGGGTTCTCAAGAAGTAATAAAAATTGAAGATGATTTTATCTTAATTCGCTTTCAAAATGATGAAAATGAACCTTTTCATGTTGAAAAACAAATAAATCAAGGGCTTATTCAATTTCATTTTGGAATAAAAGGAAAAGCAAAATTTATTTTCAATCAAGGAAATTACACCTTGGATTTAAAGGAAGAAAAAGCGCTGTTGCTTTATAATCCTCAAAAAGAATTGCCATTAAATTTATTTTTAGAACCTCAAACTTGGGTGATTTCTGTAATCATTTCGATCAAAAAATTTCACGCCTTATTTTCTACGGAAGCCAGTTATATTCCATTTTTGAGTGGTGAAAACCAAGATAAAAAATATTATAACGAAAGTGATATCAGCCCTTCAATGGCAATTGTTTTAAGTCAATTGTTTCATTATAATTTGCATCCAAATATAAAAAACCTTTATTATAAAGGAAAAGGATATGAATTATTGAGTTTGTATTTCAATCGCTCTGAAGATCCAAATGCTGAGCAATGTCCGTTTTTAATTGACGAAGAAAATGTCATGAAAATTAAAAAAGCAAAGGAAATTGTAATTGCAAATATGGCTGAACCTCCAGGATTACAAGAACTAGCGGATCAAGTAGGGTTGAATTTGAAAAAATTAAAAATGGGATTCAAACAAATTTATGGAGATACTGTTTATGGCTTTCTTTTTGATTACAAAATGGAGTGTGCTCGTAAATTATTGGACAGTGGTTCTTATAATGTAAATGAAGTTGGTTTGAAAATTGGTTACAGTACGGGAAGCCATTTTATAGCAGCTTTCAAAAAGAAATTTGCGACCACGCCAAAAAAATATTTGATGGCAATCAATCCCAATACATAATTCAAAATAATTAGTAAATCATAATAATAAAAAGTAAGTTTAATTTACTTTTATAAATAAATATAAAAAATATGAAAGGTGTATTATTAGTCAATTTAGGTTCTCCAGAAAGCCCAACTCCAAAAGATGTTAAGCCGTATTTGGATGAATTTTTAATGGATAAATATGTAATTGATGTTCCTTTTTTGCTTCGTGCATTATTGGTTCGTGGAATTATTCTACAAACAAGACCTAAGAAATCAGCTGCTGCTTATGCAAAAATATGGTGGGAAGAAGGTTCGCCATTGGTAGTAATTTCTGAAAGAATGCAGAAAAAAGTTCAGCAATTATCATCAATTCCAGTGGGATTGGCAATGCGTTATGGTAAAATGTCCATCTTAAAAGGATTACAAGAATTGAAAGATAAAGGTGTTGACGAAGTGATGTTGTTTCCGTTATATCCGCAACACGCGATGGCCTCTACAACTACCATTTTAGAATTGGCCGAAGAGCACCGAAAAAAGTACTTTCCTGAAATGAAATTCACCATTGTACCTGCATTTTATAACAAACCAGATTACATTTCAAGTTTGTCACATTCTATCAAAAAACATTTAGAGGGGTTTGAATACGATCATTTATTGTTTTCGTATCACGGAATCCCGGAGCGTCATATTCGTAAAACGGACATCACAAAATCACATTGTAAAATTGACGGATCTTGTTGTAACACCCCTTCGCCAGCACATGAATTTTGTTACCGCCACCAATGTTACGAAACCACAAAACAAGTGGTAAAATATTTAGGAATTCCAGAAGGGAAATACAGCCAAACGTTCCAATCAAGATTGGCAGGGGATAAATGGTTAACGCCATACACCGATGTGGAAGTCAATAAAATGCCTAAAAAAGGAATTAAGAATTTGGCAGTAGTTACACCAGCATTTGTCTCTGATTGTTTAGAAACCTTAGAAGAAATTGCAATGGAAGCCAGCCATGAATTCAAAGAAAACGGAGGAGAGAATTTCATGGCTATTCCATGTATGAATGATGGTGACGAATGGTGCCAAACAGTTGCGAATTGGATTGAAAATTGGGCAAAGTAAAAATGTTAAAAGTTTAAGGTTTAAAGTTATATAACGAACTAAAACTTTAAACTTCAAAAAAACAACAAATGGAATACTACAACTACCTAAAATCGCTACACCTCATCTTTGTAATCACATGGTTTGCAGGGCTTTTTTATATTGTGCGTCTTTTTGTTTACCAAATTGAAGCCAACGATAAGCCGTCCCCTGAAAAGGAAATTTTACAAAACCAATATAAAATAATGACCTATCGTTTGTGGTACATTATTACCTGGCCAAGTGCGATTTCAGCAACTTTATTTGCACTTTCATTATTGCATTTAAACCCTGATTTAATGGGAATGTCATGGATGCAGGTGAAATTAGTATTTGTAGTTTTATTGTTTTTTTATCATTTTAAATGTCATCAAATTTATTTGCAATTGCAAAATAATGAAGTTAAATACACCTCTAATTTTATGCGTTTGTGGAATGAAGGGGCGACAATAATTCTTTTTGCAGTAGTATTTTTAGTAGTTTTAAAAAATGCCTTTAACTGGATTTATGGTGTTGTAGGAATCTTCCTTTTTTCAATTATAATTATGTTAGGATTTAAAATGTACAAACGAATTCGAGAGAAAAACAAGTCGTAAATTATGGCAGCCAAATTCAAAATGTCAATGCTTTCACTTCGAACTAGGATTTTCCTATCGATGATAGTATTGGTTTTGATAGCTTCTATTTTAATGGCTTCTATTTCGATTATTCAGTTTAAAAACGAATCCAAAGTATATCATCAGGAGCGATTGGAGCGAAAAGAAACGGCAATTAATGAACATATAAATTATGTCCTTGCCAATACAACCTATCCACTTTCGGCCAATAATTTAGACTTGATTTTTAAAGATAAAATTCATGAATTGTCTCAAATTCACGGTTTAGAAATTAATATTTTTGGGTTGGACGGAAAATTATTAAAATCATCAAAAGCTTCTTTTTCTGTTGATCCCGTTGCGCCTCCGATTCCAAAATACATATTGAAATTGGTTCAATCTTCCATAGAAAAAAGATACGTTGACATTAAGAATATCGACGGAGTTAAAAACCGGTCTTCCTATAGTATTATAAAAGATGAAAAGTTCAAACCATTAGGAATTTTAAACATTCCATATGTGGAAGACGATAGTTTTTATGAAGCAGAACTTCAAAATTTCTTAATAAAACTAGGCCAGGTTTATGCATTTATGTTGGTAATTGCATTTGGAGTTGCTTATTTCCTTTCAACCTATATCACGAAATCATTAAAAACAATTTCTGACAAGTTACGAGACACCAGTTTAGATCAGAAAAACGAGAAAATTGTATTGGAAGCAAATAGCAAAGAAATCAATTTGTTGATTCGTGCTTATAACGGAATGGTAAACGAATTAGAGGAAAGTGCCTTAAAATTAGCCCAAAGTGAAAGAGAAGAAGCTTGGCGCGAAATGGCGAAACAGGTTGCTCACGAAATTAAAAATCCGCTTACGCCAATGCGATTAACGGTACAAAGTTTTCAAAGAAAATTTGATCCCAACGATCCAGATTTAAAGCAAAAACTAAACGATTATTCTAAAACTTTGATCCAGCAAATTGACACCATGAGTTCGGTTGCATCGGCGTTTTCTAATTTTGCATCTATGCCAGCGCAACAAAACGAAACTTTAAATGTGGTGAATGTAGTTGAATTGACATTGGATATTTTCAATGAAGATTATATCGTTTTTGAAAGTGAAGAAAAAGAGATAATTTCTAAAATGGATCGCGCGCAATTGATTCGTGTAATTACGAATTTAGTTAAAAATGCGATCCAATCAATACCAGAATATCAAACAGAAAAAACCATTTTAGTATCGGTAAAGAAAGAAGAAAACAACGTTCTTATTTTAGTAAAAGACAATGGAATTGGCATTGAAACTGAAAATATAGATCGAATATTTGAACCTAAATTCACCACCAAAAATAGCGGAATGGGATTGGGATTAGGAATTATTAAGAATATTATTGAAAATTATAAAGGATCAATTACATTTGAAACAGAATATGGAAAAGGAGCGACTTTCACCGTTTCTTTACCGATAATTAATTCATAAAATCAGCAAAATGAACTACGAAAATATCTTAGTTTCTCAAGAAACAAACAGTGCAACAGTTACAATCAATCGTCCTACAAAATTGAACGCTTTGAATAAAGCAACGATTATCGAATTGCAACACGCTTTCACGACTTTGGAAAAAAACAAAGAAATCCGAGTAATAATTCTAACAGGAAGTGGCGAAAAAGCTTTTGTTGCAGGGGCTGATATTTCAGAGTTTGCTCATTTTTCAGAAAGCGAAGGAGCTGATTTGGCTTTGCAAGGACAAACAGGATTATTCGATTTAATTGAAAATTTATCCACCCCAGTAATTGCTGCCGTTAATGGATTTGCCCTAGGCGGAGGATTAGAATTAGCGATGTCTTGTCATTTTAGAGTGGCTTCTGAAAATGCCAAAATGGGATTGCCAGAAGTTACCCTTGGTGTAATTCCAGGTTATGGCGGCACCCAAAGATTGCCACAATTAGTTGGAAAAGGGAAAGCTATGGAAATGATTCTCACTGCTGGAATGTTAAATGCAGAAGAGGCAAAGACTTATGGGTTAGTTAATTATGTTCTTCCACAAGAAACCCTTTTAGATTTTTGTAAGGAGATGGGACAAAAAATCAGTAAAAATTCTCCAGTTGCAATTGGCTATGCTATTAAAGCTATTAACGCTAATTTTAAAGAAGGTGTAAATGGGTTTAAAACGGAGATTGAAGCATTTGGAAAATGTTTCGCAACCGCAGATTTTAAAGAAGGAACAACAGCCTTTTTAGAAAAAAGAAAGCCAGATTTTAAGGGAGAATAAATTATTTTTCACCGTTCCATTCCGCGTAAAACTGGGTTAAAAACTGCTCCATAAATTCGTGACGCTGGGCTGCAATTTCTTTGCCGGTTTTAGTGTTCATTCTATCTTTTAAAAGCAGCAGTTTTTCATAGAAATGATTAATTGTTGGTGCGTCCGAATTTTTATATTCTTCTATACTCATGTTGAGATTTGGTTTAATCTCTGGGTTGTAAATCGCTCTGTTTTTAAATCCACCATAATTGAAAGTTCTAGCAACACCAATTGCTCCAATAGCGTCTAGACGATCGGCATCCTGAACAATATCCAATTCTAAAGAACTAAATTTCTTAGTTTCATGACCGCCTTTAAAGGAAATATTTTCAATAATATTAATTACATGTTCGATTGTGTTTTCAGGAACATGCTTACTTTCTAAAAATAATTTAGCTTTTTTTGGGCCAATTGTTTCATCACCGTCATGAAATTTACTGTCAGCGATATCGTGAAGTAAAGCGCCCAATTGTACAATTAAAATATCACAATTTTCTCCATTTGCGATAAGCGCAGCATTTTTATAAACGCGTTCTATATGAAACCAATCGTGTCCACCTTCTGCATTTTCAAGTTCTTTTTTTACAAATGCAATCGTTTCGTTTATTAGATTTTGATTTGTCATAAAATTATATTTAAAAAAAATGTTGAATCTTAAAGAGTTACTTCAAAATCCAACATTTAGTATACTAAGTTGTTTTATTAAATTCTTGCTGGCTCAACCCATTTAAACACTTGAGACTCTTGAGGGATGATTAATCTTTCAGAAATTTTAGCCATTCTTGAAGGAAGTTTCATCAAATAATCTCTAGCTTTTTCTGCTTCATCAGTTAAATTTGAAATTTTATCAATTTCCCATTTATCGATTAATTTTTGCATGATTTCCACATAATCGTTTGCGGTATAAACTCCAATTCTTTGTGCAGAATCTGAAAAATGTTCAAAAGCAGAGCTTATTTTCTCTCCGGATTCTCTCAAAAATTGTGCTGGCATAACAATTTTTTGTTTCATCATGTATTGAAAAGCTAGCATCATTTCGCTTGGATCTACCTGGAAAATACGGTTTACAAATTCACTATAAGCATGGTGGTGACGCATTTCATCACCGGCAATCATTTTGCAAATTTTAGATAATTTATTATCACCATAAGATTTTGCTAATTGCGCCACACGATTATGAGAAACATAAGTCGCTAATTCTTGGAAACTAGTATAAACAAAATTTTTATAAGGATCTCTTCCTGTTCCAATATCAAAACCATCATTAATTAAATGTTGGGTTGTAATTTCTACCTCACGCATGTTTACCCGACCCGACAAATAAAGGTATTTATTTAATAAATCTCCATGACGGTTTTCTTCGCCAGTCCATTGTCGGACCCATTTAGACCATCCATTTGCTTCTACCTGATCAACTCCTTCTACGTCCATTAACCAAGATTCATAGGTTGGTAAAGCTTCTTCTGTAATGGTATCGCCAACTAATGTAACCCAAAAATCGTATGGTAAATCTTTTGCTATTTCTCTTAATTCTCTAACTTCTTCATAGAAGTTTTCACTTTGCGAATTAGGTAAAAAATCGGTAGGTTGCCAAATAGTTTCAACAGGAATAAGGTAATTGTCTACAAAAGTGTCTACATTTTTTTCAAGAAATTGCATCACTTCGAGACGCATGTTTTTTATTGACATAATTTTTTATTTTAGATTTATAGCCTAATTTTTTTGAGCTACAAATCAAATTTATTAAGTAATGATACTTTTAGTTATAACGTCTTCTGTTATATTAGTTAATTCATCAACATCTGAATCTTTAACAGAAATTGCTTCGTGAATAGTAAACTTAATTCTAATCCCGAGGCCGAAGGGCAAAAAGCCAAATTTAAAGAATTTCCACGAATTATTGATAGTAATTGGCACAACATATGCTGAAGGCGCGTATTTACACAGAATTTTTAATCCGCTTTTGGCAAATTCTTTAGGTTTTCCGGTTCTTGTTCTTGTTCCTTCAGGGAAAATTACAGCTGATCGATTCGTTTTTTCAATATATTCAGATAATTTTTTGATTTCGATAATCGCTTGTTTGGGATCATTTCTATCAATTAAAACTGATCCACCATGATTTAAATTGTAGGAAATACTTGGAACTCCCTTTCCTAATTCTTTTTTGCTTACAAATTTTGGATGAAATCTTCTCAAAAACCAAATGATTCCGATAATATCGTACATGCTCTGGTGATTGGCAACGAAAATAATTGGAACCCCATTTGGAATTAATTCACGATTTTCAATTTTGAAGGTAATTCCTAATAAATGTGCGATTCTAAGTAATATAAAATTGAGGTAATCAACACTTTTTTTATGGGCTTGGTAGCCAAAAAGGTTAAAGCAAATCCACTGAATAGGATGAAAAATGACTATTGTTAGCAAAAACAGAAGTAAGCTAATTATAGAAATTGGATAGGATATTATTTTTTCCATTGCTTTATTATTGCGGTCAAAAGTACGAAATTATTATTTTATAGATGTTTTTTTTATGATTCTAAATTCTTTATTAATTCCCACTTGTAACTTCAAAAAAAAGCACTATTTTTACTAAAAATAAGTGAAACTAAATGAAAGAAAAGATGAGTTCAGAAAAAGAAGCCAAATTAAAAGCCCTCCAACTAACATTAGACAAATTAGACAAGACTTATGGTAAGGGAACCGTAATGAAAATGGGGGACAAAGCCGTTGAAGAAGTAGAAACAATCTCATCAGGATCATTAGGATTGGATTTAGCTTTAGGAGTAAATGGATATCCAAGAGGTAGAGTTATTGAAATATATGGTCCAGAATCTTCAGGAAAAACTACTTTAACATTACATGCTATTGCCGAAGCTCAAAAAGTAGGAGGTATTGCCGCTTTTATAGATGCTGAACACGCTTTTGATAGAACTTACGCTGAAAAATTAGGCGTTGATATTGAGAATTTAATTATTTCTCAACCAGATAATGGAGAACAAGCATTGGAAATTGCTGAGAATTTAATACGTTCAGGAGCAATTGATATTGTTGTAATTGACTCTGTAGCAGCTTTAACACCAAAAAGTGAAATTGAAGGTGAAATGGGTGATTCTAAAATGGGATTACATGCTCGTTTAATGTCACAAGCACTAAGAAAATTAACCGGAACAATCAGTAAAACAAATTGTACCGTATTCTTTATCAATCAGTTGAGAGAGAAAATTGGAGTTATGTTTGGAAGTCCAGAAACTACAACTGGAGGAAATGCATTGAAGTTTTATGCCTCTGTAAGACTTGATATTCGTCGTTCTACTCAAATTAAAGACGGTGAAAATGTGATTGGAAACAGAACTAAAGTTAAAGTGGTGAAAAATAAAGTTGCGCCACCATTTAAAGTTGCCGAATTTGATATTATGTACGGTGAAGGAGTTTCAAAATCGGGAGAGATACTTGATTTAGCTGTAGAATTTGAAATAATAAAAAAATCGGGATCTTGGTTCAGTTATGGTGAAACTAAATTAGGTCAAGGGCGTGATGCCGTAAAAGCTCTAATTAAAGACAACCCAGAAATGGCTGACGAATTAGAACATAAAATTAAAGAACACATTAAAGAAGTTAATGCTTAAATAAAAAAAATGCTCATGAAAATGAGCATTTTTTTATCCGTTATATTCTAAAAGTTGCTTTTGAATTCTATTCCAAGACTGAGTTTTTATTTCTCGAATATCATTTTTATTTTCAATTGTCATTCCAGTAGTATTTATAAATGGATGCACTTTTGCTCTCATAATTCCCATGCTTCCACTAAAAAAAGTATAAGACATTCTCTTTTTATTATCTGGGAAAGTTATTGGAACTATCGGAATTTGATGTTCAATTGCCAAGCGAAATGCACCATCTTTAAAATCGGCCAAAACGATAGATTCATCAGATGGGACTCCACCTTCAGGGAAAATACAGATACTTAATCCTTGTCTTAATCTTTTTTGTGCTTGTTCAAAAACTTCCATTCGGCTTCTTGAATTACTTCTATCCACTAAAATACAGCTGCGTTTATAGAAAAACCCAAAAAGTGGAATTTTTGCCAATTCAATTTTTCCTACAAATACAAAAGGCTGGTTTGAAACCGCTAGCATCAACATTATGTCGGTCATTGAGGTATGATTGGCAATTAACATATAGCTTTTATTTGCCTCAAATTTTTGTTCGCGTTCAATTTTATAATAAAAACCAGTCCCAAAAAGTCCTACTTTTGCCCATATTCTTGCCAAAACAAAGAAATACGGATACCACTTTTCTTTAAGCAGAAATAGGAACATTATTGGCCCCATTATTACTAAAGGCAACGCTAACATAATGTGAAACCAGATTCGCCAAAGGAACCAGAATGTATTTTTTATTAATTTCATAATGTCAAAAATACATATTTCTCTGTTATTTTTGATACAAAGGTTTAACTTTGCGGTAAACAATAAAATAATGTCAAAGATTTTAACAGGTATTCAAAGTACAGGGACTCCTCATTTAGGAAATTTGTTGGGCGCTATTATTCCAGCAATTGAGCTGTCTAATAAACCAGAAAACGAATCGTTTCTTTTCATTGCCGATTTGCATTCTATAACTCAAATTAAGGATGGCGAAACTTTAAGAGCAAATACTTATAGTACCGCTGCTGCTTGGTTAGCATGTGGTTTAGACGTAAATAAAGTGATTTTTTATCGTCAATCCGATGTTCCTCAAACTGCAGAATTAGCTTGGTATTTGAGCTGTTTTTTCCCATATCAAAGATTGACATTAGCCCATTCATTTAAAGATAAATCAGACCGTTTAGAAGATGTAAATGCAGGATTATTTTCTTATCCAATGTTGATGGCAGCTGATATTTTGTTGTATGATGCCCAATTTGTACCTGTTGGAAAAGACCAATTACAGCACATTGAAATTACTCGTGATGTTGCGGCTCGTTTTAACCACCAAATGGGTGAAACATTCGTATTACCAGAATCCAATGTTCAAGAAGAAACCAAATATGTTCCAGGAACAAATGGAGGAAAAATGAGTAAATCGGCAAATAATATCATTAATATTTTCTTAGATGATAAATCTTTGCGCAAGCAAATTATGTCAATTGAGAGCGATAGCACTCCGATTGAAGCGCCAAAAAACACTGAAACTTGTAATATATTTGCTATTTATAAATTATTAGCAACCGATTCTCAAATTCAGAAAATGAGAGAAAATTATGCTAATGCAAATGCCGATTATGGTTACGGCCACGCCAAACAAGAATTATTTGAATTAATTATTGAAAAATTCAAAACGGAGCGTGAAAAGTACAACTACTACATGAGCAATCATGAAGAGGTGGATAAAGAATTATTTCGCGGAGCTGAAAAGGCTGCAGTAATTGCAAATGGAGTTTTAAAAAGAGTCCGTCAAAAGCTAGGATTTAGTTTCTAAATCGCTTCAAAAAGTTTCCCCGGTAATGGCCTAACTACGCCTTTTAATTCCATATTCAATAGAATTCCCGATATTTTGTAAATGGGCAAATCACATTCCAAAGCTATAATATCTAGTATTTCTTTACCTGATTTTAAAAGGTAATCGTAAATTTTTTGCTCTTCATTTTCTAAGGTTACAAATAATTTTTTTTGAACAGAGCGAGTTGTTTTTTCGATATCCCAATTTAAAATATAAACTAAATCGGCAGCGCTCGTAAGCAAATTTGCTTTTTGAGTTTTAATCAAATTATTACATCCTAAACTTAATTTATCCGAAGTTCTTCCTGGAACTGCAAAAACATCCCGATTGTAATCGTTAGCTAAATTGGCGGTAATTAAGGAACCTCCTTTTATTGCAGATTCAATTACAATTGTTGCCTCAGAAATCCCAGCAACAATCCGATTTCTTTTTACAAAATTCTCTTTTTCAGGATTGGTCCCGCTCCAATATTCGGTCATAAATCCCCCATTTTGTTCTATTTTTGAAACGTATTTTTTGTGAGAACTAGGATAAATTTGATCCAACCCATGCGCAACTATTCCTATTGTTTGCAAGTCGTTTTCAATTGCTGCTTGGTGAGCAACAATGTCAACGCCATAAGCAAAACCGCTAACAATTATTGGATTTAAGGGGGCCAATTCTGAGATTAAAGATTTACAAAATTCAATCCCATATGAAGTGACTTTTCTTGTACCCACAATACTTATAATCTTTCGGTTATTAAAGTCAATAGTTCCTGTTGAAAATAAAAGTAACGGGCCATCAATACAATGTTTTAGTCTTTCAGGATAGGATTTGTCTTGGAAAAACGAAACATTTATTTTATTATTTATTATATATTTTAATTCAACTTCAGCTTTAGCAAATATAGATTTATCTTTCAATTTCGAAATTAATACCGATCCAATTCCGACAATTGATGTAAGTTGGGAAGCTTTAGAATTGAAAATTGCAGCTGCGTTTTCGCAATGAGTGAGTAGTTTTTTGGCAACAATATCGCCCACACCTTCTACTTTTTGTAATGCTAATAGGTAATATAATTCGGTTTCATTCATGGCATAGATTTATTTCAGTAATATAGGAATTTTTATGTAAATTGTTAATAAATTTTGTAAATAAAATTTTGATAACTATTTTGATTGTATAACTTTGTTATTATGAATTTAGAACATTACATCTCTCAGCTATTATATCGATATCAATGTGTAACGATTCCTGGTTTTGGTGCTTTTTTAACTGATATTCAATCAGCACAATGGCATGAGTCTAGCAATGGTTTTTACCCACCGAAGAAATTAATTTCTTTCAATTCGTTTTTGAAAAACAACGACGGATTGCTAGCGAATCATGTAGCTCAAAACGAGAAAATCTCATATGAATCAGCGGTTGTTTCTATCGAAAATGAAATTACAAAATGGAAGAATGAATTACAATCTGTAAATAAATTAACTTTTAAAAGCATTGGGGAATTCAATTTAAATTCAGAAAATAACATCGTTTTTACTCCTTTCGAGCAAGTTAATTATTTAGCAAGTTCATTTGGTTTAACCAATTTAATAGCGCCTTCAATTAAGAGAGAAGTTATTGAACATGTTTTTGAAAATGTAAAAGAAGAGGATGTAATCCAATTAGTTCCAGATAGAAATATAGGTCGTACTTACTTTAAATATGCAGCATTAATTGTATTTTCACTTACTTGTTCAGGTATAATGGGACTTAAATTATACCAAGATAAAGTAGCCTCAGATACATTAATTGTTCAAACAGAAGTTCAAAAACAAGTGCAAAATACAATTCAAGAAGCAACATTCGTAATTAGCAATCCACTTCCTTCAGTAACGTTATCTGTAAAAGAGGAAAACATGCCTTATCATATTGTTGCGGGCGCATTTAGACTTGATAAAAATGCCGAAAAAGTTTACAAAAGACTGACTAGAAAAGGGTATAAAGCAAAAAGATTAGCTCCTAATTCAAATGGATTATTTCCTGTACTTTACGGAAGTTTCCCAACACTTGAGGAGGCTGAAAGAATTAAATCAGATATACAAAAATCAGAAAATCCTAATGCTTGGATCTTGATTGAACAATTTTAAATATTAAATCCCGATAATTTCGGGATTTTTTTTGTCTCCTAAGTAGTACCTTTGTAAAAAAAAAATATGCACCCAAAACATCCTTCAGAATCTTTAACGGTATTAACCGATTTAGTATTACCGAGCGAAACCAACCCTCTAAACAATCTTTTTGGTGGGGAATTATTGGCAAGAATGGATAGAGCCGCAAGTATATCTGCGAGAAGACATTCGCGCAGAGTAGCAGTTACGGCTTCTGTAAATCATGTGGCTTTCAATAGAGCGATACCTTTGGGAAGCGTAGTTACCGTTGAAGCGAAAGTGTCCAGAAGTTTCAAAAGTTCCATGGAAATCTTTATTGATGTTTGGATTGAAGATAGGGAAACGGGAACTAGAAGCAAAGCTAATGAAGCAATTTACACCTTTGTAGCGGTTGATGACTCCGGGCGACCTGTTGAAGTACCACCGATAATACCTGAAACTGAATTAGAAAAAGCGAGATTTGATGCCGCTTTAAGAAGAAAACAATTGAGTTTGGTTTTAGCTGGAAAAATGAAACCAAATGAAGCAACCGAATTAAAAGCAATCTTTGATTAAAAAAAGGGAGTCAATTTTGACTCCCTTTTTTTACATATTATACAACCAACTTCCTGGATTAAAATAGGTCGTATTTTGAGAAATAGTGAACTTTAAAATAGTTTTTCCAGAATCTCCACTAGTTCTTATGCGACCAATGGTCTGTTTTATAGAAACTTTATCACCTTTACTAACAGAAACAGAACTTAGATTTTGGTATACTGTGAAGAAATCTCCATGTTGAATCATAACTGCAGTATTTACTGGTGAAAATACCATAATACTGGTTACCACTCCACCAAATACGGCTCTAGCGTTAGCCCCTTTTTCAGTTTCAATATCTACTCCACTATTTTTTATGGTTAGCGATTTGAATTCTGGGTGGGCATGTTCTCCATAAGCAGAATATACCGATCCTTTTTCAACTGGCCAAGGTAAACGACCTTTATTAGCTTTGAAGTTATCAGCGATAATTTTTCCTTCTGCTGTTAATACTATTTTTGAAGACGACTCTATTGCTTTTGTTTCAGCAACAACGGCCTCTTTTGTTGGAATTTTAGTGTTATTTGGTGTTGCTTTTCTACTTGCTTCAATCGCTTTTCTATTTGCCTCTGCTGCTTTTTTATTGGCTTCTGCAATTGCTTCACGAATTAAACGGTCAATTTTTTGATCGATAGCTCTCGTTTCTTGTTGTTTTTTCTTGATTTCAGCCATGTACTTTTTCTTATCTTTTTTGATAGAATTAGCTAAAGCTTCTTGTTCTTGTCTTTCTTTTTGAAGTTCTAAACGCTCTTTTTCGTTTTCTTCAATTAATTTTTGTTTGGCTGTTTTTTGAACTACAATCTTTTCATTATAATTAGTAAGTTCCGCAGTCTTATCTTTAATTTCAACACCTTGAGTTTTTCGATAGCTGGCATATTGTTTCATATACTGCGCTCGTTTGTAGGCTTGAAGGAAATTTTCTGACGATAATAAAAACATTGCTCGACTTTGTTCCGACCTACTTTTATAGGATTTTACAATCATTGCAGCATAATCCTTTTTTAAGATTTCCAATTCCCTTTTTAATCTGTTTATCTGTAACTGATTCAAATACATGTCGTTACTCAACAACTTTGTTTGTTTTTCAGTTGTATTAATTAATTTCTCTTTAAGTTTAATTTTGTTAGATTGAATAACGATTAGTTTAGTAACTGATTTTTCTTTTTTCTTTGTTGCTTGCAAAAGTTCTTCAGTTTCACGAATTTCCTTTTGGATCTGAGCTTTTCGTTCTTCCAATTTTTTTTGTTGGTCTTCCGGTTGCGCCCACACAGAACAAGTGATGAAGAGAATTAAAAAACTATAAATAAATTTTGACATATTGTAGCTTATTTTTTGCAAATTTAATTAATAAATATTCTTTCGTAAGAATTTGGAACAGAATATGGAAAAGAAAGTTCTTCGTTGAATGAAATAGTATTATAATTGATATTTATTGTTGTTTTTTCTGATTTCTGATTGGCTTCAATTGCTATCCCTGCTGGCAAATTATATTCTTCAGCCGATTTACGAGCTGGATAAATTACTTGCAACATTCGTTCTAAGGCAGGTTGGGAAATTTCTTCCTTTTTAATTAAGTAATTATCACTTGATAAATAGAACTTTTTGCTAATATTTGTATTTGAAACTGATTCTAGTTTGTAGCTGTTTTCTTCTAAAGTGAAATTGTATTTACCTGTTTTCAAATTATCAAATGCTTGTCCTAAAAGCAAGTTTTGAACTTTTTGAAAGTCCAATTCTGTACCTAACAATTTGCTTAATGCCGAATAATTTCCATCAAAATAGCTACTATTTAATTTTTCATAATATTGCACTTTTTCAGGAGTAATTAAAGCTTTCGCCATAGTTATTCCTAATATTCGAATGCTTACTAAAATAATTTCGTCTTTCTTAATTTTGATTTCAGCTGTTACATTTTGAGATTGGTCTGGATCTCTATAACTCACACTAGATTTAATATACAAGGTGTTAAAATTCAATTTATTTTTATAATGATTTTCAATTATTTTATCAACTGACAGTTTGTTATTAACTGGTGTTTCTGCAATTACAGCTTTTTTTGCTGAGCAGGAAACAAGGAAACCCAATAATAGTAAACCAATATATTTTTTCATTAATTTTTGTTTTTTAAAGCATTTTCTGCTTTTGAAAAATAGTATTCTTTTTTCTTAATATCTCCCAAACCATTAAACGCCTCTCCTAATTGTATGTTGAAATTGATTTCTAGTTTTTGATTATCAATTACAAAATCTAAACCTGATTCAAGGATGTCTTTTGCTTTTTTGAATAGCCCTTTTTGGTTAAAAGCCAACCCTAAATAATAATAAAATTGTGGTTGAGTTGGATAAATTTGGATATACGAATCTGCTTTCTTTTCAATAACGTCAAAATCCCCTTTTTCAGTATAACATTCAAACAAAAGTAATGCCGTTTCTAAATCGTCTTGCATTTTTTTCAATTGAATTTCATAAAATCGAATTGCCTTTTCCCAGTTCTTTTTATTATGATAAAATTTACCTATTTCTTTCGCAACTTGAACTGATTTATCTGAATCAAAATAGGAAATTGCCTTTTCTAAATCCGAATCAAATTGTGGTTTGTCTTTGATAAAAAGTAGAAATTCATTCAGTATTCTGTGTTTTATCTTTTGATCGATTTTTAAACTTCCAAGCACAAAATTCATAGCTTTTACAGCATTCTCTCCATCGTTATTTTTTAGATATGATTTAAACAAGCTCACTTTAGCCCAATCTGAATTTGGAATTTCTAGTTCTAATTTCTTTGCTATTTCTTGGGCTAATATTTCTTGGTTTTGTTTATTATATAAAAAGATTAAAGCCACATAATTTGATTCTTCTTTTGGGTTTTTCTTAATTTGTTCTAATAAATTTATTCGTTCAGAACTATGGTATTTTGGATCTTCTAGAATTTGAGCTTTATAAAGTGTTCGCATTTCTAATTTTCCAACTTGATCGTTCAGCTCATTTATTAATTCCAATGCATTATCATATTGATTGGTATTCATGTAAAGCGAAACCAAGTCTTCCTTGTACTCTTTTTTGAATTCAATTAGTTTTAATACGATAGGAATTGCTTTTTCAAATTCTTTAGTTTCAAAATATACATCATACATTCCAGCCCAAAACCAGCGATTAGTAGGATCTATTATTGTTGCTTTTTCAAATGATTCGAAGGCTTTTTTGTACTCTTTTTGTTCAAAATAATTCTTGCCTAACTCAAAATAAATAGTAGCATTATTGGGTTGAATTTTCAAACATTTTTCTAATTCAATAATTGCTTTATCATAATTTTCAATTCCTTTTTGCTTTAACGATTCATAAAACGAATCTTGAAAATCATCTTTTTCCAATGCCACATCTTCGGCGGGATTTTGTGCCCAAAGTGATGCCTTATTGCATAGCAAAAGTGAGAAAAGTAATATTTGAAATAGTTTTTTCATTTATTCTAAAACGGAGAAATCTCCAATACTGATACTAGTAAAATTACCATCAAAACTAGCAAAACTGCCAATCATTGCATTGTCTAAATTGGCGTTTTTAATGGTAGATTGATTTTGAACTAAGCTATTTTTTATAGTTGCATTTTGAACTGTACATCCTTTTCCTAAAGAAACATTTGGCCCTACAGTCGCATTTATCAGTTTTACGTTTTCACCAATAAAACAAGGCTGAATGATGGTACTGTTTTCACAAATAACAGATGGATCAACTAGATTTTCACCGTCAGCATGAAGGAAATTTAGTAATCTTGAATTGGTTTCTACAGTTACATTTTTGTTTCCACAATCCATCCATTCGTCTACTTTCCCAGGAACAAATTTTAACCCTTTTACCTTCATGTTTTCAAGGGCATCTGTCAATTGATATTCTCCTCCTTTCACCACATTATTATCTAATAAATATTGTAATTCGGCACGTAAAGTTTCCCCCGATTTAAAATAGTATATTCCAATTATTGCCAAGTCAGAAACAAACTCTTTGGGTTTTTCTACGAAGTCAACAATTTGGTTATTTTCATTTAATTGTACAACTCCAAAAGCACTCGGATCTTCGACTTGCTTTACCCAAATAACACTATCGGCCGAGGTATCAAGTGAAAAATCGGCTCTAAAAAGGGTATCGGCATAAGCAACCACAATTGGCCCTTGCATTGATTCCTTTGCACACATTATTGCGTGAGCGGTTCCTAAAGCTTCATTTTGATAGCAAATAGTACCTTTTGCACCCAATTTTTCGGCGATTGCAATAAGCTCTACTTCAACTTGTTTTCCAAAATCTTTATGGATAATGAAAGCGATTTCTTCAATTTCTTGATTGATTACACCCGCGATATCTTCCACTAATCGATGAACGATTGGTTTACCAGCAATTGGGATTAAAGGTTTTGGAACTGTTAATGTGTGTGGTCTTAATCGGGAGCCACGGCCCGCCATTGGCACTATTATTTTCATATTTAGTCTTTGAGAGGAACTAAGAAATCTCGTTCCAATTATTATTTATTATTTTACTCCAGTACTTCCAAAACCGCCTTCGCCTCTTGCCGTTTCTGACAATTCTTGAACTTCAATCCATTCAGCACGTTCGTGTTTTGCGATGATTAATTGCGCGACTCTTTCTCCATTTTCGATAACGAAAGGTTCGCTGGATAAATTTACTAAAATCACTCCAATTTCTCCACGATAATCAGCATCTACAGTTCCTGGGGAATTGAGAACGGTAATTCCTTTTTTGGCTGCCAATCCGCTTCTTGGGCGAACTTGCGCTTCATATCCAATTGGTAATTCAATGAAAAGTCCAGTTTTTACGATGGTTCTTTCCAAAGGGTTTAGCGTTATAGATTCAGTTAAATTGGCGCGTAAATCCATTCCTGCGGAAGCGATAGTTTCGTAGTTTGGTAATTCGTGTTGTGATTTATTAATGATATTTATTTTCATTTTAATCTAAAATTATATTTGATAATCCAAGCGATTTTAGCCCCGATATTAGCGGCATCCCACACTTTTTTGTGTGGATATAGCGGATAGCGGGAAATAGCTTCTAATTATTTTTTCGTTTTAAAATTTTGTTTAAAGTTTCTTTTTCGTTGTGATATATAAAATACATAAATACTAGCAATAAAGGCACTCCCACGAAATAATTTTCACGGAAATAATAGAAGGAAATAATGGAAAAAAGGATCGACAACCCCATGTAACCACTAATTTTTTTGAAGTCGTAGGGAATAGGATAATAACGATTTCCAAGAAAATAGGAAATTACCATCATGCTTCCATAGGCAGCAATGGTAGCTATTGCCGATCCATAATAACCCATAATTGGGATTAATGCGAAATTCAAAATTAACGTAACCGCTGCCCCAAAAATTGAAATATAGGCACCGATATAAGTTTTATCAATTAGCTTGTACCACACCGATAAATTGGTATAAATTCCAAGGAAAAAGTTGGCTAAAATAATTAGCGGAACGACTTTCATGGCTTCCCAATAGGAGGGATCGCGAAGCATAATATATTTTAACACGTCGGCAAAAACAATTACTGAAAGTAAAATGAATGAGCCGAAAATGACGAAATATTTGGTAATTATAGCATAGGTTTGAGGTGCATTTTCATTTTTAGCATGACTGAAAAAGAAGGGCTCAATTCCTAATGTATAGGCGGTTCGAAATAAAACCATGAACAAACCGAGTTTGTAGCAAGCGGAATAAACACCAACTTCAGCTTCGGCAATATTGGCTGGAAGTAGTTTTCCAAGTAGGATTTTGTCAAATTGTTCGTTGATTGCGAAGGCTATTCCTGCTACCATAATTGGTAATCCGTAGCGCATCATTCGTTTCCAAAGCGCAAAATCAAATTCCCAACTGACGTGAAAATAGTTTGGCGATAATGCTATAAATGTGAGGAAGCTAGCGATGATATTGGATACAAAAATGTAACCTACTTCAAAGTTATCGGTGTACAGAGAACCTAGGAAACTGTCAGGATTTTCTTGAGCAATTTTTGGTAAATAGATAAGGAAAAATACGTTCAATGATAAGTTTACTATTACATTTCCTATTTTAACAATGGCATAAACAACAGGTCTTTGGTAGGCTCGAAGTTTAGAAAAGGGCACAATTACCAAAGCGTCCAAAACGAGAATCCAAATGGTATAAATAATATATTGCACGTCGATTCCAGACCAATCGGCGAGGTGATTTTTCAACAATAACGCTGAACAAAGGAATAATAAAGTGGACCAAAATATAGAAACTGTGGTTGTTTCAATTACGGCTTTTTTATTGGGTTCGTTGTTATAGAATCGGAAAAAGGCGGTTTCCATTCCGTAGGCCAAAATCACATTAAAGAAAATCATCCATGCAAATACGATGGTTACTTTTCCATAGGCTGCTTTAGGCAGCAAATCGGTATATAATGGCACTAATAAAAAACTGAACATACGCGGCAATACTGTCGCCAGTCCGTAAATTGCAGTTTGTTTGAAAAGGTTTTTATATAAACTCAAAATTGCTGATTGTGATTTGTAATTAACAAAAATAAGTAATTTTTAGCACATTTTCTAGGGAAATAGTATTGGAGTAATTTCTTTTATTTGGGTGCATTTATGCCAATATTTTTTATTGTTTTTTTGATATTCGATAACGGCTTCATTCTCTTTTAAAAGAAATTTTTTTACTCCAATGGCTGAGTTTTCGTGTTTTTGATAAATGGCATTATAATGAAAATTAGCTCTAAATGTAGTTTCGTTTACTTTTACTAATTCAGTTTCTAGGTCTTTGTAATAAATTTTTTCTAGCTGGATGTTAGTTTGAAGTGGTTTTTCTAGCTCAATCATAAAAACTGATCCGCTACCACTTTCCATTCTACCAGCAGTCCAATTTTCAAATGTTATTGATTTTATTTTTTGAGGTGGTGAGGTATAAATGGTTTCTTTTGATGCTTTACAAGAAAATAAATTCAAAATGATAATTAGCGAAAAAATGGGAGTTATTGTTTTCATTTTCAAATAGATTATGGCGCTGGGTTTGGAAAAATATTGTGAATTTTTTCTATTTCTGCTAACACATTTTCATTCAAAGTGACCTTAATTGTATTGATGTTTTCTTTTAATTGTTCCATTGTTGTTGCTCCAATAATGGTGCTTGACAAAAATGGTTGTTGTGTTACAAATGCCAACGATAACTCTGTTAATGTGAGCCCAAAATCTTTCGCAATTTCGTTGTATCTTCGAGTTGCTTCTCTTGTATTTTCGCTATTGTAACGAGCAAATTGCGGGAATAAATTTATTCTCGCATTTTGAGGGTTTGCGCCGTTTAGAAACTTCCCAGACAGTACTCCAAAAGCCAATGGGGAATAGGCGAGAAGGCCAACATTTTCTCGATGGCAAACTTCTGAAATTCCCACCTCAAAACTTCTATTGACCAATGAATATGGATTTTGAATAGTTGCCATTCTAGGCAAATTGTGTTTTTTACTTTCTTCAAGAAAACGCATTAATCCCCATGGAGTTTCATTTGAAACACCAATATTTCTAATTTTTCCTTGTTTGATAAAGCCTTGTAAACACTCCAAAACCGATTGGAAATTATCTTCCCAAGGATCCTCTTGAACTTTAAATCCAAGTACTCCAAACATATTCGATTTTCTTTCTGGCCAGTGCAATTGGTATAAATCGATGTAATCTGTTTGTAGTCTTTTCAAACTTTGTTCCAATGCAAAAGTCAGACTTGCTGGAGAAAAGTCAATTTCTTCACGCATGTAATTCAGGTTTCTATTGGGCCCTGCGATTTTTGTTGCTAGAATTACCTTTTCACGATTACCAGTTTTTTTAAACCAAGTTCCAATAATTTTCTCGGTACTTCCGTAGGTTTCTTTTTTTGCGGGTATCGAATACATCTCTGCAGTATCAAATAAATTAACGCCATTTTCAAGTGCATAATCCATTTGCGCATGGCCTTCAGTTTCCGTGTTTTGTTGCCCGAAAGTCATGGTTCCAAGGGCAATTTTACTGATTTCAGTAGTTGTATTTGGTAAATTACTGTATTTCATTTTGTCGATTGACTATTTTAGGGTTGGTTTTTATAAAAAAGGTTCAAAGTGAAACTCTGAACCTTTAAACCTTTTTCACTTTGAACTTATTTACAACTCGTTCAACATTTTAGATATTTCATCTAATTTTGGGGTCAAAATAATTTCAATTCTTCTATTTTTAGCTTTTCCTTCTGGAGTATCATTACTCATTAATGGAGCAAATTCCCCTCTTCCAGCAGCAGTTAGATTGTCTTTTTTAACGCCTTTATTTTCAGATAAGATATTTACAATTGCAGTAGCTCTTTTGGTTGAAAGATCCCAGTTGTTTTCAATTTGTCCAACAGCTCCAGCAAATTTATCGTTGTCGGTATGTCCTTCAATTAACACTGAAATATCTGGATTTTGAGCTAAAACAGAAGCTACTAAGACCACTGCTTTTTTCCCTTCTGGACCTACAGCCCAACTTCCAGATTCGAAAAGTAATTTGTTTTCCATAGAAACATAAACTTTCCCATCTCTTTGATTTACAGTTAATCCTTTTCCTTCAAATGCTTTTAAAGATTTTGAAAGTGCGTCTTTTAATTTCTTCATCGCTGCTTCTTTAGCCGCCATAATACTCTCTAATTCATTCACACGATCGGTACCTTTTTTCAAGTCAGCACTTAGTTTATTTAGTCTTTCTTTCTCAGCTGCAAGCGCTTTTTCTTTAGCTTCTAATTGCGCTAACAACTCTCTATTTTTAGCCATGTTTTCTTTCAAAGAGTCATCGCTGTTTTTTTCTAATGCCGTGTAAGAAGCCTGTAACGTTTTCAGATTTTTATCTGCAGCAGCAAAGTCAATTGCTAGTTTATCTCTTTCGGCTTTTGTTTTTTCATAGTCCTTTTTTAGTGAAGAATAATCGCTGTCAAGCTGACTTTTAGCTTTCGAAATGCTATCATATAAGTCTTGAGTTTTTCTGTTTTCCTTCTTTAAATCGGCAAATTTAGTTTCTAACTCATTAAAAACTTTTTTAGAAACGCAAGAGCTTGATAATGCAATCAGCATTAATCCTATTGAAATTTTTTTTATCATTTTAATTTAGTATTACGAGGGTTAAATTATTCTATTTCTACTACAACGGGACAATGGTCAGAATGTTTTGCATCTGGCAAAATAAAGGCCCTTTTTAACTTATCTTTTAATGTTTCGCTCACTAGGCAATAGTCAATTCTCCAGCCTTTGTTATTTCCACGAGCGCCTGCTCTGTAACTCCACCAACTATAATTATCGGGCTGGTCATTGAAAAAACGGAAACTATCAATAAATCCATTTTTCATAAACTGATCAAGCCACTCTCTTTCTTGCGGTAAAAATCCCGATACATTGGCGTTTCTAATTGGATCATGAATGTCGATCGCCTTATGGCAAATGTTATAATCACCACAAATCACCAAGTTTGGAATTTCCTTTTTTAGTTCATTAATATAATTTTGAAAATCATCCATGAACATGAATTTATGACTCAATCGCTCAATATTTGTACCAGAAGGCAAATACAAACTCATCACCGATAAATCATCAAAATCGACACGTAAATTTCTACCTTCAAAATCCATATGTTCAATTCCAGTTCCAAAAACGATATTATTGGGTTTAACTTTTGATAAAATTGCTACACCGCTATATCCTTTTTTTGTTGCTGGAAAATAATATTGATAGGGATATCCTACCATTTCAATATCCAAATAGGGAACTTGATCTTCAGTTGCTTTGATCTCCTGAAGGCAAATAACATCTGGATTAGAATGTTGCAACCATTCAATAAAGCCTTTAGAAATGGCAGCTCGAATTCCATTTACATTATAGGAAATGATTCTCATTATTATAATTCAATATTTATATCACCAAAAGTAATAAAAAACTTAACGATTATTGCAGAAAATGTGAAGAAATTGGACTCAAAATTTCATTGGTTACATAACTTTTTTTCTATCTTTGTTTTTACGTTTTAAATATAAAAATCAATGGGTTTAGTTTCCGCTAAAGAAGTCGCAAAAGCAATAAAAGCTGATAAGTATGGTTTTTTTGGAACTTTTTCAGGGTGGTTACTGATGAAAGTTTTAAAAATATCTACGCTAAATAAGTTCTATGATAAAAACAAGCATTTAGAAGATGTTGCTTTTTTAAATTCCATTTTAGATGATTTAGAAATTAAATTTGAAATCCCAGAAGAAGATTTTAAGCGTTTACCAAAAGACGGAGCCTACATTACCATTTCAAATCATCCTTTAGGAGGAATTGACGGAGTTTTACTTTTGAAATTAATGCTCGAAAGAGAACCAAATTTCAAAATTATAGCCAATTTTCTTTTGCATAGAATTGCCCCTTTGAAAAAATACATAATGCCGGTTAATCCATTTGAAAATCACAAAGACGCTAAGTCGAGTGTTATTGGTATTAAGGAAACATTAATTCATTTAAAAGATGGAAAACCATTAGGAATGTTCCCTGCCGGGGAGGTTTCAACCTACAAAGATGGAAAATTAGTAGTTGACAAACCTTGGGAAGTAGGAGCGATAAAGGTTATTAGAAAGGCTCAAGTTCCAGTTGTTCCAATTTATTTCCATGCTAAAAATAGCCAATTGTTTTACTTTTTATCAAAAATTGGTGACACGCTACGAACCGCTAAATTACCTTCGGAAGTGTTTTCTCAAAAAGAAAGAGTTATTAAAGTTCGAATTGGGAAACCTATTTCTGTAAACGAGCAAAATGAATATGAAACCATCGAGGAATATTCTAATTTTTTACGCAAAAAGACCTACATGCTTTCCAAAGCTTTTGTAAAGGATAAGCCTTTTTTGCCTACACCAAAAATCAAACTTCCTAAAAAAGGTCCTAAAGCTATAGTTACTGGCGCTTCAGTTGAAAAAATGATTCAAGAAGTTAACGCTTTGAGAGCTTCAGATTGCCGTTTGCTTCAAAGCAAAAACTACGAGGTGTTCTTTGCGCAAGCGGATAAAATCCCAAATGTTTTACATGAATTAGGCCGTTTACGCGAAATCACATTTCGAGAAATAGGTGAAGGAACCAATGAATCAACAGATATTGACAAATTTGATAAATATTACCATCACATGTTTTTGTGGGATGACGATGCAAAAAAAGTAGCTGGAGCGTATAGAATGGGATTGGGATCAGAAATTTATCCAAAATATGGAATGGATGGTTTTTATTTAAATGAGCTTTTCCGTTTTGAACCTGAATTACACGATATGATGTCTAAATCTATTGAAATGGGACGCGCCTTTATTATTAAAGAATACCAACAAAAACCGATGCCGCTTTTCCTACTTTGGAAAGGAATTATTCATACCACATTGCGATTCCCAGAGCATAAATTTTTACTTGGAGGTGTTAGTATTAGTAATCAATTTTCAGAATTTTCAAAATCCTTGATGATTGAATTCATGAAATCTAATTTCTATGATCCCTATATTGCTCAGTACATTCATCCTAAGAAAGCATTTAAAGTTGTCCTTAAAGATGCTGATAAAGACTTTGTTTTTAATGAAGCGGAATCTGATTTAAATAAGTTTGATAAAATTATTGATGAATTAGAACCGGGTACTCTAAGACTTCCTGTTTTGATAAAAAAATACATCAAGCAAAACGCTCGCGTGGTTGCCTTTAATGTCGATCCATTATTCAACGATGCGGTTGATGGGTTGATGTACATCAGAATTTCTGATATTCCCGACAGCACAGTTAAGCCTGTTATGGAAGAGTTTCAAGCGGAATTAGAACGAAAATTATCCGAAAAAGGTTATTTATAATTACAAAAAAAAGCGACTTAATTGTCGCTTTTTTTATTAAAATTAATTCGATTTTTCTTTGATTAACTTCTTATAATTTTCCCACTCTGTTTTAGTAATGGTAGTTTGCTTTTTATACTTTTTTCCTTTTAAATAATCTAGAATATATTTAGCACGCTCTTCTGATTCTGGGTGTGATGAAATCCAATACAAACTATCGGAAGTGTCATTTTGTTGCGCCAATTCAAACATGAAATCAGCTAATGGTTCTGGGTTAATATTGGCGTTAAGCAAATAATCAACACTTGTCATATCGGCCTCTTTCTCCAAAGTTCGGTCATAAGCAGAGGAAGAAAGCGATTTCAAAATTTCTTTCACCACAGCGCTACCTTTTCCTCCTGTACTTGCCGAAAGCATTACAGACAAACCAATTTCTTTTGACAATTTTTTCATGACATGATTATTGGTAATATGCGCAATTTCATGACCTAAAACGCCTTGCAAAGCTTCTTGATTTTTACATTCAGTGATTAATCCAGTGTAAACTACTAAGTGATTATTTGGAAGTGCAAACGCATTGATTTCGTCTTTTTCAACGATGTGAATCTTCAAGGAATCTCTTTCTATATTGTTGTTTTTACAAATAGGTTCTAGTAATTTATCCAATGTTTTAATAATAGAATCATTGGTATTTACTTGCTCTGTTGATGAAATTTCATCCCAAATTAGCTCTCCAATTTTATTTTCTGATGAACTTCGAACTTGTTTTACATTAAATTCAGTAACCCAATCAATTTGAGATAAACCATAAAATAACCCAAAAAAAGCGATTACAATAATAAGTCCTGGAAGTATGATTTTCTTTATCATTATGATCTACAAATTAAATTAGTAACATTTCCAAAAAAGAAAACTTGAACGTGTTTTCCTTTTCTTGTTTGAACGGCACAATAAATAGTTGAAATAATTTCTAAAACATTAAAAACAATCACCGTAAATAAATAGGCAAAATAGTTGTTTGTGGCTTTTTCATCGGTAAATAGGATAGAAACGGTCCACCAAAAGCTATAGCTATTTGCGAAAAGCAGTACTATTTGCGAAAGCAAGGCCTGAATGCAATGCCATCTTACAAAATAGGTGCTTTTTCGGTTTCCAATATAGAAAAATAAAGTGGCCAACAAATTAATAATTGGCAATGGCAACCCAGCAATTACAGCAACTAAAGACATTAAATAACTATTGGAAGCCTTTTCTCTTTCGTGCTCTGTGGGATTGTAACTAAAAGTCGTTTCTTGTGTCATAATTCTTTATAAATGTTCCAAATCCAGTTGAGAACAACTAGAATAATTAAAGGAATAGCTACTTTTTTTTGTTTTAAAATGGACTCCATTTTATTGTAAGCCTTATAAAACGTTTGTCTTTTGGTTACTAAATCAAATACAACCCATAAAGGCAAAACCAACATCGCGAAACTGACAATTATTCCGAAAGGGTTAAATTGTAATGAACCTATCAAATCACCTTTGTAAAGTGCTTGAACCGCCCGAGTTGTTCCGCAAGAAGGACAAGCAAAACCAGTCGCATTTTTAATCATGCAAACGGATACTTGTCCGTTTTCAGAATAATTGTTAGTGAATATTAAATAAAGATATCCTGAAAAACAAGCTATTAATACAATTAGGTATAACTTGTTTTTAGTCATTTTTAATATAAAGCGTTTTGGAAAATTTGCATATTTTTCTCACGTGCCGCACTCATAATTGAAAACCAATCTACAATCGCCCAAATTCCAAAACCACCACAAGTTATCAGTTTTAAAACACCCATTCCTGTGTCTCCAAGCATGAATCTGTCTATTCCTAACTGTCCTGCAGTTAAAGAAACAATCATCATTGTATCAGGATTTTTAAATTGCATTTCTAAAACTAAGGGCCATTTTTCATCTTCTAATGAATTTAATTTTTCTCTAACAGCTGATAAATGATAGCTTTCAAAATACTTAGCATTGCTGATCATAAATAAGTCTACTTTGTGTGATTCCATAGTTTTAATTTTAATTTAGTAATTAGATTGCTAATATATTAATTTATAAGAATACTTTGTCAATTGGCTCCCAAAGTTCTATTTTATTTTTTCTCGATTAAATACCGATTTGATTTTGTCAACGATAACTTGCGCTAATTTTTCATGACTTTCAAAGGTCCATCCCGCAATGTGTGGTGTTAAAAGAACATTTTTTGCTTGAAGCAAATAGTTAAAAGTTGCAGGTTTTTCTGAGTCTAAAAATAAGTTTTCGAATGATAATTTTTCATATTCTAAAACATCTAATGCAGCTCCTAGAACTTTCCCCGACTGTAAGCCTTCAACTAAATCATTCGTTACCACTGAATTTCCCCTTGCCGTATTGATAAACCAAAATGGTTTTGCACAAGAGTTGATAAACGAAGAATTGATCATTTTATCGGTGGAGGAATTCCAAGGTGTGTGCAAACTTATTACATCCGATTTTTCTTGTAATTCAGTTAAAGAAACTGCTTTTGCATTGGCATCACCCACATTTTCAAGAATGTCATAAAAAAGCACATCTACATCAAAACCACGAAGTTTTTTCGCAAAAGATTTTCCCATATTTCCATAACCAATTATACCAATTGTTTTTCCATCCAATTCATGACCTCGATTTTGTTCCCGATTCCAACGTCCGTTTTTTATTTCTAAATCGGCCTGGTTGAGGTTGTTTAAAAGTGACAATAACATTCCCAGCGCATGTTCACCAACAGCGTTTTTATTTCCTTCAGGAGCAGCTATTAATGCAATATTTTTTGAAACTGCATAGTCACAATCGATACTTTCCAAACCGGCACCAACTCTAGCTATGAATTTTAAATTGGGAGCCTTATCAATAAAAGTTTGGTCAATTTTAAATCTGCTACGAATTACAATTCCATGATAATCCTGAATTTTTTCTTCAATTTCTTCCTTTGAAGAGGTGAAATCTTCGTGATTAGTAAACCCTAATTCCTGCAATTGTCCCCACAAAATAGGATGATTGCTGTCGATATGCAGTATTTTAATATTTGAAAAAGGCATAGTTAATTTTTGAGTGTTAAAGATACTTTTTTTTACGGAATTTTAATTCCTGAATTTTAATTCGATTAAATAAATCTTTAACATAAATTTTCAAGTGTATCACTCATCTTAGTTTAAATTTGTATAAAAAATTTGACCATGCAAAACTTTGAATTATACAACCCTACCAATTTAGTTTTTGGAAAAGGGCAAATCGAAAAATTAGAATCATTAGTTCCTAAAAGCGCCAAAATATTATTGGCTTATGGTGGAGGCAGTATTTTTAATAATGGCGTTTACGACCAAGTTAAATCAGCTTTAAACGGTTTTGAAATTATTGAATTTGGTGGAATCGAACCGAATCCCCATTTTGAAACTTTAATGAAAGCTATCGAAGTTGTAAAAGAAAAAAACATCGATTTCATTCTAGCCGTTGGAGGTGGATCAGTAATTGATGGCGTAAAATTCATTGCAGGCGCCACTCATTACGAAGGCAATCCTATAGAAATCCTAAAAAAGAGAATCTTGATAAAAGAAGGCTCAAAAGTAATTCCATTTGGAACAGTTTTAACCTTACCAGCTACAGGAAGCGAAATGAATTCGGGATCTGTTGTAACTATAAATGCAACCCAAGAAAAGTTGGCTTTTGGAGGCAGCGCCTTGTTTCCAAAATTCTCAATTTGCGATCCAACAGTAATTACCTCATTGCCTGAAAGACAAATCCAAAACGGAATTATCGATGCGTTTACGCACGTTATGGAACAGTATTTAACCTATCCTCATGACGGATATTTACAAGACCGAATTGCAGAAGGAATTTTACAAACCCTAATTGAAATTGGCCCTAAAGTGGTTCAAAACCCTTCGGATTATGCCTTAGCCTCCAATTACATGTGGTGTTGCACGATGGCTCTAAACGGATTGATTCAAAAAGGAGTTCCATCTGATTGGGCGACTCACATGATTGGCCACGAATTGACCGCTTTATACGATATTGATCATGCGAGAACTTTAGCAATTATTGCCCCAAATTTGTACAAAGTGATGTTTGAAACCAAGAAACAAAAATTAGCTCAATACGGAAAAAGAATATTTGGTTTAACCGGTTCAGAAGATGAAATTGCAGCAAAGGCAATCGATAAAACAATTGAATTTTTTCACACAATGGGAATGAAAACCAAATTGTCAGAATGCACAGACGACTACAATTCAACTGCCGACTTCATTGCAAATCGTTTTCAAGAAAGAGGATGGATTGGTTTGGGTGAAAAACAAAATATCACCATTGAAAAAGTCCGTAAAATTGTGGAAATGAGTTATTAATATATATTTATACCAATAAAAAAGGCGTTCTTAATTTTCATTTAGAACGCCTTTTTATTTAAAAAAACAACCAATAATTTTAACTAATTTAAATATTATGAATCAACTGCACACTTGATTTATGTATTTATAACGCAAAATACTTCTTGCTATTGTATTGAATATCATAATTATACGTTAAATTAATTTTTAAGAAATAAATTTAGAATTTCCAGCAAATCATATTTTGACATTATTTAATCAAATTTCAGTACTTTTGGAACATAATTTTTGAAGCTATTCCCGCCATTCGCTATATCTGTTTTGCCGAACCCCGCCAAAACAGGATGCCGCTACTGTCGGGGCTAAAAAAAATAAAAAATGACGGATCAACCAAAATTTGCAGTAATAGGAGGAGGAAGCTGGGCAACCGCAATAGCAAAAATGCTATGTGTGAACTTGCCAGAAATAGCTTGGTACATGAGAAATGAAGAGGCAATTGAACATATAAAAACGCATTTTCACAACCCAAACTATTTAAGTTCAGTAGAATTTCACATTGAAAAATTACGTTTAACAAGCGATATAAATGAAGCCGTTGCTTATGCAGATTATATCATTTTTGCAATTCCTTCCGCCTTTTTAAATGATGAGTTAAAGAATTTAACCGAAAGCTTAGAAGACAAAATAATATTTTCAGCTATTAAAGGAATTGTTCCTGAATCAAGCTTGATTGTAGGCGAACATTTCAATAAAACTTTCGATATTCCATTTGAAAACATCGGAGTTATAACTGGACCCTGTCACGCTGAAGAGGTTGCTTTAGAGCGATTATCCTATTTAACAATCGCTTGTGGCGATTCTAAAAAAGCAAAAGTTGTAGCTAAATATTTAAGCAGTAATTATATCAAAACCAAAATCAGTGATGATATTATTGGAACTGAATATGCTGCGATGCTAAAAAATATTTATGCAATTGCTGCTGGAATGGCCCATGGACTTGGTTATGGAGATAACTTTCAATCGGTGTTAATGAGTAATGGGATACGCGAAATGAAAAAATTCATTCGCAAAGTTCACAAAATGAAACGAAACATTAATGATTCTGCTTATTTAGGAGATTTATTGGTAACAGGATATTCGGTGTTTTCTAGAAATAGAATGTTCGGGAATATGATCGGGAAGGGCTATACCGTAAAATCAGCAATGATGGAAATGAGCATGGTTTCTGAAGGTTATTATGCTACAAAAAGTGCTTGGAAATTGAACCAATCGTATAGGGCTAAAACTCCAATTATTGACTCCGTGTACGAAATATTATACGAAGGAAAAGATGCAAAAAAAGTCTTTAAAAAGCTAACAGAAAAATTAGATTAATAATATCATCAGCCAATTTGCTGAAATTAAGAACAATAGCTAGAATTGAATTTACCTCACAATTACGCCATCAACAAATAAAATAGGCACTTCTTCCACATTGCTTTCTGAAATGGAATTTGCGTTGAAGGTAAATTTTTTATCGTAAAGGGTATTTCCGATGAAAAATGTAACCATAAATTCGTTGTTGAGTGTGGTTACACTTTTTTCAAGCATTTCAACTTTAACTACTGAAACAGCAGGAATTTCCACAAATGCGTGGCGCAATAATGATGTTTTTTTCATTTCTCCATTAACAGTTCCAAAGGCTTTTGAAACTACCATCACACTTTCAATGTTAAAGTCGCTGTCGTTTACTAAATAAATAAACCACACTTTTTCCATAAAATCGTCACTCCATTCTTGAACGGCGGCAACAAATACATTTTCTACTTCGGGAATTGTAATGTCTTTTTTCATGTCATTGCGAGGAATGAAGTAATCTCTTATTTCATTCCGTGATTTATTATTTATTGTAATTGTGTTATAAAATCAAATGTCATAGCCCAGATAGCAGTGGAAATCCCACGCTTTTTAGCGTGGATTGAAGCGTATAGCTGGAAATAGCTACAAAAAAATTAAATTGACGCCTTAAATTGCTCTAGGAAACGTATATCATTTTCGTAGAACATTCTGATATCGCCAATTTGATAAAGCAACATTGCGATTCTTTCTACTCCCATTCCAAAGGCAAAACCGTTGTATTCATTGGTATCGATTCCGCAATTTTTCAGTACGTTTGGATCTACCATTCCGCAACCTCCAATTTCTAACCAACCTGTTCCTTTTGTAATACGATAATCGGTTTCTGTTTTCAAGCCCCAATAAATATCTATTTCGGCACTTGGTTCAGTAAATGGGAAATAGGACGGTCGCAAACGAATTTTAGATTTCCCGAACATTTCTTTGGTAAAATACAAAAGCGTTTGTTTTAAATCGGCAAACGAAACGTCTTTGTCAATATACAATCCTTCCACTTGGTGAAAAATACAGTGAGAACGAGATGAAACGGCTTCATTTCTAAAAACTCGACCTGGAGAAATCGTTCTAATTGGCGGTTTATTGTTTTCCATGTAACGAACTTGCACGGATGAGGTGTGTGTTCGTAGTAAAATATCGGGATTGGTTTGAATAAAAAACGTGTCTTGCATGTCACGAGCCGGATGGTATTCTGGTAAGTTCAATGCGGTAAAATTATGCCAATCGTCTTCAATTTCTGGCCCCTCAGAAACGTTGAAACCGATGGTAGAAAAGATGTCGATAATTTGATTTTTCACTATTGAAATAGGGTGACGGGAGCCAATAACTAAAGGTTCTGCAGGACGAGTTAAATCGCCATATACACCTTTAATTTCAACTTTACTTTCCAGCCCTTCTTGAATTGATTTTATCTTTTCTTCGGCGGTAGTTTTAAGTAAATTGATTACTTGACCAAACTCTTTTTTCTGATCGTTTGGCACCAATTTAAATTCGGCAAAAAAGTCATTTAGAAGTCCTTTTTTACCTAAGAATTTGATTCGAAAAGCTTCTAGTTCGGCTGCGTCTTGGGTTTGAAAAGCTTGTGCTTCGGCAATATATTCTTTGATCTTATCTGTCATTTCCGTACAATAGTTGAAGTGCAAATTTAAGAAATTTGTTTCAAGTATAAGGATTAAAGTTTAAAGTTTTCGCTTTGAATTCAGAGATTGCGGTGTTCTAACAATTGTAAATCAATCAATAAATTCTTTTTCGAGAAAATAATTCACAATTGCTTCTTTCATTAATACAGATTGTTCCCCTGCTTTTAACGGTGGCAATTCTTCTTTAATGGTATAATGTGGCCAACCGTCAGCATCTACATAATCAAATTCATAATACCCGTATGGCTCTAATAATCGGCAAATGGCGATGTGCATCAGGTTTAATTTCTCGTCTTTTTTATAGGTTTGATGAATTTTCCCCAGCTCTTGAACCCCGATTAAATAAATTATGGCATCCAAATCTAAATCTTCACCTTGTGAAAATTGATCTGAAAGTAGGGACACCAAATTTTCCCAGCGCTCTTTGAGTTGTATATCTCTTGACATTTAAAATTAATTAAAAATTTAAATTATGAATTATTAAACCAATATCTTTAACCTTAAAATTCCACAAATATACCAACATAATTCTTTTATCTTTGTTCTTTATTCTTTTTACATGAGTTATTTAGATATTTTTCTCGGCGGATTATTAATTTACGGATTTCTTCGTGGTTTTTGGAATGGGTTTTTTATTGAGTTGGCTTCTTTTATATCTCTTTTATTAGGAATTTATGTTGCGATAAAATTCTCGTATCTAATGAAATCAATGGTTGCAAGTCATGTTTCTTGGAATCCTAAAACCGTTCAAATTGTTGCTTTTATTATTACTTTTATTTTGGTGGTAATTGGAATATCATTTTTGGCAAAATTCCTTACCAAAATGGCTAATTTAGCTAGCTTGGGAATTGTAAATAAAGTAATGGGAAGTGTTTTTGGACTTTTAAAAATGATATTAATGCTTAGTGTACTTTTGAGCTTATTTCAAAAAATCAATTTTGATTATACTTTTGCAAAAAAAGAGACCATTGATAATTCCTATTTTTTCAATCCGATACAGAAAACAGCTGAAATAATTTATCCTTCAATTGAAGAATGGTATAAGGAGATTAAAGTGAAATCTATAAAATAAAACTTATTTCAATCTCTTTATTGCGTTGTTTTCAATCCAGCCTTCGTTTCCGTCTGTAAGTTGGATTTTGTTCCAATTATCAAGCGTTTCCACGATATAAACCTTGGTTCCTTCATGCAACATAAAAGCATCTGCAGCGCCAACTTTAGGTTCGCTTTTCACCGATGCCACTTCTGAAAATACAATAGCTGGTTGGTCGTTATTGAATTGATTTTTTTCAAAAATAGCCGCCGCAACACTCACCAATAATAGCAATAGTACTGAAAACATTCCCACAAAAAACAATCTTTTAGAAACCGTGATTTGTGAGAAATAATAACCCACAAAACACAGTAAAAACAGAATTGATAATCCTACTGTAATTCCGCCCCAAGTATTGTAATTAAATGTATTGGTGAAATCTTGAATTACTTTATTGAAACCAACTTTTTCCACTGTTTTAATATCGTCAATTTGAAGTTTTTGAGCAAATTTTAGGTTGTTTTGAATTTCAGTGTCGTCAGGATTTAGTAATAATGCCTTTTCGTAATTGTATATCGAAGGGGCTACTTTATTCAATTTGTAATAACAATTCCCAATATTAAAAAACAATTCAGCCGATTGTTTGTTTGCTGCTAATTCAGTTTCGTAAGCTTTAATTGCTTCTTGGTATTTTCCTTTTTGATATAGTGCATTTCCATTTTCAAAGCCTTTTTGAGCAAAGAAAACGTGTGATGTAAGTAATATGATATAAAGTAAGTTCTTCATTTTGTGTTTTTTAAACTGCTATTCTAACTTCTTTTTATTTAAAATTAGTGCCAATTCGTGTAATTCCTGTCTAACTTTTTTTAAAAATCTTTGTGCCTTTTGTGGTTAAATTTTAAACTATCTGCTTTTCTAATTCTGAAATAATCGCCACTGCCTTATCGTAATCTTGTTGAATTGCAGTGCTTGTTGATGGCGCATACCTTGCAAATTCACAGTTTTCACTAAGATTAATAAATGCCGAAATTGACTCAGGTTTGGCTTTTCTTTCCAATAAAATTTCACTGATTTTTTCCTTACTCATTTCAGAAGTTTCAATGTTGATTTTGGCCTTTAAGAAATTGTGCATTGCCTTTTCTAATGCAATGTAAAACGGTTCTTTATTTCCAATTTCTTTTTGAGCTTCTGATAAATATTTCTTTGCGAGTTTGTTTGATAATTTTATTTTGTTTCCAGCAATATCGCCATCAATTGCTTCCTTTTTCTTTTTGAAAATAACAATAATAGGAATACATAAAAATGGTAATAGCGTTAATAAGTAAAACAATGTCGATCCATAAAAATCACTTTCTTTCATGGAAATCAAATCTGTTTTGAGTTTGATAAATTTAAACTGTGCTGAACTTAAAACTGCCGCCTTTTTTGTGTCAGATGTTGTCGCAACCGAATTATCACCTGCGTTTGGACCTTCCAAAACATTGATCATGATTTCAGGAGAAGTGATTGTTTTATAGCTTTGAGAACCCAAATCAAAATAAGTGAAAGTCATCGGTTTTATTGGATATTTTCCTTTGTATTGAGGTATAATTGCGTATTTATCAGAAATTCTACCAGTCATTCCTGAAAGTGGAGTCGAAACTTGTTCATTGTGAACCGGATCATACATTTCCAATGCTGTTGGAACAATTGGTTTAGGCAAAGTAAACAATTTCAAGTTTCCTGTACCTGAAACACTTACATCTAAATCCAGACTTTCTCCCGATTTAATATTTGTTTTTGAAGGGGTAACTTTAAAGTTAAATCGACCAACTGCGCCTGAAAAATCTGCGGGTTTTCCTGCTTCTGGAAGTGCTTTTACGTTAATGGTTTTTGCTCCAGCAGAAACTCTTTTGTGATCTTCAACCAAAAGAACTTGGCCAAATATATTTCGACGATTCGAAGGCAATTGAACATCTACATCCAATGACAAAGGCTCAATTACTAATTTACCTGATTTTTGAGGATATAAAACTGTTTTACGAAGGGTAACAAAACGGTATTTTTCACCATTGTATCTGCCTTCTTCAGCTACTAATTGTTTGATATCAATATTCTGACTCCAAAAATCGTTGTATTTTGGTTTGTCCAATTCTCTCCAATTGGTAATACCAATATTATAGCTAAAATAGATTTTATAAACTACGGTAATTGGCTCATTTAAATACGGATTTGTTTTTGAAATTTCGGCTACTAAATGCAACGATTGGTCGGCAGTTACTTGCGTGTCATTTGGATCTCTAGGTTGTTCTACAGCCGCAGTAACATTAATTTTTATTGGCGATGTTTTATAAATCTGACCTCTAATTTCTATGGAAGCTTGACGAATTACTAGCGTTCCTTTTTGCATAGGCAATAAGAAATAGGAATACGTTTTATTGAATGAACTTTTACCATTTATCCAGGATTGACTTACTTGTTGGCTTGGACCAGCAACAATTTTAAACCCTTCAAAATTGGGAGGGGTAAAGTTATCACCGTCGTCATTCATAGTGAAATCTATACGAAGTCTTTCGTTTAATCCAAGAGTTTGTTTGCTGACTTTAGCCTCAAATTGTACTTGAGCTATCATCGCTTGAAAACTAAAGAATAATAGAATTAAATATCTTTTCATTACTTGTTTAATCGTTTTATTTATTAAGATAAATTACCAATCTTTCTCAGTTTGAATTGGTTTGCCCTTCACTTTTTTGGCATTTACTTTATCCTGAATTTTCTTTTCTTCATTATTTACAGCGTCTAATAAATTTTGAACGCGTTCTTTTTGTATTCCTCCAGGTTTTGGTTTTGGCTGTCCTTGGGGATTGTTTTTTTGATCGTTTTTATCTTTTTGATCTCCGTTTTTCTTATCGTCTTTCTTCTTGTCGTCCTTTTTATCTTTTTTATCGTCTTTTTTCTTATCCTTCTTGTCCTTTTTATCGTCTTTTTTCGGAGGATTGTTCTTCAGCATTTTTTTTGCTAAGGCAAAATTATACCTAGTTTCTTCATCATTTGGATTATTTCGCAGGGCGTTTTTATAGGCTTCAACAGCTGCAGAATAATTTTTTTCTTTCATGTAAATATTCCCAGAATTATGAAATGCCTTGTGCTTTTCTGGTCTAACTGTAGAATTTTTTATAGCATTTTCATAAGAGAATAAGGCTTCTGTGTTATTGTTTTGTTTGTAAATAGCATTTCCTAAATTATATGCTGAAATAGATTTTTTAGGATTTTTAGAAAGTGAAATTCGATATTCAGCTTCAGCTTCAGCATATTTTTTATCTGCAAATTCATCATTTGCTTTAGGCAAATGAAAATCCTTTTCTTGAGCGAAAATTGCAAAAGAAAACAAGATAAAACTATATAATATTAATTTCTTCATTATGCTTTTTCATTAAATAAATTCAACTTTTTCAACCATTCCGTTTTTTTCTCCAAAAAGAAAACATCTAAAAACAAAAGAAAAAATGCCATTCCTAAAAACCATTGGAATTGTGAATTATAATCGGTGAATTGCTGTGCTTCAAACTCGTTTTTTTCAATATTATCCAATGCCTTTTTAATATATTCTAAAACTTCTTTGGTGTTATTTCCATTAATATAACCGCCTTTGGTGTTTTTTGAAATCACTTTTAAGCTTTCTTCATTCAATTTTGTAACAACCACTTCATTATTTTGATCTCTTTTAAAACTCAAAACTCTGCCATTTTCTTTTAATGGAATTGGACCACCTTTTGGAGTTCCAACACCAATAGAGATGATCTTTAACCCTAATTTACTGGCCTCATCAGCAGCATCAATAGCACCTTCAGAATGGTCTTCACCATCAGAAATTAGAATTAATAATTTGCTCGTTTTCTTATCATCATCAAAATAAGTTGAAGATAATTTTATGGCTTCATCCAATGACGTCCCTTGCGAAGAAACCATGGAAGGGTTCATACTTTGCAAAAACATTTTCGCAACTCCATAATCAGTTGTAATTGGTAAAACCGGAAAAGCGCTACCAGCGTAGGCTACAATTCCAATTCTATCTCCCACCAATTGATTGATGATTTGTGATACAATTTGCTTACTTTTTTCCAATCTACTTGGAGCAACATCTTCGCAAAGCATACTTTTTGAAACGTCAACAGCAAATACAATATCAATTCCTTCGCGTTTTACAGTCTCCGATTTTGTGCCAATTTTTGGATTAACCAAACCAATAACTAAACAGGCAAAAGCAAGTATTAAAACAACAAATTTTAGCCCGGTTTTAAATCCAGAACTTTCTGGGCTCAGTTTTTTCACCATTTCTAAATCTCCAAATTCTAGTTGTTTTTTTCTTTTCCAATATAAATTGAATAGAAATACCACCACCAAAATCGGAATGATAAATAATAAAGGCAAATATTTTTTTTCGTCTAATTCGTACATATATTTTTCTTAAATACCAATTTCTTTATGATATCAAATTATATAAAACTTCTAAAAAGAGTGTTTCGTAATCCTAATTCTAATAGTAATAATAACCCAGCAAATATTGCAAAAGGCCTGTATTTTTCATCGTAATCATAGAATTTTAACTCCTGAATTTCAGTTGTTTCTAACTTGTTAATCTCATTATAAATTGATTCTAACTTTTGATTACTGTATGCGCGGAAATATTTTCCACCTGTATTTTTTGCGATTGAGCGAAGTAACGCTTCGTCAATTTCAACTTTCATCATTCTAAATAAAAACTGCCCATTTGGTGCAATTGCATAAGGGAAATCGGCCATTCCATTAGATCCAATTCCAATTGTATATACTTTAATTCCGTATTGTTGTGCAATATCAGACGCAGTTTGAGGCTCAATAAAACCTGCGTTATTAACACCATCGGTCATTAAAATCACAATTTTACTTTTTGCTTTGCTGTCTTTCAAACGGTTAATTGCCGTGGTTAATCCCATTCCAATTCCAGTTCCGTCTTGAAGTACATTGTCATATTTTATACTTCTGATTGCATCCATAACAACTGCTTTATCACTTGTTACGGGACATTTTGTATAGGCTTCAGAAGCGTAAACTACCAATCCAATTCGGTCGTTTGGTCGTCCTTTCACAAAGTTTTCAGCAACATCCTTCAAAGCTTCCATTCGGTTTGGTTTAAAATCTTTGGCCAACATACTTCCTGAAACGTCCACCGACATTACAATATCAATTCCTTTAGTCGTTTTTGTTTTGCTACTTACATCAACAGTTCTTGGGCGTGCCATTGCAATAATTAGTGAGCTTAACGCCAATAATCGAAAAACAAATAACATCGGTTTTAATTTTGTCAAAACAGATTTTGTATTTTTAAAACCTTTTAGAGAGCTAATTTTTAAGGTGGCTGTTTGTTCTTTTCTTTTCCATATTTGCCAAGCAATTACAACTGGAATTAAGATAAAAAGCCAGAAAAATTCGGGATTTAGAAAAGTCATCTTATTCATTGTTTTCGCCTTTTTTAAATTCAACTGAATTCATCACTTTTTCTGAAATTTGTTCCGCGTATTTATCACCTTCTTCATGGAATAAAATCACTTGTTGGTAACCGCCATTCTCTTTAAATAATAGTATTTCAAAGTACAACTTAACGCTGCTTTTATTGACCGGATCGAGAAACGCCATGGTTCCAAAACCTTTCAATCCAATAACTCCCATTTTGGTTTGGAATTCCTCTTGTTTTAGTAAAACATTTTGTCCGCCAAACTTATCTATTACTTCTTCTAAACCTTTTTGGAGGTCGTAATCTAATTCTTGTTTTGGAGTCGCAGTTGCCAATGCGATGTAGAAATTACTTTGCAAACTTCCGTAGGTAAAAACACTTGCTTCCTTTAACATTTTCTTGACTTCCGCTGGAAATAGGTTGGATGTGTCTCTTCTCGTAAGGACTTTTGGAGTTTCAATATACACTTTTGGATTGCCATATTCGCTCGAAACCCACTGACCTTCAACTAAATCTTTGGTTTCACTCCCAATAATTTGGTCTTTAACGTAATCAAATCCTTTGGTTGAAACCAATAAAATGAATAAGACTAGTAGAGTTCCAACTAGGAATCCTACTATGTTTATTAAACGTTTTCTCTTCTCTTTTTTCAGTTTTTCTAAACGGCGCATTTCGTCCCATTCCGATGTGTCTTCTTCCTGTTCAACTTCGAGAGGTATGGATTTATCCAATGTCAGTATAGCCTTTTCAATTTTGTTTTTGTCTTCGGCAATTTCAAAATCTAAAGGTCTTGATTTAGCAAATTTCACTAAATCAGCTTGTTTTAAAACGCGCTCAAGATTTTCAAGAGTTTCCGCTGAAACAGTCATTTTCTTTTTGATTGAAACAGCTCTCAAAGCTACAATCAACTCTGAAGTCGTGCTTTCCATTGCTGGAATTTCGATAGCTTCTTCAATATAATTTCTAGCAATATCGGTCAATTCACTGTAATATTCTTTTACAGCACCTTTTTGCCAAAGCTCCTTTTTTTCTAGGTTTTTTAGTAAAATGGTCGCTCGTTCGATTGGACTTTTTAGTTCTTCAATTGCTACAACTTGCTTCTTTTTGTATTTTTGTATTAGCCAATAAGTTAAAGCCCCTAGTCCTAAAATCAATAGAATAATTAATAAATATCTCCAAAAATTACTTAATTGGTATTCCGATTCAGCAATTGGTTTGATATCAAATAATTTTTGTTTTAGAGTATCTACTTTAACATCAGAAACTTCTACTAAAATGGAATCGGTAACAAAAACTTTATTATTGATAAGTACTTTTAAACTCGGAATAACATATTTTCCTGAGTCAAATTGGGTAACCCCATATTTTTTTATTAGATCGTATCTCGCGCCATGTTTGATGGTATCAATTACATAAGAACGAATTACTTCCATTTTTCCAAAGTTTTTCAGGGATGGAAATACCACTTTTGCTGCCGTATCAACATTGGTTTTGTAAGTCAAGTTGAATTGCGCACCAATCTTATTTTTCTTAACGTCAATTTTTGTTTCCACTTGCTTTTGAGCAAATAGAGACATTGAAATTAAAAGGAAAAGTATATAATATTTAATTCTCATTATGATTATCGCGACTTAAAATAACTTAATAATTTGGTTACATAACTTTCATCAACCCTTGTGTTTACAACTCCTGAACCAGATTTTCTAAATGCTTCGATAAAATAATCGACTTTGTTTTGGTATTCTTTTTCGTATTCCATTCGGATGGCTTTAGAACCTGTATTAACCAATTGGGTTTCGCCGGTTTCGGCATCCAACATTGGAACCATCCCAAGATTTGGTAGCTTTTCTTCGCGAATATCAAAAACTCGAATTCCTGTAATGTCATGTTTTTTAGAAGCAATTTTCAAAGTATGCTCGTATTCATCCGACATAAAATCAGAGATTAAAAACACAATCGCTTTCTTTTTTTGAGTTCCTGATAAAAATTTCAGCGCTTGTGAAACGTCTGTTTTGTTGCTTTTTGGCTCAAATTCAATCAGTTCACGAATTATTCTCAATACGTGTGATTTTCCTTTTTTGGGTGGGATATACAATTCTATTTGATCAGAAAATAAGATTAATCCTATTTTATCATTATTTTGAGTTGCCGAAAAAGCCATTGTAGCGGCAATTTCTGTTACAATATCTTTCTTGAATTGGTTTTTAGAACCAAAACTCTCCGAACCAGAAATATCCACCATTAACATCATGGTTAACTCGCGTTCTTCTTCAAAAACTTTAACGTGGGCTTCGTTATATCTTGCGGTTACATTCCAATCTATAGCACGAATATCATCTCCATATTGGTATTGACGAACTTCAGAAAATGTCATCCCGCGCCCCTTAAAAGACGTGTGGTATTCACCCGAAAAGATGTGATCGCTCAATCTTCGGGTTTTAATTTCTATTTTACGTACTTTTTTTAATAGTTCTTTGGTATCCATTTTTAATTTGTTCAAAGTTTAAAAGTTTAAAGTTTCTAGTTCATTTCGTTAACATGAAACTTTAAACATTAAACAAATTTTTACGGTACTTCAATCTCATTTACGATTTTGTTGATAATATCAACTGAGGTAATGTTTTCGGCTTCCGCTTCGTAGGTAACACCAATTCTGTGGCGCAATACATCATGAACTACAGCACGAACATCTTCAGGAATTACATAACCTCTACGTTTAATAAAAGCGTAGCATTTAGCAGCATTTGCTAAATTGATACTTCCACGAGGGGAAGATCCAAAACTGATTAAAGGTTTTAAATCAGCTAATTTATATTGCTCTGGGAAACGAGTTGCAAAAATGATATCTAAGATATATTTTTCGATTTTTTCATCCATGTAAACTTCACGTACTGATTCTTGCGCTCGCAAAATTTGATCTACAGTTACAACGGGATTTACTTTTTCGTAAGCTCCTTTTAGGTTTTGACGAATTACCAATCTTTCGTCTTCCATTTTAGGATAATCGATAACTGTTTTTAACATAAAACGGTCTACTTGCGCTTCTGGAAGTTGGTACGTTCCTTCTTGCTCGATTGGGTTTTGGGTAGCCAATACTAAAAAAGGTTTTTCCAATTTAAATGTGGTGTCACCAATAGTTACTTGCTTTTCTTGCATCGCTTCTAGTAATGCCGATTGCACTTTTGCTGGAGCACGATTGATCTCATCTGCTAAAACGAAATTGGCGAATATTGGCCCTTTTTTTATAGAAAATTCATTTTGTTTAATGTTATAAATCATTGTTCCTACAACATCTGCAGGTAATAAATCGGGAGTAAATTGAATTCTGCTAAAAGATCCTTGAACCGCTTGTGACAAAGTATTAATTGCCAAAGTTTTTGCCAATCCAGGAACACCTTCTAATAAAATGTGCCCTTGCCCAAGAAGTCCAATTAACAATCGCTCAATCATGTGCTTCTGACCCACAATTACTTTGTTCATTTCCATAGTAAGAAGGTCTATAAAAGCACTTTCTTTTTCAATTTTTTCATTAATCGCTCTGATGTCTAAAGTCGAAGTATTTTCTTCCATTTTACTAATTTTATTACTGTAAATTTTAACATTTAAATTTGAGAGTGCAAATTGAATTTTTTTTTAGAAGTACGATGTTAAAAAATGGTTAAAACTTCTATAAAACAAATGCTTTTAAGGCTGTATTGTGATTTTCTTTTTATAATTTTAAGAACTTTATCAAAATTACCTAAAAACCATGCAATTCAATTTAACATTTAAACATTAAAACCTTGAAAAAAAATAAGTTATCTCCAATTATTGCAGGAACGATGAATTGGGGCGTTTGGGATAAAAATCTTAGTACTTCTGAAATGGAAAGTACCATAAATATTTGTCTTGAAAACAAAATTACCACATTTGATCATGCCGATATTTATGGTTCGTATACTACTGAAGCGGCTTTCGGAAAGGCATTTGCTTTAAGCAAAATTAATAGAGAATCGCTGCAATTTATTTCAAAATGCGGCATTCAATATGTTTCTGAAAACAGAAATAACACTATAAAACATTACGATTACTCAAAAGATTACATCATTTGGTCGGTTGAAAATTCTTTAAAAAATTTGCAAACGGATTATCTGGATGTACTATTATTGCATCGTCCGAGCCCGTTAATGCAGGCCGATGAAATTGCTGAAGGGGTTTTTAAATTAAAATCGGATGGGAAAATATTAGATTTTGGAGTTTCCAATTTCACGACTTCACAAACGGAATTAATTCGTCAAAAAACGAAAATCAGTTACAACCAAATTCAGTTTTCGGCAACTAATTTTGAACCTATGGTAGACGGAAGTTTGGATTATATGCAAATAAACAACATTCAACCGATGTCTTGGAACCCATTAGGCAATGTGTTTCGGGAGGATAATGAGCAAACAAGAAGATTAAAAAAATTGCTAGCTTCATTAGTATCAAAATACCATTTTGGTGCAGACACACTTTTATTAGTCTGGATTTTGCAACATCCAGCAAAAATAATTCCGGTCGCAGGAACTGTAAATGTGGCTAGAATTCAACAATTGATGAAAGCAACTGAGTTGCAATTAGAAAAAGAAGATTGGTTTGCTATTTGGACAGAAAGTATGGGAAATAAAGTCCCTTAATTATAAATAAAAAATTAAATTGAAAACAGCATTAATTACTGGCGCAACAAGCGGAATAGGAAGAGCAACCGCAAGAGTTTTGGCTAAAAATAATTATAGAATTGTTCTTTGCGGCCGTCGTGAAGATCGAATTTCTGAACTTCAAAAAGAACTTTCAGAATTAACAGAAGTGCATTCTTTATTGTTTGATGTCCGAGATAAAAAAGCAGTTTTTGATAGCATTGCATCGCTACCAGAAGCCTTTTCAAATATTGATATATTAATCAATAATGCTGGAAACGCTCATGGTTTAGATCCAATTCAAACGGGCGATTTAGATGATTGGGATGCGATGATCGACATCAATTTAAAAGGTCTTTTATATGTTTCCAGAGCGATAATTCCAAATATGGTTGCTCGTGAATCGGGGCATATTATCAATATTGGGTCAACCGCTGCAAAAGAAGTTTACCCAAACGGAAATGTTTATTGTGCTACAAAACACGCTGTAGATTCGTTAAATCAAGCGATGAGAATCGATTTAAATCAATATGGCATTCGTGTAGGCGCAATTCACCCTGGGATGGTTGACACCGAATTTAGCACGGTTCGTTTCAAAGGTGATACGCAGAAAGCAACGAATGTTTACAAGGGATTTTCACCTTTACAAGCCGAAGATTTAGCCGATATTATTCATTTTGTAGTGTCAAGGCCGTACCATGTGAACATTGCCGATTTGGTTGTGATGCCAACTGCTCAAGCGATGTCGACTATTGTAAAGCGTGATTTGTAATCAATCGCCTAAAAGACATTACAATGATCAACAAGCGACTTCTTATCAAAAATTTATTGGCACATCACGATGAGTCCAGCTTTTATGATAAAAAGCGTCAGTTGAATTTACATACACGGGAAGGAAAAGCTAAATTTTTAAAGCACATTTGTGCTTTGTCTAATTCAAATCCAACAAACAATTCTTATATTGTTGTTGGTGTGGAAGACCACGATAATGAAATTGTAGGTGATGACTTTTTTGACGACAGTCGCATTCAGAATTTGGTAAATGCTTATTTGGAAAACCCACCAAAAATTCAATACGAAAATGTTCCTTTTCCCAATTTACCAAAAGATAAAATGGTAGGATTGGTAACCATTAAGCCTAAAAAGAGAACTTCGTTTTTCAAAAAAAGCATACATACTATTTTAATAAATAGCATTTACATTCGACGCGGAAGTAATACCATTCCTATTGAAACCGAAGTAGAACGGAATTACCAAAATTCAGAAACGGTTCATGAAATAGAAAATAATTCCAGAAATAGTATAGAATATACTTTAGATGGCGTGATTGCATTTATGAATTTAAGCCATAGAGATATTTCCCCAAAGTACAAAGTATTCAAGGAATTATTTGTTATTTGTTGGGCTGGGAAATACAAAAAAATTGGAGATAAAACCTTTCTTTCAAGAGTTGATATTGCGTTAATTAACGAGCAAATTAAATTATTTTATTCGGCTCAAGATGTAGTAACCATAAGCTTTGACAACAAAACGTTTACTATTACCGAATATGTTCCTTTAGGATTGAACGAGAATATAAGTTATTATCCATTGGAAAAACAAACCTTACATTTTTTTGATAATGGATATTATAAAATTGAGCGGGAAATGCTATTTGAGCCACCTGAATTTGATAAAAAAGTACTTTTTCACGTATACAATTCCAACATTTCTTTGTTAAAAAAATTAGAAAGTAATATCAATTTATCTACAAATGAGTTCAAAGATTTAGAAAATTTACCTTCTACTTTTATGATTTGTTACCTTAATGGATTTGAGGATGCAAAGCAGAAATTAATAGATGCAAAGCTACTTTTAAAACCATTTAGCGCCATTTATTTGTCTTTCAAAGAGTCATTACGCATATTGCGAAAGATGAAATATGACGTGCAATAAGGGAATTATTTTTCGAAAAATAAGTTAGGATAATCGGAAATAATTCCGTCTACACCCATTTTTATTAATTTATTAATACTTGAGAGGTCATTTACTGTCCATGGAATCAATTTTACCTTTTTATACTTGCATTCTTTAACCAATTTAGAAGTAACTAAATTTTGAGCGGGACTGTAAATTGTTGGAACAAATCCCAAATCTTCAATTTGTTTCGAGAATTCTTTTGTATCAAAATCTTCTACAAGCAAAGCTGTTTTTATTTCAGGGTGTTTCAGATGCAAATATTGTAAAGTTCTTCTATCGAATGACTGAATAATAACTCTATTTTCGATTTTTTTTTCGAAAATAACATTCATCATTAAATCAACAAATTCTCTAGGTTCAGGATGAAAAATACCATCTGTTTGAGGTGTTGTTTTAGTTTCTATATTATAAAAAACGGCAGGCTTTTTATTGGTTTTTGTGTAAATTTCAACTGAATCAATCACATCGGAAAGCAATGGTTTATTTGCTTTTATTTTTAATTGTTGTGGAAATCTAGGATGCACTTTTGACCCAACATCATATTTCACAACTTCTGAATAAGGCATTTTATAAATATTCAACTCTTTTTCATTTGTTTCTAATAAAAAATCACCATTTGGCATAGTGGTTATTTCATGGTTAAAAAAAGGTTCGTGACTTACCAAAACTTGATTGTCTTTAGTAATAACAAGATCCATTTCTAAAGTATTTACTCCTAAATCAACCGCTTTTAAAAAGGAGGGAATAGTATTTTCGGGCATTAAACCTCGACAGCCGCGATGTCCTTGTTTATCGATTGTGATTGTCCCTTTTTTCAATTGGGATAAATTTCTACATGAAATACAAATCATAAATCCTATAATTATATAAATAAAGGTATTCGTTTTCATTACTAATGTGCTTCTAAAAGGTTAATCAAATAAAAATAGTTTCATGAAAAACTAAATAAATGTGAATTATTTTCTAACAAATCTAAGGCTATATTCTAATTTATGCTCTTAAAATAAATAGTTTTCACAAAAATTTATTCAAATGTAACCTTTACTTATCTTTTGCTTTACTTATAAAAATCATAATTATTTAATATCTACTAATTTTATTTTATTAGTCTATTTTCTATTAATTTCGTAGCTGATTATATTATAAATAAACAAAATGAGAAACCTTGTAATCGGAGACATCCACGGCGGTTTAAGAGCCCTAAATCAGGTATTAGAAAAGGCCAATGTTACTAAAAACGACACTTTAATTTTTCTAGGTGATTATGTTGATGGCTGGAGTGAATCGCCACAGGTAATCGATTTTTTAATTGGCTTAAGCCAAAAGCAAGAATGTATTTTTATACGAGGAAATCACGATGAATTATTATTAAATTGGTTGGAATCAAAGCGTGATAATCCAATGTGGATGGAGCATGGGGGAGAAGCTACCGTTTCGGCTTACGCCAATGTAAACGATGTTACCAAACAAAAACACATTGATTTTTTAAAGAAATTACACAATTATTACTTGGATTCCAGCAACCGATTATTTGTTCATGCTGGATTTACTAATTTGAACGGTGTAGCCCATGAATATTTTCCTAAAATGTTTTATTGGGAAAGAACACTTTGGGAAATGGCGGTTTCTTTGGATAAATCAATAGGGAAAGAGGATTTATCGTATCCAAAAAGGCTAAAACTATACAATGAAATTTACATTGGCCATACCCCAGTTACAAAAATTAACAAAACAACACCGGTAAATTGCGCCAATGTTTGGAATATTGATACCGGAGCAGCATTTTTAGGACCTTTAAGTATTTTAGATGTTGATACCAAAGAATATTGGCAAAGCGATCCATTACCTTTATTATATCCAGCTGAAAAAGGCAGAAATTAAAGTAATAAAACCATGACGGTTTGTGGAATTACATGACAAATATCTTCTGTTACTACTATTGGTTGGGAAACATAAGTTTGTCTGCCGGCTTTTGTAACAGTAATAGTGTAGGTTCCAGGCCTTTCATAGGCACCATAAAATATTGGGTTTTGAGGATCAAAAAACTGCAAAGTTTCTGAATAATTTCCATCACGTGCTACTACATTTACCCCATCAGAAATTGGAATATTTGAACTTGATTCCGCTAGATGCACACTAACATTTAGTCCTGCTTTTACTTCAGTTGTGCAAAAAATATCGTCATTATCAGTTGCTTGACAAGAAAACAGTAATACAAAAAGTAAGAAAATAGCTCCTTTTTTCATTTGTTATTTTTATTACAAATCAAATTTTATTCCTTGTGCTAAAGGCAAACTTGTAGTATAATTGATAGTATTTGTTTGTCTTCTCATGTATACTTTCCAAGCATCAGATCCTGATTCTCGGCCACCTCCAGTTTCTTTTTCACCACCAAAAGCGCCACCAATTTCAGCACCTGAAGTACCGATATTTACGTTGGCTATTCCACAATCGGAACCAGCAACAGAAAGGAAAAGTTCCGCTTCACGAAGGTTATTGGTCATAATTGCTGAAGACAATCCTTGTGCTACTCCATTTTGAATTGCAATAGCATTGTGAACGTCCCCAGTATATTTTAATAGGTATAAAACGGGTGCAAAAGTTTCGTGTTGTACAATCTCAAATGAGTTGTCAGCCTCTGCAATTGCTGGTTTTACATAACAACCACTTTCATAACCTTCTCCAGAAAGTACGCCACCTTCCACTAGGATTTTTCCACCTTCGGCAACTACTTTTGCTAAAGCATTATTGTACATTTCAACCGCCATAGTATCAATTAGCGGCCCCACGTGATTGTTCTGATCCAATGGATTTCCAATTCTTAATTGGTTGTAAGCAGACACCATTGCGTCTTTCACTTTATCGTAAATACTTTCGTGAATAATCAATCTTCGAGTTGAGGTACAACGTTGACCTGCAGTTCCTACAGCCCCAAAAACAGCCCCAATTACGGTCATTTTTATATCGGCATCTGGGGTAACTATGATGGCATTGTTTCCACCTAATTCTAATAAAGATTTTCCTAATCTTCCAGCAACAGTTTGAGCAACAATTTTACCCATTCTAGTCGATCCAGTAGCTGAAATTAAAGGGATTCTTCGATCATTAGTCATTAATTCACCGATTTTATAATCGCCGTTAATTAAGCAAGATATTCCTTCCGGAAGGTTGTTTTCTTTAATTACTTCGGCAATAATATTTTGACATGCAATTCCACAAAGGGGAGTTTTTTCTGAAGGTTTCCATACACATACATCGCCGCAAATCCAAGCTAAAGCAGTGTTCCAAGCCCACACGGCAACGGGGAAATTAAATGCAGAAATAATTCCTACGACTCCCATTGGGTGGTATTGTTCGTACATTCTGTGACCAGGTCTTTCAGAGTGCATTGTTAACCCATGTAATTGTCTTGAAAGTCCAACAGCAAAATCGCAGATGTCTATCATTTCTTGTACTTCACCGTATCCTTCTTGAAGAGATTTTCCCATTTCGTAGGAAACCAATTTTCCTAGCGCTTCTTTATTTTGTCTTAGTTTTTCACCAAATTGTCTAACAATTTCACCTCTTTGCGGTGCTGGCATTACTCTAAATGATTGAAATGCTGCTGTAGCCGCTTGCATTACTTTTTCGTAATCAGCCTCGGAAGTACATTTTACAGAACCAATTAATTGTCCATCTACTGGAGAAAAACTTTCTAATGTTGGCCCGTTTGAAAAATTATTAACTCCTGTAGAAGTCCCTTCATTAATGGCTTTTACACCTAATTGTTCAAGCGCTTCTTTCATTCCGAATTGATATGCAATTGTTATCATTGTAACTATTTAGTTATGAATTGTAATATTATTTACAAAAATACATATTTTAAGATAATAAAAAAGGGTTTTAGCGCGAACTAAAACCCTTTTGAAGAAAATATTATTTTCATTACTTCATTAACCCTAATTGTTTCATGAATTCCATGTTGTCCATGAAATCTCTTTCTTCAACAATTTTTCCATTAACCATTCTTGCAATGGTGCAACCTTCAACAGAAATTGTTTTTCCAGTTGCAGGAATTCCCATAAAGTCACCGGAGTGAGTACCTTTAAATTCCCAGTATTTTGTTAGTTTGTCTCCACTTGCAAAAGTCTCTTTCACAGTAAATTTTCTGTTTGAAAATCCAGTTACAAAATTAGCATAATATGCTTTTGCAGCAGCAATTCCTTTAATTTCAGGCACCGTGTGCAATACAATTTCTGGGGCGTAGGCAGAATCCAGAACGTCTACTTTTCCTTCATTAATAACTAAGTCCCATGTTTTAGAATAAGAATCGATATTTGCCTGAGCTACTTTTTCTCTTTCGGCACTTTCGTTTTTACAAGCGATAAATAGCAAGCTTGATAATGCAATAATTATAATTGATTTTTTCATAATGTTTTAATTTAAAAATGATTAGGTTTAATTGATTAATACATTAACAAACATATAAAATTACTTTTAATTAACAGTTATGACAGAATTATTTTAAATATTTATCTAAAATATTGCGCTTTAATTTTTTTAACTATCAACTTGAAAAAGATTAATTATTTTGATTATCAGCACATTAAAATCTAAAATATTTGTTTTTTCAGTTCTATTTATAAACTACATTTTATCTATATAAAATAATAATTTTTAATTTAATTATTATCCTATTCAAAATATAATTTATTGACAATCATTGAACTTGTTTTTTTCATTT
>NZ_JBIKQP010000052.1:0-7523 GCF_044349645.1 Flavobacterium sp. | reverse complement strand
GAATACTACGTCAACTACTGGCCCAATGATTTGCGATACTTTTCCTATTACTTTTGACATTGCTTATGTATTTATTAAATAGCTAATTAGACTTGTAAAAAACAAATTTTCTAAACGGAATATTTAGGTTTGTTTTTCAAGGCGCAAAGATAATTTTTTAAAACATAAAAATCAACACTATTCTTATAAAAAAATCGTGTTTTTTAAATATTTTATTATTTTCGATTTAAAGAGGTTGAAAATAAAGGTAAAAAGGCAAAAAAATAATAAGTGAAATTGTAATTATTAAATTACTAAACCTTCTATAACCTTACTGATAGAGCAATTGTTTCAGCAATTCTTTTCAAAAGTTTTACCTCTGAAATTCCGCCGGTAAGCTTTATTTCATACATTACATTATTATAATTATTTTTCATAAAGTAATACATTACGCTACATTGTCCTTCCAATGGGCTACTAATTTTTGTGTAAAGAATTGTGCTGCCTTTCTTGTATCTGTTGTATGAAATTAACTTATAATTTTCAGCGGTCTTTCCTAGCTTAGTAGCTTTAACATCTATGGTATACTTGTAAAAAGCAGTATCCAATTTTTCTTTTTTAGAATTTTCGTATCTTGAAACAGCAAATAAAATAGGCTTACTTTTAGATTTTCCAATTGAGCTTAAAAAAATAACATTAGGATTTACTTTTTTTAAAGTAACTAATAATTCTGCCATATTCACATTTGGTTTTGGAAGAACTAATGAAAATTCACTGTTAATTATTAGACGATCGTTGTCTTGTAATTTATTAAAACTAAAAGACCCAATTATTAAGAGGAATAAACCTAGAATTATAATATAATTTATACGTTTCTTTTTCATTATTTTTTATTTATAAATAGATAGAATTAAATTAATACAAAGAATAAAGATGCTGAAATAATAAAAGCAACTTATTTTAAACAATAATTCTTTTTTAACTTAACAAGATCCCCTTTGAAATTATTACCATCAACACTTTCCGGAATTCCTTTTACAATCACTTTTTCTGTAAATTGATGTAGATCCCATTCTAAACCGCTAACACTTTCCTCATTCGAATAGGAAGCAATCCATAGTGGACAATCATCAAATTCATCTTCTAAAAAATTTCTGTAAAACTTTCTACCGGTATATATAATTGGTTTTACACCGTATTTTTTTTCACACAAATTAACCCAATTTCTTATACCTTTAATAAGATTGTCTTTACCTAATTTACTCTCAGTTTCAATGTCTAACACCGGAAACAAATCTCCTTTTTCCAGTTTAACTGTCGAAGAAAATAAATTAAATTGCTTTTTAGAATTGACATCCGGTCTATAAAAATGATACGCGCCTTTGATAAAACCTATTTTTTCGGCTTTCTCCCAATTATAATGAAATCTCCAATCTACAAATTTTTGACCCTCAGTTGCTTTAATAAAAACATACTTTATAGGATGCTTAGATTTTTTAACTTCACTCCAATTAATGTATCCATTGTGATGGGAGACATCTATTCCAAATAAATAATTTGATTTTGAAATAGAACTGTTTTCAGTTTTAAATGGATTTGAAATATAATTATTCAAATATAAAAATGAAACAACAAACGATCCAAAAATAGCGACATAAATTAATTTTCTTTTCGTTTTTGACTGGGGAAATTGATTGGTAAAAATATTAATTATTGATTTTCTGTAATGGAATAAAGTCCAAAAAAATAATACTACGAATACAAAAAATAGTAAACTCCTAATTGGATAATTGGTCACCAAATGTTTTAAATATTTTATATATTTCATTACGCTAACCAATTATTATAAAAATTAAATTTTAAGGTTTTTCAATTATATTCCGATTCCTATTTTTGAGAAAAAATAAAAATAGCAATAGCAATTAATACAATTATCCAAACTATTGTTCCACAACCAGAACTTAAAGTATCTAAAAAATTATCTCCTTTTTTTCTTGATAGTAACCCTATAATGAACACTATGACTATAATTCCAATTAAAAATCCCATAAATAATTAATTTTACACTGATATTTATTTCAAAAATAAATAAAAAATTATAAATAAATCAATAAAAAACAACGCCCCTTAGTTATCGTATCGTTTTGTTTATTTAACGTTTAAAATCAACACCATAGTACTCACTTATAAAATTAAAATTTGATAAAATAAAAAACCTCAAAAAACTAAATTGTATCTTGAGGTTATATTACGTGCGGATAATAGGACTCGAACCTACACGCCTTGCGGCACCAGATCCTAAGTCTGGCATGTCTACCAATTTCACCATATCCGCAAAATTGAGAGTGCAAATATACAATTAATTATAAATTTTGAATTATTAATTATAAATTTTTTCAAACTCTTTTTTGTATTTTTGGAATTCTAAAAACTACTCTTTTAATATGGATACAATAAAAACCTACGTTCAAGAAAACAAGACTCGCTTTATCAACGAGTTAATTGAATTATTAAAAATCCCATCTGTGAGTGCCGATCCCGCTTATTCTCAAGAGGTTTTCAACACCGCCGATGCTGTAAAATTGAGTCTTGAAAAAGCCGGTTGCGACTTTGTAGAAATTTGCGACACTCCTGGATATCCTATCGTTTATGGGGAAAAAATTATCGATAAAACACTTCCTACTGTATTAGTTTATGGCCATTATGATGTGCAGCCACCAGATCCATTAGAACTTTGGACTTCACCCCCATTTGAACCCGTTATTAAAGCAACGGATATTCACCCGGAAGGCGCCATTTTTGCAAGAGGCGCTTGCGATGATAAAGGTCAAATGTACATGCACGTTAAGGCCTTAGAATATATGGTGCAATCGAATTCATTACCTTGTAATGTGAAATTTATGATTGAAGGTGAAGAAGAAGTGGGCTCTAAAAGCTTAAGCTGGTTTGTAGAATGCAACCAAGAAAAACTAAAATGCGATGTGATTTTGATTTCTGATACCGGAATGATTTCCAACCAACAACCGTCAATTACCACAGGATTACGCGGATTGAGTTATGTAGAAGTGGAAGTTACAGGTCCAAATCGTGACTTGCATTCTGGTTTATATGGCGGGGCTGTTGCCAATCCTATCAACGTACTTTCAAAAATGATTGCTTCTCTTCATGATGAAAACAATCATATTACGATTCCAGGGTTCTACGATAATGTAGAAGAATTATCACTTGAAGAACGTGCTGAAATGGCTAAAGCACCTTTCAATTTAGAAAAATACAAAAAAGCCTTGGAATTAAATGACGTTTATGGAGAAACAGGTTATGTAACCAATGAAAGAAATTCTATCCGTCCCACATTAGATGTAAACGGTATTTGGGGAGGTTATACTGGTGAAGGCGCTAAAACAGTTATTGCTAGTAAAGCTTTCGCAAAAATATCAATGCGTTTGGTTCCAAATCAAGATTGGGAAAATATCACTAAATTATTTTCACAACATTTTACCAGTATTGCGCCAGCAGGAGTTACCGTGAAAGTTACCCCTCATCATGGTGGTCAAGGATATGTAACACCAACAAACAGTATTGGCTACAAAGCCGCAAATATGGCTTACACTGAAACTTTTGGAGTGCCTGCAATTCCAGTTCGCTCAGGCGGAAGTATTCCAATTGTAGCGTTGTTTGAAAAAGAACTAAAATGCAAAACTATTTTAATGGGATTTGGATTAGATAGTGATGCTATTCACTCGCCAAACGAACATTTTGGGATTTTCAATTACCTAAAAGGAATTGAAACCATACCATTATTTTATAAATATTTCGTTGAATTAAGTAAATAATATTCAATTACAAACTATTAAAACCCATACTTAATTGTAGGGGTTTTTTTATATATTTGTTTTTATTAACCACTAAATATTTTATTATGGAAATGAATTTTTTATCGCCTTTAGTTGCTGCTTTCACAACTTTGCTAGTAGGTTTTATTTGGTATCATCCGAATGTTCTGGGAACTTTGTGGATTCATGAAGCCGGTTTAACCAAAGAGGAGTCTGAGAAGGGAAATATGTTTAAAATCTTTGGCCTTACTTTTATTTTTTCAATTTTTATTGGAATAATAATGCAATCTTTAACTATTCACCAATTTGGAGCTTTAGGAATGATTGGAGGTGGCACTAAATTAGCAGAAGCAAAACCTTCTTTTATGGCCTTCATGGCCGATTATGGAACAGCTTTCAGAAGCTATAAACATGGTGCATTACATGGGTTTTTCACTGCATTATTTTTTGCTTTCCCAATGATTGCAATCAATAGCTTATTTGAAAGAAGATCTTGGAAATACATCTTTATTCATTCAGGATATTGGATCGTATGTTTAACGATTATAGGCGCTATTGTTTGTGGTTGGACCTAAATAAAAATAAAAAAAACCGGTTTCAATTGAGACCGGTTTTTTTATATACTATTTTTTTTTATTTCAATAAAGAATCTAATTGCTCTGATAGTTTTGGAGATGACGGTCTTGCGGCATCTGCACTTACAATTTTTCCAGTTGGATCTATTAAAATAAATCTTGGAATACTATTGATGCTGTAGCTTTTCATAAAATCTGAATTCCAATCTTTATCTGCAAAAAGCTGAACTCCTCCCAATTGTTTTTCTGCAACAAATTTTTTCCATTTCTCGAAGTCTTTTTGAACATCTACAGAAATACTTACGAAAGCAATATTTTTACCTTCATATTTTTCTTCTGTCTTTTTCAAAAATGGAATTTCAGCACGACATGGTCCGCACCAAGTAGCCCAAACGTCTATATAAACGTATTTCCCTTTAAAATCTGAAAGTTTCGTATTTCCTCCTTTAAAATTCAAATAATCAAAAGGTGCAGACATTGTATTATTTAACAATTGCTTTTTTTGAGCTTCCCCAAAATATTGCTTCATTCCCATTTTATTACCTTCAATATTCTTTTTTTGCAATTCAATAAAAGCAGGATCTAAATTGCTGCTTTCTAATTTTGCTAAATTGGCATTGCTGATTTCATCAACCTTGGCGTTAAAATCGGCTTCTTTTAATGCAAATATTTTATCATAATCTAATTTGCTGTCTTCTATTGTTGCTTGCGCTAAATAATTGTTTTCATTTGCTCCAACACCAGTATAAACAATAGATTCGTCGAATTTTTTTGCATCCATTTTCAAACTTAAGTCGTAACCATTTTTCAAATACAAACTAGTCACTTCTACCCCATCATACATTTGATACAACCCGTCTTTCACATTTAAAGTGTCTTTAAAAAACCCGTCTTTGTTGACTTGGATCTTTTTATACACCTTTTTATTATCTCTAATAGAAATAAAATCTGTGTTTTTATTAGCAATTTCAGCTTTAAAAATCACAAAGTTGTTAGATTGAGCAACACTCAATATTGAATATCCTAGGAAGAATCCTAATAATACTATTTTTTTCATTTGGTAAAAATTAAATTTAGACTTCAAAGATACGGGATTTAAATTTTTAAAATAAATTTTATCTCTAAAACCTTAATCAAAAACAAAATAGTATTTTTGCAATCTAAAATTACAATAATGTATAGAAGTCATTCTTGTGGCGAGTTAAACGCTACTCATATTAATACAGAAGTTACACTTGCGGGTTGGGTTCAAAAATCGCGTGATAAAGGATTCATGAATTGGGTCGATTTACGCGATCGCTATGGAATTACCCAATTGTTATTTGACGAAAGTCGTACCGAAAAATCCATCTTTGAACTAGCGAAAACGCTAGGCCGCGAATTTGTAATTCAGGTAAAAGGAACTGTAATTGAGCGAGAATCTAAAAACGCAAATATGGCGACTGGCGAAATTGAAATATTAGTTTCGCAAATGACTATTCTGAATGCGGCTTTAACTCCACCATTTACCATTGAAGATGAAACGGACGGTGGTGAAGACATCAGAATGAAATACCGTTATTTAGATATTCGAAGAAATCCCGTAAAAAACAGCCTGCTTTTTCGCCATAAAGTGGCGATGGAAGTTAGAAAATATCTTTCTGATTTGGATTTTTGCGAAGTAGAAACTCCTTATTTGATTAAATCAACACCAGAAGGCGCTAGAGATTTTGTGGTTCCAAGTAGAATGAATGCTGGACAATTTTATGCATTACCGCAATCGCCACAAACTTTCAAACAATTATTGATGGTGGGTGGAATGGACAAATATTTCCAAATTGTGAAGTGTTTCCGTGATGAAGATTTACGCGCCGATAGACAACCAGAATTCACGCAAATAGATTGCGAAATGGCGTTTGTTGAGCAAGAAGACATTTTGAATGTTTTTGAAGGGTTGACCAGACATTTATTGAAAGAAATCAAAGGAATTGAAGTGGAAAAATTCCCGAGAATTACCTACGATTATGCGATGAAAACCTACGGAAATGACAAGCCAGATATCCGTTTCGGAATGGAGTTCGGTGAGTTAAACGATGTAGCGCAACACAAAGATTTTTCTGTTTTCAATTCCGCTGAATTGGTAGTTGGAATTGCCGCTTCAGGAACCGGAGACTATTCTCGAAAAGAAATTGATGCCCTAATTGATTGGATGAAACGCCCACAAATTGGCGCTTTAGGAATGGTTTATGTAAAATGCAACGAAGACGGCACCTATAAATCATCGGTTGATAAATTTTATGACCAAGAAGATTTAGCAAAATGGGCTCAAATTACAGGTGCAAAACCAGGCGATATGATATTTGTTCTTTCGGGTCAAGCCGATAAAACAAGAACGCAACTTTCAGCATTAAGAATGGAATTGGCAACCCGTTTAGGATTGAGAAATCCAGCTGAGTTTGCTCCATTATGGGTAGTAGATTTCCCATTATTAGAATTAGACGAAGAATCTGGAAGATGGCATGCTATGCACCATCCATTCACTTCTCCAAAACCAGAAGACATGGAATTATTAGCTACCAATCCAGGAAAAGTTCGCGCCAATGCTTATGATATGGTATTGAACGGAAACGAAATTGGTGGAGGTTCAATCAGAATTCACGATAAAGCAACGCAGCAACTAATGTTTAAATATTTAGGATTCACCGAAGAAGAAGCACGAAATCAATTTGGTTTCTTGATGGATGCGTTTCAATTTGGGGCGCCACCACACGGAGGATTAGCATTTGGATTGGATCGATTGGTTTCTATTTTGGGTGGTCAAGAAACAATTCGTGATTTTATAGCCTTCCCAAAAAATAATTCGGGTCGTGATGTAATGATTGATGCACCCTCAATTATCGATGAAAATCAGTTAAATGAGTTGCATATTCAACTTAAAATGGAATAATTTCTTGGTTTAAAACCCTCGAAAACACTGAAAATCAATAATTTTACGAAAAAAAATGCCTGCAAATGATTTTCGTATTACAATATAGTTTACATTTGTGACATTATAAATTATTATTATTTTTACAATGCGTACAGGAACAGTTAAATTTTTCAATGAATCAAAAGGTTACGGATTCATTACAGACGAAGAAACAGGAAAAGACATTTT
>NZ_JBIKQP010000010.1:0-56203 GCF_044349645.1 Flavobacterium sp. | reverse complement strand
TGGTATCTAAAACTTCTTGAATAGAGTTATTTACCGTTTCTTTGATAGCTTCGTATTGCCCTTTCAGGTCAACCATTTGGATTTTTTTCATCAATAAATAGATTAAATAAGTTTTAAATTTAAAGAAAATAGGCAAATTTCTATACTAATTTCTTCAAACTGAATACAAAAATAGTTATTTAATGAGTTATATCAATGAAAATTCTATAAAGTGATGTATTTTAGCGCCACAAATTACAATCAATGTTATTTATATATAATTTAATCGTTGTTTTGGCCGATTTAATTTTAAAAATCGTGGCGCTTTTCAGCAAAAAAATTAAACTTTTTGTTGAAGGTAGAAAGTCCGTTTTTAATGTATTATCAAATAAAATTAAGTATTACGATAAAACAATTTGGTTTCATGCGGCTTCATTAGGTGAGTATGAGCAAGGGTTGCCAGTTATGGAACGAATGAAAAGTAGGTTTCCAAATCACTTGATTGTATTGACTTTTTTTTCGCCATCGGGTTATGAAGTTCGAAAAAATAACACCATTGCCGACGTTACTGTTTATTTGCCTTTGGATACCCAATCGAATGTAGAACAATTCATGAAAATTGTTCGTCCCGATATGGCTTTCTTTATTAAATATGAATATTGGCCAAATTACTTAAATGCATTACAAAATAGGGAAATTCCAACGTACTTAATTTCTGGTATTTTCAGAGAAAAGCAAGTCTTTTTCAAATGCTATGGCGGTTTTTACAGAAAAGCTTTAGATGCATTTGAACATTTTTTTGTACAAAATTCAAGTTCTAAAGAGTTGTTATTAAAACTTGGGAAAACGAATGTAACTGTTTCTGGTGACACCCGTTTTGATCGAGTTTTCGCAATTTTAAATCAAAACAACCAATTGGATTTTATTGAGAAATTTAAAGATAATTCCCTTACAGTAGTGGTAGGAAGTTCATGGCCAAAAGACGAATCGTTATTGGTAGATTACATCAATTCGTCCAATAATGTTAAATTTATTATTGCTCCACATAACATAAATAAAGATCAGATTGCCGATTTAAAAAATCAAATTTCTAAAAAAACCATCTTGTTTTCTTCAATTAATTTCAATGTTTTGGAAGCTTCAAAATTGGCTGAACACGATGTTTTAATTATTGATACAATTGGTATTTTGACTAAAATATACAGTTATGCTGATATAGCCTATGTGGGTGGAGGCTTTGGAAAACCTGGTGTTCATAATATTTTAGAACCTGCTACATTTGGTGTGCCAATAATAATTGGACCGAATTACAGTCATTTTGCGGAAGCAACCGCATTAGTAAAAATGGAAGGCTGTACTTCAATAAGTAACCAAGAGGAGTTGAACGAGACATTTGACAAATTATTACAAAATTCAGACATTCGCCTTGAAAAAGGACATATTTGTAGCACCTTTGTAGAAATGAATAAAAATGCTACAGAAATCATAATGAATTATATTATTCAGAAAAAAACTAACTAACAAATAATTAAAAATGAGACATTTAAAATTACTACTATTATTTTTTGTAATTCAAGTTCAAGCGCAACAAGGCGGAATGTGGATTCCTTCGTTATTACAGGGAATGAACGAAAAAGAGATGAAAAATTTAGGCATGAAAATGACTGCCGCCGATATTTATTCAGTAAATAAATCTAGCTTGAAAGATGCTGTACCGCATTTTAATGGTGGATGTACTTCTGAAGTTATTTCTCCGAAAGGATTATTGTTAACCAATCATCACTGTGGATTTGATGCTATTCAAAATCACTCTACAGTAGATCATGATTATTTAACAAATGGTTTTTGGGCATATAAAATGTCGGAAGAGTTGCCAAATGAAGATTTGGTGGTGACTTTTATTGTTAAAATTGAAGATGTCACTTCGAAAGTATTGGAAGGTACTGCATCATTGGCAACTGAATTGGAAAAACAAAAGAAAATTCAAGAAAACATTACTTCACTAAGTAATTCTTTACCAAAGGAAAGCTGGCAAGAAAACAAAATCAGAACTTTTTATGAAGGAAATCAGTATATGCTTTTTGTTACTGAAACATTTAAAGATGTTCGTTTAGTAGGTGCTCCACCATCGTCAATTGGGAAATTTGGTTCGGATACCGACAACTGGGTTTGGCCAAGACATACTGGGGATTTTTCTTTGTTTAGAATTTACGCTGACAAAAACAATCACCCAGCTAGCTATTCAAAAGATAACGTTCCTTATACTCCAAAACACTTTTTACCAGTTTCATTAGATGGTGTAAAAGAGGATGATTTTACATTGGTTTTTGGTTACCCAGGAAAAACAAATGAATATTTACCGGCAGTTGCAATTGAGCAAATCGTAAAAGAATTAAATCCAGCAAAAATTGAAATCCGTGACCAAGCTTTGAAAGTTGCAGATGGATTTATGAGAAAAGACAACGCGATCAAAATTCAATATGCTTCAAAGTATGCAAGTATTGCCAATTATTGGAAAAAATGGATTGGGGAAACACAAGGGTTAACAAAATCGAATGCCGTTGAAATCAAAAGAAAGCAAGAAGTTGTTTTCCAAGAAAAGGTTGTAAAAGCAGGAAAAAAATCGGAATATGGAAATTTACTTACCGATTTTGAAAAATACTATACTGAAATTAAATCTTATGCGTTAGCTAGAGATTATTTTTCAGAAGTGGCTTTAAGAAATACAGAGCTTTTGAGTGTTGGATATAAATTATACCAATTAGAACAAGTATATAATTCTAAGGGAGAACAAGCATTTAACGATAGAAAAAACAATTTGATTGCAGGTTTAGCCGATTTTTATAAAGATTTTAATGCTAATGTGGATCAAAAAGTATTTGAGAAATTGATTCATTTATATTCTACAAAATCCCCTAAGGAATTTATACCAAATAATTTAAGCAACATCAATGCTATTGAACTTGCAAATGATGTTTATGGAAATTCAAAATTGGTAAATTACAGCACAATTAAAGAGCTACTTTCAGGTGATTCAAAAACAGTTTTAGCAAATTTAAATACTGATAAGGGTTTTATTGTTATTAAAAGTATGGCCGATAAATTCTTGAAGGAAGTTGCGCCTAAATATGATGAAATCAATTTGAGAATTACCGCTTTACAAAGAACTTACATGAAAGCGCAATTGGAGTTAAATAATGGTTCTAGAATATTTCCAGACGCAAATAGCACTTTGAGAGTTACCTATGGGAAAGTGAAAGGTTATGAACCAAAAGATGCTACGATTTATACTCCGGTAACTTATTTAGATGGGGCTATGGAGAAATACATTCCGGGTGATTACGAATTTGATGTGCCAGCAAAATTAATTGACTTATATAAAAAGAAAGATTACGGTCAATATGGTGAAAATGGTAAAATGCCTGTTTGCTTTATTGGTACAAATCACACTACAGGTGGAAATTCAGGAAGCCCGGCTATTGATGCAAATGGAAATTTAATTGGTTTGAATTTTGACCGTGTTTGGGAAGGAACAATGAGTGATATTTACTATGATCCTAGCATTTGTAGAAATATAATGGTTGATATTCGATACGTTTTATTCATAATTGACAAGTATGCTGGTGCAAATAATTTAATTGAAGAATTGAAATTAGTACACCCTAAGAAAATTAAAACGCTGAAAAATAAGTAATTAGCCTTTAAATTAAAATTTTTAATGATTTTTAAATGATTTTTAATTTTTGGCACAGTAATTGTTAAATAAATTAACAGTTGCAAAATATTATTTTTTTGAAAAAAAATTAAAAAATAATTTTTACTATTAAAAAATTTATATCTTTGCTCCGAATTAATAATTAACCTTTTATAACTAAGTAAGATGAAAAAAGTACTTTTAAGTTTAGCATTTGTTGCTGTTTTAGCAACTGTATCTTGTAAAAAAGAAGAAGCTGCTGCTCCAGCAGAAACTCCAGCAGTAGAAGCTCCGGCTGATACAACTGCTGCTCCAGCTGACACAACTGCTGCTCCAGCTGATGCTGCTGCACCTGCTGAAGCTGCTCCAGCTGAAGCTGCTCCAGCTACAAATTAATTAGATACAATCTAAGAATTTGAAAAGCCACGCAATGCGTGGCTTTTTTTTATTTCTACAATTAGATTAATCAGTAAAAAGAACTTCATTTAAAGTGAAATCTAGAATTTCAGCTTTGTGAGCGTAGTCCTTAATTTCATTGATTCCTTTTTCCAATAATAATTCTGTATTGTATTTTCTACTGGTTGCAAAATGAGTATTCTCTAAAATAATTTTAAAATAATACTTGCCTCCCGATGATTTTTCTTTTTCAAAAACAACAAAATCAATTGCGTTTTTAAAATACTCTATTCCTTCCTCACATTCAAATTTTAGTTCGTATCGAAAACTGGTAAATATTGCTTTCCCTTTTCTAGAAGTGAAAACAAATTTATAATAATCGTCAAATCTTTTACTGATCACAAAAGCACCCATTTGATTTTAGATTTAAGATTTATGAATTTAGATTTATGGTTTAAGACTTGTGACCAATTTTAAACTTAATAAAATAAAAAAAGCTCCAAACCTAAAGTTTGAAGCTTTTTAGTACTCAGAGCGGGACTTGAACCCGCACGAACATTGCTGTTCACTGGATTTTAAGTCCAGCGTGTCTACCAATTTCACCATCCGAGCATTAAACTTTACAATGTTATATTCTAATTTTTAAAAAAAATTAATTAAATATAGCACCATCCTAGCATTTTCAATCTAATGTTATATTCTAATTATATAAATAAAATTAATTTAATATAACACCATCCGAGCGTTTATGATGTTTGAGCGAAAAACGGGGCTCGAACCCGCGACCTCGACCTTGGCAAGGTCGCGCTCTACCAACTGAGCTATTTTCGCATTTCAATTTTTACAAAGAGCTGCTTTACTTGTTCTGTATTACGCACCTAACTTTTATTTACAAAGCCGTTCGTTGAACTTGTTTGCGGAGGCAAATTTAATACAATTATTCAATTACACAAGCCTTTTTTTTAAAAAAATAAAGCCCTCGTTTTAACCTTCTGATAACGTTACCTTTAAACTAAAAATATCTTATTTTTTAGTCAACATTCTTTTGATTTCATTGAGTTTCATCATCGCCTCAATTGGAGTTAACGTATTTATATCTAAATTTAAGATCTCTTCTTTAATTTCTTCTAATAAAGGATCGTCTAGATTAAAGAAACTCATTTGCATTTCTTCTTTTTCTGATTTTATTCCAGCTAAAGCATCGCCGGAATGGTCTTTTTCTAGTTTTTTAAGTAATTTTTGCGCTTTTAAAATTACAGTTTGTGGCATTCCAGCCATTTTAGCTACATGTATTCCAAAACTATGAGCGCTTCCTCCTTTTACTAATTTTCTAATAAACAGAACGGTATCTTTTAATTCTTTAACAGAAACATTGAAATTTTGAATTCGAGGCAACAACTCACTCATCTCATTCAATTCGTGATAATGCGTTGCAAAAAGAGTTTTCGGTTTCGATGGGTGTTCGTGCAAAAATTCGGCGATTGCCCAGGCAATAGAAATTCCGTCATAAGTACTGGTTCCTCTTCCAATTTCGTCTAACAAAATCAAACTTCTATCAGATAAATTATTCAATATCGAGGCTGTTTCATTCATTTCTACCATAAAAGTAGATTCACCCATCGAGATATTATCTGAAGCCCCTACTCTGGTAAAAATCTTGTCGATAATTCCCATTCTAACTTGGTCTGCTGGAACGAAACTGCCCATCTGAGCGAGTAATACTATCAATGCAGTTTGGCGTAAAATTGCCGATTTTCCCGACATATTCGGACCAGTAATCATAATTAATTGCTGGGTTTCACGATCTAAATAAACATCGTTTGCAATGTAAGGAGTACCAACAGGCAATTGTTTTTCAATTACAGGATGGCGACCATTTTTAATATCCAATTCAAAGGTTTCATCTAATTCCGGGCATACATATTTGTTTTCAATCGCTAACTGTGCAAAAGAAGTCAAGCAATCCAACTGCGCCACTAAATTGGCGTTAAGCTGAACTTGTTTTATATAAGTGGTAATCCAAGCAACTAATTGTTCAAATAATTCTGACTCCAACTTATGGATATTCTCTTCGGCACCCAAAATCTTAGACTCATATTCTTTTAATTCTTCAGTGATATAACGTTCGGCATTTACTAAGGTTTGTTTGCGAATCCAGTCAGACGGTACTTTATCCTTATGAGTATTTCTAACTTCAATATAATAACCAAAAACATTATTAAAAGATATTTTTAAAGATGAAATCCCAGTATTCTCCGATTCTCGTTTCTCAATTCCTTCTAAAAAATCTTTTCCTGAAGTTGAAATAGATCTTAATTCGTCTAATTCAGGATTTACACCTTTTGCTATTGCATTCCCTTTTGCAATAGCAACTGGCGCATCTTGATTTAAAGTTGTTTTTATTTTTTCGCGGAGCAATTCACAATCATGTAATTTATCACCAATTACTTTAACCGCTTCTTGTGGACTTTCCAACGCTATTTTTTTTATTGGAATAATTGCGTCTAAAGATTCCTTTAAATAAACCACTTCTCGAGGCGAAACTTTTCCTGTAGCTATTTTTGAAATTAATCGTTCCAAATCAGAAATTTGCTTGATTTGATGTTGAATTTCTTTTAAAACACCTTGATTTTCTTTTAAGTAAGAAACAACTTCGTGGCGACTTTTAATTCGATTGATATCTTTTAACGGTAATGCCAACCAACGTTTTAACAACCTTCCTCCCATTGGCGAAAGCGTTCTATCGATAACATCCAATAATGTGACTGCGTTTGGATTATAACTGTGATACAATTCTAAATTTCTAATTGTAAATCGATCCATCCAAACATAGGCATCTTCCGCAATTCGCTGAATTGAAGAAATATGTTGTAATTTATTGTGTTGCGTTTCCGAAAGGTAATATAAAATAGCTCCAGATGCGATAATGCCTTCTGGCAATTCTTCAATTCCAAATCCTTTTAAAGATACCGTTTGAAAATGATTGGTTAGGGTTTCAAATGCATAATCTTCCTTATAAACCCAGTCTTCTAAATAAAAATTATGATATTCTTCTCCAAAGATTTCTTTAAAATCGTTTCTATTATTTTTAGGAATTAAAACTTCACTTGGATTAAAATTTTGCAATAATTTATCAATGTAATCTTCAGTTCCTTGAGCTGTTAAAAATTCACCTGTAGAAACATCTAAAAAGGAAATTCCAATGGCTTTTTTACCAAAATAAATGGATGCCAAAAAATTATTCGTTTTAGAATGTAAAACCTCATCATTCATTGAAACTCCCGGAGTAACCAGTTCCGTAACGCCTCTTTTGACAATAGTTTTAGTCGTTTTAGGATCTTCTAGTTGGTCACAAATGGCAACTCGAAGTCCTGCTTTTACCAATTTTGGCAAATAGTTGTTTATAGAATGATGTGGGAATCCTGCCAAGGCAGTTTCTGTTTCTGATCCCGCACCTCTTTTTGTAAGAGTAATTCCAAGTATTTTTGACGCTCGAACCGCATCTTCTCCAAAAGTTTCATAAAAATCTCCAACACGAAACAGCAAACAAGCATCAGGATATTTCCTTTTGATCTCGTTATATTGCTTCATTAACGGGGTTTCTTTAACTTCTTTTTCTTTAGCTGCCAACGTAAAGTATTTAATAAATGGATGTAATTTTTTCTAAAAGCGAATTTAATTATTTTTAATCTGAAATTGGGCGTTTCGAAAATTAATTTAAATTTAAGATAATTTTATATCCAGAATTGATTTTTTTCTTTAGATTTGTTCGATAATTAAATTAAAATTAAAATGAAAAAGATATTTTTATTTGCGATGTTAACCGTTTTAGGGGTTACTACTTCTAATGCTCAAGATTCAAAAAAAGCTAAAGGTTCTGCAGTTACTAAAACAGTTCCTGCAAAGTTAGAAGGTGCAGGAATGGTTTTCGAAACTGAAACTATAGATTACGGAACAATTGAACACAACTCTGATGGTGCGCGTAAATTTGTTTTTACTAATAATGGTAACAAACCATTAATTATTACAAATGCCCAAGGATCTTGCGGTTGTACAGTTCCAACTACTCCAAAAGAACCAATCGCGCCAGGAGGAAAGGGTGAAATTGGTGTAAAGTATGCTACAGACAGAGTTGGTGCTTTTACAAAAACAGTTACTGTAAGTTCTAATGCTGAAGGTCAACCTACAAAAGTTTTAACAATTAAAGGAACTGTTTTACCAGATCCTACAACAGCTACTCCAGTAGTACCAAAAAGCTAAATATATTTTAAAATATAATAAAAGCTTCCTTTATCAGGGAGCTTTTTTTTTGAACCTTGAATAAATTATGCGTAAACTAGAAAACAGTGAATTAAATAGAAAATCAATTAACGATTTTAAAGATGCCACCAAAACTCCTTTAATAATTATACTTGACGACATTCGAAGCTTGAATAACATTGGGTCAGTATTTAGAACCTCGGATGCTTTTTTAGTTGAAAAAATATTTCTGTGCGGGATTACAGCAACTCCACCTAATAAAGAAATTCATAAAACTGCATTGGGCGCAACTGAAACTGTATCTTGGGAATATTCTGAAAATGTTCTTGAAGTTATAGAAAAATTAAAATCAGAGGGAGTAAAAGTCTATGCAATTGAACAAGTTGAAAGTTCAATATTCTTACAAGATTTTGAAATTGAAAGTGATCAAAAATACGCTTTAGTTTTTGGCAATGAAGTTTTTGGGGTAGCTCAAAAAGCTGTAGAAATTTGCAACGGAACGATAGAAATCCCTCAACTAGGAACCAAGCATTCTTTAAATATTGCTGTTAGCGCAGGAATTGTAATTTGGGATTTTTTCAAAAAAATGAGGTGATTTAATTCTCTATTATTTTTATAATTTCATCCAAAATATAAACATAATCACTTTGATTTTTTACAAAATCTCTGTCGGATACATCTATAATTAAAACGTTTAAATTGGTTTGAGAATTGATGTAATCCAAATACCCTTTATTGATTTTATCCAAATAATCAGCAGGGATTTCTTGCTCGTAACTTCTGCCTCTTCGTTTTATATTTAGCAATAATCGATCAGTATTTTGATACAAATAAACATACAAATCAGGTTTCGGCATTTCTTTATAAATAATATCAAACAACGTTTTATAGAGTCTGAATTCGTCCTCCTGCAAAGTTACTTTTGCAAATATTAACGATTTAAAGATGTGGTAATCGGCAACAATAAAGTCTTTAAATAAGTCAAATTGTGCTAAATCATCAGACAATTGTTGGTATCTATCAGCTAGAAAAGACATTTCCAAAGGAAAAGCATACCTATTTTGATCTTTATAGAATTTTGGTAAAAACGGGTTATCGGCAAAGCGCTCAAATACAGTTTTTGCATTAAAATCTTGGGCAATTTTTTCTGCAAGTGTTGTTTTTCCAGCGCCAATATTTCCCTCAATCGCAATATAATTGTATTGCTGTAGCTGGTATTTTTCTATTGGCAAATCCAAATCAGAAATTACTTTACAACTGCTTTTATCTTCACAAATGGCTATCAATTCTTGAGTTGATTTTTGAAAAATTGGATGTAAATATTCTAATTGTAAGTCACACATTGGCATTAATACAAACAACCGCTTTTCCATTTGCGGATGCGGAACCACTAAAGTTGCAGAATTTATAATGTCATTTTCAAAACTGATAATATCAATATCTATAGTTCTAGGATGGTAACCTTCTTTTGAACTTCTAATTCTACCCAGTTTTTTTTCAATTTTTAAAAGTCCTGACAATAGCTTTTGAGCTGATTTATGGGTGTGAATTGCAATTGCACAATTGTAAAATGAGTCACTATCAAAACCCCAAGAAGGAGATTCATATAACTTTGAAACTGAAAACACCGTTCCAATCTCCAATTGAATCAATTGAATGCATTTTTGAATGTTTTCAAGACGATTGCCTTGATTACTTCCTATCGATAAAATGGCTTGATTTTGGACTTTCATATTAACTGCAAATTAACAAAAGAAAATGAGAATAAAACTATATTTGCAATGAGTGTTAATAAATTTATTTGTGTTTAAAACATATACTCCATTTAACCTCGTTATAGTATCAACTCGATTTATATTATTCTAAAATAAACCCCATGAAAAAGAAAATTCTAAAAATTACTGGAGTAACTTTACTATCAATAATCGCTTTACTATTTGCAATTCCCTATTTTTTCAAAGATCAAATCAATGCAAAAATTTTGGAATCTATAAACAATAGCGTTGATGCTAAAGTGTCTTTCGTTGAAGCCGATTTGAGTTTGCTAAAGAGTTTTCCCCAAGCAAATGTTACAATTGAAAAATTAAGTATTGTAAATAACGCTCCATTTAAAGGGGATACGCTGGTTTATTTAGGAGAATTAAACTTAAAAATGTCGGTCAAAGAATTATTTAAATCTAAGGAAGAGGCAATCAATATTGAAGCAATTTCTTCAAAAGACGGCTTGATAAATATCATTTTCAATAAAGATGGTATTGGAAACTTTGACATTGCATTAAAAAATAAAGAGGCAGATAAAAGTAAAAGTAAGCCGCTGTCATTAAAAATAAAGGAATACTCGATTGAGAATTACACCTTCCAATATTTTGACGAAAGCTCAAAAATCAGAATGAAATTAGACAGTTTGTACCATTCTGGAAGCGGGGATTTTGCTTCCTCAAAATTAGATTTAGTTACAAAATCAGCTGCGAATGTTAGTTTGGATATGGACAAAATCAATTACATGAAAAAAGTACCAGTAACATTGGATGCTGTTTTAGGAATTGATTTAGAAAAAAGTAAATACACCTTTAAGGAAAACAAAGCGCATATAAAGAAATTGCCATTAGAATTTGATGGTTTTATACAAATGGTTGCAAGTGGACAAAATTATGATCTGAAATTCAAAACACCAACTTCATCATTTGAGAATTTCTTAGGTTTGGTTCCTTCAGGATATTCTGGAAGTATAAAAGAGGTGAAAACAACTGGTGAATTTACAGTCAATGGATTTGCAAAAGGATTATTTTCGGACACTACAGTACCAAAATTCAACATCAAAATTGCCTCAAATAATGCTTCATTTCAATATCCAAACTTACCAAAATCGGTGCGAAATATTGTGATTGATACTAAGATAATCAATGAAACCGGTATATTGAATGATACTTATGTAAATTTAGATAAAATTTCTTTCAAGATTGATCAAGATGCATTTGAAGCTAAAGCAAGTATCAGAAACATTACAAAAAATGCTTTAGTTGATGCGTCGTTAAAAGGAAAAATTAACTTGTTTAATTTATCAAAAGCATATCCAATTAAAATGGACAAACCGCTTTCAGGGATTTTAAAAGCGGATTTGAAAACGAAATTTGACATGGAATCGGTTAATAAAAGTCATTATCAAAATATCGATAATTCAGGAACAATCAGCTTGACTGGATTTAATTATTCTGATGAAAAAGGAAAGAAAATGGCAATTTCAAGCGCAATTGTTCAATTTAATCCGAGTCGAGTTAATCTTCAAGAATTTAAAGCAACTACTGGAAAAAGCGACATTAATTTGTCAGGAGTTTTAGATAATTTTTATGGTTTTCTGTTTAAAAAACAAGAGCTAAAAGGAAATTTCAATTTGAGTTCAAATCAAATTGCAGTTTCGGATTTTCTAACTTCCGATGAAGATAAAAAAGAAAATACTGCAGGTTCAACTATGAAAATTCCTAGTTTTTTGAATTGTACATTAACAGCTAAAGCCGATAAAGTACTTTATGATAATTTGACTTTAACGGCCGTTTCAGGAAAATTAATTATCAAGGATCAAAAAGTAACAATAGAAAATGGAAAAACTTCAATATTTGGAGGCACTATTTCATTTGACGGAAGTATATCAACGAAAGAGAAAACTCCTAATTTCAAAATGGAATTAGGGATGAACCAAGTTGATATTCAGCAAACGTTTACGCAATTGGAAATGATGAAAAAAATTGCTCCGATTGCTGGAGTAATCAATGGAAAGTTAAATTCAACCATAAATTTGTATGGCAATTTAGATTCTAAAAGCATGACTCCAGAATTAAATACACTTTCTGGAAATTTAGCAGGAAAGTTAGCTTCTACTTCTTTAAATCCTTCCAATTCAAATGTGTTGAAGAGTTTGGGCTCCAATTTAAAGTTTCTTGATTTACAGCAATTAAATTTGAACGATGTGAAAGCCAATTTAATTTTTAAGAATGGAAAAGTTGAAGTAAGCCCTTTTGATGTAAAATATCAAGAAATAAAAGCTACTATTAACGGAACCCATGGCTTTGATCAGGTGATGAATTACAATATCAAAATGGATGTTCCTGCAAAATATTTAGGAAGCGAGGCCAATAAATTAATAGCTAAATTATCTACTTCCGATGCCAATAAAATTGAAAATATACCTGTAAATGCTATATTAACAGGAAGTTTCAAAAGTCCGAAAGTAACCACTGATATGAAAAGTGCAGTTACAAATTTGACCAACCAATTAGTGAAACAGCAAAAAGATAAATTAATAAATCAAGGTAAAAACACTTTGAAGGATCTGTTAAATGGATCTAAAAAAGATACTACAAGCAATCAAAAAGAAGATTTAAAATCGAAAGCAGAAGGATTATTGAAAGGTTTATTCAGAAAGTAATTACACTTCAATCCTAACGATATATCCTTCATTACTTCTAATATTGAAAACTGTGCCGTCTTCAAAGATTAGATATTGACCTTTAATTCCAGTCAATTTTCCGCTATAATTTGGGGTTTTATCTAGACTTAAACTACTTATTTTTGAAGGATATTCCAGAACTGGGTAATTCATTTCATACAAATCGTTTTTCTCTAAATGAAAATATTCTTGAACTTCGTTTGGCAATAACGACTGAAGTTTTTCACGTTCTTTAATTAAATCAGTGAAAACGATATCATTGGTTAGCATTTTACGCCAATTGGTTTTATCAGCAAAATGACTTTTTAGCGCTACTTCGGTAATTCCAGCCAGGTATCGATTGGGAACTTCAACTATTGAAATGGCTTTTTCGGCACCTTGATCAATCCATCGAGTTGGAACTTGCGTTTTACGCGTAACCCCTACTTTCACTTCACTTGACAAAGCTAAATAAACAATATGAGGCTGTAATTGAACTTTTTCTTCATAAGCTAAATCTCGGTCTTGAATTCCTAAATGAGCAGTACTTAATTCAGGCTTCATAATCCAATCACCAACAGCGGGACTTGAGAAAAAACAATCATAGCAAAAACCTTGACGAAAAATTTTCTTCTTTTTTCCACAATTCAAACATTGAAAACCAACAAAATTGATCTCAATATTTTTATCCAATAATTGATTCATATTTAGAAAACTATCTTGGAAAATCAAGAAATATTGAATTGGATTTTCAAACTGTGTTTGCATTTTATTTAGAACGCCTTCGTATGTCATTATTGAAAAGTTTAAGGTATAAAGTATAAAGTTCCGTAAAATTTGCTATTTTTGGTAAAGTTAGCATTTGTTTACCGTTTAACAAATCTAAAAAGTCGAAAACTAAATCTAAAGTTGAAATGCCAATTTCTATTATCAATTCATTTGCCTCTTGGGTTTTAAAACAGCGCATTCACCAGATTGAGCTTTTTTTAAAATACCCAAATGAAGTACAAGAAGATTTGCTTTTTAGTTTAATTCGATCGGCAGAAAAAACCACTATCGGAATAGAATACGGATATGATTCAATTAAAACGTATGCCACTTTTATTGAACGCGTTCCTATTTCAACCTATGAAGATTTACAGCCTTTAATTGAGAGAACTCGGTTAGGAGAACAAAATGTATTTTGGAATACTCCCGTAAAATGGTTCGCAAAATCAAGTGGGACAACCAATGCAAAAAGTAAATTTATTCCTGTAAGCAATGAAGCTTTAGAAAATTGTCATTACAAAGGCAGTAAAGATTTATTGTGCATGTATTTGAATAACAATGAAAATTCAGGACTATTTGTAGGAAAAAGTTTACGATTGGGAGGAAGTTCACAAATATATGAGGACAATAATACTTTTTTTGGTGATTTATCGGCAATACTAATTGAGAACATGCCAATTTGGGCTGAATTTATAAGTACTCCAAGTAATAGAATTTCCTTAATGAGTGAGTGGGAAACGAAAATTGCAGCAATTATCAATGAAACAAAAAACGAGAACGTAACTAGTTTTGCTGGAGTTCCTTCGTGGATGTTGGTTTTACTTAATAAAGTACTCGAAGAAACAGGAAAATCAAATTTATTGGAATTATGGCCAAATCTTGAGGTGTATTTCCATGGAGGAGTAAATTTCGATCCATACCGAGAACAATACCAAAAAATAGTACCTAACTCCGATTTTAAATATTACGAAATTTACAATGCTTCCGAAGGATTTTTTGCTATTCAAGACAGAAATGATTCTAATGAATTATTGCTAATGTTGGATTATGGAATTTTTTATGAATTCATTCCAATGGATGTTTTTGGAACTTTAAACCAGTATGCAATTCGCTTGTGCGATGTAGAATTAAATAAAAATTATGCTATTGTGATCACAACAAATTCTGGTTTGTGGCGCTATATGATTGGAGATACCATCCGATTTACCTCATTAAATCCATACAGAATTAGAGTTACAGGAAGAACAAAACACCATATCAATGTTTTTGGCGAAGAGCTAATGGTTGAAAATACCGACCGAGCAATTGCTAAAGCGTGTCAAATCACCAATACGGAAGTGGTGGATTATACCGTAGCTCCTATTTTCATGAAAGGTAAAGAAAAAGGAGCGCATGAATGGATGATTGAATTCAAGAACAACCCTTCAGATGCGGCTGGTTTTGCAAAAATTTTAGACGAAACGTTACAAACTTTAAACTCAGATTACGAAGCCAAGCGGTATAATAATATGACTTTAAATCAGTTGAAAATAAATATTGCTCGTCCGAATTTATTTTATGATTGGCTGAAAGACCAGAACAAATTAGGTGGCCAGAACAAAATTCCAAGATTATCAAACCAAAGGGATTATTTAGAAAAATTAAAGGGAATGTAGATTATAAAATAAAAACCGTCTTATAATTGACGGTTTTTTTATTTAAGACGCTATTTCTAAGCGTTTCAGTAAGTTTTTACTCAAAGTATGTTGTGCATATTCTTTATCGATATCCAAGGTTTTTTCGTCAGAACTTGGTAAATCATACATCGCATCGGTAAGAATCGCTTCGCATAACGAACGCAATCCACGAGCGCCTAATTTATATTCCAAAGCTTTATCTACAATAAAATCTAGTGCTTCATCTGAAATATTGAATTCCACTTCGTCCATTAAAAACAACTTTTTATATTGTTTAATTAAGGCGTTTTTCGGCTCAGTTAAAATAGCACGCAACGTTTCTCTATCCAAAGGATCCATGTGGGTTAAAACTGGTAAACGACCAATTATTTCTGGAATCAAACCAAAATCTTTGATGTCTTTTGGAATAATATATTGCAACAAATTGTCTTTATTGATAGTATCAGCATTTTTTGAAGAACTATATCCGATCGCTTGACGGTTCAATCTTTTGGAAATTATTTTTTCAATTCCATCAAAAGCACCTCCGGCAATAAACAAAATATTTTGAGTATTTACTTCAACGAATTTTTGGTCGGGATGTTTCCTACCTCCTTTTGGTGGCACATTTACAACAGTTCCTTCTAGCAATTTTAATAACGCTTGTTGAACTCCTTCGCCAGAAACATCACGAGTAATTGAAGGGTTATCACCTTTACGAGAAATTTTATCAATTTCGTCAATAAAAACAATTCCTCTTTCGGCTTTAGCCACATCATAATCGGCAGCTTGTAGAAGGCGCGTTAAAATACTTTCAACATCTTCACCAACATATCCAGCCTCTGTTAATACCGTTGCATCAACAATAGCCAAAGGAACATCAAGCATCTTTGCAATGGTTTTGGCAACCAATGTTTTTCCAGTACCTGTTTGACCCACCATGATAATATTGGATTTTTCAATCTCCACTTCATCTTCAACTTCTTGTTGCATCAATCTTTTATAATGATTGTAAACTGCAACCGCCATTACTTTTTTGGTTTGGTCTTGACCAATTACGTATTTATCTAGAAATGCACGAATTTCTTTTGGCTTTCTAAGTACTAAATCGCCAATATTCGTTTTTACATTAGATTTTAATTCCTCAACCACAATGCCATTTGCTTGCTCAATACATTTATCACAAATGTGCGCATCAATTCCAGCAATCAATAAATTGGTTTCTGGTTTTTTTCTTCCACAGAAGGAACATTCTAATTTTTCTTTTGCCATTTTATATTGTTTAAAGTTTAAAAGTTTAATGTTTAAAGTTACTCAGCAACCTTAAACATTAAACCTTAAACTTGTAACTTCCAATCTTATCCTCTTCTCAACACTTCATCAATCATTCCGTACTCTTTAGCTTCGTCGGCTATCATCCAATAATCGCGTTCTGAATCCATGTGTACTTTTTCAAAAGATTGTCCTGAATGTTTAGAAATTATTTGATATAATTCGTCTTTTAGCTTTAACATTTCACGCAAGTTGATTTCCATATCGGTTGCAACTCCTTGTGCTCCTCCTGAAGGTTGGTGAATCATAACTCTTGAATGAGGTAATGCAGAACGTTTTCCTTCAGCACCTGCACACAATAAAACAGCTCCCATTGAAGCAGCCATTCCGGTACAAATTGTAGCTACGTCAGGCTTAATGTATTGCATGGTATCATAAATTCCTAAACCTGCATACACACTACCACCTGGAGAATTGATATATATTTGAATGTCTTTTGAAGAATCTGCGCTTTCCAAAAACAACAATTGTGCTTGTACGATATTTGCAATTTGATCGTCAATTCCTGTTCCCATGAAGATAATTCTATCCATCATTAATCTAGAAAAAACATCCAATTGAGAAACGTTTAAATGACGTTCTTCAATAATATATGGAGTCATCCCTTTTGGTGTCATTGCATTTACAAGTTTGTCGTAATACAAATTATTAACCCCTTGATGTTTTGTAGCAAACTTCTTAAATTCTTTCCCGTAATTCATTTTTTTAATATTAATTAGTTTAAAATAATGTCTAGATTCGTCACAAAGTTAATGCAAAGCATTAAATAAAAGAGTGCCAAAAAAATAAATTTCTGACACTCAAATATAATTCTTTTTTATTGTTTATCAAATGAAAACTGACTAATCTAGAATTTATTCTCCGTAGAAAGCAGCTATAAATTCAGGATAAGTAACTTTCTTTTCTTTAGCATTTGCTTTTTCTTTGAAAAGAAGTAATAATTTTTCACCAACCACTTGATCAGAAAGTTTTTTAACTTCTTCTTGGTTTGCCAATACTCTAGCTACAATTCCTTGAACTTCTTCATCTGTTGGGTTCATTTGTCCGAATTGCGCCATTTGTTGTCTGATTGACTTGGCTGTAAATTCTTTCAAATCTTCAAATGTAACTTGGATATTCGACTGACTTAATGCTCTTCCTTCAATTAATTGGTAACGCAATCCTTTCTCCGATTTTTCGTATTCAATTGCTGCTTCTTCAGCAGATAATTTTTTCTCACCAACAGTTTGCAACCATCTTTTCAAGAAATCAGCTGGTAAGTCAAATTTGGTATTTTCAACCAAGAAATTAGTTACATCAGCTAATAATTTTTGATCTGCTTGTTGTGCAAATTGCAACTCAGCATCTTCTTTTATTTTAGCTTTTAAATCCGCTAATGTAGAAACGGCTCCTGGTCCGAAAAGTTTATCAAATAATTCTTGATTCAATTCTGCCAATTCCGTTCCATTGATATTTTCGATAGTAAAATCAACGTCAATTGCTAAACCATGAACATCATCGTGACCTACTTTCATTACATCCATCAATTGATGATCGTCGTCAAAAAGGCCTTTTGTATTAACAGTAACAACGTCTCCGACTTTTTTACCTACAAATTTCGCACCTGTTTTCTTATCTTTAAAAATAGAAATATTAAAAGTATATTGAGAATTAATTCCTTTTTCTGTATTGGTAAAAGTTCCAGAAATATCAGAACTTTCTTCAATTACAGTTTGAGGAATTGGAGTACCAAATTGTTTTTGAATACGAACTACTTGCTCGTTAATTAACTTATCGTCAGCCGTGACAACATATTTAATAATATTGTTTTTAGCTTCTAGATCTAAGTCAAAATTTGGAACTAATCCAATTTCATATTCGAATTCCAATTCTTCATCATCCCATGGAAAATCAGGATTTTCTTTTGCTAATGGAGTACCAAGAAGATTCAAACGCTCAGACTGAATGTATCTTTCCAAAGCCAACTCAACTACTTTTTTTACTTCTTCAATTTTGATTGCTCTTCCGTATTGTTTTTCAACTAAATCTCTAGGCACAGCACCTTTTCTAAACCCTTTTACTGTTGCCAATGGCATTTTTTCATTGATTCTTTTTTGTACTTGCCCTTTGTAATCCATGTGAACTACTTTCAAAACAATTACTTCATTTACAGCATTTATTGCTACTCTTTTGATATCCATTTTCTTTCTTATTTTCTTAATAAAATTGGGTTGCAAAAATATAATTTTTTTACGACCTAAACAAGTTTAATAAATCTGATAATCATTAATCCTATTTGCTTTTAAAAAAATCGTTAAAAAAGCACCGATTTGTTTCTTACATTAACTTAATATAGTACTTTAGTGGCTCGAAAAATAATTCAATTGAACACCTCGTTTTCATTCAAAATTTTTAATTCTACCTCTGAATTTCCTGATAATTGGAATGATTTTTCTACGAATAATATTTTCTTTTCAAAAGAGTATCTACATATTTTAGAAGTTTCTTCACCTAATAACATTTCAAGTAATTTCATTGGACTTTTCCAAAATGAGAAATTAGTTGGTGTTGCTTTAACGCAATTCAATAATTTGAGTTTGGTGAATTCTTATGGAGAAAGAGATAATTGTATTAAAAACAAAATTAGAACTGTTGTGTTCAAAAATTTTAGTTCCAATGTACTTATTGTGGGTAATAATACTTTAACTGGGCAAAATACGTTTTGTTTTTCAAAAGAAATTCCTGCTAAAGAATTAGTGAGTTTACTTTATAAAGCGGTCGAGGAATTGCAAAAACAAATTGAGAAAAATGGTCAAAAAGTTCACTTAGTTATTTATAAAGATTTTCCTGAATTTCAAATTCCATTATTTGAATTACCCGAATTTAGTTCGTTTTACAAATTCACTACACAGCCTAACATGCTATTTTCAATTAAAGACCATTGGCATACTTTTAATGATTACATAGCAGATTTAAGTAAGAAATATCGAGACCAATTTAAAAGGGCTCGTAAAAAATCGGAAGGTATTACCAAACGTAAATTTTCATTAGAAGATATCGGAAATTATAAAGATAGAATTATTGAATTGTATTTAAATGTTGCCAAAAAGGCTCCTTTCAATACTTTTTTTCTTAATGAGGATCATTTTGAGATTTTCAAAAAAGCCTTGAATGACAAATTTTTATTTTACGGTTATTTTAAAGATGATACATTAATAGGCTTCAATACTTTGATAAAAAACGGGAAAGACATTGACACGTATTTTCTTGGTTACGATGAAAAATGCCAACGAGAAAGAATGTTGTATTTGAATATGCTTTACGATATGATTGGTTATTCTATCAATAAAGGTTTCAAAAGAATTGTTTTTGCTCGAACAGCTTTAGAAATAAAAAGTTCTGTGGGTGCTAATCCTGAGGACTTACATGGATTTATGAGACACAACAATCGTTTAATCAATTTATTTATCCCTAAATTATTTCACTATTTTGAACCTAAAATTGAATGGATAGAAAGAAATCCTTTTAAGTAAACTATAGGTTATCAATTTCTTCCTGAACTACTTCCCAATCAAAAAGTAATTGTTCTAAATCGGTTTTCTTCTTATTATAAGCAACGAAAAAATCGGCGTTTTCAACATGTTTATCATAATTTGAAGCTACCATTTTATCGTCATTTTGAATGTCTATTTCCAATTGTTTAATTTGACTTTCAATTTTACTTAAACGGTTATAAAGTGCCTTGTTTTTCTTCTGGTCTTCATAGGAAGCTTTGTTGTTTTCCTTAGCTGGATCTTGTTTTGCAACGTCCTTTTTCTCCACTTCACGCATGTTTTCCAAATTGCGTTGTTCAAGGAAATAGTTTACATCACCCAAGTATTCTTTGATTTTTTGGTCTTTAAATTCGTAAACCAAATTAGACATTCCTTGAAGGAAATCCCTATCGTGAGAAACCAATAATAACGTGCCTTCATATTTTTGCAAAGCTGCTTTAAGTACATTTTTAGATTTAATATCCAAGTGATTCGTAGGCTCATCCATCACTAAAACATTGATTGGTTGCAGCAATAATTTACATAAAGCCAATCGGTTTCGTTCTCCTCCAGAAAGTACTTTTACCTTTTTTTCTACGTCATCACCACGGAATAAAAAGGAACCTAACATGTCACGAACTTTAGATCTATTAGTGTCATTAGCAGCGTCCTCCATAGTTTGAAGCAACGTTATTTCGCCATCTAAATATTCCGCTTGATTTTGTGCAAAATAGCCCACTTGTACGTTATGACCTAATTTTATAGATCCTTGAAACTCAAATTCGTTTACAATTGCTTTTATAAAAGTAGATTTTCCTTGACCATTTTGGCCAACGAAAGCAATTTTACTACCACGCTCAACTAAAAGGGAAATATCTTTTAAAATTGTTTTATCACCGTAACTTTTAGTTACATTTTCAGCTTCAATAACGACTTTTCCTGGGACTTTTGACACCGGAAAAGAAATATTCATCACCGAATTATCATCCTCATCAACTTCAATTCGCTCTACTTTGTCGAGCTTTTTAATTAGAGATTGCGCCATTGAAGCTTTGGAGGCTTTAGCGCGAAACTTTTCAATTAGCTTTTCTGTTTCTTCAATTTTCTTGGCTTGGTTTTTTTGGGTAGCCAATTGTTTCTCTCGAATTTCGTGACGTAATTCTAAATATTCAGAATACGGCTTATTGAAATCATACGCTTTCCCTAATGAAATTTCGATAGTTCTATTGGTAACATTATCCAAAAACATTTTATCGTGTGAGACAATTACGACCACTCCAGGATAATTTCTAAGGAAACTTTCTAACCAAATGATACTTTCAATATCCAGGTGATTCGTAGGTTCATCGAGTAACAAGACATCATTAGATTGTAATAATAATTTTGCCAATTCAATTCTCATTCTCCAACCACCAGAAAAAGTTTCGGTTTGGTTATTAAAATCTTCTCTTTTGAATCCTAAACCCAATAGAATTTTTTCGGTATCACCCACATAATTATAACCTCCTAATAATTCAAATCGATGGGTATAATCGGATAAATCTTCAATAATTTGGCTGTATTCCTCACTTTCATAATCGGTTCTGGTTACCAATAAATGGTTTATTTGCTCCAGCTTTTTCTCTACGGTTTTAATTTCTGTAAATGCTTCATAGGCTTCTTCCAAAACCGTTCTTCCGTGTTCAAAATCGATATCCTGACGAAGAAAACCCAACTTCACTTCCTTTTCTTGTGAAATTACACCCGAATCCGGAGCAAAATCTCTGGCTAATATTTTCAACATGGTAGATTTTCCAGCACCATTTTTCCCCACCAAACCCACTCGATCACCAGCACCCAAACGAAAGGTCACTTCTTCAAATAAATAAGTACCTCCAAAAGAAACCGATAAGTTGTGTATATTAAGCATTAATTAAGATTTTATTAAAATAGTATGATTAAATTTGCATACCGAAAAACGGTAATTTAAATTTTTTTGCAAATGTTAAAAAAAGGATCCAAATTAAATAGTATTTTAACAGGAAGTTGCCCTAAATGTCAAAATGAGAGCATGTATAAAGAAAAAAGCATGTTTAAACTGACAAAAATCTTATCAATGAATGAATATTGTGGACACTGCGGATTGAAATACCAAATTGAACCTTCCTTTTTTTATGGCGCAATGTATGTGAGTTACGCTTTAAATGTTGCTGTTGGAGTAGCAGCTTTTATAATTTCTTATGTGTTTTGTAATTCTAGTTTAAAACAAGCATTTATTGCAATTATACTTTCAATGGTCATTGCATTTCCATATGTGTTGAGATTATCTAGAAATATTTACATCAATATGTTTGTTGATTACGACGAGAATTTCAAACAATAACTACATTTTCTTCTCGTATCTTTTTATATCTATTGCCTTGTCTAGGGGTTTTTGATATTCAATTGAATTAAATAATTCGATTGCCATTGACGGCCCTAACATAACGCCACGAGTTCCAAGCCCGTTTAATATATGCAATTGAGGAAATTTAGGATGAGTTCCTATAAGTGGTTTTCTGTCTCTCACAGTTGGTCTTACACCCGCAAAATGATCTATTATCTCAAACTGACAATCTAATATTTCATGAATTCTTTCTAGGAGTTCTTTTTTTCCATCTTCTGTAGGATTATTGGTTTTATCATGCCAATTATAAGTCGCACCTACTTTGAATAAATCATTCCCTAATGGCAAAATAAAGACGCTTGTATTGATGATTACGTCTAAATTAAGATCTGGCGCTTTAATTATAAACAACTCCCCTTTTGTTCCATCTAATGGGAGGTAATTGAAATAGGGATTGGCGTGCAAACCAAAACCTTCTGCAAAGACGATTTGTTTTGCTTTTAATTTTTTGTACTCAATAAAATCATCATGAAATTGAATGGATTGATAATCGAAAGTTTCTTGAAGAAATAGCTTATTTTCTATTAAATATTTCTTGTAGGCTTCCAATAACAATTTAGTATCAACATAACCGGTTTTTTGTACTTCACCATAATCAAAAGGCGAATGTATTCCTGCGTATTCTGTTTTTACTAAATCCAAGGATAAAAAAGGAGCCAGCATTTTATTATCTGAGGCGGCAAACCAGTTGTTTTGTTCTTCAACTGAGAAGAATTTACGTAGAATAGGAATTTTAAAATCTAAGTTAATATTAAGCTTAGTTTCTAATTTTTGGTAAAATAGATCTAGTATTTCTAATTGTTGTTCTGCTTGCCAAACTTCGCTAAAACGTTTTAAAATAACAGGATTATAAAGCCCCCCTGCTATCAATGAAGAGCTTTGAGAATGATTGTCAATAATTAAAATTGATTTCTGATTTTGCAGCGCTGTTTCAGCAAATGAAATACCAGCTAAACCTGAACCAACAATTAGATAATCTATCATTTAAAGGAAATTTAAACAAATTTAATTAAAAGGAAATTTTTAAAATAAAAAAACTCTTATCAATTGATAAGAGTTTTTTTATTTAAATATTGAATTTAGTAATTCCATAAATCGTGTTCGAAATCACGAATTTTATCTTTTACTCTTTCCGCTTCTAATAATTGATCCATAGCATTGTTAGGCTTGTACTTTTCAATCATTCTATCGCCTTGTACATTTTCTTCTTTATATACTACTGCATTAAAATGTCTTGAAATTAATAAATCATCAAAATTAATTGGTTTCGAACTATTTCTATCGTTGAAAGTTGGATGAAGTTTTAAAGTATTTCTAATTGCAGGGTAGTAAACCCAAAACAAAACATCGGGTGTTCCCATGACTCTATATTGATTTAACTCAGCTTCTTTGTCCAATTCTTGTTGAGCAGACAAAGTACCTCCAGATGTTTGTTTAATATCTTCATACTTATCTTCAACTCCTTGTTCTCCTAGGGTTTGATCAACTAAACGTTTCGCAGAAACAGCAACAGGTGCGATTGCAATTAATCGATATTTTAATTCTGCCAATCTCTTATTAAAATACCAATATCCTTGGATTTTATAACCAGTAATATTTTCAGCATTCAATTCAGCTGATTTATAATCACGGCCTTCTTTTAATTTTTTGTCTTCAATCAGTTTATAACATAATTTCTTGAAAGCAACTGTGTCTGTTTGGCTAATCTTTGTAGGATTAAAATCTCTGTCAATTAAATCTTTTCCATCATTTGTTAAACCAAAATCTTTAAATTTACTTTCAGCGGTTGTACGATCAAGAGGAATACTAAAATAATCATCCTCAAAACAAAAATCTTTAATGTTAATATTATTTTTTGTTCCAGATTCTACATACTCTCTTAAAATATCGAATAAAGGTTTTCTATCCATCAATGCTTTTGTAGGATAGTACAAAGGAAAATTAATTCTTTGGTCTATATCAATATATTCCCATACTCTTTTACCAAACATCACATCACGGTCATCTATGTAACCATAATCCAAAGGTTTTGTGTTGTCATACTTTATCTGGTTTACAGTTTTTATACCAATTTCAATTGGCTTTTTTGCATTCAATAAATTTGGCTGACCAAAACAATTAAGTGACGTCAATAATAATAAAATAAAAGAATATCTTAACATATTAAATAGATTTAGTTGTTAATTCTAAATGAACTTGAAATAACCAATTTTGGTTTAACACCTGTATTTGTAATTACTGAGGCATTAATTTGTACCATATCACCTTTAGATAAATTCTTTATAGCTGCAATAGCTCTAGCATTTAATGTATTACCACATGGTATAACATCCTTACCTACGGTAACAGAAAGGCTTTCAATTGTAGCTGTAACCTTATAATCAAGACCGAATTCACCAAAATCAGCAGTAATATCAGCAGAAGAAATTTCACCTTTAGAACCAACTGTAGTTCCAGCTTTACCATTAATTTTAACAGTTGCTGCGGGAATGTCTTTTACTCTAAATTTTTGTTTATCACTAACTGTTTTTCCATCAGGCAATTTAGCGTTTACAGATACGAAAACTTCTTTCCCAGGGAAATTACCAATATTCCAAATGTATTGGCTATTACCAGATTTTTTAATTCCTGGCGCACTAACTGTTACATCCTTATCTGAAATTCCTGGAAATGAAATAGTCATTGGGTTATTCACCCCTTTGTAAATCACTTTCATGTTATCAGACGAAACAGAAGCTGTATTTGGTTTAGGAACAACTGCATATTTACCTTCAATATCGATAGGAATTAGTTTTTCATCTTCTTTAAAGGTGAATTTACCTTTAATGTCATGATCTCCAACTGCACCTGCACTCATTTTGAAAATAGCTTGTCCATTTTCCATAGAAACACTTGCTCCACCAACGCTTACAGAAGTTGGAACTGTAGTTTCATCATATCTTCCTAAAACTACTCTACCAGTAACTGTTTCACCTTGGAAAAATAGAGATTTATCCATGATTACAATTGCTTTATAGTTTTTCATAGAAGCAGTTTGTGCTGTAGTATTTCCAATTAATGCATTGTAAATATCTTGCTCTAAAGACTTAACATCATTTTGAATACTGGTTAATTTAGCAATTGATGCAATTGCAGGAAAACCTTCAAAGTGATAAGATAAATATTTTTTAGAAACTTTTTCTCTGTCAATAACATTCTCAAAATTGAATTTTTTATTCAAAGTTTCTAGAATGATTTTATATTTTACATCTACACCAAAAACCGCAGCAATATCTTTTTTGTAGTTTTCTAGTTTCGCCATGATTTCCTTACCTTTAGCAGAATATCCATCACCTTCAAACCAGTTTTCATCGATGTAACCCCCTTTGTCCATTTGTTCATATGGTAGTTTTCCATCTTCTTCTTTTTCAAATTCTTTAGATACATCGCTTTTCAATGATCCAAGGTAAGTATATAATCCTTTAGAAATCTGTTGCACTTTTTGTGCTTTACTGTAAGGTACTGCAAATTGTGCTGGATTTTCAGAAGCTTTAGTTTCTAAAGTAGAATATAAACTATTGTTGTATTCTTCTGAGAACTTATTTACCACTTCAAATTTTTCATTCATTAATCCAAAAGCCGAAAGTACTTCTTTGGACATGTTTAATGCTAACATAGCGATGAAAACCAGATACATCAGGTTAATCATCTTCTGTCTAGGGCTTAATTTTCCTCCTGCCATTTTTTCTAATTAGTTTTATTGTTAATTAATATAGTTTAAAAACTAATTTTTATTTGTTACTCATTGCAGAAAGCATTCCTCCATATACATTGTTCAATGAAGACAAGTTTGAAGTTAATGATTGCATTTGTTGATTTAATTTAATGCTGTTTTCAGCAACTTCTTCATTTAATTGAGCTGTTTTAGAAGCGCTATCCAACTGTATTTTATACAAAGCGTTGATTGATTCCATTTGTGTAGCAGCCAATGTTAATTCATCGCTGTATTTTTTAGTTGAAGCCAATGATTCTGCAGTAGGTGCAATAGTTTTAGATGCTGCTTCAAAGTTCTTGATACTGTTTCCTAAACTCTCCATTAATTGACCATCAATTTTAGCTTCTTTCAACATGGCATCTAATTTTTTAGACAACATTCCTTCAGCATCTCCATCGTCATTTGATTTTGCTTTGTTTACTTTAGCAGGTGCTGCATTTTCATCAACTAATTGAGGGTAAACATTTTCCCATTTATACTCTGTATCAACAGGATCGAATGCGGATAATCCAAAAATGAAAGCTTCTGTTAATAATCCAACTATAAGCAATTGACTTGCCCCAGTCCAGTGTTGAATTTTAAATAAAGCTCCTACGATTACTACTGCTGCCCCCATTCCGTAAGCAAAGTTCATTGTTTTTTTTGGTATTAATGCCATAATAAAAATAATTTAGTTTAGTTAATGTTTAATTTGTTAATTGTTTATTTGTTTATTGTTTAACTTTTTTAGTTAATTTTCCTGTTGTTTGAGTACCCATATAATCTTGAATAGTTCTGAAACCAATATAACTTCTAGCAGTATCAGCATATTCAAAATCTCTTGCACTAACTTGTATGTAATAAGCTACATCTTTCCAAGAACCTCCTCTTACCACTTTTCTTTTGTTATCTATATCTTGAACAGAAGGGTTCATAGTTGAAGTGAACTCGTAAGAAGCACTTTCATAAGAATCCGCAGTCCATTCTGCAACGTTTCCAGCCATATTATATAAACCATATCCATTTGGATCATATGATTTTACTTCAACAGTATATAGCGCATTGTCTGCTGCATAATCTCCTCTGTTAGGTTTAAAATTAGCTAAGAAACAACCTTTGTCATTTTTAGTATATGGACCTCCCCAAGGATACATACCGGATTCTAAACCACCTCTAGCAGCAAATTCCCATTCTGCTTCCGATGGTAATCTGAATGAATTTACTTGATCTCTTCCTTTTTTCTTTTTAACATAAGCGTTTTTATAAGAAGTTCTCCAGGCACAAAATGCTCTAGCCTGAGACCAATTAACACCAACTACTGGATACTGCGCATAGGCTTGGTGCCAAAAGTAATCGTTGTGCATTGGCACATTGTATGAATAATTAAAATCTTTTACCCATGCAGTTGTATCTGGATAAATCTCTGCATCAACAGGTATAATAAACTTTTCTCTTGGAGTTCCTTTTTTTGCTTTTGCAGCAGCATTAATATCCATCCATGTGTAACGATAAACTAATTTATTAGCATCCATAGTTTTCAAGCCATTGTAGGAAGCTTGCGGAGATAAATACATTTCATCCATCACTTGAGCATAAGAAGCATCTGGGTATTTATTTGTTGCCTTAATTAATTTTGGCTTGCGATTTAATTTATTATCAGTTGTACCATTAGCTTGCGCTTTGGCAAACATATATTTATCATAAGGTGTAGCTTTTGGATTATTAGCTGGATCTGTATTTAAATAAGCATAATCATTAATAGTCCCTTTAGTACTAGCATTTCCTGTACCTCCAGCTGCAGCACCAGAACTAGAACCCATTATACTATTACCTGGATTAGCAGCCATTTCGGCTAAATTCACTCTAATTGTAGAATCTTTTACCCATTCTACAAATTGACGGTATTCGCTATTGCTTATTTCTGTTTCGTCCATATAAAAAGAACGAACCGTTACTGTTTTTGTGTTTGCGTCTTGAGAATTTGCAGGATCATCACTTGATCTACCCATAATAAATGCACCGCCAGGAATTAAAGCCATACCAAAAGGTTTCTCTGGATGCCACTTTTTCCCTTTTGCCCCAACTAGTTCTCCCTTGTCGCTTGAACCGCCACAGCTAACTAATAAGGATAAAATTGCGGTAAATGCAATAAACTTCTTCATATGCGTTTGTATTATGTGTGTTTTTGTATTTGAGGGCGTAAACCTATTTAATATTTTCATAAAAACCAATTATTTTTGATTAAAAATCGCTAAAAATTGCTAATTTTTAATTAATTTAATTTTAACTATTTGTTAAACAACATTTTTCCTTTGTGCTTTCCACCATCTTTCAGGCATTTCATTATTGCAAGCTACAATGTACTCATCGTGTGAACATGGTAATAACGTATTTCTTTTTAATTTATTATTTAAATGCGAAATAAATGGTATTTCAATCCACCATCTTTCTGTTTTATCACTCTTATAAAATACCAACTCTTCTTCCTCTAAAGGCACGATATACTTCAAATAATTGTCTTTACTTCCAAACGGATATTCATTTGATCTGTAATGAAAACCTTCGATAAAATACCAAATTATTTGAGAGATCAAAATCGATTCTTGTTCTGAATTACTTTGATTAAAGATACCAAATGAGGTTACTTTATCGCTAATCCCAGCATATCTTGCCAGCGAACAAATTTCTTTTCCATTAAAACCATTAGGAGCAAATTTAATAAAATTTCCTGAATCTGAGGATTTTATTGACCCTAAATCCAAACTAACTAAATCGGCATCTCTGAAAACAGGTTCTGCTATTGCTATATTATTGCATACATCTCCTAAACGATAGGCATCGAAAAATAATTTTTCTATCAAATCAATTTCCTCTTGAGAATTATAAAAGGTTTGGTAACCAATGTTACAATAATTGAAAAGATTGTTTGGTTCTTCTACTATTATTTTTGTTAAATAGGAGTTGGAAGATATAGAGTCACTTTCTTTTCCTAAGTCAAATTTGTTATCTACGGAAACCAAGTTTACCATTTGTTCTAATGTATCATAAGCGCGATACATAGAGTAAGTTAAATCCTGTGAACCTCCAATAACAATTGGGATGATTTTGTTTTTAATCAAACTTGAAACAACACTTCTTAAAGCAAAATAAGTATCTTCAATAGAATTTCCTGCAGCGATATCTCCTAAATCTCCAATTGAGGCTTCCCAATTTCCTGGATAAAGTGAATAGAATTCTTTTCGTATTGTAGTTAAATCAACATCGGAAATTGCATTTGAATCGCCTCTATTGTCTAAAACTCCAATTATGGCAATTTTAATTTTATTTAGATCCGGAAATTGTTCGTTGGTATGCAATACAATTTTACTACCCAAATGCTGGGAATTTAATCCAATTACAAGTTCTAGAACTTCATCATTAACAGGTTTTAAAAAATCAAATTCCATTTGTACTATTTCTTTTTAGCGACCGCCTTCTTTGCGGCTGGTTTTTTCGCTGCCGTTTTCTTTGCAGGTGTTTTCTTGGCAATCATTTCTTGAACTTCTGCTAAAGTCAAATTAGCAGCATCAATATCTTTACTCAATTCTATTTTAATTTTTCCTTTAAGGATTACTGATCTTCCCCAACGTGCTTTTTCAACAACAATGCCTTCTTCCTTCCAATCGTGAATTACTTTATCGATATTTTTTTGTAATTTATCTTCAATTAATTCTTCGATATCCGATTGCGATAAATTGTCAAAATTGTATTTTCTACTTACATTAATAAACACGCCATTCCATTTTATAAATGGTCCAAAACGCCCAACACCTTTTTGCACTCCTTCGCCTTTATATACTGCTATTGGAGCATCGGCAAGTGTTTTTTCATCAATTAATTCTTGTGCTCTTTCAAGAGATACATCGGTAGGATTCTCTCCTTTTGGCAAGGATATAAATGCCGATCCAAATTTAATATAAGGCCCAAAACGGCCATTGTTAATTTCTATTTCTTCTCCTTTATAAACGCCTAAATTTTTAGGTAATAAGAATAATTTTAAGGCATCTTCAAGGGTAATATTCCCAATATTTTGATCTGCCATTAAGCTTGCAAACTTCTTGTCTTCATCGTCAGCAGCACCAATTTGAGCCATCGGTCCAAATTTCCCTAAACGCACCGAAATTGGTTTGCCACTTTCAGGATGAATCCCTAAAATACGTTCCCCACTTTCTCTTTCTGCGTGTTCTTCTACTTGTTTTACTGAAGGATGGAATTTATCATAAAATTCTTGCATCATTTTTGTCCAATTGACATTTCCTTCCGCAATTTCATCAAAATCTTGTTCCACTTTGGCAGTGAAATTATAATCTAAAATGCTTTCAAAATTTTTAACTAGGAAATCTGTTACAATAGTTCCAATGTCTGTTGGCACCAATTTTCCTTTATCAGAACCAGTATTTTCTTTTAGTATTTTCTCTGTTAGTTTGCCCGATTGCAATACTAATTGTGCGTATTTACGTTCTTGACCTTCTAAATTTCCTTTTTCAACATACTTTCTATTGATAATAGTTGAAATTGTAGGAGCATAAGTGGATGGTCGACCAATTCCTAATTCTTCTAATTTTTTTACCAATGAAGCCTCGGTATATCTCGCTGCTGCTCTGGAATATCTTTCGGTTGCAGTAATATAATTGCAATCTAATTTTTCATTAACTTTCATTAAAGGCAACATCCCTTCTTGTTCCTCATCATCGTCATCGTGTCCTTCAAGATACACTTTTAAGAAACCTTCAAAAAGTAATACTTCACCTGAAGCAGTAAAAACCTCTCCGTGATTATTAGCTTCTATTTTTACATTGGTTCTTTCTAATTTGGCATCGCTCATTTGAGAAGCCAACGTTCTTTTCCAAATTAAATCGTACAAACGCGCTTGGTCTCTATCGATATTCACAGTATGTCGCGACATATCAGTTGGTCGAATCGCCTCGTGAGCTTCTTGTGCCCCTTTACTTTTATTTACGAAATTTCTAGGCTGTGAAAATTCAGCACCGTAAGATTTTACAATTTCAGCTTGAGCGGCATCCATTGCTTCTTTAGAAAGATTTACGCTGTCTGTTCTCATATAAGTAATCAATCCAGCTTCGTATAAACGTTGTGCCAATTGCATGGTGATTCCAACAGGAAAATACAATTTTCTAGCCGCTTCTTGTTGTAAAGTAGAGGTAGTAAAAGGTCCAGTTGGTGATTTTTTTGTTGGCTTGGTTTCTAAATCGGCTACTTTATAGGTTGAGCCAATATTTTTATTTAAGAAATCTTCGGCTTCTTTTTTAGTATTGAAATTTTTAGGCAATTTAGCCTTAAATGCTTTTCCGGCTTGGTTAGTAAATTCGGCAACGATAGAAAAAGTCGCAACGGGATTAAAATTCTGGATTTCTCTTTCTCTTTCTACAATTAATCGTACAGAAACAGACTGAACACGACCGGCTGAAAGTCCGCCTTTAATTTTTCTCCAAAGTACTGGTGAAAGTTCGTAACCAACTAATCGGTCTAAAACCCTTCGCGCTTGTTGTGCGTTTACCAAATTATAATCAATTTCGCGAGGATTATCAATTGCTTTTAGGATAGCTGTTTTGGTAATTTCGTGAAATACAATTCTTTTAGTTTTGTTTATATCCAATTTTAATTCTTCGGCTAGGTGCCAAGAAATAGCTTCTCCTTCGCGATCCTCATCACTTGCTAACCAAACTATATCGGCATTTTTAGCTAGTGTTTTTAGTTTGGAAACCAATGCTTTTTTATCGGCAGAAACTTCGTATTTTGGTTTGAACCCATTGGCAACATCTACCCCAATTTCTTTAGATGGTAAATCGGCAATATGACCATAACTTGACTCAACTTGGAAATCACTTCCTAGGAATTTTTCAATAGTTTTGGCTTTTGCAGGAGATTCTACGATTACTAAATTCTTTGTCATTGGATTGTATTTAACTGCGACAAAAGTATATGATTTTTTTAAATATTGCACTTTTGATTTTTTAAAAGTATGAAAATTCATAAAAAATGCCCATTTATAAAGAGCGTTTGAAATAGAAAAAAAATTTAAATTGGATATAAAAATAGTGACAATAGCCCCGATTGAAGTGGAAAGCCCGGAACAAAAAAAGTGTTTTTAGTTTTATGATTTTAAAATAGCGAATGGAAGCAGCTCATTATAAAATCACAAAACAACACTTTTTTGTGAGGACTTGAAGCGGAAAGCGGGAATAGCTACCTATATAATATAATGTTAATTCTTAGGCTGACAACTTGTCATATTTATTGGAATTGCATTATCTTTGCACTTTATAGTTTATGATGGAAAAAACGATTGAAGAAAGTAAGCAAGGAGAAAGTCTTGTTTTAGAACAAAAAGCCGAAAACACAAAGAAACTTTATATTGAAAGTTATGGTTGTGCGATGAATTTTTCTGACAGTGAAATTGTGGCCTCAATTTTAATGAATGAGGGCTATAATACAACGCAAACATTGGAAGAAGCCGACTTAGTTTTGGTAAATACATGTTCGATTCGGGACAAAGCGGAGCAAACTATTCGCAAGCGTTTGGAAAAATACAATGCGGTAAAACGTATTAATCCGAAGATGAAAGTGGGTGTTTTGGGTTGTATGGCGGAGCGTTTGAAAGATAAATTTTTAGAGGAAGAGAAAATTGTAGATTTGGTTGTAGGTCCAGATGCTTATAAAGATTTGCCAAATTTATTGAATGAAGTTGAAGAAGGTCGCGATGCGATTAATGTGATTTTGTCGAAGGAGGAAACTTACGGTGATATTTCACCAGTTCGATTGATGAGCAACGGAATTACAGCTTTAGTTTCGATTACGAGAGGTTGCGATAATATGTGTACTTTTTGTGTAGTTCCATTTACGAGAGGTCGTGAACGAAGTAGAGAACCACAAAGTATTTTATCGGAAATTCAAGATTTATGGGATAAAGGGTTTAAAGAAATTACACTTTTAGGCCAAAATGTAGATAGTTATTTATGGTATGGCGGTGGCTTGAAAAAAGATTTTGTAAATGCTAGTGAGATGCAAAAGGCTACGGCGGTTGATTTTGATCAATTATTAGAAATGGTTGCGGTTGCATTTCCTAAAATGCGCATTCGATTTTCGACATCCAACCCTCAAGACATGCACGAAAGCATTTTGCATATTATAGCGAAGTACGATAATATATGTAAGCACATTCATCTTCCGGTTCAATCGGGAAGTAATAGAATTTTGAAGGAAATGAACCGTTTGCATACACGTGAAGAATACATGACTTTAATCGATAAAATTAGAACTATAATTCCCGATTGTTCAATTTCTCAGGATATGATTGCTGGATTTCCAACAGAAACGGAAGAAGACCATCAGGACACTTTGAGTTTGATGGAATATGTAAAATACAATTTTGGTTATATGTATTCGTATTCTGAACGCCCGGGAACATTGGCTGGACGCAAAATGAAAGACGATATTTCGGAAGAAACTAAAGCAAGAAGATTACAAGAAATTGTGGATTTACAGCAAAAACATGCTTGGTTTCGAAGTGAGGAATTTGTAGGAAAAACAGTAGAAGTTTTGATCGAAAAGGTATCTAAAAAATCGGAAAATGAATTTTCGGGAAGAAATTCTCAAAGCATTACAGTAGTTTTTCCAAAGGAGAATTATAAAATTGGGGATTTTGTAAATGTGAGAATTCTAAGTTGTACTAGTGGAACTTTGAAGGGTGAAGCGGTTGGACTTAGTGGGATGAATTAAAAATATTTTTCGCCACAGATTTAAAAGATTTTCACAGATTTTTTAATAATTTAATCTTTTGCGAAAGCATTTACGCTAAAAGAAATGTAAAAAAACAAAATGAATTAAAAATATTTTTCGCCACAGAATTAAATGATTTTCACAGATTATTTAAAATAATTTAAAAATAAGAAAGAGAGAAAATGGACGGATATAGAGAAGATGAAACATATAAAATTATAGGTATCTGTATGGAAGTTCATAGAAATCTGGGAGCTGGGCTCTTAGAGATAATATATAAAGATGCTTTAGAAATAGAATTTAAAGAAAATAATATTCCTTTTGAAAGAGAAAAAGAGTTTGCAATTGAATATAAAGGTAAGATTTTACCTCATAGGTTTTATGCAGACTTTATTGTGAACGGTGATATTATTTTAGAAGTCAAAGCGGTTAAAGAATTTTCTAACAAAATCGTTACAATATAAGAGATATTCTTTATGATTTAAAATCTGAGAAAATCTTTTAATCTGTAGCAAAAAAAAATAATTGTCAAATGACAAGAAAAAACATACTTATAGCAATAGTAACATTTATAATAGGATTTGGCTCTACCTTTTTTATTGTTAGAACTTATTTTCCAAAGAAAAAAGTTGAAAAAACCGAACAGTTAAAAGATACCTTGACTATAAAAGACACGTTGAAGTAAAAAATAGTTTAATAAAACTGAGGATTGGTAAAATAAATTTGCCGCGTGCCTCACAATGACATTATGGAAACAATTCAATCAACAAAACAACGGTTTGGAATTATTGGGAATGACCCAAAGCTAAACCGCGCAATTGAAAAAGCGATTCAAGTTGCGCCAACTGATATTTCAGTATTGGTAACAGGAGAAAGTGGTGTTGGAAAAGAGAATATTCCAAAAATCATACATTCTCTTTCTCATAGAAAACACGGGAAATATATTGCTGTAAACTGCGGTGCAATTCCTGAAGGAACTATTGATAGTGAGCTTTTTGGTCACGAAAAAGGATCGTTTACAGGAGCAACAGGAACTCGCGAAGGTTATTTTGAAGTAGCCGATGGAGGAACAATTTTTCTTGACGAAGTGGGCGAATTACCTTTGACAACTCAGGTAAGATTGTTGCGTGTTTTGGAAAATGGAGAGTTTATTAAGGTTGGTTCTTCACAAGTTCAAAAAACAAATGTAAGAATTGTGGCAGCAACCAATGTTAAAATGTTTGATGCAATTGAAAAAGGAAAATTCAGAGAAGACTTATATTATAGATTAAGCACGGTAGATATTTCTCTACCCCCATTAAGAGAGCGAAAAGAGGATATCCATTTGTTATTTAGAAAATTTGCATCTGATTTTGCACATAAATATAAAATGCCTGCCATAAAATTAGATGATTTTGCGGTTCAAGCGTTGTTGCAATTTAGATGGAGCGGAAATATTAGACAATTGCGAAATGTTGCCGAACAAATATCGGTTTTAGAAACCAATCGTGAAATTTCTGCAGCAACATTACAATTGTATTTACCAGATGAAAACAATAATTTACCATCGGTAATTAAAGATAAAAAGAGCAAAAGTGATTTTAGAGATGAAAGAGAAATTTTGTACAAAGTGCTTTTTGATATGAAAAGTGATTTGCACGATTTGAAAAAGCTAACTTTAGAATTACTGAAAAATGGCGCCTCGAAAGTTCAAGAAACCAACCAGCATTTGATTCAAAAAATATACGGAACCAAAGAAAGCAATAATGAAATTGAATTTGAAGAACAAGAAGAATTAGCGATAATTCCTGTCAATAAAAAAGTAGAAATTGCCGAATTTAAAGATCATGAAGACAGCTATTTATTGGCAGAAACTGTGGAAGATGTAGAAGAAGAAGTGCTGCGTTTAGAGCAAAAAGAAATTGAGATGATCAAAAAATCATTAGAAAAAAATAAAGGAAAACGAAAAGCTGCAGCAGATGAATTGGGTATCTCTGAAAGAACTTTGTATCGAAAAATAAAGCAATTTGATCTTTAAAACGGTAATTGTTAAATGTCAAATATTTTTGAATATCTTTGGAATTTAAAACTATAATGAAAAAAATAAACTTCCTATTAGCGATTTTATTATTGTTTACCTTCAATAGTTGTTCTGTATATAATTTTACTGGAACGGGAAAAATTGACGCAAAATCATTTCAGGTGAATTATTTTCAAAATAACGCTCCATTGATTGAGCCAGGTATTGAAAGAATTTTTACTCAACGATTACAAAATTTAATTCAAAATCAAACAAACCTGAATTTAACCAGTTCAAATGGGGATTTAGTTTATGAAGGTGAAATTGTAGATTACAGAATTAGTCCAATGACAGCAACTGCCGATCAAAGAACGGCGCAAAACCGATTGTCAATTACAGTTAATGTTAGGTTTATAAACAAAAATAAAGAAGCTGACAATTTCGAAAAAAGATTCTCTTTTTATAATGATTACGATGGGGCAAATCAGTTAGTTGGTTCAGTACTTAATGAAAATTTAGATTTTATTTTTGAAAGAATCACTCAGGATATTTTTAATGAATCGTTAGCTAAATGGTAATCAACTGATTATTAATCATGAACATAACTGAATACTTAACTTTAATAAACAACCCAAATGCTATCAATGACAAGCAAACTTCGTCATTGGAAAAAATAGTTGCGGAGTTTCCCTATTTTCAAAGTGCAAGAGCATTGCGATTGAAAGGACTATACAATGAAGAGAGTTTTCGTTATAATTATGAATTAAAAAGCACTGCAGCTCACACTACCGATCGGACTATTTTGTTTGATTTTATCATTTCTGATACATTTACTAGAATTGATAAAAATTTGTACGAGCAAAAATTAGCTGAAATAAATGAAATTGATGTTGATGCAACGGAATTGATTTTCAAGGAGGAGAAAATTGGTTCAAGAGAAAATTCTTTGGAGCAATCAATATTAACTTCTATAAAAGAGGCATCACCTTCTGAAGGAAACAATCCAGATTCATCGATTCAAGAAAAATTGAACATTGGAAAACCATTAGTTTTTTCATTAACTGAGAAATATTCGTTTGAAGAATGGTTACAATTATCAAAAATTCACCCAATTGTTAGAGAAAATACAGCCCCAAAAGAAGAAAAAACCAGTTCAATAGATCCTGAAAAACAGAAAAAATTAGAGGTAATTGACAAATTTATTGAGTCGAATCCTAAAATTCCACCAATTAAAAAAGATGCAGAACCTAACATTAAATTTGAGATAAGTTCTGAGAATAGTCCGTATTTAATGACAGAAACCTTAGCAAGAGTATATTTAGAGCAAAATAAATATGACAAAGCAATTCAAGCTTATGAAATATTAATTTTGAAATATCCAGAAAAAAGTAGTTTCTTTGCAAACCGTATTTCGGACATCAAGATTTTACAACAAAATAATAAGTAACAATGAGTACATTTTCAATTTTTTTAGTATTAATAACAATAGTATGTTTTTTACTAATTGTAGTAATTATGGTTCAAAACCCTAAAGGTGGTGGATTATCTTCTTCATTAGGAGGATCGCAAATGATGGGTGGTGTTCAAAAAACTACTGACTTTTTAGATAAAAGCACATGGATTTTAGCGATGATTCTAACTGCATTAGTATTATTTTCTTACCTAAGTTTTACAGATTCATTTGGTGATTCTGATTCTAAAATTATAGATACAACACAAAAAGCAACTCCTGCAGCTGCTACACCGGCAACTCCAGCTGCACCAGCACAATCTGCTCCAGCTCCTGCAGTTCCAGCAAAAAAATAATTATTTTTTCAAAATATTAAATGCCAGCTTGTCAATGCTGGCATTTTTTTTAGGTAAAATTGTCATAATTAACACATTGGCACAATTTCTGAAATTATAATTTCATAAAATTTCAATAAACAATTAAAATATATTATTATGAGTTTAAACATCAAACCTCTTTCAGATCGAGTTCTAATTGAACCTGTAGCGGCAGAAACAAAAACAGCCTCTGGAATATTCATACCAGACACTGCCAAAGAAAAACCTCAAAAAGGAACTGTAGTTGCTGTTGGTGCTGGGACTAAAGACCACACAATGACAGTTAAAATTGGGGATTCTGTATTGTATGGTAAGTATGCTGGTACAGAATTAAAATTAGAAGGTAAAGATTATCTAATTATGCGTGAAGACGATATTCTAGCTATAATCTAATATACAATTTAACAAATAAACGAATCAACAAATAAACATAAAATGGCAAAAGATATAAAATTTGATATTGAAGCACGTGACGGATTAAAACGTGGTGTTGATGCATTAGCAAATGCTGTAAAAGTGACTTTAGGGCCTAAAGGGCGTAACGTTATTATTGGAAAATCTTTTGGTGGACCAAATGTAACTAAAGACGGAGTAACTGTAGCTAAAGAAATTGAATTACAAGATCCTTTAGAAAATATGGGGGCTCAAATGGTGAAAGAAGTAGCTTCGAAAACCAATGATTTAGCAGGAGACGGAACTACAACCGCTACTGTATTAGCACAAGCTATAGTTAAAGAAGGTTTGAAAAACGTAGCTGCAGGTGCAAACCCAATGGATTTAAAAAGAGGAATCGACAAAGCAGTTGAAACAATTGTTGCCGATTTAGCTAAACAAGCTAAAGTAGTTGGAAGTGATTCTGAAAAAATCAAACAAATTGCTTCTATTTCTGCAAATAACGATGAAGTAATTGGCGAATTAATTGCTAATGCTTTTGCAAAAGTTGGAAAAGAAGGTGTTATCACGGTTGAAGAAGCAAAAGGAACAGATACTTACGTAGATGTTGTTGAAGGTATGCAATTTGACAGAGGATATTTATCTCCTTATTTCGTTACCAATCCTGAAAAAATGGAAGCGGAATTAGAAAATCCTTACATTTTATTATACGATAAAAAAGTTTCTTCTTTGAAAGAATTGCTGCCAGTTTTAGAGCCGGTAGCGCAATCAGGGAAACCATTATTAATTATTGCTGAAGATGTAGATGGTGAAGCATTATCAACTTTAGTAGTAAATAAATTACGTGGAGCATTAAAAATTGCTGCGGTAAAAGCTCCAGGATTTGGCGACAGAAGAAAAGCAATGTTGGAAGATATTGCTATTTTAACTGGTGGTACTGTAATTTCTGAAGAAAGAGGATACACTCTAGAAAATACAACTATCGAAATGCTAGGAACTGCGAAAAGAGTCACAATTGACAAAGACAATACAACTCTAGTTAGTGGTGCTGGCGATGCTGATATGATCAAAAATCGTGTAAACCAAATTAAAGGTCAAATGGAAACTACGACCTCTGATTATGATAAAGAAAAATTGCAAGAACGTTTAGCTAAACTAGCTGGTGGAGTTGCTGTTCTTTATGTTGGTGCGGCTTCTGAAGTAGAAATGAAAGAGAAAAAAGACAGAGTTGACGACGCTTTACACGCAACAAGAGCTGCTGTAGAAGAAGGAATTGTTGCTGGTGGTGGTGTTGCTTTATTGAGAGCTAAAAATTCTTTGAAGAATTTAAAAGCAGACAATGCAGATGAAGCTACAGGAATTCAAATTATTTCTCGTGCGGTAGAATCACCATTAAGAACTATTGTTGAAAATGCAGGTCTAGAAGGATCAGTGGTAGTTGCAAAAGTAGCTGAAGGTAAAGGAGATTTTGGTTATAATGCTAAAACTGATGAATATGTTGACATGCTAAAAGCAGGAATTATTGATCCTAAAAAAGTGACAAGAGTTGCACTTGAAAATGCAGCATCTGTAGCTGGAATGATCTTAACAACTGAATGTGCTTTGGTGGAAATTAAAGAAGAAAATGCTGGAGGAAGCCATATGGGTGGTGGTATGCCAGGAATGATGTAATTAAGATTACATTCAAATAAAAAATCCGCTTCATGAATTATGAAGCGGATTTTTAATTTATGAACTTTTCAAATTATTTAACTACTGTTTTTTTCAATAGTTTAAGTACTACTGGTAATGTTGAAATTAGAATAATACCAATAACAATATATTCTATATAATTTTTTAAATTAATTCCATAATTTAAGAAAATTCCAAATAAATAATGCCCCGAAAAAATTAGTACAGAGGCCCATAAGAAAGAACTTAAAATATTGAAAAACATAAACTTTTTCCTATCCATTTCTACAATTCCTGCAATTATAGGTGCAAAAGTTCTGAATATTGGAAGAAATCTAGCGTATATTATGGCTTTCCCTCCATATTTTTCAAAGAAATCTTTCGATTGTATCAAGTATTTTTTCTTGAACCAAAAGGAATCTTCTTTCTTAAAAAGATAGTATCCACTTTTTGCACCAAACCAATATCCTACCATATTTCCAAGAATTCCCGCTATTGAAATAAAGCAAACTAATATTAGTACATTTAAAAAATCACTATCAATGTGAACAAATTGATCTACTAAGCCTGGGTGATAAACCCCATCAACCACTGAGCCAGACGCATAGATTCCAGATAAAAATAAAAGGCTATCTCCCGGTAAGAAAAAACCTGCAAAAAGTCCAGTTTCAGCAAAAACAATAAACAAGACAATGTAAAGTCCAATTTGTATTCCTCCGATTTGAAGGGTAATATAAAACTCAGGATTTATTAATTGTGTCCAATCAAAATTATTCATAGATAATTTGGTTTACTTTGTCAAAAACAAAATTTGTATAAGGCGTGAAAGTAACTAAAATTTAATTTAGACACAATTAATTGGCACGATTTAAAATTAAATTAACGCAAATCTAACTCGTTATTTCCTTTCATATTGGCAACAACCAGGTAATTTAGTATAATTTTCATCTGTAGCTTTTACCTCATCGGTATCATACCCTGCTTTTGCGACCGCTTTTTTTACATCCAAAATAGTAGCTTTTTCTTCGTTCAAAATTAAATTCAATTTATGCGTTTCTATGTTCCAAGTGGCCGATTTTACTCCTGAAACTGAAAAGGCTGCTTTTTGAATTCTGGATTGACACATGTCACAACTTCCATTAACCTCGATTTCATACTTGGCATTTTTGTTTAATTTATCTTGTGCTTGAATTGAAAATGCACCTAAAATAAATACTGTTGCTAAAATTAATTTTCTCATAATTGTTGTTTTAAATGTTATTATAATTGTTTATTTGATTTTAAATCGTAATCCCGCATAATACATCTGTCCAAATATTGGCGCATATATTATTGAAGTGTCAAAAGCGGTTCCGAAAGGATTGCTACTTCCTAAAATTGCTTTTTCTTGTTTATAATTTCCGATATTTTCACCTCCAACATACATTTCAAAGGTACTTGAAAAAACTCTAGAAATTTGCATATTCATCACTGAAAATGAAGGTGAAAAATCGGGCATTGAGTCTAAACCAGAGTTGGAAATGGTGTTTGGTAATCTTTGTTTTCCAATCCAATTAATTGTAAAATCAAACTTCCATTGTTTTCCATCATCTAATAAATGAGTTTGGTATTCCAAATTTCCAAAAAATCGATGTTTGGCTTGTAAAGGGCGTTCCAAAGTCTCATACTGATAATCGGTTTGAATATCATAATATTTATAAGCCGCTCTCAAATTAAAATGTTTAACTAATTCATAATTAAATTCTATTTGCAAACTATTTGCAAATGATTTTCCATTCAAATTATAAAATACGACTTGTTGCGGGCCTTGATACAAATCAACCACTACTTGGTTTTGAAAATTGGTTCTGTAGAAATCAAATCCTATATCTCCGTTTTTGTTAAAAAGTAGAATTTTTTGAGAAAAGCTGATACCATAATTCCAAGCTATTTCAGGATTTAATCCATAAATTTTTCCTCCATTACTAAGAATTTCAAAGTTTCTTGAACTTCCAAATAGTTGTTGATTTTCAGCAAAAATATTTGCACTTCTTATCCCTCTTCCTGCCGAAAAACGAAATACTCCTTTTTCCCAAGGATTGTATCTAACATGCAATCGAGGAGTAAAAAAAGCACCTAGACGATTATTATTATCAAATCTACCGCCTAATATCATACTAAAATTACTAGTATTATCATAGGTGTATTCAAAAAATGCACCAATTGAATTGTCGGTTCTACTGTAATCTATTTGATTTACAAACTCGTCATATTTATCATAGGTAAAATTAATTCCAGTTGAAAATTTATTCATTGTATTATCAATAATTGAATTGAAAATCAAATTGGAATAATAACTTTTCTGCTTTATATTGTATTGGTTAAACCCAAAATAAGATTCCTGATTATGACTATTAAAAGCGTTTTGGAAACCGATACTCTGAAAAGGCATATCTGGAAAAACATAACCCACTTTATTTGAAGCATCTACTCTTTCAGTGTTGATTTCAGAACCCCAGAAATTGGTTGTAAATCGATCCCGATTTGGATCAAATTCCAATTGACCCATTTGCTTTTTGTCGTTCATATATCGGAAATTAGTAAAACTAACCCACCCTTTTTGAGCATTTGCATATTCCCAACGATTTAAAATATTGATTTGTTTTCCCAAAGGATTGTCCAAAAATCCATCATTGTTCATGTCGTTCTTGGCAATTCTAGTATTTCCATGAATAAACAAGCTTGAACTCCATTTATCGGATAATTTTTTATTGAAATGAGTATTTAATTCAAATCGAGAATCTGAAGCTCCGTAAGCATTTACAAAAAATGGAATATCTTTAGAAGGTTTAAGTAACTCGGTATTTATTTGTCCTGAAATACTTTCATATCCGTTCACAACACTTCCAGCCCCTTTTGTAATTTGAATGCTTTCCACCCAAGTTCCAGGTGTAAATGACAACCCATAAGCTTGAGAAGCACCTCTCACAGATGGAATATTTTCCTCGGTTATCATTAAATACGGACTTGTTAATCCGAGCATTTTTATTTGCTTGGTCCCTGTTAAAGCATCTGAAAAATTAACGTCTATTGAGGGATTGGTTTCGAAACTCTCGGCCAAATTACAGCAGGCTGCCTTCAACAATTCTTTGCTTGAAAGTAGTGTAGTATTGGCAGTAAGTTTTAAAGATTTTTGCAAACTTTTACTGGAATTTTGAACTTTTATTTCCTTCAAAGTGTCTTGTGAAAAGGAAGTAAACGAACAAAAAAACAACAATAAAAGAATTGAAATTTGTTTTTGCATTTTTAAAAAATTTTATGTTCATAATGAGTTTTTAACCACATAAAATGTGATCAACCTTCAAAACATAAAAATTAAGCGTAAAATATATATTGGGAATACAACTTAAAGTAAGGCGGTGCATTTGCATCACAAAAATAAGTTGGGATTGAATTTTTTTTGAAAATCAAAATTGAAACTGTAATATTTGATTTCCAATCAATAGTAAATAATTGAAAAAAAGAAGTTTGAAAAAATAAATGTGATAAAGAAGTTTCCGATTTTTTCTGAAAATGCATCACTTTATTGTCACAACAATTTGATTTTTTTTCAATTTCACCACAGCAGTTTTTCTCTATTTCTGAAGTTGATAACCTTGTTTTAAATGAAATTGAAGAAATTTCATCGCCACAATAATGCACATTAAATGCAAACCCGATGTTGGAAACCAACAATAGGAGCGCTAGCATGATACAAATGTGTTTTCTAAAATTCATATTACAAAGGTAATCAAAATTATAAAATGAAAATTAATATTAAGAAAAAATTAATTTAACCGCTTTTGGATTAAATATCCTGGAATGAATAATAATAAAAATAGAGGTTGAATTAAAAACCTACGTAAATAAAACAATAGCATTTTGTTTTCTTGAGCATAAAAAGCTAAGACAAAATAGAAAATTAATATTAAAATAATAAATAATAATACAAATACAACTGCAACAAACTTGGAGAAATTAGCGTCTTTAAAAGCAATTTGAATGAATGCAATTGAAACTATTGTATTCAATGAATACCTGAAAAACAAACTTAAAAACAACTTCAATTTATCTACAATTGGAAGTTGCAAATTAGTGAAATCGGACTTGAAATAGTCCAAATACGGATCGTAGAAAAGCGATGTTTCACCTATTCTAATTAATGCTAAAAAAAGCACCAATGAAACCAAAATAAAAACTCTGAATTTATTATTTAATAGGTGTTTTAGCATAGAATGAAAATTTGTTTACCCAAATAATCCACAAAATAAATACAGTTCCATAAATAACTAGAGGAAATAAAATATCATGTAAAATAAAATTGGCTTCGGGGAAATTATAAAAAGCAACCATTAAAAGTGCAATTCTAGTGATATTTAAAACATGAATAATTAAACTTCCCGAAATAATAAAGTAAATCGTATTTTTCAATTTCCCTGAAAATGCAATTATAAATGAGATAAATAGAATGATCACACTTAGTGCATTACAACCTTCAATAATTCTGGAAATGTATTTTCCATTATAAAAAAACTTATAACAAGGTTGTGAAGGATGAAGCTCGATTTGAGCATCAGCGTTGAAAAACAAAAGTAAGTGCTCAACTTGAGTTGAAACTAATTTGGTAAACCCATCAACTTCATTATTTTTTATATCAAATTGATTTAAATAATGTTGATATATAAAGGTTAAAACCAAATAGGAAAAAATAAATTTAACCAAGAATAGTAAAAAAGGCTTGTACTGAATCCAATAATTCTTCAAATTGTAATTTTTAACAAATTTATATAAAAAAAGACGAGCGCAATTAAATACTTTTGTAAAAATTAAAATTATGACATTTGCCGAATTAAAACCTCTAGTTATTGAAATTGCAAACTCTGAAAACGGCTCTCGAGAAGAGAAGTTATTACAAATTTGTGCACTTTTAGAATCAAATGTTGCGCATTACAATTGGGTTGGGTTTTATTTTGCAAATCATGAATCCCAAACTTTACATTTAGGACCCTATGTTGGCGCTCCTACTGATCATACTGTTATCCCATTTGGAAAAGGTATTTGTGGTCAAGTAGCAGTTTCAAATAATAATTTTGTTGTTCCCGACGTTGCTGCTCAAGACAATTATATAGCTTGTAGTTTTACTGTAAAATCGGAAATCGTAGTTCCACTTTTTGTAAATGGACAGAATATTGGTCAAATAGATATCGATTCAAACACTTTAGATCCATTTACAACTGAAGATGAACGTTTTTTAGAGTTCGTTAATGAACAAATTGCTGAATTATTTTAAGTTATAATGAATTTCGAATAATCAAGGAACATTTATTTTCGATTTGTTCCTTTTTACCATTGAGAATCATTTTGGCTACAATCTTACCCATTGCAATAAAATCAGTTGAAATGGTTGTAATTCCGTTTTCTACTACTTTTTTTAGAGGCGTTTCATTATAAGATATGATTCCGAAATCAATGCCAATTTGTAAATTCTGTAATTTTGATTTTTCTATAACTCGAACTAAATCTCTATCATTAGGAATTAAATAGACCTCTCCTGCTTTTATGTTTTTATCTGAAAATTCAGAAATAATTTCAAATTCGAACTGAAAATCATTGCAAAATTTTTCAAATCCTAATTTCATCCCGATGGGTTCTCTAAACCCTGGAAAAATGATAATTAGTTTTTTGTATTTGTCCAATTTCGACATTCCAATGCATAATGCATCATAAATATCTTTAACGAAATTTTGAAAAACAGAAGGGAATTCCACAAGTTCTATATTTGTTTGGTCTAAAATATAAACATCATTAACTGGTAGGGTTTTTATTATCGAAGGTGCCTCAACCAAATTTGTAGGCATTATAATATATTTTGTATAATTACCATTACTGTCCTTTATTAACTTTCTAAAAACTTCTATATTAAAATGATGAAAGAAAATATCTACTTGAACATCTTTTCCTATATTTTCCAAAAAGGAATTATATAAATCTTCTTTAAAAATATTAAGCTCATCAAATAATAGAAAAATCTTTTGTTTAATATTAATTTCCGTGCTTTTTACATAATATCCTTTACCAAGAATTGCAAAAATTATTCCCCTCTTTTTTAAATCTTCATAGGCCTGAAAAACAGTATCTCTAGACAAGGAAAACTCTAAACAAATTTTATTTATTGAGGGTAATTTTTCATTTTTTAGCAATTTACCATCCTCAATAGCTTTTTCAATTGAAGCTATAATTTGCCTATATTTGGGAATTCCAATGTTTGTTTGAATAGAAATCAGCTTCATCTAGAAGAAATAATTAAGGTTAAAAAAACTGGTAGGTACTACTATGTTTTTAAGCAAAAATAAAATAATTTTGAAATAGTTTATAATTTACATCAAAAAATGTCTGAAGTTACCATCAATTCAAAATTCAAATTATTTGGAACAATGCCAAATGGTGAAGCTGTTTACAGCTATGAGTTGAAAAATACTAATGGAATTGAAGTTAAAATAATCAATTACGGCGCTGCCATTACTTCCTTAAAAATACCTTTAAAAACGGGAAATATCATTGACATAGTATTAGGATTGGAATCATTAAAGGACTATATTAAATCATATGAAATCGGTGGTTCCCCCTATTATGGAGCAACTGTAGGAAGATACTCTGGTAGAATTAACCAAGGTTTATTTACTTTAAATAATAAAGTTTACCAACTTGAAAAAAACCTCAACAATCATTCACTCCACGGAGGTAATATTGGCTTTAGCCAAAGAATTTGGGCGTTTAAAAAAATTACTGACGGTATAAATCCATCTATCACATTAACTTATTTTAGTCCTAATAATGAAGGTGGTTTTCCAGGTGATTTAAATGTAGAACTCACTTATACTTTATCTGAAAATAACGAGTTAAGTATTGATTACATCGCCACAACTTCAGAGGATACGATCATCAATTTGACCAATCACAGTTATTTTAATTTGGAAGGACATCAAGAAACAATTGCAAATCAAGATTTATTTATTAACTCCAATACCGTTTTAGAAACGGATAATGAGAATGTTCCTTCGGGCTTTCTCTTGAAAGTAGATGATACTACAAATGATTTTTCAAATGCAAAAAAATGTCCAGAAAAAATAGACTCCTCATTTGTTTTAAACAAAGAAAATAAAATTGCAGCTTCACTTTACAGCGATATAAATAATTTGAAAATGTTAGTTTTCACCGATCAGCCTTCGGTACATATTTATGTAGGTGGTAAAAATGATGATTCGATAACTGCAAAAGAAAATATAAAATACCAATCCAACAGTGGGATATGTTTTGAAACTCAAAATTTTCCTGATGCTCCAAATCATAGCCATTTCCCAAATTCTGTATTGAAAAAAAATGAAACTTATTTGCAAAAAACAGTTTATAAATTTGAAATTTAATTATTATGAAAAATTCAAAATCTAACATCTTATTACTATTTGTTATTTCGACTTCGCTGTTATTATGTTATTGTAGTAATTCTCAAACTCCAGATCCAGTTCCAAATCCAACACCAACTTATAGTTTTGCGAAAGGGGCAGATATTGGGTGGTTGTCACAAATGGAGGCCACAGGATATAGATTTTACGATGCTGACGGAACAGAAAAAAACTGTTTACAATTATTAAAAGATCGAGGAATGAATACCATTCGATTACGCGTTTTTGTTAACCCTTCAAATGACCGAATTAACGGACATTGTAGCAAAGACGAAACGGTAGCGATGGCAGTTCGAGCCAAAAACTTAGGGATGAGAGTTATGATTAATTTCCATTATAGCGATACGTGGGCAGATCCTGGACAACAAAACAAACCAGCTGCTTGGGCTTCACATTCGTTTACCACTTTATTGAGTGACGTTTACAATCATACTTTTGAGGTATTAACCGCACTAAAAACTGCGGGAGTAACCCCTGAATGGGTTCAAGTTGGAAATGAAATTCCTGGTGGAATGTTATGGCCTGAAGGAAATTCATCCAATTTTGCACAACTAGCACAACTTTTAAATAAAGGGTATGATGCTACAAAAGCTATTGATCCAAAAATAAAAGTGGTAGTTCATATTGATCAAGGTAATAATAATTCTCGATTTAGATGGTTTTTTGACAATGCTAGAACTAACAATGTAAAATATGATGTAATTGGACTTTCTTACTATCCTTATTGGTTAAACAGTAATTATACAATGACCATTGGTGACCTTCAAAATAATTTAAATGACATGGCAACTCGATACAATAAAGAAGTTATGGTGGTAGAAGTTGGTGGAGATTTTACATTGGTTCAAAATACAAAAGACATGCTTACAGCAACAATTAATGCGGTAAGAAACGTACCAAATCAGAAAGGACTTGGAGTTATTTATTGGGAACCACAAGGTGAAAAAACTTGGAGCGGATATCAATTAAACTGTTGGCAAACCAACGGAAAACCATCGTTAGCTCTAGATGCCTTTAGAAATTAATATCTTAAAATGATGAAAATAATATTCCAATCCATTAGCAAAATAGGACTTTTTATTTCGATTTTATTTATAAATTATTCAAATTCCTTTGCTCAAAATAAAATTAGCCTTGATGAAGATTGGAGGTTTCATTTTGGAAATTCTGCAGATCCAAATAAAGATTTCAATTATGGAAATGTATTGTTATTTCATAAATCGAATGTTTATGATACTACAATTGTAAATCCGAAATTTGTAGATTCTAGTTGGAGTAAAATTAATGTTCCACACGACTGGGTGGTGTCTTTACCATTTGAAAAATCAGATACGCATAGTATGGATAGTCACGGCTACAAACCTGTTGGAGCTATTTATCCTGAAACTAGTATTGGTTGGTATCGGAAACATTTTACCTTTGATAAATCTAAAATTAATAAACGTTTCGAATTACAATTTGATGGGATTTATAGAAATGCTACCATTTGGATTAATGGTTTTTATGTTGGTACAAATTTTAGTGGTTACATAGGAAGTTCTTACGATGTGACCGATTATATGAATTTTGAAACTGAAAATGTAATTGTAATTCGTGTTGATGCCACTCAAAATGAAGGTTGGTTTTACGAAGGTGCAGGAATTTACAGACATGTTTGGTTAAATATAACTGAAAAAGTTTTTATCCCTGAAAATGGCGTTTATATAAATACAATTTTAAAGGATAAAAGTGCAACAATAAATATTGAAACCACCATTGAAAACAGTAATTTAATTCCATCGAATTGCACTACTTATTCCTACATAACGGACAGAAATGGTAAAATTATTGCAAAAACGAATGAGACAAATGTTCGCTTGGAAGCGAATAAAAATAACATTGTCAAACAAAAATTAACAGTTCTAAATTCTCGGCTTTGGTCAATTGAAGATCCCTATTTATACAAAGCCATTTCTGTAATAAAAGAGGGAAACAAAATTCTCCAAGAATCAAAAACCAGATTTGGAATTCGAACATTTAAATTTGATGCTACCGAAGGGTTTTTTCTTAATGGAAAACATGTAAAAATTAAGGGCACTAATAATCACCAAGATCACGCTGGAATTGGAAGTGCACTCCCTGATTACATGCAGTATTATAGAATAAAATTATTGAAAGAAATGGGTTCAAATGCCTACAGAGCCAGTCACAACGCTCCTACTCCAGAACTTTTAGAAGCTTGTGATAGCTTGGGAATGCTAGTTTTAGACGAACAAAGGTTACTCAATAACAGCCCGGAATACAAAGATCAATTTAAGCGATTATTGATTCGAGATCGAAACCATGCCTCAGTATTTTTATGGTCAATTGGAAACGAAGAACAAAACATTCAAGGAAATGAATACGGTAAAAAAATAGCACAGTCGCTATTGGCAATCCAAAAAGAAATTGACCCTTCTCGAACTAGTACCTATGCTGCCGATATGGGAAATGATTTTAAAGGAGTTAATGAAGTAATTCCTATTCGTGGATTTAATTACCGAGAATATGCCGTTTCAGATTACCATCGGGATCATCCAAACCAACCCGTTTTAGGAACAGAAATGGGAAGTACGGTAACTACAAGAGGTATATATGAAACCGATTCCATCAGAGCTTACGTTCCCGACCAAGATATTACTGCTCCTTGGTGGGCAAGTAAAGCAGAAACTTGGTGGAAGTTGGCTGCGGAAAACAAATATTGGCTAGGCGGTTTTATTTGGACTGGTTTTGATTATCGCGGAGAGCCAACACCATTTAAATGGCCAAATATAAATTCTCATTTTGGAATTATGGATGTATGTGGTTTCCCAAAAAACATCTATTATTATTATCAAAGTTGGTGGACAGACAAGGATGTTTTGCATCTTTCCCCTCATTGGAATTGGCCTGATAAAGTAGGAAAACCAATAGATGTTTGGGTAAATACAAATGCTGATGATGTAGAATTATTTTTAAACGGAAGAAGTTTAGGAAAAAAAGTGATGCTTAGAAATAGTCATTTGCAGTGGGAAGTAAATTATGAACCAGGAGTTTTGGAAGCAATTGCTTATAAAAAAGGGAAGAAATTAACCACTAAAATTGAAACTACTGGTCAAGCATCCAAAGTTATTTTATCTCCAGACAAAACCATTTTATTAGCTGATGGAAAAGACGCCACTGTTGTAAATATTTCTCTGGAAGATGAGCAAGGAAGAGCTGTTCCCGATGCAAATAATATAATTGAATTTACCCTAACTGGAAATGCTAAAATTATCGGTGTTGGCAATGGAGATCCAAGTTCTCATGAGCCTGACAAATGTAAAGACGGAGCTTGGCGAAGAAGTGCTTTCAATGGAAAATGTCAAGTTATTATTCAATCCGAGAAAACGAAAGGCTTATTAAAATTAGAAGCAAAGTCTACGGGATTACAATCTGCGACTACTACGTTTACCATAAAATAATTCAAAATGAAAAAAAAATTAATTAAAAATACTACACTTCATTTTGAAAATATTTTTCAAAAAACTCCAGAATATATCTTCCTTTCTCCTGGAAGAATTAATATAATTGGCGAACATATTGACTATAATGACGGTTTTGTTTTACCGGCAGCTATCAACAAATACATCTGTTTTGCAATTTCAAAAAATGAAAATTCAGAATGCACAATTGTCGCAAAAGATTTAGATGAAACGTACCATTTTAATTGTAATAATAATTTGAAACCAATTGATAAAATGTGGGCAAATTATATTTTAGGCGTTATTCATCAATTGAAGGAAAGGGAATTTAAAACGCAAGGTTTTAATATGGTTTTTAGTAGCACAATTCCAATGGGGGCTGGATTATCCTCTTCGGCAGCTTTAGAGTGTGGTGTTGGTTTTGCGATGAATTCCATTTTTAATCTAGGATTATCAAAAAAGGAAATTACTTTAATTGGGCAAAAATCCGAGCATACTTTCGCGGGTGTAAATTGTGGAATTATGGATCAATTTGCCTCTGTATTTGGCAAGAAAAACAAGGTTATAAAATTGGATTGCAACACTTTAGAATACGAATACCACAAAGCAGATTTTAATAATTATTCCTTGCTTTTATTAGATAGTAATGTCAAACACACTCATTTAACGTCAGGTTATAATGTAAGAAGACAAGAAGTAGAACAAGGATTGTCGATAATTAAACAACATTTTCCGGAGGTAAAAACATTTAGAAATTGTAATGAGAATATCATTTTAGAACTAAGAGAAAAATTAGGAGAAACTTTATTCAAAAGATGCTATTTTGTAGTAAAAGAAATACAAAGGGTTCAAGATGCAGTAATTGCAATTGAAAATTCTGATTTCAAAAAATTAGGTGAATTAATGACCGAAACCCATACTGGTTTGTCAAAAGAATACGAAGTAAGTTGCGATGAAATTGATTTTTTGGTAGACTCGGTTAAAAATGAAAATTCCGTTTTAGGATCTCGAATGATGGGCGGAGGATTTGGAGGTTGTTCTATCAATTTGGTTGAAAAAGGTTCAGAAAATGAACTTATAAATAAAATAGCAAGTCAATATAAAACTGCTTTTGGTATCGATTTAAAATCCTACAAAGTAAAAATTTCAAAAGGAACTTCATTTGTAAAAAACTAATTATGCAAGAATTTAATTCCAACGAACATTCGCATCGTCGCTATAATCCATTATTAAATGAATGGGTTTTGGTTTCTCCACACCGGGCAAAAAGACCTTGGCAAGGTCAAAATGAAAGTGTGTTTTCGGATGAATTACCAGAATACGATTCTAGTTGTTATTTGTGTCCAGAGAATATTCGTGCCAACGGAATTAAAAATCCTGATTATGAAAATTGTTATGTTTTTGATAATGATTTTGCTGCGATAATTCCAGATGAAGTTAGTTTTAAACACCAAGAAGTAAGTAGTTTTTTAAAAGCTATTCCAGAAAGAGGCCTTGCAAAAGTGGTTTGTTTTTCACCAAAACACAATCTTACGATTCCAGAAATGGAGGTAGAAGCGATTAAAAATATAATTAAAACGTGGCAGCAAGAATATGCTGAGCTAGGCAAAAAAGAATTTGTAAATTATGTACAAATTTTTGAAAACAAAGGCAGTATAATGGGATGTAGCAACCCTCATCCACATGGTCAAATTTGGGCACAAGAGTCTTTACCTACCGAAGTTGAAAAAACACAAAATAATTTGAAATCCTATTATGACAAAAATGGTCAAACATTATTAAATGATTATTTAATTGAAGAATTAAAATCGAAAGAGAGAATTGTTATTGAAAACGAGGATTTTGTTGCATTAGTCCCGTTTTGGGCAATTTGGCCATTTGAAACCATGATAATCAGTAAACGAGTTTTTGGAAAAATAACTGATTTTTCTGATTCAGAAACGGTTTCATTTGCTGAAATAATTAAAGAATTAACAGTAAAATACGATAATTTATTTAAAACCTCTTTCCCCTATTCATCTGGAATTCATCAAGCCCCAACGGATGGAAAAAATCATCCAGAGTGGCATTTTCATATGCATTTTTACCCACCTTTATTGAGAAGTGCAAGCGTTAAAAAATTCATGGTTGGCTATGAAATGCTTGGTGAAGCACAACGAGATATTACTACAGAAAAAAGCGCAGAAATCATTAGAAATTCTTCAAGTAAACATTATAAAAATAAATAACCACCTAAAAACCAAAAAATCATGCAAACACTATCCACAAAAGATTATTTAGTTTTTTTACTCTATTTCGTAATAATTGTAGGTTACGGCTATTGGATTTACAATCGTAAAAAGAAAGAACAAACAAGTAGCAAAGATTATTTTCTTGCAGAAGGATCGTTGACATGGTGGGCAATTGGTGCTTCATTGATTGCAAGTAATATCAGTGCAGAACAGTTTATTGGAATGAGTGGGAGCGGTTTCAAAATGGGATTAGCCATTGCCACTTATGAATGGATGGCGGCAGCAACCTTAATAATCGTAGCAGTGTTTTTTATGCCTGTTTACCTCAAAAATAAAATATCCACAATGCCACAATATCTAAATCAACGCTACAATAGTAATGTCGCGATGATTATGGCGGTCTTTTGGTTGATACTTTATGTATTGGTTAATTTAACTTCGATTCTCTATTTAGGAGCTTTAGCAATTAGTAGTATTTCAGGATTGAATTTAACTTTATGTATGATTTTTTTAGCTTTTTTTGCCATTATGATTACACTTGGAGGAATGAAAGTTATTGGTTATACCGATGTAATACAGGTTTTCTTTCTCATTTTAGGAGGTTTAGTTACCACTTATTTAGCACTGGATTTAGTGGCGAAAGAATTTGGATCATCAGGCGTTATTGATGGATTCCAATTAATGACGACTCATGCGAACGATCATTTTCATATGATATTTGACAAAACCAATCCAAATTATATTGATTTACCGGGACTTTCAGTATTAATTGGAGGTATGTTAATAATCAATTTAAATTATTGGGGTTGCAACCAATATATTACTCAAAGGGCTTTGGGTGCCGACCTAAAAACGGCTAGAAGTGGAATTTTGTTCGCTGCATTTTTAAAATTATTAATGCCTATAATAGTTGTACTTCCTGGAATTGCAGCTTATGTATTGTATCAAAACGGTCATTTTCAAACAGAAATGCTACAGGATGGAAGTTTGAATCCTGACCGCGCTTATCCTACGCTACTTAACTTACTTCCTGTTGGACTGAAAGGACTTTCATTTGCAGCCTTAACTGCAGCAATAGTAGCTTCCTTGGCAGGAAAAGCAAACAGTATCGCAACCATATTCACATTAGACATTTATAAAACTAAAATTAATGTCGCTGCCGATGAAAAGAAATTAGTTAATATTGGTAAAAAAACGATCATAATTGCAATGTTAATTGCAGTTGTTGTGGCTCCCTTTTTAGGAATCGATAAAAAAGGAGGTTTTCAATACATTCAAGAATATTCGGGTTTTGTGAGCCCGGGAGTTTTTGCGATATTTATTCTAGGTTTCTTCTGGAAAAAAGCGACATCAAACGCGGCTTTATTTTCTACTATTGGTGGGTTTTTGATGTCAATTATTTTCAAATTTATGCCCGCTTTCGTTAATCTATCATTTTTGAATCCGATTGGTTTTTCAGTTCAAAATTCTGAGGGAGTATACGAAATTCCATTTATAGACCGAATGGGATTTGTGTTTTTATTCTGTGTGATTGGAATGTATATAATTAGCATTTACGAAAACAAAAAAGGGATTAAAACTAATGGATTAGATGTAGATAAAAAAATGTTTAAAATGTCGCCTTCATTTATTGTTGGATCCTTAATTGTGGTATCGATAATTGCAGCATTATATACAATTTTTTGGTAGAAATTTTAAGAATTGACTATCAGATATTTATTATTTAGCAGTAGATACCTATTTTTATTTGGTAATTAAAAAATAAGTAGTACTTTTGCCCGGTCTTATAAAAGCTATGAGACATACATAAAAATCATTAAACAAATATTGGAATGTATTTAACTAAAGAAATTAAAGAAGAAATCTTCGCTAAACACGGAGATAAAACTAACACTGGTAAACCTGAAGCGCAAATCGCATTGTTTACATACAGAATTAGTCATTTGACAGAGCATTTGAAAAAAAATCGTCACGATTACAATACTGAGCGTTCGCTAGTATTATTAGTAGGTAAAAGAAGAAGTTTATTAGACTACTTGAAGAAAACCGAAATTAACAGATATCGTGAGATAATCAAAGTATTGAATATTAGAAAATAATCAATAAAAAAGAGGTGCCCACGCGCCTCTTTTTGTTTTTAGCCTTAGGGCAAATAAAAGTTAAAAAAGTTTGGTTTTTCATTGGATTATTAGCAACAACTACAACAACACAACAACTCTGTCGACAGGCAGAAACCCAATGTAAAATTAAAAAAGGAAAATTTATGATTCCACAATTATTTGTAGAAAGTATCGATTTAGGTGATGGAAGAAGCATCACAATCGAGACAGGAAGATTAGCAAAACAAGCTGATGGTTCTGTAGTAGTAAGAATTGGTAAAACTGTTATTTTAGGAACAGTAGTAGCCGCAAGAAAAGCAAGTCCAGGAATTGATTTTTTACCATTAACGGTAGATTATCGTGAAAAATTTGCAGCAGCAGGTCGTTTCCCAGGAGGTTTCTTCAAAAGAGAAGCACGTCCAAGTGATAGCGAAGTGCTAACAATGCGATTAGTTGACCGTGTATTACGTCCACTTTTCCCAAGTGATTATCATGCAGAAGTGCAAGTGATGATCCAATTAATGTCACACGATGACGAAGTGATGCCAGATGCGTTAGCAGGTTTAGCCGCTTCAGCTGCATTAGCATTGTCTGACATCCCATTTGAAACTTTAATTTCAGAAGCTAGAGTTGGAAGAATTGATGGTAAATTTGTTATCAATCCTTCACGTGCACAATTAGAATTATCAGATATCGATATGATGATTGGGGCTTCAACAGATTCTATCGCAATGGTAGAAGGTGAAATGAAAGAAATTTCAGAAAAAGAAATGGTAGAAGCAATTAAATTTGCTCACGAACATATTAAAGTACAAATTGCAGCTCAAGAAAGATTAGCAAAAGCATTCGGTAAAAAAGAAGTTCGTACTTACGAGCAAGAAAAATCTGATGAAACTATTTATGCTAAAGTTAAAGCTGCAGCTTACGATAAAATCTATGCTATTGCAAGTAAAGGTTCTGCAAAACACGAACGTTCAGCTGCATTTGACGAAGTAAAAGAAGAAGTAAAAGCGTTGTTTACTGAAGAAGAATTAGCAGAAAATGGCGATTTAGTTTCTAAATATTTTTACAAAGTAAATAAAGAA
>NZ_JBIKQP010000009.1:0-58147 GCF_044349645.1 Flavobacterium sp. | reverse complement strand
CCAACCCACCCTGCGACTCACGGTATTTTCCAAAATATTTTGTTGATGGATGGAGAGCGAATTTTAGAAGCGGAACCTACCATTGGATACATCCATAGGGCGTTTGAAAAAATTGCTGAAAACCGACCTTTTTATCAAATCACACCACTTACAGATAGAATGAATTACTGTTCATCACCTATCAATAACATGGCTTGGTGGATGACTATTGAAAAATTATTGGATATTGAAGTTCCGAAAAGAGCGCAGTATTTAAGAGTTATCGTAATGGAATTAGCAAGAATTACCGATCACTTGATTTGTAATTCAATTCTTGGTGTGGATACAGGAGCTTACACTGGTTTCTTGTATGTATTTCAATTTAGAGAAAAAGTATATGAAATCTACGAAGAAATTTGTGGCGCTCGTTTGACAACAAATATGGGAAGAATTGGTGGTTTCGAAAGAGATTGGTCGCCAGAAGCTTTCCGAAAATTAGAGGTGTTTTTAGAAGAATTTCCTGTTGCTTGGAAAGAATTCGAAAACCTATTTGAAAGAAACAGAATTTTTATTGATAGAACTGTAAATGTAGGTCCAATATCTGCTGAAAAAGCAATGGCTTACGGATTTACAGGTCCTAATTTACGTGCTGCGGGTGTTGATTATGATGTTCGTGTAGCACAGCCTTATTCATCTTACGAAGATTTTGATTTTAAAGTTCCTGTAGGAAAATCGGGAGATACTTACGATCGTTTTTGCGTTCGTAATGCTGAAGTATGGGAGAGTTTGAGTATTATTCGTCAAGCTTTAGATAAAATGCCTGCCGGAAATGAATACCACGCAGACGTTCCCGCTTATTATTTGCCTCCAAAAGAAGACGTTTACCACGATATGGAATCGTTAATTTACCATTTCAAAATTGTAATGGGAGAAGTTCCTGTTCCAGTTGATGAAGTGTACCATGCTGTTGAAGGAGGAAATGGGGAATTAGGGTTTTATTTAGTTACCGACGGAAGTAGAACGCCTTACAGATTGCATTTCAGAAGACCTTGTTTTATTTATTACCAAGCTTATCCTGAAATGATTAAAGGGGCATTATTATCAGACGCGATAGTAATTTTATCAAGTTTGAATGTTATTGCTGGAGAATTAGACGCATAAAAAAATTATAAATTTTGAATTATAAATTATAAATGAATCACTTCATTTCAAAATTAAAATTCAGAATTCAAAATAATAAAAAAATGGAACATACACATTATAAACAAGAAATTAATATCACTGATGCTTTGATGAATCGCATCAATGAGTTGATCAGTCATTATCCTGAAGATAAGAGAAAATCGGCATTGTTGCCAGTTTTGCACGAAGTTCAAGATGCTCATGACAATTGGTTGAGTATAGAATTAATGGATAAAGTAGCCGAAATTCTTCATATTAAACCTGTTGAAGTTTATGAAGTGGTTTCTTTTTACACAATGTACAACCAAAGACCAATTGGGAAATACATGTTTGAATTTTGCCAAACTTCTCCTTGTTGTTTGAATGGTGTGGAAGATTTAATGGATTACACTTGCAATAAATTAGGTGTAAAAGTAGGTGAACCAACTGCTGACGGTCTTTTTGAAGTTCGTGGTGTAGAATGTTTAGGTGCATGCGGTTATGCTCCAATGATGCAATTAGGTGATTTCTATAAAGAGCACCTTACCAAAGAAAAAATCGATCAATTGATTGTTGATTGTAAAGAAGATAAAATTACGTTACACGATAAATAATATGTCACAAAAAATATTATTAGACAAAATTAATGTTCCGGGAATTCGTACCTATGAAGTTTACCGTCAAAATGGTGGTTATGCTTCTGTGGAAAAAGCGATAAAAAAAATGACTCCTGACGAAGTAGTTGAAGAAGTGAAAACTTCAGGTCTTCGTGGTCGTGGTGGAGCAGGATTTCCAGCAGGAATGAAATGGAGTTTTATTGATAAAAAATCAGGAAAACCAAGACATTTAGTATGCAACGCTGACGAATCAGAGCCTGGTACTTTCAAAGACCGTTATTTGATGGAGTACATTCCTCACTTATTAATAGAAGGAATGATAACCTCAAGTTTTGCGTTGGGTGCAAATTTATCCTACATCTATATTCGTGGAGAATACATGTGGGTTTACAAAATATTAGAAAGAGCCATCGCCGAAGCTAAAGCTGCTGGATGGTTAGGAAAAAATATATTAGGATCGGGTTACGATTTAGAATTGTATGTTCAAGTTGGAGCTGGAGCTTATATCTGTGGAGAAGAAACTGCATTGATTGAATCATTGGAAGGAAAAAGAGGAAATCCTAGAATTAAACCTCCATTTCCTGCGATTTCAGGTCTTTGGGCCAATCCAACTGTGGTGAACAATGTGGAAACTATCGCTGCAGTGCCTTGGATTATCAATAATTCAGGGGAAGATTATGCAAAAATCGGTATTGGTCGTTCTACAGGGACCAAATTAATTTCGGCTTCAGGACATATTAAAAATCCAGGAGTTTATGAAATTGAATTGGGATTAAGCGTATACGAGTTCATAAATTCAGATGAATATTTAGGCGGAATGAGTTCTGATCGTCCTTTAAAAGCATTTGTACCAGGAGGAAGTTCGGTACCGGTTTTACCAGCTGATTTAATTTACAAAACTGCAAATGGTGAAGATCGATTAATGACCTACGAATCATTAAGTGACGGTGGATTTGTTTCCGGTTCAATGTTGGGATCAGGAGGATTTATTGTTTACAACGACACTTCTTGTATGGTAAGAAATACATGGAATTTTTCTCGTTTTTACCATCATGAAAGTTGTGGTCAATGTTCTCCTTGTCGTGAAGGTACGGGTTGGATGGAAAAAGTATTGCACCGAATAGAAAACGGTCACGGACGTGAAGAAGATATTGATTTGCTACTTAGCATTCAAAGTAAAATTGAAGGTAATACCATTTGTCCTTTAGGGGATGCTGCAGCTTGGCCAGTGGCTTCTGCAATACGTCACTTTAGAGACGAGTTTGAATACCATATTCGATTCCCAGAAAAAATAAAAAATAGAGATCACTTTGTTGCTGAACCTTTTGAAAAGGTAAAACACTTGGTTTCTAAAATAACAGTATAAAAGTTGATAGTTGATGGTTGATAGTTAATGGATTTCTAAAACTAACAACCAAAAACCAACAACCAACAACCAATATTATGAAAGTAACTATAGATGGTCAAGCGATTGAAGTAGAGCCAGGAACAACAATCCTGCAAGCTGCGCGTATGATTGGTGGGGAGAGTGTTCCTCCAGCAATGTGCTATTATTCAAAACTAAAAGGAAGCGGCGGAAAATGCCGTTGTTGTTTAGTCGAAGTTGCAAAAGGTAGCGAAGCAGATCCAAGACCGATGCCAAAATTAGTGGCTTCTTGTGTAACAGGTTGCCAAGACGGTATGGAAGTAAACAGTAACTCATCTGAAAGAGTAACGGAAGCAAGAAAATCGGTGACCGAATTCTTATTGATAAATCACCCTTTAGATTGCCCAGTTTGCGATCAGGCAGGAGAATGTGATTTACAAAATTTAAGTTTTAAACACGGAAAATCTGAAACGAGATTCATTGAAGAAAAAAGAACTTTTGAGCCGGAAGATATTGGTCCAAATATTCAATTGCACATGAATCGTTGTATTCTTTGCTACCGTTGCGTGATGGTTGCCGATCAATTGACCGACAATCGTGTTCACGGAGTTATGGACAGAGGAGATCATTCCAATATTTCAACTTGCATATCAAAAGCAATTGACAACGAATTTTCTGGAAACATGATAGACGTTTGTCCTGTAGGAGCTTTAACCGATAAAACCTTCCGATTCAAATCGAGAGTTTGGTTTAACAAACCTTACAATGCGCACAGAGATTGCGATAAATGTTGTGGGAAAACTACTGTTTGGATGTTTGGTGACGAAATTCAAAGAGTAACAGGAAGAAAAGACGAGTACCATGAAGTGGAAGAATTCATTTGCAACGGATGTCGTTTTGATCATAAAGAAGTTTCTGATTGGGTAATTGAAGGACCTAGAAAATTTGAAAAAGATTCTGTAATCAATCAAAACAAATACAACAGAAAATTACAACCAGTGCATATTGCTACGGAAGTGGGAATTCTTAAAGGAAGAGACCAAGACCGTAAAAAAATCAGTATGCCAGAGGTGCCATTGAGTAAAGAGGAAGAACAAGAATTTCAAAAAGGTAATCTTTAGATGATGGATAATACTATTATAATCGAAAAAAGTGTCATCATTTTAGTTGTTTTTGCAATTACAATGTTGATGGCTATGTATTCTACTTGGGCAGAGCGTAAAGTGGCTGCTTGGTTGCAAGACAGGGTTGGTCCAAACAGAGCGGGTCCACTTGGATTATTCCAACCGCTTGCCGATGGATTAAAATTATTTTCTAAAGAAGAATTTGAACCAAACACACCTAATAAATTCCTTTTTGTAGTTGGCCCAGCAATTGCAATGAGTACGGCGTTAATGACCAGTGCTGTAATTCCATGGGGAGATAAATTACATCTTTTTGGTAGAGATATTTTACTTCAAGCAACAGATATTAATGTAGCTGTTTTATATGTTTTCGCGGTAGTTTCAGTAGGAGTTTACGGAATTATGATTGGAGGTTGGGCTTCCAATAATAAATTTTCATTGATTGGAGCTATTCGTGCTGCTTCTCAAATGATTTCTTATGAAGTTGCGATGGGGCTTTCGATAATTGCATTATTAATGATGACAGGAACATTGAGTTTAAGAGAAATCTCGGCTCAACAAGAAGGAATGAACTGGAATGTTTTTTACCAGCCGTTATCGTTCTTAATCTTTTTAATTTGTGCATTTGCAGAAACCAATAGAACACCTTTTGATTTAGCGGAATGTGAAACCGAATTAATTGGTGGATATCACACCGAGTATTCTTCAATGAAAATGGGATTCTACTTGTTTGCTGAATATGCGAATATGTTTATCTCTTCTACTATTTTGGCGGTTTTATTCTTCGGCGGATATAATTATCCTGGAATGAGTTGGGCGGTTGAAAATTGGGGAGTTAATATTGCAAATATTTTAGGAATTGTTGCCTTATTTATAAAAATATGTGGATTCATATTTTTCTATATGTGGGTGAGATGGACGATTCCAAGATTTAGATACGATCAATTGATGAATTTGGGATGGAGAATTTTGATTCCTTTATCAATTGTGAATATTATGATTACAGGAATTGTAATTTTAAGACACGAAATAATTGCTTATTTAGGATTTTAAAAATAAATTCAGAAGAAGTAATAAACCCATACAAGCCAAATTAAATTAACATTGTTAGAATATATGAGCCAAGAATTAATCATTTCGGAAGAATTCATAATGAGCAAAATCTTGCTTATTAGAAATAAAAAAGTAATGGTAGATTCAGATTTAGCAAGGCTTTATGGAGTTGAAACAAAACAATTAAAAAGACAGGTTAGAAGAAATTTTGATAGATTCCCTGATGACTTTATGTTTGAATTAACTAAGTCAGAAAACGAAATTTTAAGGAGCCAATTTGGCACCTTTAAACAAGGGGAACATTCAAAATACATGCCAATGGTATTTACAGAGCAAGGTGTGGCAATGCTTTCTAGTGTATTAAATAGTCCGGCGGCAATTAAGGTTAATATTGAAATTATTCGAGTATTTACTAAAATTAGAGAGTTGCTAACTGAATCTTTAAGTGTAAAACTTGAGATTGAAGAAATAAAAAAGAAGCTAATAAATCATGATAAAAACATTGAATTGGTTTTTAACTACTTGGATGAAATGATTGAAAAGCAAGAAAATAAAGTCGAGAGAAACAAAATTGGTTACAAAAAATAATTACAAAAGAAAAATATAATAAATACCCGAAAGCCCTAGCCCTGATTGCAGTGTAAATCCTTTGTGAAACGCAGTGAAACAAAGATTGAAACGGAAAGCAGGATTAAGCTTCAAATAAAAAAATAAAAATGTCAATACAAAGTATGTCCTTATCGGGAAGAAAAAAGGAAGTTTCTAATAAGAAAATGACTTTTTTGGAAAGCATGTATTTGCTTGCGATAATTAAAGGTTTGTTTATTACAATCAAACACTTGTTTCGTAGAAAAGTAACGATTCAATATCCAGAGCAAATTCGAGAAATGAGCCCTGTTTATCGTGGTCAACATATGTTGAAACGCGACGAGCAAGGTCGTGAAAACTGTACTGCTTGTGGTTTGTGCGCATTGTCGTGCCCAGCAGAAGCAATTACAATGAAGGCGGAAGAACGCAAAGCCAACGAAATGCATTTGTATCGCGAGGAAAAATATGCTTCGATTTATGAAATCAATATGTTGCGTTGCATTTTCTGTGGATTGTGTGAGGAAGCGTGTCCGAAAGATGCGATTTATCTTACTATTTCAAAGGAATTGGTTCCTGCAAGCTACGAAAGAGAAGATTTTATTTTTGGAAAAGATCGCCTAGTGATGCCTTTAGACGTTGCTATGCAAAACGCTCAACTTAACAAGGCTAACTAATGACTCCATTTCTAATTATATTTTGTGTATTAGCAGCGATAACATTATCGACCGCTTTTTTGACGGTTTTCACTAAAAACCCAATTCATAGTGCTATCTATTTGGTGATTTGCTTTTTTTCAATTGCGGGACATTACCTATTATTGAATTCTCAGTTTTTGGCTGTAGTTCATATTATAGTCTATTCTGGAGCGATTATGATTTTGTTCCTTTTTACTATCATGTTAATGAATTTGAACAAAGAAAATGAAGTTCACAAACCTCGTGTAACCCGTTTGGGCGCGATCATTTTATTCGGTTTAACTTGTGCTATTTTAATCGCACTTTTTGTGAATTCAAAACCAATTATGGGGGAATATGATGCAACTGGTGAAGATTTTCAATCTATTAATAAGTTAGGAAACGTTTTACTAAACGAATATATGGTGCCTTTTGAATTTGCATCCATTCTGCTTTTAGTAGCTATGATAGGAACTGTTTTATTGTCTAAGAAAGAAAAAATACAAAAATAATATGAACAATGTTTTAAATCAAATAGGGATTGAAAACTATATTTTCCTTGCTGTAATACTTTTTAGTATTGGAGTTTTTGGAGTATTGTACAGACGAAATGCCATTATTGTATTTATGTCAATTGAGATCATGCTAAATGCGGTGAATTTGCTTTTTGTAGCCTTTTCAACTTATCACCAAGATGCACAAGGACAAGTTTTTGTATTCTTCTCAATGGCAGTTGCAGCGGCTGAAGTAGCTGTAGGATTGGCAATATTGGTTTCAATATTTAGAAATTTAGGTTCGATTGATATCGATAATTTAAAAAATTTAAAAGGATAATTTAATGGATACCAATTTAGCTTTAGCCTTACTATTATCACCTTTTATAGGGTTTTTATTCAATGTTTTCTTCGGGAAAAAAATGGGGAAAACACTTTCTGGAACAATCGGAACTTTTACAGTTGTGGTTTCTTTTGCTATTTCAATTTACTTTTTTCTTAAGGTAAATGAAACGCACCAAGCCATTGTAATTAACTTATTTGATTGGATTAAATTCAGTAATTTCAGTGTGAAATTTGGTTTCCTTTTGGACCAATTATCACTTTTATGGTTATTATTTGTAACTGGAATAGGTTCTTTAATTCATATGTATTCTATCAGTTACATGCACGACGATGAAAACTTACATAAATTTTTCGCCTATTTAAATCTGTTTATCTTTTTCATGATTACTCTTGTAATGGGTAGTAATTTACTAATTATGTTTATCGGATGGGAAGGCGTTGGACTTTGCTCTTACTTGCTAATTGGATTTTGGCATAAAAACCAAGACTATAACGATGCCGCTAAAAAGGCGTTTATCATGAACCGTATTGGTGATTTAGGATTGCTTGTTGGTATAATTATCATTGCAAGTTTGTTCAATACATCCGATTTTATTGGAATTCACGAACGCATTTTAGAAGGTACTAATCCAGCAACTCTATTTTGGGTTGGCATTGCAACTTTTGCTTTATTTATTGGTGCAACAGGAAAATCAGCTCAAATTCCATTGTATACTTGGTTGCCAGATGCGATGGCGGGACCTACTCCGGTTTCAGCATTAATTCACGCTGCAACGATGGTAACTGCGGGTATTTTTATGATTACAAGATTAAACTTCCTATTTGATTTAGCTCCAGAAGTTCAAAGCATAATCGCTATAATTGGAGCAATTACTGCACTTGTTGCTGCTACAATTGGATTATTACAAAACGATATCAAAAAAGTATTGGCCTATTCTACCGTTTCTCAATTAGGTTTAATGTTCCTAGCTTTAGGTCTTGGCGCTTATCAGGTTGCGGTTTTCCACGTAATTACACATGCGTTTTTCAAAGCTTGTTTATTCCTTGGTTCAGGATCTGTAATACATGCTCTTCATGGCGAACAAGACATGCGTAAAATGGGAGGATTGAAAAAAGTAATGCCAATTACATTTATTACCATGTTAATTTCTTCGTTGGCTATTTCTGGTATATTCCCTTTTGCAGGTTTTTGGTCTAAAGACGAAATATTAATGACTGCTTTCCATGAGAATTTACCACTTTGGATTATTGGTTCAGTAGCTTCTATTATGACTGCTTTTTACATGTTCCGATTAATATATCTTACGTTCTTCAAAGAATTTAGAGGTACTGAGCACCAAAAAAGTCATTTACACGAATCTCCTTCATTGATTACAATTCCACTGATTGTACTAGCAATATTAGCTACTTTTGGAGGGTTAATTAATTTCCCAGGAAGCTATTGGTTGAACCACTATTTACAACCTATTATTAGTAAAGTAAGTCACGAAGAAGCTTTAAATTCTACTTCCTATATTTTAATGGGAATTGCATTAGTAGGAGCAATTGTTGGAATTACAGTTGCTTATATTAAATACATTAAGAAAAGTGAATTACCATCAGAAGATGAGAATATCGCTGGTATTTCAAAAATAATTTACAATAAATATTACGTAGATGAAGCCTATACAATACTAATTGTAAACCCATTAAATGCTATTTCTCGTTTCTTTAGAGACAAACTTGAAACCGGATTATCGAAATTGGTATTCGGTTTTGGAAAAGCAACAGAGGCAATTGGAATACAAGGAAGAAAAATTCAAAGTGGAAGTATTGGATTGTATCTTTTTGCTTTCGTTTTGGGTGTTTGCGTGATATTAACCTGTTTATTTATAGCTCAATAATTATACTATGAATGTATCGATACTTTTAATTTTACTTTTGGTTGGCGCGGTAGCTACCTTTTTTTCAGGTAATAAATTAGCCTCAAAAGTTGCTTTATTTTTTAGTGTAACCATTTTCGGATATGCGTTAATGTTATTGAACCGATTTAACATTGGTTTCGATATTAGTTATTTAACTCCTTGGATTGTAAATCCTAATGTTTCCATGATTCTTGAAGCAGATGGATTGTCAATGGCAATGGTGCTATTAACTTTAGCTTTAACACCAATTATTATCTATTCATCATTTGCAAACAACTTCAATAATAGCAAAACTATCTATGCTTTAATTTTGTTCATGGCTTTTGCAATGTGTGGTACATTCTTAGCTGGTGACGGAATTTTATACTATATGTTTTGGGAATTATCATTAATTCCGATTTATTTTATAGCATTAATTTGGGGTAACGGTGATGCCGAAGAACGTAAAAAAGCGGTAGTTAAATTTTTCATTTATACTATTGCAGGATCGCTATTCATGTTGGCCGCTTTCGCTTACTTATATACCAAAACAAACAATTTCCTTTTGGTAGATTTTGCAAAATTGAATTTGACAATAAATGAACAATTTTGGATTTTCCTCGCCTTCTTTTTAGCATATGCAATCAAAATTCCATTAATACCTTTTCATTCTTGGCAAGCCAATGTGTATCAAAAATCACCAACTGTAGGAACCATGTTGCTTTCTGGAATTATGTTGAAAATGGGATTGTACAGCGTGCTTCGTTGGCAATTACAAATAGCTCCACTTACAGCTAAAACTTACATTTTTGTTTTCGTAGCTATCGGAATTGCGGGAACTATTTATGGATCTATCGTGGCTTTGCGCCAAAAAGATCTAAAACGACTATTAGCTTATTCTTCATTAGCTCACGTTGGATTAATTACAGCAGGTGCTTATACTTTAAATATTGATGGTTTAATTGGTACGGTTTTACAAATGATTGCCCACGGATTTGTAATTGTAGGATTATTTCTTGCTGCAGAAATCATCAATCGCAGGTACCAAACAAATACAATAGAAGAACTAGGTGGTATTCGCACCCATGCGCCAAAATTTACTTCTCTATTCATGATTTTAGTTTTGGCTTCGGTAGCCTTGCCTCCTACCTTTAATTTTATTGGGGAATTTACAGTTCTTTATAGCATCTCTCAAATTAATCTTTGGTTCACAGTTTTAGGTGGTACAACAATAATTTTAGGAGCTTATTATATGTTGAAAATGTTTCAAACAACAATGTTGGGAGAGACAAATACTAAAGTATTTTCTGATATTACTTGGAATGAAGGAATTTCATTATCAATAATTGTGGCAGTTTTATTCTTTTTTGGATTGTATCCAAAACCTATAATAGAGCTAATTACACCGTCATTAGAATCGATATTAGTAAGTATCAATAGATTTGGTTAAGAAATTAAATTAATAATAATATAACGATTTACAACTAAAGTTCGCTTTCAGTTTACAATCTAAAATTTAAAAAATGAATACATTAATAGCAACAATAGGATTAGGTGTTTTATGCCTTTTATTTGAAATCATGAATTTCAGAAAAGCAATTATTCCAGTAACAATTCTTGGATTAATGGGAATATTAGGCCTAACACTTTCCGAATTAAATTCGCCAGCAACCTACTATAACAATATGATTGTGGTCAATAAGTTCTCTGTTGCTTTCACGAGTTTATTCATCGTATTAACTATTTTCTTGGTAGCACTTAGTGATAATTTTTACGAAAAACACCAAACAAAAATCTCCGATTATATTGCTATAAAAATATTCTTATTGTCGGGAGCAGTTGCCATGGTATCCTTTGGGAACTTATCAATGTTTTTCCTAGGAATAGAAATTCTATCCATTTCACTTTATGTTTTAGCGGCTTCAGATCGTATGAATATAAAAAGTAACGAAGCCGGATTAAAGTATTTCCTAATGGGTTCTTTTGCATCAGGGATATTACTTTTTGGAATTTGCTTAATTTATGGCGCAATGGGAACTTTTGATATTACTGAAATTAGTGAATATACCCGATCTGCCGAATTGCCTTCGTGGTTTTTCATTGGAATTATATTATTAACTATTGGGATGTTGTTCAAAATTGCAGCAGTACCGTTTCACTTTTGGGCTCCAGACGTGTATCAAGGGGCTCCAGCATTAACAACAGCTACGATGAGCACACTAGCAAAAGTAGTTGCAATGGCGTCTTTATATAAATTACTAACTGCAATGAACGTAGAAATTACTTACGGATTTCAGATTGTAATTGTAGTTATTGCAATTGCTTCGATGACCGTTGGAAATATCATGGCATTAAAGCAAACGAATGTAAAACGTATGTTGGCTTTTTCAGGTATTTCTCACGCAGGATTTATGCTAATGACATTATTAAGTGCTACAACAGCGGCGGGGAGTTTATTGTATTATGCAACCGCTTATTCACTTGCTGGAATTGCTGCCTTTACAGTTTTGCTATACGTTTGTAAAGACAAAGGGAACGAAGAAATTTCTCACTTTAATGGATTAGGAAAAACCAATCCTATTCTAGCAGCTGTACTTACGGCTTCTTTATTATCTATGGCGGGTATTCCAGTTTTTGCAGGATTTTTCGCTAAGCTAATGTTGTTTACACAAACCATTCAATCGGGTTATTTAATCGTAGTTATTGCAGCTGTTATCAACTCGATTATTAGCATTGGTTACTATTTCAAATTAATTTTGGCAATGTACACAAAAGACGCTACTGAAGAAAAACAAGAAACACCATTTGCATTTTATGCAGTTGCAGTTCTATCAATAGTGATGAACTTAGTTATTGGATTATATCCAACTTTAATCATGCAATTGTTAAGTTAATAGTCATTTAAATAATATAAAAAAACCATCAATTGCTTGATGGTTTTTTTATGGAAATTAATATCTTTACTTAAATTAAATCCCATATAAAATAATTATGAAGCCCATTGAGATTAAAAGAATTGCGTCAAACGATGTTGTAGCATTGCAAAACATTAGTAGTCAAACATTCATTGAAACCTTTGCCGAGGTAAACACCACGGAAAACATGGCTTCCTATTTAGCTGAAGAATTCTCTTTAGAAAAATTATCTTCAGAATTAAATAATCCAAATATCGAATACTATTTTGCAAGTATTGGTGAACAAGTTATAGGCTATTTAAAACTCAATTTTGGCATAGCTCAAAAGGAATTGCAAAATGAAAACTCACTTGAAATTGAACGAATATATGTTTCCAAAGAATATCTAGGAAAGCAAGTTGGCCAGTTACTTTTAGGGAAAGCTATTGCTATTGCAAATGATAATAAATTAGATTTTGTTTGGTTGGGAGTTTGGGAGAAAAATCAAAGAGCCATTCGGTTTTATGAGAAAAATGGTTTTGTAGTATTTGATGAACATCTATTTATTTTTGGTAATGACAAACAAACCGATTTATTAATGAAATTAAAATTATAATATGAAGAATTTAGAAACACTTTTGAACCAATTTGAATCTAGAATTCCGCTTTATGCAAAAGAAAATTCTGAAATTTCTAAATCAAATGTTGGGTGGCACATTGAACATTCCCTTTTAACTATAATGGGGGTAACAAAAGTTGTTTTACGATCCAACCCATTAAATTATAAATGGAAATTTAAATTGAGTCGTTTTTTAATATTTACTTTTGGTGAAATTTCAAGAGGAAAAGTAAAGGCGCCCGATGTAGTGGTTCCAAAAAATGAAATTACAGAGACTCAATTGTTATCAAATATAGAATTAACTAGAAAATTGATTTTGGAATTAAAATCCGTTTCAAATAAACATTATTTTGAACATCCTTATTTAGGAAAATTGAAAAAAAAGGACACTATTCGTTTTTTAGAAATTCATACGAACCATCATTTGAAAATTATTGATGACATTTTGAAGTCATAACTATTCTTCTTGTATCGCTTTCTTTTTTTCAAATGTTAATACCAATGCTGGTAATACTAATAAGTTAGCAAACATTGCAAAAAGTAAAGTACAGGAAATTAATCCACCAAGAGCTACCGTTCCGCTAAAACTTGAAAGGGTAAAAATAGCAAAACCAAATATCAAAACGATAGAAGTATAAAAAGTGCTTACCCCCGTTTCTTGCAAAGCGCTAAACACCGATTTTTTGATTTTTCCGTTATTCATTATTAGGTCGTGACGGTATTTTGCCATAAACTGAATGGCATTATCAACAGAAATTCCAAAAGCGATACTAAATACTAAAATGGTAGATGGCTTTAAAGGAATTCCCAAATAACCCATTAATCCCGAAGTAATACAAAGCGGTAAAATATTGGTAATAACCGATACAAAAATCATTTTTGCTGAACGGAACATATAAGCCATTAACCCAGCTATTAATAAAATTGCAAAAATTAATGACTCAATTAAATTATTAATTAAATAAGAAGTGCCTTTTTGAAATACTAATGCTTTACCGGTTAATGTAACTTCATAACGCTCCTCAGGGAAAATTTCCTCAATTTTTGTTTTTAATTTTTCTTCAATATTAGCCATTTCTTTAGTGCCAATATCTTTCATATAGGTAGTGATTCTTGCATATTGACCAGTTGAATCAACATAAGTTTTCATCAAGTTGTCCTTGGTATTTTTAGATGCATTCTTCGCATACGAAAGTATAAAAGCTTGCTCTTGTGAAGTAGGTAATTCATAATATTCAGGATTACCATTATAGAATGCTTGCTTAGAATATTTCACTAAATTCACCACTGAAACTGGCTTTGAAAGTTCTGGAATTTGTTCGATTGTTTTTTGTAATTCGTCCATTTTCTTCATGGTCGATAACTTCATAACCCCTTTTTTTTGTTTGGTGTTAATCATTATTTCAAGCGGCATTACCCCGTTGAATTCTTTTTCATAAAATAAAATGTCTTTAAAAAACGAAGCACTTTTTGGCATTTCGCCAATTAAACTTCCTGAAACTTTCATTTGCATTACCCCAACAATACTGAATAAAAGGAATAAAACATAAACCGTATATATATAATTCCGTTTGGTTTTCACGACGTTTTCAACCCAACCTAAAACAGAAGACAAATAGTTTTTACTTAAATGATAAAGGTGTTTTTCATTTGGCATTGACATAAAACTATACATTATTGGCACAATTAAAAGCGTCAATAAATAAACTGTAATCACGTTTATTGAAGTTACTAAACCAAATTCATAAAGGAGTTCATTTCCGGTAATCATGAAGGTTGCAAAACCAACTGCTGTAGTAAGATTAGTCATTAAAGTAGAAACTCCAATTTTAGAAATTACTCGTTGCAAAGCTTTGGCTTGGTTTTTATGTAATTTAATCTCCTGTTGGTATTTATTGATAAGAAATATACAGTTTGTAATTCCAATTACAATTATTAAAGGCGGAATTATTGCTGTTAAAATTGTTATTTTATAATTAAATAATCCTAAGGTTCCAAAGGACCACATTACTCCAAAAAGTAAAATAAAAATAGATATAAATGTTGCTCTAAACGAACGGAAAAAGAAGAAAAAGATGAGTGAAGTAATTAATAATGCCGCACCAATAAACAGACCGATTTCCCCTTTCATGTTCTCGGCATTTATAGTTCTAATATAGGGCATTCCTGAAACTCGAAGATCTATTCCAGTACTTTTTTCAAACTTATCAATTTTTGGAATTAGCGTTTCAATTATAAACGTTTTCCTCTCTGCTGTATTAACTATCTCTTTTTTTAAGTAAACTGCAGATCGAATACTTCCTGATTTTTTATTGAATAAAAGCCCTTCGTAAAAAGGTAAATTAGTAAATAATTCCGTTTTAATATTTTGTAAATAAACTTGATCACTTTTCTGATTGTTATCAATAAGTGGAACCAATTCAAATTTTTGAGCAAGGGTGTCTTTTTGTAGTTTTTTTAGGTCGCTAATAGAAACCACCAATTCTACATTCTTAGATAATTTTAGCCCTGACATCAATTCATTCCATTCGGAAAAGGCTTTTGGAGTGAAAAATTTTGGGTCTTGAAAACCAATTACGATTAAATTCCCTTCTTCACCAAATTTTGACAGGAAGTCATCATACTGTTGGTTAACGATATGTTTTTTTGGAAGCAAGTTTGCTTCGGTATAAGTCATGCTTAAATTTTTCCATTGAAAACCTAGGAAAATAGTAATGACAATAATGGCAATTAAAATGGTAATTCTATTGGTAAGAATCAAACGGGCGATGTATTCCCAAAAACCAACTTTTAATTTCTTTTTCATATTCGATATTAACGCGAGCAAAGGTAATTAAAACATAGAAAAATTAAAGTGAATCAAATAATTATTTAATTAAAAATTCGTAAATAAATAAAAACCGAATTTTACTATTTGTAATGAATTATGAATTGTAATAATTCATATATTTGATTTTTGAAACTTTGCATATAATTACTGCATATTAGCATATGAAAAACTTTAAAAACACTTTCTTTTACCTTATTGTAACTGGAGGTTTCACTGCGTTAATTTATTGGATTATTTCAAAAGGTAAGTTTTTAGAATCTATTAAAACGGCTTCTATCGTTTTAACTCCCTCTGATCATTGGAATGAATTTATCAATTCTATGGTTATCAATTTCAATGATCCTTTAGCAATTTTATTGGCACAAATAATTACCATAATTATAGTTGCACGCTTTTTTGGGTGGATTTTCAGAAAAATCGGTCAACCTTCTGTAATCGGAGAAATAATTGCAGGTATATTTTTAGGACCTTCATTACTAGGAATGTATTTTCCGGAGTTTTCTATCGTATTATTTCCTACACAATCTTTAGGAAATTTATCGTTCTTAAGTCAAATAGGTTTGATTCTTTTCATGTTTGTAATAGGTATGGAATTGGATTTGAAAGTACTTAAAAACAAAGCAAACGAAGCAGTAGTAATTAGTCATGCAAGTATCGTAATCCCTTTTGCATTAGGAATTGGATTGGCATTTTATGTATATCAAACTTTTGCTCCTGAAGGAATTTCGTTTTTATCTTTCAGTCTATTTATGGGTATTGCTATGAGTATTACTGCATTTCCAGTATTAGCAAGAATTGTACAAGAAAGAGGAATTCATAAAACTAGGTTGGGTGCTATTGTAATTACTTGTGCTGCCGCAGATGATATAACAGCTTGGTGTTTACTTGCGGTCGTAATCGCAATTGTAAAAGCAGGCGCATTTGAAAGTGCTTTATATGTAATTGGGCTTTCTATCCTTTATGTTCTTATGATGCTTTTTATAGTAAAACCATTCTTGAAAAAAGTAGGTGATTTATATTCAAAAAGTGAAAATTTAAGTAAACCAGTAGTTGCGATATTCTTTCTTACACTGATTTTATCTTCCTATGCAACAAATATAATCGGAATACACGCCTTATTTGGTGCCTTTATGACCGGTGTAATTATGCCGGATATTTCAAAATTCAGAAGTATATTTATTGAAAAAGTTGAAGATGTATCTGTAATTTTATTATTGCCATTATTCTTCGTTTTTACAGGTTTAAGAACGCAAATCGGATTGATTAACGATCCTTATATGTGGCAAGTTACCGGTTTCATTATTTTGGTAGCGGTAGTAGGAAAATTCTTTGGAAGTGCTTTAGCTGCAAAATTTGTAGGACAAAGTTGGAAAGACAGTCTTACAATTGGGGCCTTAATGAATACTCGTGGGTTAATGGAATTGGTAGTTTTAAATATAGGTTTGGACCTTAAAGTACTTACTCCTCAAGTATTTACCATGATGGTTATCATGGCTTTAGTTACCACTTTTATGACTGGTCCAGCATTGAATTTGATAAATTGGGCATTTAAATCTAAAAATCAATTTGTTCCAGAGGAAATCAATAGCAAAAGTAAATTCAAGATTTTATTGTTTTTTGGAAATAATGAAAAAGGGAAATCCTTGCTTAGATTAGCAAGCAGCTTGGTGAGAAAACAAAAAGAAAATGTAAACATTACTGCAATGCACTTGGTATTAAGTGACGAAATGCACGTTAATAATATGGAGGAATATGAAACTGATAGTTTCCTTCCCATTTTAAATGAATCAAAAATTTTAGACCAACAAATTACTACAGTTTTCAAAACTACTGTTGACGTAGAAACTGATATAGTAGAAATTGCAAATCAAGGAGAATATGACTTGCTTCTGGTAGGGCTTGGGAAATCAATTTTCGAAGGAACACTTTTAGGAAAAGTACTAGGATTTACGACAAGAATTATAAATCCAGATCGTTTAATTGACAAGTTTACAGGAAAAGAAGGGTTGTTTGAAAACTCGCCTTTTGATGAAAGAACAAGACAAATTATCTCAAAAACTAAAATGCCATTAGGAATATTAATCAACAAAGATCTACAAAATGTAAATCAAGTTTTTATTCCAATATTTAGTGCTGAAGATGGATTTTTATTGGATTATGCACAAAAATTAATCTACAATAACGATTCTAAAATTGCTGTTTTGGATTGCAATGGTCAATTAAAAAATAACTTTATAATTGCAAATGCTGTTGATTCTTTAGAAAATAACTATCCCAGTAATATGACTATATTAACTAATAAAGTCATTGAAAAAGAATTGTTAAAACAACATGATTTAATGGTTATTAGTCTAGAAAGTTGGAAAAAACTGGTAGATTCTCAAAGTGATTGGTTGAGTGATATTCCTTCTGTATTGATAGTAAAACCGTAATCACGAAAAAACTTCTTTCAAAACTTCTACCGATTTTGGTTTTCTGAATCCTTCTAAATGATAACTGTAATAATCAATTAGAATTTTTAATAGTAGCTGTCTTTCAATTACATGAAATGTTTTGATATCGCTTTCCAATTTTAAATTTATTAATTTTTTGAAAAGCAAAGTTTCGTGTTCAGATAAAGAACTTACAGCGCTAAAAGGTGAAAAATTACCTTCTTTCATTTCAAAAAACGGAAATTCCATTTCGGAAATATCAGGATAAAATCCCAAGTACTTAGATGCTTCTAATAAAAAAATAAGATGAAAATTAGCCATGTCTTCATGAGCGTCAAGCCATAATAAAGAAGTCTCAAGATAAGTAAATAGGGCCTCATTTTCTTCCTCTTCATGAATAGAATAATGCATCATTTCGGATAAAAATAGTACAATAGTACTTTTTACAACATCGCTATGAATAGTTTGAAATGGAACCGCAAGTTTTATTTCTTTAAAATTTTCGAGTGTTCCCTTATTCTTATGAACAGCTTCAATTTCTAATAATGAAAATGGCTGGAAGTACGCGATTTTCTGATTTGATTTTCTTGATGAAAATGCATCACGAACAAAGTACGATTTAAGCCCATCAGAGAGTGTAAAGCATTTTACAATTAAGCTTTTCTCTTGATATTTTATTGATGAAATTACAATCGCTCTGGTTTTTACTACCATTTTTTTGTTTATAATTCTAGAGATTAATAAAACTCAAAGTAAATCACCTAATTATCATTACTTTTTTAACTGTAGTATCCGTTCCATCTTGTGAAGAAATAAATATCATATAAACACCTGAAGCCACATTATAGTTTCCAAAAGCTTTGGTATCCCATTCTATTGTTCCGCCTTGAGAAATAGTTTCATAAACTAAATTTCCCTCAATGTCTGTGATTTTAACATTGCATTTATTCGATAATCCGCTCACTTTTACAGTACCTTCAAACTCTGGTCGTACTGGATTTGGATAAACATTTACATTGCTTAAATCGGTGCTTGCTATAGTGGAAGTTCCTTTATAGGAAACCATACCTTTGTCAGTAGCAAAGAAAACCTCACCGGTTGTTGGGCTAATATCAATATCATTTATAGCGTTACTTGGCAATGGAGAATTACTACTTGTAAAACGGCGAAGGGTTTGTTGACCGTCTGAAGAAAATTGGAAAACTCCGGAATCGGCAGTTCCTACCCATTTATTATTGGCTCCATCCACAACAATATCAGTAATAAACTGTTCGTATAATAGTTCTTGCGCCAATCCATTTTCTAAAATAATTATAGGATTTGATGTTAATTGATCATCAGTTGAAAAACGATCAACGCTTGAAAGTACTCTTAATCCACTGGTGGTTCCTATCCAAAGTTGATTTCTATTATCTATTGCAATTACCCTAGCATCAACAACTGGTAAATTACCTAAATCTGCACCCCGAGATATTTTCTTAAAAACATTTCCTGTTTCATTGTAGGCAATTACACCATCATAACTTGATGCCATCCATTTTGTTCCGTTTTTATCAACTAAGACTTCTCCGTAACTATTTTCATAATACCTTTGGGAAATAGGTTCAATATTTACACTTGACCAGGAGCCTTGAGTTGAGAGTTTCTTTAACCCATTTTTTGACCACCCATTTCCAACCCATAAATTACCGGATTTGTCAAATGCCGCACCATTAATTCGTAAATCTTTATAATTTGGATTTGGAGGATTTAAAATTAATGACTCTAATGAGCTGTTGCTCTCATCATACAAAACGGTTGGAATATCATTTTCAACTTTTAACAATCCTGAGAAAAAGGAACTTATATAAACTTGATTGCTATTATTTGGATTTATGGTAATTTTAGAAAGTGCCTTTGCTCCTAATACAGCTGAATAAGGAGTGTTTTGCCATCCGTTTTCAGTAAATTTACTATACCCATAAGTATTTAATCCATTATTATCATAAGTATATGGATTGTAATCAGGAGAATATCCGCCATAAACTGCCCATACATTTTTTGTAGAAGCATTTATAGCAAATAATGCATTCCTAGAAGGTCCGTCGGGACTTAAAAAGTTAAAAGTAGTTGGGTTATCAAGCGTTGTAATAATTATTCCATCTTCTAATGTGCCTAAATAAATTACATTTCCAATGAGAGTTGCACAGGTAAATTTTGCTGAAATATTTGGAATTTGATTGCTACTTATTTGCAACAGCAAAGTCAAATTTTGGTTGTAAATGGAAACACTTGTTTGTGTAGAAATTAAAACATAATTTCCACTAGCTCTTAAATCAATCGCGCCTAGAGGAAGTGTTGTAAATGAGGTAAAAATAGAACCATCAAGTTTAAAAACCGCACCCCAATTTGTAGTAGCAACTACTTGCGTTCCAAAGGTTTCAACTCCTGTAAAACCGCCGCCTATTACTTGCGTCCATTGGTTGTAATCATTCAGATTAGGATTGGAAATACTAGCGGTTTTTATACCTGCTATGGTTGCCGCATAAATTATTCCATTGCTAATAGCGGTTTGTGATACTTTAATTTCAGCACCTAAATCTCCTATTCTGTAGGTGTCCCCAAAGCCTGAAGTGGCTAAATTATATTGTACAATTCCAAAATCGCAGGATACATATAGAATACCATTGTATTCCATGAAATGATTGATGCGTTTTAAATTTTGATTAACGCCATTGGTAATGATATCAACTATGTTTAGCATGGATCCATCGGCATCATTCACAATCATAATTAAACCATTTTCATAACCAATAATAGTTTTATTAAAAGCAGTACTGTGGTACATTGAAGTAATCGTTTGCCCTGAAAGTCCGTCGATAGTATTGGTTGTTTTTATTGAATTCGTAGTAAGATTTTTTGAAAACAAAGCATTTTCAGCTGCTGCAAAAAAAACTGTTGGCGATTGAGAAATGTCCTTAATTTCTTTATAAGAAAAATAGCCCTTCCAAAATTGACTGTTTTGGGAAAAGCCAATTTGAATAAAAAATAAAGCAATGAATAATGCTAAAGGGTATTTCATTTTAATTCTGTTACAACTACAAATATACTATAAAACGGAATTATTATCGTTTTCATATGCAAACAAAAAAATGCCCCACAAATTGTGAGGCATTTAATTATTATAGTGGTTGGTTTTATACTACACCTTGAGCCAACATCGCGTCAGCAACTTTAACAAATCCAGCAATGTTTGCTCCTTTTACGTAATCCACGTACCCTGTTGCATCTTTACCGTATTTAACACATGAAGCATGAATGTCAAGCATGATTTTTTTCAAACGCTCGTCCACTTCTTCTGCTGTCCAACTTAATCTCAATGAGTTTTGAGACATCTCTAATCCTGAAGTTGCTACTCCACCAGCATTTGATGCTTTTCCAGGTGCAAATAATATTTTTGCTTTATGGAAAACAATTACTGCTTCTGGAGTGGAAGGCATGTTTGCGCCTTCAGCCACACAAATACAACCATTTGCAACAAGCATTTTAGCCTCTTCTTCGTTCAATTCGTTTTGAGTTGCACAAGGCAACGCAACATCACATTTAACTTCCCATGGACGTTTTCCAGCAACATATTTTGCATTTGGATACTTAGTTAAATAATCGCTTATTCTTCCACGTAATTCATTTTTAATCTCCATTACGTAGGCTAATTTAGCAGCGTCAATTCCATCAGCATCATAAATGTATCCTGAAGAATCTGATAAAGTAACTACTTTACCACCCAATTGAGTTGCTTTTTCAGCAGCATATTGAGCTACATTTCCAGATCCAGAAATTACAACTGTTTTTCCTGTAAAACTATCTCCTTTAGTATTTAGCATACTTTGTGCAAAGTATACATCGCCGTATCCAGTAGCTTCAGGACGAATTAATGAACCTCCAAAAGAAATTCCTTTTCCTGTTAATACTCCTGTAAACTCGTTTCTTAATCTTTTATATTGTCCAAACATATATCCTACTTCACGCCCTCCAACACCGATATCTCCGGCCGGAACGTCTGTATTATCTCCAATATGTTTTGATAATTCTGTCATAAATGCTTGACAAAAACGCATTACTTCATTATCAGATTTTCCTTTAGGATCAAAATCTGCTCCTCCTTTACCACCACCCATTGGCAATGTGGTTAAACTATTTTTGAAAGTTTGCTCGAAAGCTAAAAATTTTAAAATACTTAAATTTACTGAAGGGTGAAAACGAATTCCTCCTTTATAAGGTCCAATAGCAGAATTCATTTGAATTCTATAACCTCTATTCACTTGGATATCACCTTTATCATCGGTCCAAACTACACGGAAAGTAATGATTCGCTCAGATTCGACCATTCTCTCCAAAAGCATTTTGTTTTGGTATTTTTTATTTTCTTCAATAAATGGAATTACTGTTTCAGCAACTTCATGAACGGCTTGCATAAATTCTGGCTCGTTCGGATTTCTTTTAGCTACAGCTTCAACAAAAGATTTAATACTTTCTGACATACTATTTTTTTATTTAACGGTTTAAGAAAACGTTTTCGTATTTTGATACAAATATACATTTTAATCAATAATAATCGAAATCTATTTCAATTTGATAATAGAATTATCTTTATTATAAGATAAATTGAAAAACTGTGAATTTTATTCATCAATTTATAATGGAAAGCTAACTTATTATTAAGTAAAATAGTATATTAATATCATTTTACTATTATTCAAATAAATTAAGCCAACGCTTGAATCAGGTCTTCAATTAGATCCTCAATATCTTCAATCCCAACACTTAAACGAACTAAATCATCGGAAATTCCAATTTCTTTGCGTTTTTCTTCAGGAATTGAAGCGTGAGTCATTAATGCAGGATGATTGGCTAATGATTCAACACCACCTAACGATTCAGCCAACGTAAACACTTTCAACTTTTCAAGAAAATGAATCGAATCTTCTTTTTTCCCTGAAACAAAAGTAAATGAAACCATTCCTCCAAAACCACTCATTTGCTTTTTGGCAATTTCATGATACGGATGGCTTGGCAAACCAGGATAAAAAACGGTTTTTATTTTGGGATGATTATTTAAGAAATCAGCTACTTTTGCGCCATTTTCACAATGCCTTTGAACACGTAAATGAAGCGTTTTTATTCCTCTTAAAACTAAAAAACTATCCATTGGTCCTAATGTTCCTCCAGTTGCAAATTGTTGAAAATGCAATTGATTTCCCAATTCTTCGTCTTTGATAATCAAAGCTCCAGCGATTACATCAGAATGTCCTCCAAGGTATTTTGTTGCAGAATGCATCACAATATCGGCTCCTAAATCCAAAGGTTTTTGTAAATAAGGAGTAGCAAAAGTATTATCAACTGCAAAAATGATTTTATGTTGTTTAGTGATTTTTGCTATTTCTTGAATATCTGCTAATTTCATCAAAGGATTTGTAGGGGTTTCCACCCAAACTAATTTGGTTTTTTCGTTGATTAATGATTTGAATTTCTCCAAATCGTTCATGTCAACAAAATGAAATATTATTCCTGAATCTTTATAAATGCGTGTAAACATTCTATAAGTTCCGCCATATAAATCATCCATCGCAATAATTTCATCCCCCGATTTAAAGGTTCTTATTAAACAATCAGTAGCTGCCAAACCTGATGAAAATGCCAAACCGCGTGCTCCATTTTCAATACTTGCCAATGCGTTTTCCAAAGCAGAACGTGTTGGATTTGCAGCACGACTGTATTCATAATCAGGATTCAAAGGTTGTCCAGGACTTGTTTGAACATATGTTGATGTTTGATAAACTGGAGGCATTACTGCTCCAGTTGCAGGATCATGGTGTTGTCCGCCGTGAATGGTTTTCGTATTGAATTTCATAAATGCTATTTTTTTGTAAAGATATAAATTGTAACTCTTTATTTTTTATTAAAAATGCCCTTTTTTACTTCAAATGAATTTTCTTTGCATAAAGAAATAAGCTACTTATGAATAACAAAATTTATTACCTTGGAACCTGTGATACTTGTCGTAAAATAATAAAATCCTTACCTAAAGGAGTTGAATTAGTATTTCACGACATCAAGCAAGATCCTATTACAGAAGGGCAATTAGAAGAAATGCACCAACTTTCAGGAAGCTATGAATCGTTATTTAGCAAAAAAGCAATTTTGTATAAAACGATGGATTTAAAAAACAAGCAATTATCAGAATCCGATTATAAAAATTTGATTTTAGAAAATTATACCTTTTTGAGTCGCCCTGTTTTTATTATAAATGATGAAATTTACATTGGCAATAGCCAACAAAATATTCTTAAGGTTAATACTGTTTTAAATAATGTCTAAAAGAAATATTGCGTTAATTGGCGCGACTTTAGTATCCTTAATTTATGGCGTAACCTTCACGATCGCCAAGGATGTTATGCCGCATTATATTGATGCTTACGGCTTCATTTTCCTTCGTGTAGGCGGTTCTGCAATCTTATTTTGGTGTGTTTGGCTAATAATGAGAATACTAAAAATAGGCCCTAACGAAAAAATTGCTCTTAATGATTTTCCTAGAATTATTGCCTGTGCTTTTTTCGGAGTTGCATTAAATATGTTGACTTTTTTTAAAGGTTTGAGTATGACCTCGCCAATTTCAGCAGCTGTAATTATGGTTTGCACTCCATTAATTGTATTGATATTATCGGCAATTATTATCAAGGAAAACATGCGAAAAAGGAAAATCCTAGGAATACTATTGGGGCTTTTTGGAACGTCATTTTTAATTTTATACGGGAAAAAAGTTGGAAATAACTCGAATACTAGTTTGGGGAATTTTTTGGTTTTAGTCAATGCTATTTCTTATGGGTATTACTTAATAATTGTAAAAAAATTGATGGATAAATACAATGCTTTTACCTTTGTAAAATGGATTTATTTATTCGGTTTTTTTATGGTAGTTCCTTTTGGCTGGAGCCAATTCCAAATAGTTAACTGGGAAGTTTTACCCTCAGATATTGAATGGAAAATTGGATTTGTAGTCTTGTTTTCAACTTTTTTTACTTACCTATTAAACCTACTTTCAATGCGGGAATTAAAGCCCACTTTAGTAGCGGTATTCATCTATTTACAACCTCTTTTTGCAACAGTTTTTGCAATTAGTTTAGGAAAAGATGAATTGTCGTGGGTGAAAATAAGCTCAGCAATTTTAATCTTTACAGGAGTTTATTTGGTTACCGATAAAAAAAGTGAGCAACTACGGGATGAAGCAAAATAAACACTGAAAACTTTTTCATTATCTTTACACACATTTTAATAGCAATATGATACAATCAATGACTGGTTTTGGGAAAGCTACATTGCAATTACCAACAAAAAAAATAACCGTTGAAGTTAAATCTTTAAATAGTAAAGGTTTGGATTTAAGCGTGAGAATGCCTTCCGTTTATAGAGAAATGGAATTGGTTTTGCGTAACGAAATTTCATTGGCATTGGAAAGAGGAAAAATTGATTTTTCTATTTATATTGAAAGTACTGCCGAACAAACCTCTACCAAGGTAAATGTTCCAATTGTAAAAGCCTACATGGCGCAACTTCGCGAAGTATATAGCGATGCCGATGAAACAGAATTGATGAAAATGGCAGTGAGAATGCCAGATACAATGAAAATTGAGCGAGAAGAAATTGATGAAAATGATTGGCTTGAAATTCAAAAAGTAATCAATGAAGCGATTTCTAATATTTTGAATTTCCGTCAAGCGGAAGGGGTTTCGTTAGAAAATGAATTTCAATTGAGAATTGGTAATATCAGAAGCTATATGAACGAAGCTTTGGCTCTTGATCCAGAAAGAGTTCAAACAATTAAAGATCGTTTGCAAACAGCAATTTCAGAATTGGAAGTAAATGTAGATGAGAATCGTTTCGAGCAAGAATTAATATATTATTTAGAGAAATTAGATATTACTGAAGAGAAAGTGCGATTGACCAACCACTTGGATTATTTCCTTGAAACCATAAAAGGTAAAGAAGCCAATGGTAGAAAATTAGGATTCATTACTCAAGAAATGGGACGTGAAATAAATACAATGGGGTCTAAATCCAATCACGCGCAAATGCAAAAATTAGTAGTGATGATGAAGGATGAATTGGAAAAAATCAAGGAACAAGTTTTGAACGTGTTATAAGATAGCTTAAGCAAAAAATCATGAAACAAGGAAAATTAATCGTTTTTTCGGCACCTTCAGGATCAGGAAAAACCACGATTGTAAAACACTTACTTGGATTAGAAGATTTGAATTTGGAATTTTCTATTTCGGCAGCTTCTCGTGAACCTCGAGGCGAAGAAGTAAATGGCAAAGATTACTATTTTATTTCCACTGCAGAGTTCAAAAAACACATTAAAAACGAAGATTTTATTGAGTGGGAAGAAGTGTACCGCGATAATTTTTACGGCACATTAAAAAGTGAAGTAGAGCGCATTTGGGCTTTAGGAAAAAATGTGATTTTTGATATTGATGTGGCTGGCGGACTGAGAATTAAGAACAAATTTCCAGAGCAAACGTTGGCTGTTTTTGTAAAACCACCCAGTATTGACGAGCTTAAAATCCGTCTTAAAAAACGTTCTACAGAAAGCGATGATAAGATAAACATGCGAATTGCAAAGGCTTCGGTGGAATTGGCAACTGCACCACAATTTGACAAAATCATAAAAAATTACGATTTAGATGTTGCTAAAGAAGACGCTTATCAATTGGTGAAAGCATTTGTGAAAGATTAAAAGTATTACATAAAGATTCACTTAAAAAAACACAGAGACGCACAATATTCTTTTCTTATCTTCGTAAAAAACTTCGTGAATCTTAGTGAAACAAAACAACTATGAAAATTGGACTTTATTTTGGAACCTTCAACCCTATTCATGTTGGGCACCTAATTATTGCCAATCACTTTGCGGAGCACACTGATTTAAATCAGGTTTGGATGGTGGTTACTCCGCACAACCCATTGAAAAATAAAGACACTTTATTAAAAGATTCGACTCGTTTAGAATTGGTTTTTCTAGCAACAGAAGACTACCCAATGATTAAACCTTGCGACATCGAATTTCATTTGTCTCAGCCGAATTATACCGTAAATACTTTAGCGCATTTACAAGATAAATATCCTAAAAATGAGTTTTCCTTAATTATGGGAGAAGACAATTTGAAATCTTTTCACAAATGGAAAAACTACGAGGTGATTCTTAAAAATCATGACATTTATGTATATCCAAGGGTTGATGAAAATGGACAGACTAATAATAATGGTGAAAAATACGGTTTTAAAAACCATCCTAAAGTTCACTTTATAGCCGCACCAATTGTGGAAATTTCGGCTACATTTATTAGAAATTCAATTAAAAATAAGAAGAACATTCAGCCGCTTTTACCTAATAAAGTTTGGGAATATATTGATCACAACAATTTGTATAGAAAGTAATTTAGTCATTAAATTCGATAACAAAACCTTACCTATGAACCAAAGAATATATTATTATCAACCAACTAAATGAAATTAATTATGAGATTAAACCTAATTCACTATTCAATTATTTGCGTTTTGACCACTTTTATTTCTTACGGTCAAACCAAGTTTTACAAAACTCCAAGTGGACAAATTATTGATAATTTCGAATATTCAAAATTAAAAGCGGATTATTATGATTTTGTTTTTAAATTAAAAGTTCAACAAAGTGATAGAAAAATTTTATTTAAAGAGAATTTTAAAGAAATTAAGAGAACAAAAGACAGTATCATTTACTCTTATAAATTTGAAGTAAAAATTCATGAAAAAAAGGTGGTCGGAGAAATTAAGTTTGATTCCGATGATTATATTGACAAAGAATTTCCACTTACTAGTTTACAAACATTGGACAACAAGACTGTAACAATTAATGCCTTAAAAGGAAAGCCCACATTAATTAATTTTTGGTTTGCTAATTGCATGCCTTGTATAGAAGAAATGCCTATTTTAAATAAAATTAAAGAGAAATTTAAAGATAGAGTAAACTTTATTGCAATTACCTATGAGACAAAAGAGAAAGTATTAGATTTTTTAAAAAAGCACAACTATACTTTTATTCAAATAGTAGATGCTAGAAAATTTACAGACGAATTGAAAATGAATTCTTTTCCAATAAATGTTTTTTTAGACAAAAATGGAATAGCTAGAGAAATAAAAAATGGAATTCCTTATGAAATGAATGATAAAGAGGAACTTATAATGGGAGATGGTAAAAATTTTATTGAAATTTTAGAAGAACTATTACTACAATAATTTAAACTCGATTACTTTGGTTTACTTAGTAGATCTTAAAAATAGTTTTCCTTAAAAGCTAGTTTAAAATCCCAATATTAATTTTGCGATAGAGAAATAGATAAGAATTCCGAAGATATCATTACTTGTAGTGATAAACGGCCCTGTTGCTAACGCAGGATCAATATTAAATTTATTTAACAATAATGGAATAAATGTTCCAATTAATGAGGCTATTATTATTACAGAAATCAATGCCGTTGTAACAATAACTCCAATAATTACTTCAACATTTAGAAGAAAATGACTGCCAATAAATAAAATAGTAGCTAAAATAATTCCGTTCAATAAACTCAAGGAAACCTCTTTTATTAATCTGTTAAATAATGTACCACTTAAGGAATCATTGGCTAGACCTTGTACTATAATTGCCGAAGATTGTACTCCAACATTACCCGCCATAGCGGCAATTAAAGGGGTGAAAAAGAATAAATTCCCGTGAAGTAACATTGCGCCTTCAAATAATCCTAATACTTTCACAGAAATAAATCCGCCTAAAAGTGCAAGGACTAACCATGGTAATCGCGCTTTGGTATGTTCTATAATACTATCGTCGGCTTCGATATCTTGAGAAATACCTGCTGCCAATTGGTAATCCTGATCGGCTTCTTCTTTAATTACATCTACGATGTCATCAATGGTAATTCGACCTACTAAACGATCTAGTTCGTCAATAACTGGAATAGCTTCCAGGTCATATTTTTGCATAATTCTTGCCACTTCAACGTCTTCAGTAGTGACTTTAACAAAATTTAATTTACGAATATAGACTTCACTAATTGGCGTTTTAGCCGATGTTGTAAGCAAATCCTTTAAAGAAAGTCGACCCAATAATTTCTCCTGCTCATCAACAACATAAATGGAATGCACTCTGGAAATATTTTCCGCTTGGATTCGCATTTGCTTGATGCAGGTTAAAACGTTCCAATTTTCGTTAACTTTAACCAACTCTTTGTGCATTAATCCCCCAGCGGTATTTTCGTCGTAACGCAATAAATCGACAATGTCTTTTGCGTGTTCAACGTCTTGAAGTTCCGAAATTACTTCCTGTTTTTTACTTTGAGAAAGTTCGGCAATAATATCGGCAGCATCGTTAGTATCTAATTCGTCAAGCTCTTCAGCGATTTCTTTTGGGGACAATCGGCTTAAGATGTTTTCTCTTAAATCGTCATCTAACTCAAGTAATATTTCTGCAGTTTTATCGCTATCTAATACCTTGAAAATATAGGTAGCTTCGTTAAAATCTAACTCGTCAAGAATTTCGGCAATATCAGCATGGTGCAAATCATTAAGTAAGGATTCTAGTTGGTGATCGTCCTTACTTTTGATTAGTTCTTCTATTTGAACTATAAGCTCTTTACTGATTTTAAACTGCATCGTCTTCTATTTTTTGAGTGAGTTCAATGAATTGTTGCACGTTCAACTGCTCTGGACGAAGGTCAAAGATAGTGTCTTCTCGCAAATTATCCGACAAATTTAGTGTTTTTAAACTATTTCGCAATGTTTTTCTGCGTTGTTGGAAAGCTGTTTTTACTACGGTGAAGAATAGTTTTTCTCCGCAAGGCAAACTAAAATCTTCTTTTCGTCTTAATCTCAACACCCCCGATTTTACTTTTGGTGGCGGATTGAAAACATGTTCGTCAACGGTAAAAAGATAGTCTGCTTGATAAAATGCTTGTACTAAAACGGATAAAATCCCGTATGCCTTTGTTCCTTTTTTCTCACAAATTCTCTCAGCAACTTCCTTTTGAAACATCCCAGAAAATTCAGGAATTTGATTTCTATATTCCAACATTCGGAATACAATTTGCGTAGAAATGTTGTAAGGAAAATTCCCAATTATCCCGAATTGTTTACCTCCAAAAGTTTCGTTTATATCGTATTTCAAAAAGTCTTTTGAAATTATTTTTCCTCTCAATTTTGGAAAATTTTTTTCTAAATAGGTCACCGATTCGGTATCGATTTCAATCACATAAGTTGTAATTGGTTTTTCCAATAAATATTTCGTCAAAACTCCCATTCCTGGGCCAATTTCCAAAACCTCATCATAACCTTCAAAATTCAAAGTACCAGCAATTGCAGCAGCAATACTTTCATCATTTAAAAAATGCTGTCCTAGGTGTTTTTTTGCTTTTACTTTTTCCATAATTCAAGTTGTTGTTTGTTGTTTGCCAACAACTAATGTTCAGAAATTAATTCCAATTCCGTTCTGAAAGCCAACATTTTATCGCCAAATAAAACTGCTCCTTCTTCTCTCAATCTTGGAGCATCCTCTTCGTAATATTTTTGTAACATCTCCTTATTTTCTGTAGTATATTGTATGGAATAAGTAACTCCTCCCATTTCTTCTTCAATAAGCACTTTTACCATTCTTGCAGACGTGAATTTACCAGTTGCCAATACATCATTTATATGTTTTTGTTGCATCCAAGTCATCCATTGGTTGTGAACACTTTCGTGAATATTAATTGTTACGTTGTATATTATCATTTTTTAGTGTTTAATCGTTATTTTGTTCAACCATTTAACCGAATTTACGATTAAACGATTTACCTAAAAATTATTATAATTCTTTATTGTCACCCCGAAGTTCCCTGTATTTTTTCCTAGCATCTACAAAATAAATACTGTCTTGGTGATTAAATACCAATTTTTCATAAAACGCTTTCGCCTTTTCTATATCGATCTGTTTTTTATTGTAAATCTCGGCTGTAAAAAACAAAGCTTCATCAATATAAATTTCTTCTGAATGTTGGTCGATAATTTTTTGATATTGGCTTAAAGCCAATTGATAATCGCCTAATTTTTCATAAATTTTACCTAATCGATATAAAGTTATTGTTTCAATTTCCTTTCCTTTAAAGTTTTTTAAAATATCTTGAAATTGCAATAACGCATCTTGTGGTTTATTTTGATAATTCAAATAATCGCCTCGAGCAAATTGTTTTAAAGCCGTTTGAGTGGAATCAGCAACGGTATTGTCATTTATTAACAGGAAATACTCTAAAGCATCATTGGCAATTAATTGAGAGGAAACCGTTTTTAATTCTTTAAATTGTTTCAATGCCCAAACAAAATCTCCTTTAAAATAACTTGTTTTTGCAGATTTTAATGTGGCTTCGTGGCCGATAACATCATTTTTTAGGTCTTCTTCAATTTGAGAATAATACAACGAGGCTTGGTTGAATTTTTCTTCAAATAAAAAAATGTCTGCTAATTCCATCTTCACATCAGCTTTTTGAAATTCATTTAAAGGAAGTTCCAAAGCGGTTTTTAAAATCGCCTTACCTTGAGTTGGATTTTTCATTTGAAAAGTATCAAAGTGCGCTTTCAAAATTTGTAATTTTATTGAATAGGGTGTAATTCCATATTGATTTAATAAGGAAACCAGGTCTTTTTCAATTTCAGAAAGGTCTTTTATTGCGGGATCATTAATTTTCATTTCCGTAAGAAAATAATGCGCCTGCATTTGTAAATCGGTGTCTTTTGAATTTTCTAAAATGAAGGCAAGAATTTCTTTAGCGGTTTCATTCTCTTCTTCTTCAATAGAAATTTGAGCTAAATTTACAATGTTAGAAAGTGATTCTGGATTTCTTTTATAAATGGCTTTTTCTTGAATGAATGCTTTTCCAAATTCTTTTTGTTGAACATAAAACCAACTCAAATATTGATTCCAAAAGACATCTTGATTTTTTTGGATTCTGATTAATAGTGCTTTACGAAGTGCTTCGGTGAAAGTCAAATCAGCAGTTTCAGACATAAACCGGGTGAATTGATTTTGAATTAAAATCAGATTTTGAGGATTTTTGTAGGATTCCTCCAAGAACTTTTCAATCATTTTATCGGTTTCCCCTTTTTGCCCATATAAAACGGCCATTTGAAAATTAAAATTCATATTCGGATCCATTTCCAATGCAATTTCATAGGATTGTAAAGCATAATCAATTAATACCTTCTTTTCAAAAACAGCAGCAATTCCATATACTTCTGAAGGATTTTTTTTGATTTTATCTAGTGCTTGCTCAAAATATTTTTTGGCTTTGCTATCGTCTTTCTGTAGCTGGTAGTTGGATCCTAATTCTACTAATAGGGAACTTTGTTTGTATTTGTCATAACGATTTAAAATTGCTTTTTCAGCAACGTCATATTGTTTTAATTGTTGGTAGCATTCAATTGCTTTTTGGAAATAAAATCCATTTCCAGGTTGAGAAGTTAATAAATCCTGGAATGAAACTAGCGCTTTTTCAAATTCTCCTTTGTCAAAATAGTTCATCGCTAATTGGTCGTTTTGAGAGAAACCAATTAGGGAATAAAACAGAGAAAAAAGAAAAATTATTTTTTTCATTCAAAATGTGTTAAAAAAACAATGTACTAAAACAACCCTTTTTGTGTCATATTAGTACATTATTTTCAGTGACAAACTAATTTTAGTCGATCAAATCAAAACCTGTATATTTTCTCAAAACTTCAGGAATCACAATTCCCTCTGGTGTTTGATAGTTTTCTAATATTCCTGCTAGAACTCTTGGTAATGCCAATGAACTTCCGTTTAAGGTGTGCGCCAATTGGTTTTTACCCTCTTTATCTTTATAACGTAATTTTAATCGATTGGCCTGAAAAGTTTCAAAGTTCGATACTGATGAAATTTCCAACCAACGATCTTGAGCAGTTGAAAACACTTCAAAATCATAGGTTAATGCAGATGTGAATCCCATATCGCCTCCGCAAAGACGAAGAATTCTGTATGGTAATTTCAATTCTTGAAGTATCGTTTTTACGTGTTCTACCATTCCTTCCAAAGCTTCATATGATTTATCAGGATGCTCAATTCTCACGATTTCTACCTTGTCAAATTGATGCAAACGGTTCAATCCTCGAACATGTGCACCATAGGAACCCGCTTCTCTTCGGAAACAAGGTGTGTAACCTGTTGCTAAAACTGGCAACTCATTTTCATTCAAAATCACATCGCGAAATAAATTCGTAACTGGAACCTCAGCGGTTGGAATTAGATATAAATTATCGGTTGCATCGTGGTACATCTGACCGTCTTTGTCTGGTAATTGCCCCGTTCCATAAGCTGACGCTTCATTTACTAGATGAGGAACTTGGTATTCTTTATAACCGGCATCAGTATTTTTATCTAAGAAATAAGTAATTAAAGCACGTTGCAATTTGGCTCCTTTTCCTTTATAAACTGGGAAACCAGCACCTGTAATTTTATTTCCTAATTCGAAATCGATGATGTCGTATTTTTTAACCAATTCCCAATGAGGCTGCGCTCCTTCATGTAAAACAGGAATTGCACCTTCTTGAAGAACAGTTACGTTTTCTTCCGGAGTTTTACCTTCAGGAACTATAGCTGCAGGAAGATTAGGAAGTGTATATAGTTTTTCTAGTAATTCATTTGCCAAAGCATCTGCTTTTTCCGCAAGTTCTTTACTTTTTTCTTTAAGAAGAACTGTTTTTTCTTTTAGAATTGTAGCTTTGGATTTCTCACCAGCTTTCATTAAATCACCAATATGTTTGGACAATTTATTAGATTCAGATAAAATGTTATCCAATTCTACTTGTGTAGAACGACGTTTTTCATCTAATTGAACTACTTTATCAACGGTAGCTTTTGCATCGATATTTCTCTTTGCTAACGCTTTGATTACTTTTTCCTGATTTTCTCTAATAAATCCTATTTGTAACATATTGTAATTTTTATAAATCTAAAATTAATTTTAAGATTAAGTGGCAAATTTAATCATTTGTTTCTAATGTTGCTATTTTAAAATTAGGGTAATTTTTAAATAGTTATAACAAAAAAGACTGCTCATTAGAATGTTGCTAGCTAGCCCATATATATTAATTAACTATTTCACAAAGCGCTCAAAGTAGGCTCAAGGTCACACGAAATGCTTTTATTTGATTCAAAAACTTCGTGAATCTCTGAGAACCTTTGTTAACCTTTGTGAAAGAGTTTTTTTTACAAAGCGCTCAAAGAACACTCAAACTCACTCGAAATGCTTTATGGTTGTGATTTAATAAAACAAAACATAATTCCTAGCCCCGACAGCAGCGGCATCCTGTTGTGGCGGGGTTCGCCACAAGAGATATAGCGAATGGCGGGAGGAATAGTGAAAGAAATACAAAACGCCTGCTTCAAGAAAACAAAAAAGACTGCTCAACAGAACAGTCTTTTATTATTATTCTAAAAAAAATATTATCCTTTTAAGCTTGCAGCTAAATATTCTCTGTTCATTTGAGCGATATAGTCAAGGGAAATTCCTTTAGGGCATTCTACTTCGCAAGCTCCAGTATTGGTGCAATTTCCAAAACCTTCGGCGTCCATTTGTGCAACCATGTTCAAAACTCTGTCGGTAGCTTCCACTTTTCCTTGAGGCAATAATGCAAATTGAGACACTTTTGCAGATACAAATAACATTGCTGATGAGTTTTTACAAGTCGCCACACAAGCGCCACATCCAATGCAAGTTGCAGCATCAAAGGCTCTGTCGGCATCGGCTTTAGGAATTGGAATAGAATTCGCGTCAATTGTGTTTCCAGAGGTATTTACAGATACGAATCCACCAGATTGTTGGATTCTGTCGAATGCGCTTCTATCAACAACTAAATCTTTAATTACCGGGAATGCTTTTGCTCTAAATGGTTCGATATATATCGTATCGCCGTCTTTAAATTTACGCATGTGCAATTGGCAAGTTGTCACCAATCGGTCTGGTCCGTGTGCTTCACCGTTGATATATAGCGAACACATTCCGCAAATTCCTTCGCGACAATCGTGGTCAAAAGCTACAGTATCTTGTCCTTTAACAATTAATTGATCGTTTAAAATGTCAAGCATTTCAAGAAATGACATGTCTGGTTCAATGTGATCAACAGTATAATCTACCATTTTACCGGCAGCATTAGCGTTTTCTTGACGCCATATTTTCAAATTTAATTTCATATTATTTCGATTGAAGGTCTTTAAGTCGAAAGGCATTTGACATTTGGACTTTGGACATTTGACAAATTATTATTTATAACTTCTTTGAACTAATTTAACGTTTTCAAATTTCAACTCTTCTTTGTGAAGCACTGCATCACTCGGATTTCCTTTGTATTCCCAGGCAGCTACGTATGCGAAGTTTTCGTCGTCACGTTGTGCTTCTCCTTCTGGAGTTTGGTATTCTTCACGGAAGTGCCCACCACAAGATTCGTTTCTATGTAATGCATCTTTTGCGAATAATTCTCCTAATTCTAGGAAGTCGGCAACACGAAGTGCTTTTGCTAATTCAGGGTTGAAACTATCCGCAGTTCCAGGGATTTTTACTTCTTTATAGAATTCTTCTCTGATTTGTGCAATTTCGGCTTGCGCTTCAATTAACCCTTTTTCATTTCGTGCCATTCCAACTTTATCCCACATAATTTTTCCTAATTTCTTATGGAAATAATCTGCTGGTTTAGAACCGCCATTATTCATTAATCGATCTATTTGGGCAATTACATTTTTCTCAGCTTCTTCGAATTCTGGTAAATCGGTAGAAATTTTACCCATTTTGATATCTGGAGCTAAATAATCACCAATTGTGTAAGGTAAAACAAAATATCCATCAGCTAATCCTTGCATCAGTGCTGAAGCTCCTAATCTGTTGGCTCCATGGTCTGAAAAGTTGGACTCTCCAATTGAGAAACAACCTGGAATTGTAGTTTGTAAGTTATAATCTACCCAAGTTCCACCCATTGTATAGTGAACCGCTGGGTAAATCATCATTGGTGTTGTGTATGGATCTTCGTCAACGATTTTCTCATACATTTGAAATAAGTTACCGTATTTATTAGCGACTACTTCCGTTCCTAATTTGGTAACTATCGCAGTATCATTTTCATCTAAGTGTTTCAATCTTGCTTGATCTACTCCGTATCTTTGAATTGCTGCAGCAAAATCTAGATAAACTGCTTCGCCAGTTTTATTAACCCCAAATCCAGCATCACATCTTTCTTTAGCAGCACGAGAAGCAATATCTCGAGGTACTAAATTTCCAAAAGCTGGGTAGCGTCTTTCTAAAAAATAATCTCTATCGCCTTCTGCAATTTGTGTTGGTTTTAATTTTCCTTCACGAATGGCTTTTGCATCTTCTAATTTTGCAGGAACCCAAATACGTCCATCATTACGCAAAGATTCCGACATTAATGTCAGTTTTGCTTGGTGATCTCCAGAAACTGGAATACAAGTTGGGTGAATTTGTGTGTAACAAGGATTTGCAAAAAAAGCGCCTCTTTTATGAATTTTCCATGCAGCGGTTACGTTACTTCCCATGGCATTGGTAGAAAGAAAAAAAACATTTCCATATCCTCCAGAAGCAATAACTACAGCGTGTGCAGAGTGTCTTTCAATTTTTCCTGTTACTAAATCACGTGCTATAATTCCTCTTGCTTTTCCATCAACGATAACTAAATCTAGCATTTCGTGACGGTTGAACATTTTGATTTTTCCACGACCTATTTGGCGGTTCATTGCTGAATACGCCCCTAATAATAATTGTTGTCCTGTTTGTCCTTTTGCATAAAACGTTCTAGAAACTAAAGTTCCACCAAAAGAACGGTTGTCTAATAAACCGCCGTATTCACGAGCAAAAGGCACCCCTTGAGCCACACATTGGTCGATTATATTAGTTGAAACTTCTGCCAATCGGTAAACATTTGCTTCACGTGCACGATAATCTCCCCCTTTTACAGTATCGTAGAATAATCGGAAAGTTGAATCTCCATCGCCTTGATAATTCTTGGCAGCATTTATTCCACCTTGTGCAGCAATTGAGTGTGCACGGCGCGGTGAATCTTGAAAACAAAATGCTTTTACATTGTAGCCTAATTCTGCTAAAGTTGCAGCAGCAGAACCACCTGCTAATCCAGTTCCCACAATAATAACATCTAAATTTCGCTTGTTTGCAGGGTTTACTAAATTAATATGATCTTTATAATTTGTCCATTTGTCCGAAATTGAACCTTCTGGTATTTTTGAATCTAATGCCATTATAAATTGTATTAAATTTGATTAAAATGATGGAATAAAGCAATAACTATAAATCCTAATGGGACAATAATTGCAAATGCATATCCTAATTTGTGAAGTGCTTTTGAATATTTATTATTAAATCCAACCGATTGGAAAGACGAGTTGAAACCGTGCCATAAGTGCATTGATAATAAAATAAATGACAAAGCGTATAATCCTGTTCGAACTGGACTCTCAAATTTGTGATTTAATTCTTCGTAATATCTTGTTGGATTAATTTCGTTTACGTTGATGTATTTATAATTAATTTCATGAACCCAAAAATCGTAAAAGTGCAAACCTAAAAATGCTAGAACCACTAATCCAGAAATAATCATATTTCTAGAAACCCAAGAGGAATTGGCTGCTCCATTATAATTTGCATATGACACAGGTCTAGAACTTCTGTTTTTTATTTCTAATACCATTCCCATTACAAAGTGAAAAACAACTCCTGCTACCAAAATTGGCTGCATTACAAATTGAATTATCGGATTGTAACCCATAAAATGAGACATCATATTGAATACCTCTTCACTAAAAATAGAAGTAAAATTGATGAAAAAATGTAGTGATAAAAAGGAAATTAAAAAAAGTCCCGAAAGCGCCATTGCAACTTTCTTTGCAATTGAAGACTTTAGAAATGAAGAATTGGCCATGATAAAATCAATTTTTATTTTTTAATAATGCACAAAAATAATCATTAATAGAACATACTACAACCTTTTCGTTGTAATTTATAATGATTTTAAGGTGATTTTGACAATTGTTTAATTATTGTTGAATCCGATTAAAATAATTCAATGAAATTTTGAATAATATGCAAAATATGAAATTTCATTTTGTTCAATTAATACGTTTTGGTTACGTCTTCGTCTATTACAATAATAAAATTGGCTTTGCCTAAATATTCAGGCTCTAGTTTTGAGATGTCATTTTGAGAAACAGTCGCTATGGTAACAATTTTTATCGAAGGATTTTCTTGTTTTAAATACCAATTAATTCCTTCAAAATTATCACTGTGGTAGGAACCGTTGAAATGAATAAATAAAGAGTTTTCTTTTCGATTTTTAATTATAAAATGAGCCATTGTAGCATCTTTGGAAGCTTGAGCTTTTGGTAAATTTTCACCACCATGACCGCCCATTTCTTGAATCATTTTACTATATCCTGGCAAGGCTGCATCGTACTTTAAAGGCAGTGGCGCTATCCAGGATTTTTCTTCATTTGACAATTTATCAAGCGCTTCAAAACCGTTTTTAAATACTAAACTTGCGAATCTTCGTGGGATATTGGTTGCTATAAAATCAATCTTTAATTCTTTGGCATAATCAACAAGTGGTTTATAATCTGTTTTATAGTTTGGCCAAAGTCGGGCCGTGCTATCTAACTTTTTCTGATTGATTTCGTCATTTAAATATTGGTTTATTTGTTTTTGATTGTCGGCTTCTAACATTTCAGCCCCTAGTACTAAGTTCCTTTTGTCTGATAAATCTTTCAAAACTTCTAATTCAAGCCAATGTACCACAGAATTATCATGGTATTCTCCGAACAAAAGAACGTCTGATTTTTGAGAACTGTTTATGATGTCTTTATAACTTGCTTTTTTTCCATTTTTATTAAATATCTTATACGATTGCTTGTTTTGAGCACTTGAAAAAAGAAAAAAACTAGCCATCAAAAGCACGAAAATAGATCTCATATAAAAAACAGTTGTTAAATTATTATTTCTGCTAAATTAAGTAAAATAACTCAGGATTGATTATATAATTATTGAATTCCTATTAGAACTTACCGTTTATTTTAAATATCGTAAAAATGAATTCTAGTAGCATTTTTAAAGGCAAAATTCTATAAAACATCAAACTCACTTTGTAATTTTACCAAAAATAGAATAACAATGAACTTCGGAATAGACGCTATCGCATTTGATGTTGCAAAAATACATTTACCAATAAACACATTGGCAAATAATAGAAATATCGATCCTGAAAAATTGGAAAAAGGACTGGGATTACTGAAAATGACTTTGCCTGATACTCATCAAGATACGGTGGTTTTTGGGGCTAACGCATTGACTAAATTGATTGTTGATAATTCAATTAAATTAGAAGAAATTTCTCGAATTTATGTTGGAACCGAAAGTGCTATTGACAGTTCAAAACCAATTGCTTCGTTTTTGGTTTCACTAATGGAACAAAAATTTGGTGAAAACCGATTGGCAGAATGTGACGTTGTCGATTTTACTTTTGCATGTATTGGTGGTGTTGATGCGATGCAAAATTGTATTGATTTTGTAAGGGTAAATCCAAATAAAAAAGCAATTGTAGTAACATCTGACATTGCAAAATACGATTTAAATTCAACTGGAGAATACACTCAAGGAGCTGGAGCCGTTGCTTTACTGATATCTCAAAATCCTAGAATCATAGCATTTGAAAACAATTGGGCAACAAGTACAAAAGGCGTTTTTGATTTTTTCAAGCCTTACCGATCTATATCAAAAGAAGCAATTACCGGAAATTCGAATAACGAAATCTGGTTCGATAATTTAGAAGCTGAAATTGAAATCCACAAAGACCAACCTGTTTTTGAAGGGCAATATTCCAATCAATGTTATATGGATAGAACTCGAAATGCCTACTTTTCATTCAAAAAAGAAAGTGGTTCTGAAAGTTCAATTTATAATTCTTGGAAAAGTATAATTATGCACCTTCCATACTCATTTCAAGGAAGAAGAATGTTGTCAGAAATCTATTGTTTGGATCATGAAAACAAAATAATAAATGGAAAAGAAGACGCTTCAGAATACCAAAACAAACTGAAAGAAATCAGTAAATCGGAGGAATACAAAAACTTTGTAAACGAAAAATTACAACCTGCAGAAATTGCTTCTTCGTTAATTGGTAATTTATATACAGGTTCAATTTTTATGGGATTCCTATCCACTTTGACTCATTTTTATGATTCAAAAACAGATATTTCAAATAAAAAATTTGGTTTCCTAGCTTACGGAAGTGGTTCAAAATCAAAAGTATTTGAAGGAACGATTCAGCCCAATTGGGCAACTGCACTTTCAAATGTAAATCTGTTTGGAACATTAGAAAAAAGTCATGAAATTGGATTTGAAACGTATGAAAAATTACACAAAAAAGAGCAAAAATCAAGTGTTCAGCCGCCAAAAAGTGAGTGGATATTGGATAAAATAGAAAATGAAAATCCTAACCTAATAGGTGCTAGATATTACAAATGGATTGATTAGATTTGTAATCTAATTTATTGCATTATGAAATACCATCAAATTAACAGTAATTTATTTGTAAAAAATCGATCAAAATTTACGGCTCAAATGAAGCCTAAAAGTGTGGCGATTTTTAATTCTAATGACATCTACCCAGTTTCTGCTGATAGCACTTTGCCATTCGCACAACACCGCGACATTTTTTATTTGTCGGGAGTAGATCAAGAAGAGAGTATTTTATTACTATTCCCAGATGCACCCTACGAGCACCAAAGAGAAATATTATTCTTAAAAGAAACTAATGATCATATTGCGATTTGGGAAGGTGAAAAACTTTCTAAAGATCGTGCATTTGAGGTTTCAGGTATAAAAACGGTATATTGGCTTCAAGATTTCGAGAAAATTTTATTCGAATTAATGACCCATTCTGAAACTATTTATATCAATACTAATGAGCATTACCGTGCGACTGTGGAAACAGAAACTCGCGAGGCCCGTTTTGTAAAATGGTGGAAAGAGAAATATCCAGCTCATGCAGTTGCAAAAAGCAATCCGATTTTACAACGTATTCGATCTGTAAAGGAAAAGGAAGAAATTGAATTAATTCAGAATGCTTGTAATATTACCGAAAAAGGATTTCGTAGAGTATTGTCATTTGTAAAACCAAATGTTACTGAATATGAAATTGAAGCCGAATTTATTCACGAATTTATTCGAAATAGATCAAAAGGTTTTGCCTACACACCAATAATTGCTTCAGGAAATAATGCTAATGTTTTGCATTATATAGAGAATAACCAAGTTTGCAAAGCGGGTGATTTGATATTATTGGATGTTGCTGCTGAATATGCTAATTATTCTAGTGATATGACGCGAATGATTCCGGTTTCTGGTCGTTTTTCTGAAAGACAGAAAGCAGTTTATAATGCTGTTTTAAATGTGAAAAATGAAGCTACAAAAATGTTAACTCCTGGGACACTTTGGAAGCAATATCATGTTGAAGTTGGTAAAATAATGACTTCAGAATTATTAGGTTTAGGATTAATTGACAAAGCCGATGTTCAAAATGAAAACCCTGAATGGCCAGCATATAAAAAATATTTTATGCATGGAACTTCACACCACTTGGGCTTAGATACTCACGATTATGGAATTTTGACTGAGCCAATGCAAGCCAATATGGTATTTACAGTTGAACCTGGAATTTATATTCCTGCTGAAGGTTTCGGAATTCGATTAGAAGACAATGTTGTAATTCAAGAAAAAGGGAATCCATTTAATTTGATGCAGAATATTCCAATTGAAATTGAAGAAATTGAAACAATTATGAATGCATAATTTTTTTAAAATACTATAGACAAATAGATAAAAGACGGTTTGCAGAAATGTAAACCGTTTTTTATTTTGTAGAAATTTTAGCCTTATTTTTGCACTAAATATATCAATGAAACAATTTATCTATAAAAACACTGCGATTTCTTATTCCGATATTGGAACAGGAACTACTATGGTTTTACTTCACGGGTTTTTGGAAAACAAAACAATGTGGAAGGATTTGTCCCCAATATTGGCTAAAAAAAATAGAGTTATTTCAATTGATTTATTGGGTCACGGGCAATCCGAATGCCTTGGATATGTTCATTCAATGGAAGAAAATGCTGAAATTGTAAAAGCTATTTTATCTAATCTTAAAATTAGAAAAACTATAATTGTAGGGCATTCTATGGGAGGATATGTTGCACTGGCTTTTGCAGAATTATTTCCACAATTTATAAAAGGGCTTGTTTTGTTAAATTCAACTGCTAAAGAAGATTGTGAAGAACGAAAAACAAATAGGGATCGAGCGATTAAAGCTGTAAAACAGAATTACATCAATTTTGTTAGGATGTCGATTGCTAATTTATTTAGTGAAAACAATCGTGTCCGACTAGAAAATGAAATTGAAAACGTAAAATTAGAGGCTTTAAAAACCCCTTTACAAGGAATAGTTGCATCGTTGGAAGGAATGAAAATTAGAAAAGACAGACAATTTATTCTTAAAGAAACTGATTTCCCTAAAATGTTAATTCTTGGAGAAAAAGACGGAGTTTTATTATATAAAGACAATTTGGCCCAAATTAAAAATACCAATACCGAATTAATTTCTTTCCCTGATGGTCATATGAGTCATATTGAAAACAAAGAGGAATTGGAAAAAGTTATAGTTGGTTTTTTAAAAGGACTTTAAACTTTTCACCACAAAAGAAATAAAGAAAAGGCAAAAGTCACAAATTAATCCTCTAAAAGTCTGAAATATTCGTTTACAAATGTTTTTTGACCGTCTTTGTACAAGTTAACCGAGTGAAAATTATATAGAATTCCTTTTGGTGACTCTAATAATTTCATGTAAGTCATTAATTGAGCATGGTGAATTGGTAAAATAATTTCAATTGCTTTTAATTCTAATACGATACAATTTTCAATAAATAAATCGCATCTCAATTCTGTTTCAATTTCAAGATCTTTAAAAACTATTGGAACTAATAATTCTGATTTGAAAGAGATTCCCCTCAAATTTAGTTCTTTTTTTAGGCATTTATGATATACACTTTCTAATAAACCTGGCCCAAGAAATTTATGCACTTCGATTGCTGCTCCATTTATTTGATAAGTCAAGTCAGTTAAATAACTTTTGGTGATATTTGGCATATTATATTCATTTTGAGTGGATTGTATATTAATTATTTGATTCTTTTGTAATTCTTTTGATTCTTTTGTGGTGAAAAAAACCTAAACTTTCTCCTCAAAAGGAATATTTTCATCTAAAATTTCAACCAATAAAATAGTAATTTGTTCTAAATACTGATCGATAGTTTCCTTACTTATTATTGTGTTCAGCTCTTTACCTTCTTTAAAAGTGAATGGTAAAAATCCAGATTTTAAATTCTTGAAAGAAATAATACCCGCTTCCATCGGTTGATCAATCGCCAGCTCTTCACATGCAAAGGCATAGGCTAAAATTTGTATAATTTTTTCGTTGATAATGTCCTTAGTTAAATCTGTCCAAGTGCTTAATGTCACCGTTCCTTTATCAACTTTTCCCGTTTTATAATCAATAATTCTTAGAACTCCATTTCGCAATTCAATTCTATCTACAGAACCGCCAATTTTAACAGGATATGGCAAGCTTGGATGCTCAAATGTTCGTTCAAATCGTTGCTCAAGAGTAATTATTTTAACCGAATCACCTGAAACAATAGATTCCAATTCTACTTTTAGGAAGTTATATACATTTCGTTTTACAACTTCAAAAGTGAGTAAATTTTTACCTTTCTTGATTTCTCCTTCTTTATAGACATTTTTAAATTGGTTCAACACTTCAGAATCTATTTGCTTAATACAATTTAGAATGTCGCTTTCGGAAATAAATTTTCCTATAAAAGGTAAATAAAGAGCTTCCAAAGTTTCATGAATTATTATCCCTAATGTCTTTACTGCAATATTCTCTTCTACTTCATCTACTCCACCTATTGATAAAATTTTGTCATAGTAAAATTGTATTGGGTTCCGGATGTAACTTGTTATAGCGGTTGGAGAAAAGCCAGATTCGGCAATTTCTTTTAAACGTGCCATCACTGATTCCGATTTTGGGATAACCATTGGTTGGTTCGCTTTTTCTGGAACTACTGCGTTATAAATTGAAGGATTTATATTATGGACATCTTTATCTTTATATTCGACTTGTAACTGTGTAATAAATCGGCTTTTTTCGCCAGCATCCATTCCATCACTTTCAGTATTATAAAGTAAGTACACGTTTTTTGCACGTTGTAACAAATGATAAAAGTGATACGTATAAATTGCATCTTTCTCTTTGAAAGTAGGTAGTTCTAATTCTCTTTTCACATCATAAGGAATGAAAGAATTTTGCGACTTTCCTGCTGGCAATTTGCCTTCGTTCAAAGAAGTAATAATAACAGTTTCAAAGTCTAAAACACGACTTTCTAATACACCCATAATTTGCAATCCTTTTAATGGTTCTCCTTCAAATGAAACCTCAGCAAGATCGATTACTTGTTTGTAAATCGCGTAAAGCGTTTCAATAGTATTGATGTGATCGTATTTTGAATAATAACTGATCAGTTTATTGATTACTTTAAAAATCGAAAAAACAAATGCTTTTGTAATTTTTTCTTCTTCATTGTCATTACTTAAATTTCCTTTTATGATTTGCAATAATTGAGAAATCCCTTCGAGTGCACTTAAACTACCATTCTCCCATTTACCAAACAACAAAAGGAATAAATCACTAGGATTAGGATTTAATTCCATTATTTTTTGATGAGTAATGAAGGTATAATTGAATTCAATTATAGTTTTCACTAATGCATTTGTATTTGAGTAGGGTTCAATTAATGGGTGGGTTAATATTCCAAGGACGTCTTTATAGTAAAATACATAGTTTTTGCCATTTCTTGACATGGCTGCGGTATGCATTTTAAATAACTTAGAAATTAATATTTGTGCAGGGTTATTCTTGCTTGAAAAACCCATAGTGATATTTAATGATTTTACACTTGATGGAAGAGAATAAAGCAATGGAATCAGCATATTTTCATCACCTAAAACTATTGCTACTTTTTCCAAAGAAATGGTTGGATCATTTTCAATCAAATCATCAATTATACCTCCAGCAATTTTTGCTTGGCCAATGGATTTTGGAGTTCCAATAATATTGATGTTTTTTTTATCTTTAAGAAAATCATCGGCAATCCATTCAAAGGGATTGGACTTGTAGTGGGACCACTTTTCTTTAAATTTTCGAATAAATAATCCAGCATCATGATAAGGATCATTTAAAAATGCTTGGTCTATATCCCAATAAATTTTTGCTTGATTGGACGCTAACAAACTTTGCACGATTTTTTCTTCAGCAGCATTTAGGGCATTAAAGCCAGCAATAATATAGTTTGTGTCTGGGACAGATTTAGAAAATGCATTTATTTTATTAACCGCTTCTCTATAGATTAATCCTTGATATCCAATTCCTTTTTTTAATAAATGACTGTAAAGCGTTTGGTAATAATTTGGCAGTAACTTCCAAAAGTCGATATAATTTTCTAATAATTTTGTTTTGTTTTGAACTTCAATTCCCCATTTTTTTATGTCTTCAATATCTTTTAAATACGAAAGAACATGATTTGAATCTAGTAAATAGCGGTCTATTTCATTAAAATCTTGTAAAAGCATTTTTGCCCAATTGGCAAATAAATCAAATGATTGTTGGCTTTTTACATCGGTTAATTTTAAATATACTTCATAGAATTCGAATACCAATTCTATTGAATCGATTGATCTAATTGCTGAAATTTCTTGAATAAAGTCCTCTATACTAATAATTTTAGGGCAAATAATATTATTCTGAATTTGATTCTTTAAAGCTTCAATTAAAAATATTTTTGCTCTTTTATTTGGCAAGATCACAACAGTATTTGAAAGATTATCGGAATAATCTCTAATTATTACTTGTGCTATTTTATCTAAAAAAGTTTCTTCTATCATTTTATAAATATAAAAAAAACGCCCCGATAAATCGAGGCGTTTTTAAAAATATTTTAAGTGAATTATTTAACGTATTTCACTTCTACTCTTCTGTTACTAGATCTACCTTCTTCAGTGTTATTATCACCGATTGGTTGAGTATCACCATAACCGTTAGAAGTTAATCTATCAGCAGCAACACCATTAGAAACTAAGTAGTTTTTAACAGCTGCGGCTCTTTCGTTAGAAAGTACCATGTTAGATGCAGTATTACCAGTTGAATCTGTATGACCTGCAATATTGAATTTTGCAGTTGGGTTTTCTTTCAAGATTGCAATAATAGATTTCAATACTGGTAAAGTTTGTTTTTGGAATGAAGATTTTCCAGTATTAAACAAAATTGTTTTAGCATATCCTTCTAAAGTATTCATAGCTACTTGAGAAATTTCTGGGCAACCATTGTTAGCAACAGTTCCTTTTTCAGTAGGACATTTGTCATCTTTATCTAAAACTGAATCACCATCAGTATCTGGCCAAGGACAACCTGCATTTTCTTTAGGTCCTTTAATGTTTGGACATTTGTCATCTTTATCAGTAGTTCCGTCACCGTCAGTATCAGGACAACCTTTTAATGCTTTTAAACCAGCAACTTCTGGACAAGAATCTTCTTTGTCAGCAACTCCGTCACCGTCAGTATCAGGACAACCATTCATAGCTACAGTTCCTGCGGCATCTGGACAAGCATCACTTGCATCAACAATTCCGTCACCGTCAGTATCAGGACATCCTTTGAATTCTTTTAAACCAGCAACTTCTGGACAAGCATCGTCTCTATCGTAGATTCCGTCACCGTCTGTATCTTTACCTCCAAATTTGAATATTAGACCAGCAAAATGTTGCATGTGAGATGGTACATCTACACCTGGTATTCTAGCATCATCAAATGAATGTTTGTAAGTAGATTGAACAGAAAGTCCAACTAACTCAGTCATCCAATATGTTAATCCTAAACCTGTATTCATTGTTCCTGAACTTACTTTGTCTAAGAAAGTATAACCACCACCAATGTGTGCAGTTGGCTCGAATGATTTAGAACCAATCATTTTCATGAAGCTATATTTAATGTCTAAATCAAATGCATAATAGTTTAAATCTCCAGGATTTGTAACAAAATAATCTCCAGTTGGAGTTTGAGTGTTTACAAATTTTGACATTTTGTTGATAGATCCTGTAAGACCAAATGAGAAATTATCTCCAGCATATTTTGTTACATTTAAATAAGATAAAGAAGGTAAAACATTCCAGTTATCCGATTTATTAAAATAATTTGAAAATTGATCTTTGATACTAGAAGCTGCGCTTACTCTTGTGTCAACAGCATTTGTTCCAAAAGATATAGCCCATGTGTTGTTTACGTCTTGAGCTTGAGATAATAATCCCACTAATAGCACAACAGCTGTAATTAATTTGTTTAGATGTTTCATATTTGTTTGTTTTAATTTTGAATTAATCTATCGCAAAAGTAATATCTTATTATTAAACTACAAAGGGTTTTGTTAAAAATCTGATTAAAAGGGCATTATTTACACATTTAAATCACATTTAATTGTTTTCCAACCTCAATAAAAGCTACTATAGCCTTGTCTAAATGAGCTTTAGTATGGGCAGCCGATAATTGCACTCTGATTCTTGCCTTCTCCTTTGGGACCACTGGGAAAAAGAAACCTATTACATAAATTCCTTTTTTCAATAACTCATCAGCCATTACTTGGGCTAACTTAGCGTCATATAACATTACTGGTACAATTGCAGAATCGCCTTCAACAATATCAAAACCTGCATTTTTCATTCCAGATTTGAAATAATTAGTATTTTCTTCCAATTGATCTCTTAAAGTAGTATCTTTCTCTAATAATTCAAATACCTTTATTGAGGCCCCAACTATTGCAGGAGCTAAAGAATTAGAAAATAAATATGGACGAGAACGTTGTCTTAATATTTCAATAATTTCTTTTTTTGCAGTTGTATAACCTCCCATTGCTCCTCCAAGGGCTTTTCCTAAAGTTCCTGTGATGATGTCCACACGACCCATAACGCCTTTTGCTTCTGGCGTTCCCTTTCCTGTTGCGCCAATAAATCCAGCAGCATGACACTCGTCAACCATCACCATAGCATCATATTTATCAGCTAAATCACAAATTATATCTAGCGGAGCTACAACACCATCCATTGAGAAAACGCCATCGGTAACAATTAATTTAAAACGCGTTCCTACTTCGGTAGCTTTAATTAATTGCGCCTCCAAATCTTCCATATTGCTATTTTCATAACGATAACGAGCGGCTTTACACAATCGAACACCATCAATTATAGAAGCGTGGTTCAAACTATCAGAAATTATACAGTCTTGTTCTCCTAGTAAAGGTTCAAAAACTCCACCATTGGCATCAAATGCAGCAGCATATAAAATCGTGTCTTCTGTTCCATAAAATTCAGCGATTTTTCTTTCTAATGTTTTGTGAATATCTTGAGTTCCACAGATAAATCTAACAGATGACATTCCAAATCCGTGAGAATCCAAAGTGTCCTTTGCGGCTTGAATAACCTCTGGATGGGAAGAAAGTCCCAAATAGTTGTTGGCACAAAAATTCAATACCGTTTCTCCATTAACAGTTATTTCTGCTCCTTGCGTGGAAGTTATAATTCTCTCTTTTTTAAATATCCCGTTTTCTTCAATTGTAGCTAATTCTGATTGAAGAAATTGTTGAATTTTACCGTACATTTTTTATAATTTTAGTTTTAGTTTTTTACAAATTTACAACGTTAATTTCTTCTCCAATATAAACTAACGCTTTTTTCGTGACTTTTAATCCCATTTTTTCAATTGCATTTTGATAATTTTCCAATTGGAGTTGGTACTTTTGATTGTGAGTTCCCGTTTTATAATCTAAAAGATATACTTCTTTATTTTTAGTCAAAACCATTCGGTCTGGCTTTATCGTTTTTCCTTCTTTTTGGATTATTGCTTGCTCATTTAAGATTTCATTTGCACTCGAAAAATAACTTTCAAGTTCTTTATTATTTACAATTTCTTGAATACTTTTCAAAACAACTTCCTTTTGATTTAGGGTAATTAATCCATTTTCAATTGCATTTTGTATTGCTAAATCAATATCAGATGCCGTTTTTACAAAAGATAAAATTTCATGAATTATGTTTCCGTATTCAATTGCTTTTTGCTGATTTGTTCCCCACATTAATGCTTCGCGTCGAGCAATTTTAATATCTTTAGGGTCCAATACATTACTAATTGTTGGGATAGTATTGGTTTCATCATTGAATGAAATTACTTTAGACAATTTCGCTTTGTTTCCAAATTCGTATTCTAAAATACTTGGATTATAAACTTCAATCGCAATTAAATATTCAATAAAAAACGACGCCGTATTGTAAGGATATTGTCCTTCTTTATTTGGTTCTAAATATTGTGAAATTACATACAATTGTTCCTCGGCGCGAGTCAATGCAACATACAAAACATTAATGTTATCAAGCAATTCCTCTTGTTTTTTTTCTTGGAATACCGCTGCAGCTTCCTCTCCAAAATTTTCTACAGAACTACTATTGTCTATTAATACTTTTGGCAAGCCAAAGGTTTCTTCTTCGGCATCAAGCCACAATTTATCTTTTGGTTTTCGAACATAATCTTCATCCGCAAAAGGCATTATTACAACCGGAAATTCTAATCCTTTTGATTTATGAATGGTCATGATTCGAATTGCGTTTTTCCCTTCAGGAGATGGTATGCTAAATTTATCGTTGTTTTTATCCCAATAACTTAAAAAATCTGCAATTCCAGCTTGATTTCTTATATCTCGTTCTAAAACTATATCGATGAAATATTGAACATAGGCGTGACTTTTTAATTGGAATTTACTCACAATAATTTCTACCGCTTCATACAATGATTTTTTTCTAATGTCTTGAAATGAAAGTGAAATATCAAATTCCGATAACCACAATTCAAACTCATTTTCCTTTACTTTTTCTTTCCCTTTGGCAATAAAATCATGAACGGCCATATTGGTTTGAAACTGATTTGCGATATAAAGTAAGAATCCTGCTTTAGCTTTTATATCAGAGTTATTATGTAAATATCTCAATACATTGATAATCATTTGAACGTCGGTTGAATTCTTGATCATCAACGTTTCAGATGAAATAATTGGAATGTTATTTTCAATTAGATAATTGGCTAAAGCAATTCCCTGTGCTCTTTTTCGGGTTAGAATTACAATTTCTTGGTATTCAAATCTTTCGTTTTTTACTTTTTCAATTGTCTTTAATGTAGCCTTTAAGTACATTTCAATTTTATCCAATGACTCTTCATCCTCTGAAGAAGTTTCCATTTTTGGAATAAACGAAATATTTACATAGCCTCCTTTTTTATTATTTTCTTCTTGGCGACTGTGATTTTCGTATAAATCTTTGTAATCTGCATTGTTAAATTCAGATGACAAATAGTAAAATAACTTATTGTTAAAATCGATTACTTGAGAATAACTTCTGTAATTGGTATCTAATGTAAATAATTGTTTGTCAGGATTATTGAACGGATTTTTATCTTTACTCAATTCGATAAATTGCTCTGCTTTTCCACCTCGCCATCTGTAAATAGATTGTTTTGGATCGCCCACAATCATCAAAGTTCCTTTTTCACCTTCAATTTCACTTGAAGTGGCATTATCAATTAGCGGAATTAAATTCTGCCATTGCATTTCGGAAGTGTCTTGAAATTCATCTATAAAAAAATGTCGGTAACGTTCCCCTAATCTTTCATAAATAAATGGCGCCGGTTGGTTTTGAATTTCATTATAAATAATCGCATTGAACTCGGCGATAGAAAGTACATTTTGCTCTTTCTGAATTTTTGCCAATTCGTTGCTAACGGTATTTAACAACGAAAGTGGCGTAATATTTTTTAGGAAGGCATTATAAAATTCTCTTTTTTCAAATTTAGTATAAATCGTTTCTAAAACACTTAATAATTCCGGAATAATTGCTTCTATTTCTAATTTGTCTTTCGCAGTTTTATTGATTTTGATATCCTCAAATTCATGGTACGTTTTATTGTTTGGATTGAATTTTTCAACAGCTATATTATTCAAATGATTGGGAAAATGTCCTGCAGAAAATGATTTAGTATCGATTCCGTTTTTTTCAATTAGAGCCAATAAGCTTTTAGCTAATGCTGAATTTTCTTTATTGATAACCTGACAAGCTTCGGCAACTTTATTTTTTATTTCGATGAATTCTGAGATGGATTTATCTTGAAAATGAGTTATTTCTTCCCGATTATTCTCATTTAAAAGTAGGCGCCCGGTATCTAAAATTTCACGAGAAATATCCCAACTTTTATCTTCGTCGGTTTTTTGCATGGTGAAATCGATGAGTAATTTGGTTAATACATCGTCTTCGCCGGCTTGAGCGATTATGGCATCAACGGCTTCTGTTAAAAGGTTTTCGGTGTCCAAAGTCACTTCAAATGTCATCGGCAAATTTAAATCGTGGGCAAAAGCACGAATTACTTTGTGCGTGAATTTATCGATGGTTGAAATATCAAAAGCGGCATAATTATGAATAATATGCTTTATGATTTGTTGCGCTTTTGTTTGTATTTGGATAATTGAAAGCCCAATTGGTTCGTCTTGCCATTCTTGAGGATTGTCTTTTTTTCTTCTACCATTTGACAGAATATCCATTAATTCTGCCGCTTTTGGATCGGGAATTTTCTCAGCAAACTCTGATAAATTCCAAACAATTCGGCTTTTCATTTCGTGAACCGCTTTATTGGTAAACGTTATGGCGAGTATGTTTCTATAGGCGTCGTTTTTCTTAGCTACCAAAATAATTTTCAGGTATTCTTTAACCAGTGCATAGGTTTTTCCTGAGCCTGCCGATGCGTCGTATATGGAGAATGAAGGTCTTTGCATTTAGATTTTAGTTTTCTAATTTTTTAATTTTATAAATGTAATTCATTTTTGGTGTTTCTCCATAATATTCTACTTCTTGTTCTCCTACTTTTTGAGCGCCAAATTTTTCGATTGCTTTTTGAGAACGAAAATTTTGATTTCCAACGTGAAAATAGATACACGAAACATATTGAAAAATATAATTGACCATAGTATTTTTTAGAGATTCATTGTACCCCTTGCCCCAAAATTTTCTTCCGATGAAAGTATATCCTATTAATATGGAGTTGTCTTCTTGATTGTAATCATAATACCTACTGCATCCAACAACCTCGTTTGTTTTGGCGTCTAAAACAATAAAAGCCCCTTTTGAAAGCATTGCTCCTTTAAAGAAAGTAGTAAATTCTTCTTTTTTATACCTGAATTTGTTGGGATGCTGTTCCCATAATAAAGGGTCGGAAGCGATTTCAAATAATCTATCAAAATCGGTTTCTTGCAACGGTTTTAGGATGATTAAATCTGATTTTAGATTATTTGGTTGAATAGTGAACGTCATTTGTAATGCGGCTTGATTGATTTTCTAGTTTCTGAAGAACGGAATTATTAAATCTAAAAGTGATTATTTCCTAAATTTCCTAGCCCTGATTGAAGGGAAAATCCTCGCCTTTTTTTGGCGAGATTTGGAATGAAAGCAGGAAAAAGCTCCAAAAATTCCGTTTCTGTAATGACAATTGGACTATAGATTTATTTGATAGGAAAATAACAAAATAGAATTTTCATTTCCAAAGTTAATTGTTTATTTTTGAAATAAATATAATTAACAAATAAACTATACTATTATGGCATTTGAATTACCACAATTACCTTACGCGTATGACGCTTTGGAACCACATATTGATGCTCGTACGATGGAAATTCACCATTCGAAACATCATAATGCTTACACAACAAATTTGAACGCGGCAATTGCTGGAACAGATTTAGAAGGTAAAACGATTGAAAATATTTTAATAAATCTTGATATGAAAAATGCGGCTGTTCGCAATAATGGCGGTGGTTTTTACAATCATAATTTGTTTTGGACGGTGATGTCTCCAAATGGCGGTGGACTTCCAACTGGAGATTTATTAGCTGCTATTGAAAGTGCTTTTGGAACATTTGAAGAATTTAAAGCGAAGTTTGCAAAAGCGGGAGCGACTCAATTTGGTTCAGGATGGGCATGGCTTTGCGTTCACAAAGGAGGAAAGTTAGACGTTTGCGGAACTCCAAATCAGGACAATACTTTAATGCCAGGCGTGGGTTGCGGTGGAACTCCAATTTTAGGAATGGACGTTTGGGAACATGCTTATTATTTAAACTATCAAAACAGAAGACCGGATTATATTGAAGCTTTCTTTAATGTGATTAACTGGGTAGAAGTTTCAAGAAGATACGCTTTAGAGAAATAGTCATTTAATCTCAAAAGGGAATTAGCTTATAAAACAAAAAAATACAATTTTGATTTAATTATCAGAATTGCATTTTTTATTATAAATCTTTAGGTTTTTTGCCACAGATTATCACAGATTTAACGGATTATGAGGATGTAATCTGTCATAATCAGCTAGATCCGTTAAATCTGTGGCAAATTTTTTATTTCATAGATACATACTAAAAATAAAGTCTAAATATAATTTAAAGAGTTTAAAATCAAAGCGTTAAAATTATTATTCAGAATACAATGTTACTAAATATTAAATTGAATAATTTACTTTCAGCTATCAATAAAAATCATTAATAAGCTCTTGCGTCTTTGCCTTCGTAGAAATTCATAAAGGCACGATTTACTACTCGGTTTCCTCCTGGCGTTGGATAATCTCCGGTGAAATACCAATCACCTAGGTTTTTAGGACACGCAATATGTAAGTTCTCAACGGTTTGGAAAATAATTTTAACATCGGCTTTTACCGAAGAATCTTTTAGCATTTGTGCAATTTTATCTGATATTTCTTGTGGCTTAAATGGCGCATAAATTTCGGTAACAAAGTTTACGACTTCGCTGTCTTTCAAGTTTTCTTGCGCCTTACATTTTTCATAAACAGAATCTACAATTCCATATAAATTTCTTTCTTTTAATAATTCTAATGCCGCTTGGAAAGCAATAAGTCCTTCTAGTTTTGCCATGTCGATTCCATAGCAATCAGGATATCTAATTTGCGGCGCTGCTGAAACTATCACAATACTTTTTGGATTTAAACGATCCATCATTTTGATGATACTCAGCTTTAAGGTCGTTCCTCGAACGATACTGTCATCAATGATTACCAAATTATCTGTTGGTTTTATAACTCCATAAGTAACGTCATATATATGTGCAACCAAATCGTTTCGGCTGCTGTCTTCAGTAATAAACGTTCTAAGTTTAGCATCTTTAATAGCTACTTTTTCGGTTCTAATTTTTACAGAAAGTAATTCTTGCAGGCTTTCTTTTGTTAATGTATTTCTATTTTCAAGAATAAAATTATTTTTTCTTTGATTTAAAAAATCTTGAGCCGCTTCTACTATTCCGTAAAACGAAGTTTCGGCAGTATTTGGTATGTAAGAAAAAACGGTGTTATCGGTATCGTTATCGATGGCTTCTAAAACAGCTGGTAAAATTAATTTTCCAAGGTTTTTACGTTCTTGATATATTTCTGCATCGCTCCCTCTTGAAAAATAAATTCTCTCGAATGAACATGCCTTTTTTACAGTTGGAACAATAATTTCTTCTTCTGTAACCTTTCCGTTTTTCTTAATAATCAAAGCGTTGCCAGGTGTCAATTCTTGAACTTTATCAAAGTCGACATTAAAAACGGTTTGAATTACAGGACGTTCAGAGGCAACCACTACTATTTCATCGTCTTGATAAAAATAGGCAGGTCGGATTCCAGCTGGATCTCTAAATACAAATGCGTCACCATGTCCTAATAAACCGGCCATTGCATAGCCACCATCCCAACCTTTTGAGGCGCGACGAAGGATTTTTGAAATTTCTAATTTTTCAGCAATTACAGGAGAAGCCTCTCTTTTTGTTAAACCATTATTTTTACATTCTAAGTACAAATCGGTTACTTCATCGTCCAGAAAATGTCCGATTTTTTCCATAATTGTTACGGTATCGGCCATTTCTTTTGGGTGTTGCCCCAATTCAATTAAGCTAGAGAAAAGTTCTTTTACATTGGTCATATTGAAATTTCCTGCAACAATTAAGTTACGGTGCATCCAATTATTTTGACGAAGAAATGGGTGAACGCTTTCTATGCTGTTTTTTCCAAAAGTTCCGTATCGAACGTGACCTAAAAATACTTCTCCTATATAAGGAATGTTCTTTTTTTGAAGCGCTACATTATTGGTAAATTCTGGATGGGACGTCATTTCATCATTGATGCGATCGTTTATTTGTGAAAACACATCTTGAATGGCTTGAGGATCATTAGAACGTACCCTGCTGATGTATCTTTCACCAGGCTCCATGTCTAATTTTATACTTGCAAAACCAGCTCCGTCTTGTCCACGATTGTGCTGTTTTTCCATTAGGAGATACATTTTTTGAATGCCATAAAAAGCCGTTCCGTATTTCTCCTTGTAAAATTCAAGCGGTTTTAAAAGTCTTAAAAATGCTATTCCACATTCGTGTTGTAATGCGTCGCTCATTGTAGTTGTTGTATTGTAGTTATGTAAAAATAAAAAAAGCCCCGGAATTTCGAGGCATAATTTTATTGTATTTCTATATCAAATTGTGTTAAAGATTTGAATTGTTGTAATCTGGCATTTACCTCATCGCTTTTAAGCCCTAGCATTCTTTCAGTTCCAAATTTCTCCACACAAAAAGAAGCTAAATTAGAACCGTATATAATTGCGCTTTTCATATTTTCAAAAGTTACATTTTCACTTTGAGTAATAAATCCTGCAAAACCACCTGCAAATGTATCTCCCGCTCCAGTAGGATCAAAAACTTCTTCTAATGGCAATGCTGGCGCAAAGAAAACGTCTTTATTATGAAACAATAAGGCTCCGTGTTCTCCTTTTTTAATCACAACATATTTAGGTCCCATTGTATGAATTTTTGCCGCCGCTTTCACTAATGAATATTCCCCTGACAATTGACGTGCTTCTTCATCATTAATGGTAATTACATCCACTCTTTTTATTACGCTTAATAATTCCTCCAAAGCACAATCCATCCAGAAATTCATGGTGTCTAAAACAACCAATTTAGGTTTTACTTCCATTTGATCTAAAACGCTGCTTTGAACCAATGGATGCAAATTTCCTAACATAACTACGTCAGCATTTTTATAATTCTGAGGTACTTTTGGTTGGAAATCAGCTAATACATTTAACTGTGTATCAAGTGTGTCTCTTGAATTTAAATCGTTATGATAGCGACCACTCCAAAAGAAAGTTTTTCCACCTTTTACTACTTCAAGTCCTGAAATATCGATATTTCTATCTGATAATAAATCTAAATATTCTTGTGGAAAATCGTCGCCAACAACTGAAACTATAGCAGATTGTAAATTAAAATGAGAAGCAGAAAGCCCAATATACGTACCAGCTCCCCCTAAAATTTTATCTGTTTTCCCAAATGGAGTCTCAATTGCGTCGAAAGCCACGGTTCCAACAATCAATAATTTATTCATATTTTGTCATTAGGAGATTTGAAGTAATCTCAAATTAAGAGGCAAAGGTAAGTTTTTTGTTGCAGAGTTGCAAAGTGATTTAATGGCAATATTTAGAAAAGTTTGTCGTCTTCTTTTTCGTAAAAAGTGTCTACAGAAAGTGTATTTTGATTTGAAGCCATAACGGCCAATTCATCGCATCTTTCATTTTGAGGGTGATTATTATGTCCTTTAATCCATTTAAAATCGACATGGTGTTTTCGAAATACTACTAAAAATCGTTTCCATAAATCAGGGTTTTTCTTGCCAACGTATTCTTTTTTCTCCCATCCAAAAACCCATTTTTTTAAAACAGAATCAACCACATATTTTGAATCAGAAATCACTAATACTTTCGTGTTTTCTGTTTTTAATTTTTCAAGACCTACTATTACCGCTAATAATTCCATTCTATTATTGGTAGTATGTCTAAATCCTTCAAAAAATTCTTTGCGGTAAGTTTTTCCAACCCATTCCATTACAATCCCATAACCTCCTGGGCCCGGATTGCCTTTCGCGGCACCATCGGTATAAATATGTACTTGGTGTTCCAATTTTTGATTTAAGATTTAAGATTTAAGATTTTATCGATAATTAATGGGAAATGTGTTTGTTCCAGCTCGTGAATTTTTTCGGCTACGTCTTCAGGTGATTCGGTTCCTGTTAAATTTATGCTTTCTTGAAAAATTATATTTCCTTCATCGTAATTTTCATTTACATAGTGAATTGTAATTCCAGTCTCTGATTCTCGATTTTCAACTACAGCTCGGTGAACATTCATCCCATACATTCCTTTTCCTCCATATTTTGGTAAAAGTGCGGGATGAATATTGATAATTTTATTTGGAAATGCTTCGACACAATTACTTGGAAATTTTAATAAAAACCCAGCTAAAATGATTAAATCAGGTTGAATTTCTTTTAAATTTTTAAGTAAAACATCTGAATTTAAATCGTCTTTAGAAATAATTTTTGTTGGAACAGATAAATTTTGAGCTTTTTCCAGGACTTTTGCATTAGGATTATTTGAAAAAATATGAAATTGATGTAATTTTGAGGAGTTATTAAAGTGAAGTACAATGTTTTGGGCATTTGTCCCCGAACCAGATGCAAAAATCACTATTTTTTTCATGTTGTACTGTTTAATTTGACACAAAAAAAAGAATAAAAAACGATAAATAATAGAAAATTAGCGTCTTTATTAAAATATTTTTTTAATTTCGCCCCTTATTTATTAACTAATGCGTGGAATTAAAATAAAGTTTTTTATTTTTGCC
>NZ_JBIKQP010000037.1:0-17150 GCF_044349645.1 Flavobacterium sp. | reverse complement strand
TCATTTGAAACAGGAGCAACAACAACAACCATTTTGCTTTTCCTTGGAGGTGCTTTTTCTAATTCAAGCAAACTGGTATCGGAATCTGAATAAGGGTTCAAACCTTTTTCTAATAGATATTCAAGAGCATCTCTTAATTGAGTTAATACCAACAATCGCTCTTTTTTAGTTTTATATCTATTACAGCCACCTTTTATATTAGGCATACGTTTTAGATTTCCAGTGGTGGAATCGATAAATTTATAATAGATATACCAATCTTTAGAAAGTGCTTGTTTTTGCTCTTCTTTTGAAAGTTCATTCCATAAAGTGATATCCACACCACCAGTGTAAATTTTGGGTACAGAAAAATTTTTTTTATCCAAAGAGTGTCTGTTTTGGTGTACGTTTTGGTGTACTCTTTGTAAAAGTAATAAAATATTCGACATAAAAAAAGCGGTTTAGTGTACACTAAACCGCAGTTTCATTGAATTTTCTTTCGTAGCGAGAGAGAGATTTGAACTCTCGACCTCAGGGTTATGAATCCTGCGCTCTAACCGACTGAGCTACCTCGCCTTTTTCGGTTATTTGCATCTATCAATGCGGGTGCAAATATAAAACATAAATCAGATGTTGCAAATATATATTGAAGAAAATAAAATATATTTTAATTTGCTTTTTTATTCGTTATTTAATCTATATATTTCACAAAAATTTTTCAGCAAGTCATGAATACAAAAGTAAAATACGAATTAGAATTTCAATTGAATTCTTCACCTCAATTATTATATCAATATATATCAACTCCCTCCGGTCTTTCTGAATGGTTCGCTGATAATGTAAATTCGCGTGGTGAGTTTTTTACTTTTATATGGGATGGCTCCGAAGAAAAAGCTAGATTAACGGCAAGAAAATCGGATGAAAGAGTAAAATTCCGTTGGATCGACGAAGACAATAAAGACACCGATTACTTTTTTGAATTGCGAATTCTAGAAGATGAAATCACTAAAGACGTTTCTTTAATGGTGACCGATTTTGCTTTTGAGGAAGATTTTGAAGAAGTAAAACTGCTTTGGGAAAGTCAAATTTCCGATTTAAAACATGTTATCGGTTCTGTTTAGATTTTAATTTTTTAAACTTATATTTGTCACGCTCTAAGCGTGACTTTTTTTATGATAAATTTTAACGGTACAATTACTGATTCAGAAACCAATTTATTGGTTAATAATCGCGCCTTTCTTTATGGTGATGGCGTTTTTGAATCTATGAAAATAGTAGATCAAAAAATCCTATTTCTAGAAGACCACTACTTTAGATTAATGGCTTCAATGAGAATTGTGAGAATGGAAATCCCAATGAATTTTACCATGGAATTTTTTGAAGAACAAATTCTAAATTTGGCTAAAGCCAATGGATGTAAAGATTCAGCAAGAGTTAGAGTTACCGTTTATAGAAATGAAGGCGGAAATTATTTACCAGTTCAGCGTTCAGTTTCGTACTTAATCAATTGCAGCCCACTAGAAAACAAGTTGTATTCTATAGATTCAAAACCCTATGAAGTTGATTTATACAAAGATTTCTATATTACCAAACAATTGCTTTCTACTTTAAAAACGACCAACAAAATTTTAAATGTAACTGCAAGTATTTATGCGAATGAAAATGGTCTTGATAATTGCTTATTATTGAATGAAAGTAAAAACGTTGCTGAGGCTTTGCAGGGAAATATTTTTATGGTTTTAAATGGAAAATTAATTACTCCAGCTTTATCGGAAGGTTGTTTGAACGGAGTTTTGCGCAAGCAAGTCCTTAATTTAGCATCAAAAATGGAGGGTTTAGAAGTGGAAGAGGGGGAAATTTCTCCATTTGACCTTCAAAAAGCGGATGAATTATTTATTTCAAATGTCATTAAAGGAATTCAACCGATTACCAAATACCGAAAAAAACAATTTGGAAATACATTGTCAACTAAGTTAGTTGCTTTGTTAAACGCTCAAATTAGGTTGTCTTAATTCCAAAAAGGATTTTCAGGCGCGTTTGCCCAAAGTATATAATCGCCACCCAATTCTTGAATTTTTTCTTTCCAAAAATCACTAGCTTCTTTGCTTAGAATATCATTTTGATATTTATTATCAACAACTACCCAATATTTAGAAATGATTTCATCTTCTAATTGTTCAATTTCCCAGCCTGAATAACCAATAAAAAATCGAATATTATCTTTCTTAATGGTTCCATTGTTAATTTCAGCAATAGTATTTTCAAAATTCCCTCCCCAAAATAAACCCGAAGATATTTCAATCCCATCAGTTATAATGTCTGGAACATTATGAATGAAATAGACATTTTCAGGACTTACAGGGCCACCATAAAAAACTGAAAATTCTGCGGTTATTGTTGGAATTAAATCGTTGATAGAATAGTCAAGGGGTTTGTTAATAATAAAACCGACAGTTCCTTCCTCATTGTATTCTGTTAATAGTACAATCGATCTATTAAAAGGTTGGTCATAAACCGAAGAAGGTTCGGCAATGAGTAAATTTCCTTTAATGATTTTTGTTGAGGGCATCTTTTGATTATTATTATACAAATTTATTCAAAAAAAAAGCCACGCAATGCGTGGCTTTAATTTATTTTGGTAAATTATTAGTTTACAGCTGATTCTAATTCAGCTCCAGCTTTAAATTTAACAACTTTTTTAGCAGCAATTTTGATAGTTGCTCCAGTTTGTGGGTTTCTTCCGTCTCTAGCTGCTCTTGCAGATACTGACCAAGATCCGAATCCTACTAAAGATACTCTACCACCTTTTTTTAATGTACCACTTACATTTCCTAAAAATGATTCTAAAGCTGATTTTGCAGCTGCTTTAGTAATTCCTGCGTCAGCAGCGATTGCGTCAATTAATTCTGATTTGTTCATAATAATAGATATTAAATGTTGGTTAAAAATTTCATTACAGTAACAAAATTAGTAGGAATACATTACTGTGCAAGCGTTTTTTTAAAAATCTACCACTTTTGTTGATAACTTACTATTTTTGTTGATAAAGAGGCTAAATATTACCTTTTTTTGAATGCATTCAACTCCTTAATGCCTTATAAAACCAAGGCTTTATCTGAAAATGTCATTCCATTTAATAGTTCAGAAGTTGTCATTTTTTTCTTTCCAGGGAATTGTAGACTCAAAATTTGAATAAATCCATTCGAAACGGCCACTTTTATTTCTTTTTTTGTAGTTAGAATTAAACCAATAGGAAAAGAATGATTTTCAACATTAAATTTTGATTCGTAAATTTTCACATTCCACTCTTGATTGTCATCTTTAAAATAACTCCAAGCCACTGGATAAGGCGAAAGTCCACGTATTTGATTGTGAATTTCTATACCGGATTTATTCCAATCGATTTTACAATTGTCTTTATCTAATTTATAGGCCGTTTTTATTTCTGAATTGTCTTCTTGAATTGTTGGTGAAACTTGTTCATTATCAATCAATTTAAGGGTGTCAATTACTGTTTGACTCCCTAAAATCATTAATCGGTCATGAAGTTGGCCTGCATTTTCATCTGGATGAATTGGTGTTTCACTACTCAAAATCATTGCTCCTGTATCAATTTTGTCATCTATATAAAAGGTAGTAACGCCAGTTTTAGATTCTCCATTGATTATTGCCCAATTTATTGGTGCTGCTCCACGATAATTTGGAAGCAACGATGCGTGTAGGTTAAAAGTTCCGTATTTTGGCATATCCCAAACTAATTTTGGCAACATTCTAAATGCAACAATTATTTGTAAATTGGCATTTAGAGCCTTTAAATTTTCTAAGAAAGCTGGATCTTTTAAATTCGTAGGTTGTAAAAGGGTGAGGTTGTTTTCTAATGCATATTCTTTTACCGCAGAATATTTTATCTTTTGGCCACGACCCGCAGGTTTATCTGCAGCTGTAATAACTCCTACAACCTCGTAGTTGTTCTTTAATATAGTATCCAAAATGCCAACAGCAAATTCTGGGGTTCCCATAAAAACGATTCTCAATTTTTCCATTTCTATTTTAAGGTGTATCTGTTGTTGGGTGAAATAATTATTTCTCCGTTTTCTAATAAGTTTTGTAACGCAAAGATAATTGCATCAGATGACTTATTAATATGAATTTGAATTTCTCTTGAATTTAGTGCTTTTATTTTCAATAATGTTAAAATCTGATTTCTCAAATCCTCTGTACCAATATCTTTATTGTTTTCTGAAATACAATACGAACAAATTCCGCAATCTTCATTTGATTGTTCATCAAAATAATTTAATATCATTTTGCTTTTACAATTGGATTCATCATTTACATATTCAATAACAGAATTTAATTGCTCTTTTTTTAACTTATTTTGGATTTCTAAATATTTTGATACACTATTAATCGTTCGTTCATCTTCCCGAATTACATTAAAAATTATTCTCGTGTCATTACTTTTTGCTTGATAATCGATGATTCCTTTTTCTTTTAATTGCAATAATAACGAACTCACATTGTTTTCTGTAGTTTCTGCTTTTTTAGCAATTAATGTCAAATTTATTCCAGCTGGAACATCATGAATTCCTGGGTAAGTGCGAAGTAATGCCAATATTATTGGTTCTTCTCTGGTATTTAAACTCATGTAACGAATAACTTCTTTCGATGGAATTACAAATTGTACCGTAACTTTTTCTGAAAATTCTTGTGATAAAGTGACTATCCCTTGTCGGTCTAAAAACTGTAATGCATTGTAGGTTTTAATTATCGGAAATTGATATTTGCTACAAAACTGATTTAAATTGAATGTATATTGCTCTTCAATTCCTTCACCATAAGCTATTTGGAAATAATTACACAATTTTACAAACATATAATTTAAGAACTCTTTATCTGGTAAAACAGAAATAAACTGATTTTCAGCGTTCAATTTATCGTAAGAACTGGTCAATAAAATAGCGTAGGCTTTTTCTTCATTTCTTCCAGCGCGACCTGCTTCTTGGTAGTAATTCTCAATATTTTCAGGAAGTTGAATATGGATTACAGTTTTAACATTTGCTTTATCAATTCCCATCCCAAATGCATTTGTGGCAACAATTACTTGCGCCTCATCCGACATCCATAGTTCCATATTTTTTTCTTTTTCCTTAGCAGATAAGCCTCCGTGGTAATATGTGGTGCGAAACCCCATGGATTTTAACTGGGATGAAATATCCAAGCATGATTTTCTGTTGCGAACGTATATTATTGAAGGTTCTGGATTTTTTTTCAAAATTTGTTCCATCTTGAAAAGTTTGTCCTCAGCTTCAGTTACAAAATAGGCAATATTGTCTCTTTTGAATGACTTTTGGAAAAGCGCCGTATCTTTTAATCCCAATTGTAAAATAACATCTTCTTGCACTCTTTTTGTTGCAGAAGCAGTGAGGGCAATGAAAGGTATTTTTGAAAAATGAGATTTTAAATTTGATATTTTTAAATAGGAAGGTCGAAAATCATGGCCCCACTGCGAAACACAATGCGCCTCATCGATTGCAATCATCGAAATGGGTAATTGTTTTATTCGGTCTAAAATCCAATCTGTTTGTAGTCGCTCAGGGGAAAGGTAGATGAATTTGTAATTTCCAAATTGGCAATTGTCTAAAAGCACCGAAATTTCATCAGATTTTAATCCGCCAGTCAGAGCAATTGCTTTAATATCTCGACTTTGTAAATTTTGAACTTGGTCTTTTATTAGTGCTACCAATGGAGAAATTACCAAGCAAATTCCGTCTTTCATTAAAGCTGGAACCTGAAAACAAATCGATTTTCCACCACCTGTTGGCAATAAGGCAAACGTATCTTGACCACTCAAAACAGAATCAATAATTTCCTTTTGAAGTGATCTAAACTGATCGTGTTTCCAGTATTTTTTTAGAATTTCTAAAGCTTGCGGCATTTAATTTGGCTTAAATATTTCAGAAAATAATGTTATTTCTGATTTAAATTTTATCTAAGATAAAAAGAATTCTGTTATCTAAGCTATCTTTTGGGACTTCAATTAAATTATAACCATATTTAGTGTAGGTTTCAACCAAATGGTTGTGAATCAATTCCGATTGTTCGTAGTTTTCATATCGAGCTTCATCACTAACATAAATTTCTTTCCATGGCGGAAGAATATAAACCTCTGAATAGATATTTTCGCGACAAGCAGCATCAAAAAAAGAAGGGTAGGAGTCGCCAATATAATGCATGTAAGCCAATACATCAGGAATTCCACGGTCAATAAAAACTACATCATGGAGTTCGTTTTGTGCCTCTAAATATTGTTTTTTTCTACCTTCTAATAAAAGCTCGCTGAAAAGTAAAGGTTGTTCTAGAAATAATTGGTCAATTCCTTGTTTTCGGGCTTCCAGAGTTACCTCACGAGAAATCTCAGGATAACAACAATAACCTCGGGCTTTTAGCTCATCGATGATTGATGTTTTTCCTGTACCAGGACCGCCAATAATTACTTTAATTTTCTTTTGCACTTTTAAAAAATTGGTTACAAACTTACTTAAAGAAATTGGTATTTGAAAAGTTATTTTTCCAATGAACATTTATTATTTTTATCCACTTTATAATTCATAATATTTACCTTATATTTGCTATATTTTATTTTTGATGGACAAAAAGACTACTGAATTTTACGAAAGATTGCGTTTGGAATTGAATAATAACACTTCCTGGCCCACTAAGTACTTATTTAAATTCATAGTTCCAAACGACCAAAATAAAATAGATACTGTCGAAAATGCATTCAATAATATGGGTGCAGTTATAGACACAAGGCATTCAAAAACAGGTAAATACACTAGTATTTCAATAAATGTGCCAATGCTAAATGCTCAAAGTATAATAGACAAATACCTCGAAGTATCAACTGTAGAAGGTATAATTTCCCTATAAATATGGAATCAAAATATCAAAAAGAAGTAGCTAATGATGTTGTATTTAATTTAGAATACAATTCAGAAAGACCTCATTTAATTATCCCTGAATACGGTCGCCATTTGCAAAAATTGATTGATCAAGCAACTGTAATCGAGGATCCTATTGAAAGAAATAAAGCCGCAAAATATATTATCCAAGTAATGGGAAGTTTAAATCCTCATTTACGTGATGTTTTGGATTTCCAACATAAATTATGGGATCAATTATTTATAATGTCCGATTTTAAATTGGATGTTGAATCTCCTTATCCAATTCCTACACGAGAAGTATTACAACTTAAACCAGATGTATTAAATTATCCTCAAAACTTTCCAAAATATCGTTTCTATGGTAATAATATAAAATACATGATTGATGTTGCTAATAAGTGGGAAGAAGGTGAAATGAAATCAGCTTTAGTGAAAGTGATCGCTAACCACATGAAAAAATGTTATTTGAGTTGGAATAAAGACACTGTAAAAGACGACGTTATTTTCGAACATTTATATGAACTTTCAGGCGGAAAAATTAATTTGCTTCAAAGTACAGAAGTGCTTTTAAATACCTCGGATTTGATGAGAACAAATAAGAAAGTCTCCAACAAAACGAATCCTTCTGGACCAATTATTAAGCCTAAAATTTCAAAAACAGGTAAATCTAATAATCAAAATCATAAAAATAAAATCAGAAAACCATTATAAAATATAAGCATTTTTATAAGGATTAAACTATTAATTTATTAAAATAAAATATGGGAACATTTAAAATTGAAGGTGGCATTCGACTAAAAGGGGATATCACTCCACAAGGGGCAAAAAACGAAGCATTACAAATACTATGTGCTGTACTTTTAACTCCTGAAAAAGTCACTATCAACAATATTCCAGACATTATTGATGTCAATAAATTAATTACTTTACTAGGAAATCTAGGAGTTAAAATTCAAAGAAATTCTCCAAGTTCTATCACTTTTCAAGCTGATGAAGTTAATGTTGGCTACCTAGAAACTGAAGCATTCAAAAAAGAAGGAGGTTCGTTAAGAGGCTCAATTATGATTGTTGGTCCACTATTAGCTCGTTTTGGTAAAGGATATATTCCAAAGCCAGGAGGAGATAAAATTGGAAGAAGAAGATTAGACACGCACTTTGAAGGATTTATCAATTTAGGCGCAAAGTTCCGATACAATAGAGAAGATCATTTTTATGGTGTTGAAGCCCCAAATGGTTTGAAAGGTACCGATATGTTGTTGGACGAAGCTTCAGTAACAGGAACTGCTAATATCTTGATGGCAGCAGTTTTAGCTAAAGGAAAAACTACTGTTTATAATGCTGCTTGCGAACCCTATTTGCAACAATTGAGCAAAATGTTGAATTCAATGGGAGGCAATATTACTGGCGTTGGATCAAATTTATTGACGATTGAAGGAGTTGAAAGCCTTGGTGGATGCGAACACACAATTCTTCCAGATATGATTGAAATAGGTTCTTGGATTGGTCTTGCTGCCATGACTAGAAGTGAAATTACAATAAAAAATGTGAGTTGGGATAACCTTGGAATTATTCCCAATACCTTCAGAAAATTGGGTATTACCCTTGAAAAAAGAGGTGACGATATCTATATTCCTGCTCATAATGACGGTTACGAAATAAAAACAGATATTGACGGTTCAATACTTACAATTGCCGATGCACCATGGCCAGGTTTTACACCCGACTTATTGAGTATCGTTTTAGTGGTTGCAACTCAAGCGAAAGGGGATGTTTTAATTCACCAAAAAATGTTTGAAAGCCGATTATTTTTCGTCGATAAATTGATTGACATGGGTGCTAAAATCATGCTTTGTGACCCACACAGAGCGGTGGTTATGGGACACAATTTTCAATCTCAATTGAAAGCAACAACAATGTCGTCACCAGATATTCGTGCTGGAATTTCTTTGTTAATCGCCGCACTTTCTGCAAAAGGAACCAGCACAATTCAAAATATTGAACAAATTGACCGAGGTTACGAGAGAATTGATGAAAGATTGAGAGCAATTGGAGCAAATATCGTAAGAGCCTAACTTGGTTTAGGGGATGCCTAAAAAATGCAATGAAAACAAGTGAACAAACAGCTGTAAAAGCAACTTATTTTAGTATTGTTGGGAACACTTGTTTAGCAATTATAAAAGGTGCAGCCGGAGTTTTTGGAAATTCTTATGCGCTAATTGCAGATGCAATTGAATCGACTACCGATATTTTTTCCTCGTTTTTAGTTTTATTTGGGATAAAATATTCTAATCGTCCTGCAGATGCAAATCACCCTTATGGTCACGGTCGTGTGGAACCTTTAATTACTTTTTTAGTAGTTGGGTTCTTAATTACCTCTGCAACTATAATTGCTTATGAGAGTATAGCTAATATTGGCACTCCGCATGAATTACCAAAACCTTGGACATTATTTGTTTTAGGTGCAATTATTATTTGGAAAGAATATTCCTTCCGATTGGTAATGAAAAGAGGAATTCAAACAAATAGTTCTTCGCTTAAAGCAGATGCTTGGCACCATAGAAGTGATGCAATTACCTCTGTTGCAGCATTTTTGGGAATCTCAATTGCGTTGTTTTTAGGAAAAGGATATGAATCTGCAGATGACTGGGCAGCACTTTTTGCTTCAGCATTTATTTTATATCATAGTTATCTTATTTTCAGACCTGCTTTAGGTGAGATTATGGACGAACATTTATATGAAGATTTAGAGGCTGAAATAAGAAAAATATCTTTAACAGTTGAAGGTGTAATCGCTACTGAAAAATGTTTTATACGAAAATCAGGAATGAAGTATCACGTCGATTTACACGCCGTTGTAGACGGAAATATCTCTGTTACAAAAGGGCATGATATTGCCCATTTATTGAAAGATACTTTACGAGAAAATATTGTTGAATTAGGTCATGTATTAATTCATATAGAACCGAATTAATATAAAATATGTAATAAAAAAAGCGGGTGATTTTCCCGCTTTTTTTATTTTAAATTAAATTAATCCAATGCATTTAGGATTTTTAATCCAAAAATAACGCCGTCTCCGATGTATCCATTTTGATAAGATCGTATATAATCCAATCTAAATAATTTGAATTTTCCAAAACCTAAATTGTCTAAACCAATTGTATATTCGGTGTAAGGCTTTCTGTTTGGAACCGCCAATTGATGGAATCCGAGAATTAAAGTTGATTTTAATTTGTTAATTAATGGAATTTTATTGGTAAAAAAGCCTTGATCATTGTGTTCTACATGAGCTTCGAAATAGCTATCATTGGTGCTATTTGTGTAATATGGCATAAAATTAAACACATTTAAATAACGGTCAGTTCCTCCAATGTGGGTTTGATTTCCATTGAAATGTTTGTAATCCATAAAGGCAATATCGGTAGCGTTAAATAATTTTCCACCTTTTATATTCATCGCAAGGTTTCCTTTATTTCCCATATTAATATCGTAGAAAACACGAGAGCTTAAATGTTCAAATTCATACTTTTTTTCGCTTCCAGCCACTGCTTTTTCAAAACCTAAGAAAAGGGTTGGGTATTTTTCATTTCTGAAATTGAATTTTCCGTCCGGGCGTGAAAAGTATTTGTTTCCAAAATTAATTCGAGCATTTAATCCTATTTTAACTAAATGATGTTTTTCAAATCCTGGGTTTAAATAATCATTTTCATCCAGTGGATTATTTGACGTATAGGGCAAATCACTTTTTAATATTGTAAAATCCGTTGTATTAAAAAGCGGTTTTCTTTGAACATATTCTACTCTACCATTAATATTAATTCCATTGGCAATATCTTGACCGTAATTTATTCGTGCAAATTCCAAATTATACAATTTCATATAATTACTTTTAAAGAATAGGGTGCTGGTTGAATTAATAAATGGACTAATTGGTTCATTACTATTAAATTGTTCTACTTTCGTTCCTCCGTTAATAGATAAATTGGCATAATTTTGATTGTTGAATTGATGATAAAATCGACCAGTTACACGTAATCTCTCATCTGAAAATCCATAGTTAATATCGGTTCTAATTTCTGTTCTCTTGCCTTTTTCTTCATTTCTTTTATAATAACTAAAACCAGTTGACATATTATAACCCTGAACGGTGTTAAAAGTTAGCGAACTTAAATCCATTAATCCGGAGTAGTTAAAGCTCATTTTTTTGAATGAGTTTTTATAAGTATATCCAAATATTATATTTCCAATTTTGAATTTATTATTTTTATTATCAATTGAATCTAAATAGGTTTTTGAACTTCTTATCAAATAAATACTGTCTTTTTTTTGATAATCAATTGATTCTTCAGAGGTTAATGGTATTGGTCGGTTTTTATTCCAAAAGACAGTGTCTTTTTTATTTGCGTTTTCTTCAAAACTAAGTACTTCATTTCCGAAAGTTTTCTTTTCAAATGAATTTATAAATTCGTAATTGCTAAAAACATAATTAAATTTTCCATTGAATTTAATTCCAAATATTCCTGCGCTGAAAGATAAACTTTGAGAATTTTTGGCCCAAATTTTATTTTTAGAATTGTAACTATAGTTTTGTTTTAAATTCATAGACTCTAAAAATTCATTTTTCATCCTGTATCCTTTAATGTCTAAATCAACAGCATAAATTGCCCAACTATCGTCTACAATATAAATATATCCTTCAAAAGTAGGTTCTTTATCTCTTTTTGGAATGACTTTAATTTTACAAATTTGTTGTCTGTTTTCATCAAAGAAAGTGCCTTCTAATTTGTATTTGTAATAATTGAAAGCATTATTCGCAATTGGTGAAATCATGCTTACATTGAAATCTATAGTGTTGTTATAAAAGTCATACAATGATGATTCTGCAGTATTGTAACTAAATCCGTTATTATTTCCGCTGATTTTGGAAGCAATAATTTTCTCTTTTAAGTTATTTGGTTTTTCATACGAGATTTTTGAAACGGTCTCTGATAAATACATAATCCCACTTCCTGTTGAATCGATATTTGCTCCCATTTGTTCGCCAAGATCAATTTTTTGTCCAAATATTTTCTTCGGAAGATCTTTGACTTTAAAAATTCCTCTAGAATAAAAATCAGCTTTAAACTTTGCTGTTTTATCTGAATTTTCTTTTTTGCTAGCAATTGCGCTTCTTATAATTGCATTGGCAGGATTTTCCTTTTGATTGATAACCACCTCGTTTAAAGTATAATTTTCCTCAATCATTTTTACATTCAATTGGTATGGGAATTTTTCTATATCAATAGCTATTTTTTGAGTCTTGAAGCCCAGATATTGAAATACTATAGTGTGTTTACCAATAGATTTTATGTTTAATTCGTAAATACCGTTATCATTTGAAGTAGTTCCATTATAGGTATTTGAAGAAAAAATCGTTACAAAAGGCAACGGATTTCCTTTTTCATCCGAAACAGTTCCTTTAATTTGAGCAAAATTTGAAATACAGGCTAGTAATAATAAGTAAGTTATTTTTTTCATGGTTTATTTGTTATTTAATTTTATTGACGAATTAAAGGTCTATTTGTTACTATATAATATAATGCTAAATAAATGACTGTAAAGCCAAATCGTAACTTTTCAAACCGAACCCAATAATTACCCCTTTTGCATTTGCAGAGATGTAGGATTGATGGCGAAATGTTTCTCTAGAGAAAGTGTTAGAAATGTGTACTTCAATTACAGGTGTTGAAATTGCTTTTACCGCATCACCAATACCGATAGAAGTATGAGTGTAAGCAGCTGCGTTTAGAATTATTCCATCAAATGAAAAACCAACTTCTTGAATTTTAGAAATTAATTCACCCTCAATATTACTTTGAAAATAATCCAGCTCAATATTAGGATATTTGTTTTTTAATACCGAAAAATAATCTTCAAATGTTTGTTGTCCATAAATTTCAGGTTCTCTTTTACCTAACAAATTTAAATTTGGTCCATTTATAATTATTAATTTCATTTTTTTTTAGTAAAAGTAGGAAAACTTACAGATAATGATTGATTTTATATTGTTAAAACTAAATTAAAATACAATTATCATCACACTTATCGCTATGAAACTATCTGTTTTGTTAATAATTACAATCTTCTAAACCCTTTGAAATTTGGTATTGTTGATAAAATTGTTAATAAGTATAAATAAAATGTGCAAAATCTTATTTCTTAAAATCGATAATTTTACCATTATTAATTTTAAACAAAACAAAAATGAAAAAAATTATTTTAACTGCAGTTGCAGTATTTGCATTTAGCTTTGCTAATGCACAAGATTCTAAATCTTTTGGTTTCTCAAAAGGGGATGTTTTTGGTAGTGCTACGGTTAGTAGTGTTAGTTCATCTGTAAGTGGATCAAACACGGTGACTAGTTTTGCTCCATCAGTTGGTTATTTTGTAACCGACGCTATCGCTTTATCAGCTGGATTTTCTACAGCTAGTAATGGAAATGTAAAATCAACTGATTTTCAAGTTGGTGGTGCTTATGTATTTAACGCTAAAAATCAATTTTCAACAAACGTATCATTAGGATTAGCGTTTGGTTCTGGAACTGACGGAGGTGATTACAAAGCTATGGGATTACAATTAGCTTACGGTGTTAATTATTTCGTATCTAGTCACTTTGCAGTAAGAGCTGATATAGCTGGTTTACGCTACGTTTCAGTTACTCCTGATGGAGGATCTGCTGTAAGTACTACTTCTATTGGATTAGATATGGATAATCTTTCTTTAGGATTGGTTTACAAATTCTAATTCTAAATGCATTATTTTAAACCACGCTTATAGCGTGGTTTTTTTTATTTATGACTCATCCAATTTAAAGCATTGGCTTTTAGAGAGGTATTGTTGATAAGTTGTTAATAAAATTGTTAATAACTATAAAAAATCAAGTGTTTATTGAGGATGTATAATTTCTAAATTTGAATATTATTAACAATAAATAAAAATTAAAATGAAAAAAGTTTTATTAACTGCTTTAGCAGTATTCGCGTTTAGCTTTGCTAATGCACAAGACACTAAGTATGGTGTTAAAGGTGGTTTGAACATGTCAAATAATACTCTTGGAGAACATACCTCTTTATTAGCTTTCCATTTGGGTGGTTTTGCAGAATTTAAAATGAGCGACAAATTCGCAATTCAACCTGAATTATTGTATTCTGCACAAGGTGGAAAGATTTCTGCTAATGGAGCTAATTACACTACAAATCTAAATTACTTTAATATTCCAGTTATGGCTAAATATTATGTAGCTGATGCTTTTAGTATTGAAGCAGGACCTCAAATTGGTTTCTTAATGTCTGCTAAATCTGACGGAACTGATATTAAAGATATGTGTAATTCAACTGATTTTGGTTTTAATTTAGGTGCAGGGTATAATCTTAATGAAACTATGTCTCTAGGATTACGTTACAGCATAGGATTATCAAATGTAATTAAAGACGTATCTGGAGTTTCAACTGATTCAAAAAACTCTAACATTCAATTGTCTTTTGGATATAAATTCTAATTTGAATTTTTTATAATAATTAAACCACGCTTTAGGCGTGGTTTTTTTATGAAAATAGTTTTCCTTTGTACTAATGAATTGGAGTACTTACATAAAAAGTTATCAATCCTATTTGAGAATTGAAAGAGGAATGTCGAAAAATACCATCGACAATTATTCTTTCGATATCGAAAGGCTATGCCTTTTTTTAGATGAGAATTCTATTACTATTTCGCCAATTACGATAACCGAAGAAACTATCCAACAGTTTATTTATCATATTGCAAAGCAATTAAATGCAAGGTCACAAGCTAGAATAATTTCGGGTTTAAAGAGTTTTTTTTCCTATTTGATATTTGAAGATTATAGACCTGACAATCCCCTAGAATTAATTGAAACTCCTAGAATTGGTCGAAAACTACCAGATACTTTATCAATTGTTGATATTGACCGACTCATCTCAGCAATCGATTTAAGTTCGAATGAAGGTGAAAGAAATAGAGCCATGCTCGAAACACTTTACGGATGTGGATTGCGAGTTTCTGAGTTGGTTTCTCTTAAAATATCGGATCTTTTCTTTGATGAAGGGTTTATTAAGATTACAGGAAAAGGGAACAAGCAACGATTTGTACCAATTGGTTCCTATACCCAGAAATACATTGAAATTTATAAAGACAATGTAAGATCGCATATAAATATCCAAAAAGGGCATGAAGACACATTGTTTTTAAATAGGAGAGGACGCCAATTGACGCGTGCGATGATATTCACTATAATTAAAGAGTTAGCTGTAAAAATCGACCTTAATAAAACCATCAGCCCGCATACTTTTCGTCATTCATTTGCTACTCATTTACTTGAAAATGGTGCTGATTTACGTTCGATCCAATTGATGCTCGGTCATGAATCAATTACTACAACTGAAATTTATGTTCATTTAGACCGAAAACATTTGTCGGATATTATGAACACTTTTCACCCTAGAAAATAAAAAAAGGCTTACTAATTAAATTAATAAGCCCTTGATTTATTTAATAAGAGTTCTATTTTGCAATATTAACCGCTCTAGTTTCTCTAATTACCGTTACTTTCACCTGACCTGGATAAGTCATTTCAGTTTGAATCTTTTGTGAAATTTCAAATGATAAAGTGGCAGCGTTATCATCTGAAACTTTTTCACTTTCTACGATTACACGTAACTCTCTACCCGCTTGAATTGCATAAGCATTTTTAACGCCATTGAATCCGAAAGCAACTTCTTCTAGGTCTTTTAAACGCTGAATGTAAGAATCTAAAACTTGTCTTCTCGCTCCAGGACGTGCGCCAGAAATAGCATCACAAACTTGGATAATCGGAGATAATAATGACTTCATTTCAATTTCATCGTGGTGCGCTCCAATAGCATTGCAAACTTCTTCTTTCTCACCATATTTTTCAGCCCATTGCATACCTAATAATGCGTGTGGTAAATCACTTTCTGCATCTGGAACTTTTCCAATATCGTGTAATAATCCGGCTCTTTTTGCAAGTTTAACATTCAATCCTAATTCTGCTGCCATGATTCCACAAAGCTTGGAAACTTCTCTTGAGTGTTGCAATAAGTTTTGACCATAAGAAGAACGGTATTTCATTCTACCAACTACTTTAATCAATTCTGGGTGCAATCCGTGAATTCCTAAATCGATTACGGTTCTTTTACCAACTTCAATAATCTCGTCGTCAATTTGTTTAGCCGTTTTTGCAACTACTTCTTCAATTCTTGCTGGGTGAATTCTACCGTCGGTGACTAATTTATGAAGTGCTAAACGAGCAATTTCTCTTCTCACAGGATCGAAACAAGACAATATAATTGCTTCTGGAGTGTCATCAACAATAATTTCTACACCTGTTGCCGCTTCTAAAGCTCTAATATTTCGACCTTCACGACCAATAATTCTTCCCTTCACATCGTCGGATTCAATGTTGAAAACAGAAACGCAATTTTCAACTGCTTCTTCTGTTCCCACTCTTTGTATGGTATTGATAATTATTTTCTTGGCTTCCTGTTGAGCAGTTAATTTGGCTTCTTCAATGGTATCTTGAATTTGAGCCATCGCTTTGGTTTTAGCTTCTGCTTTTAAACCTTCAATTAATTGGTTGCTTGCTTCTTCGGCAGATAAACCAGATATTACTTCTAATTGGTTTAACTGGCTTTTATGCATTTTCTCAACTTCAACTTGCTTCTTGTCTAGAATTTCAATTTTAGAAGTGTATTCTGCTGTTTTGGCTTCAAAATCGTCGTTTATTTTTTTAGCTTTTGCCAATTCATTTGAAACTTGAGATTCTTTATCGCGAATTCTTTTTTCAACTTCGGCAACCTTTCTTTCTCTACCTAGAATAACTTCTTCGTGTTCCGATTTTAATTCGATAAATCTTTCTTTGGCTTGAAGAATTTTATCTTTTTTGATGTTTTCTCCTTCTAAATTTGCGTCTTTTAAGATTGAAGCGGCTTCTTTTTTAGCGTTTTGAACTAAACTAGAAACACTGCTTTTTTCCATCACTTTTGCAAGAATAAAACCTCCTGCAATACCAACTATTCCCGAAATAATTATTATTAATGTACTGTCCATGTTTGTGTAAAATTTATATATAAAAAAAGCCCACATTAGATTTCTTGAATAAACTCGGAAATACAAGTTTTGAGCTAACTCATTGTTCAAGCTTTCACG
>NZ_JBIKQP010000031.1:0-24400 GCF_044349645.1 Flavobacterium sp. | reverse complement strand
ACTATTAAAATCCTTACGATAACTAAATATGATTACAATTCAATTCATTTTTAAACAAATGTAATATTTAATTAGTAAATTTGTTATGTTTAAAAACCTCAACACAGTAATGAATCGATTTGTATTCATAAATTTATAATAAATAATAATTTACATGAAAAAAGTCCTATTCATTTTACTATTACTTTCAAGTTTTTTTTCCTTTTCACAATCCTCATCTTGTGTAAACGCTGATTTCGAACTTGGAAATTTCAATGGTTGGAATGGACAAACTGGTTCATGTTGTCCAATAAATACAACTCCTTCAACAATAATTGCGGGAAGACACACCATAATGAGTGGGACTGGAACAGATCCTTATACTTGTAATACAGTTCCTGTTGTAGCTCCTGGAGGTCTTTATTCTGCTAGATTAGGTAACTCTAGCACTGGTAGACAAGCAGAAAAATTATCTTACACTATACCAAATGTAACTTCTTCCAATGCCCTATTTATTTATAAATATGCTGTTGTATTTCAAGACCCAACCCATACAGCAATAGATCAACCCCGATTTGAAATAAAAGTTTATGATTCTACTAATCAAATTATTGACCCAACATGTGGACAATATTCGGTGGTTTCAAATTCAAGTATTCCGGGATTTCAGACTTGTTCAACTAGTTTATCTGCCTCTCCAATAAGATATAAAAACTGGACAACCGTTGGTTTAAATTTAACTCCCTACATCGGAAGAGGGTCAATAACAATTGAGTTTGCAACAGGAGATTGCGATTTAGGTGGTCATTTTGGTTACGCATATATTGATGCTTATTGTTCGCCGCTTTCAATTACAACCATATACTGTTCAAATTCTACAAGTGCAACCTTATCTGCACCTCCAGGATTTAGTTATTTATGGAGTACAGGTGAAACTACACAAAATATTAATGTAACTAATCCAACAGTAGGCGCAATTTATACCTGCGTACTAACTTCAGTTACAGGATGTATAGTAAATTTATCAACCACATTATCAATAGGTGACCCAGTAGCAGATTTTAGTATTACTAATAATTGTTTTACAAATACCGTTTTTTCAAGTGCTTTATCTGTAACTCCAGCACCTTCCTCTTTTACAAATTTCCTTTGGAATTTTGGAGACGGAACAACATCTACTAGCCCTAACCCAACTCATTCTTATCCTAACCCAGGAAATTACAATGTAACTTTGACATTAACAAACAGCTTAGGTTGTGTAAGTGTGAAAAATGATACAATAAATGTTATTAATGTTCCTACAGCGACAATAGGTTATACTTCGCCAAGTTATTGCATTGATAACAGCAACCTACAATCATTAACTTTAACCGGAACCGGTGCTTTTACTGGAGGAACTTATACTTCAATTCCAGCAGGATTGACTTTAAATTCAACAACGGGAGAGATAACGCCCAATACAAGTTTACCTAACAATTATACAATAACCTATAACGTTTCAAATAATAACGGATGTAATCCTTTGCCGGCGACCACTTCAGTAGCAATTACTGCAATTCCAACTGCCACAATTACTTATGCTGGTTCTCCTTTTTGTGCTACTTTAGCCACAGCACAAGCAGTAACTTTAAACGGAACAGGAACCTATACTGGTGGGACTTATACTTCAACTCCCGCAGGTTTATCTCTTAATGCTTCTACAGGTGCTATTATTCCTAGCACTAGCACACCAGGAAATTATGTGGTTACTTACACTACATTAGCATCTGGAGGTTGTGCTTCAATACAAACTACAACTAATGTTACAATTACGGCTGTTCCAACAGCTACGATTGTTTATGCAAATTCTCCATTTTGTACTACTTTAAATTCTGCTCAAGCTGTTACCTTAAATGGAACTTTAGCCTATACTGGAGGTACATTTACCTCAACAACTGGTTTGACTATAGATGCATCTTCTGGAGATATAACCCCTAACACAAGTACTCCTGGGAATTATGTAGTTACTTATTCAACATTAGCTGTTGGCGGTTGTCCTTCCGTTCCTGTTACAACAAATGTGGTGATTACCGCAACTCCAACAGCCACAATAACTTATGCTGGTTCTCCATTTTGTGCTACTTTAACCACAGCACAAGCAGTAACTTTAAACGGAACAGGTTCTTTTTCTGGAGGATTTTACACTTCAACTCCTGCTGGTTTGTTTATTAATTCAACTACAGGCACAATTACACCAAGTACAAGTGCTCCGGGCAATTATGTGGTTACTTATACAATAGTTGCATCTGGAGGTTGTGCTCAAGTTACAGCTACAACAACAATTATTATTAATCCAATTCCGGTGGCAACCGCAATTCAATCAGCGAATACAATTTGTTCTTTATCTTCAACTACAATTTCTTTATCTAGTAATCTTGTAGGGACAACTTTTAATTGGACAACAATTCAAACAAATGTAACCGGTGCAACAAATGGATCTGGAAACTTAATAGGTCAAACGCTTACTAATTCAAGCTTTACGCCAGGAAATGTGATTTATGAAATTACACCTACTTCAAATGGATGTGTGGGAAGTCCAATTCAATCAACAGTTATCGTAAATCCAATTCCAGATGCAATTGCAAATCCCAATTCACAAAATATTTGTTCTGGTCAAAGCACTTCAATTAATTTAACCGGAAATGTTCTTGGAACTACTTTTAATTGGACTGTAAATCAAACAGATATTGTGGGAGCTAACCCAGGAAGTGGCAATTCTATAAATCAAATTTTAAATTCGAATTCAACCAATTTCGGAATAGCAGATTACACTTTAGTACCTACAGCCAATAATTGTATTGGAAATCCTATAAGTGTTCGAATAAATATTACACCTAAACCTGTAATTGTTGCCACTCCAAACCAACAATTAATTTGTTCTGGCGATACCATTATTCCTATTAATTTAACAAGCAATATCACTGGAACAACCTATAATTGGTCTGTAATTCAAACGAATGCAAATGGAGCAAGTAACGGTATTGGAAGTATTATTTCTCAAACATTAACGAATAACAATTCTATACAGGGTGAAGTTTTATATAATATTAATTCTATTTTAAATAATTGCCCAGGAAATAGCACTACGGCATTAGTTAAAGTAAATCCAAGACCAACAGTAACCTCTAATTCTATAAATCAGGCGATTTGCTCTAATGAAAATACTAATATTACCCTTTCAAGTAATCTTTCAGCAACAACATTTTCATGGCTAGTAACACAAAATAATGTAACCGGGGCCTTACCAGGTTCTGGAAATAATATAAATCAAATATTAGTAAATAATAATCTAACACAAGGATTAGCTACTTATAATGTTACTCCCGTTGACTCCGGCTGTATCGGGTTGCCATTATCAATTCCTGTAATTGTAAAACCAATACCTCAATTAACTAATATTACCAATCCATCCATTTGTAGCAATCAAACAACTACTATTCCTTTAACTTCAAATGTAAGTGGTAGTACTTTTTCATGGACATCCATTTCCTACGGGCCTACAGGTGACTCCAATGGTACAGGAAATCAAATTGCACAACAACTACAAAACTCAGGAAATTCAATAGGTCTAGTTAATTATACTGTTTCGCCTACATCAAATGGTTGTACTGGAAACCCTGGTATATTTTCTGTAAGAGTACTCCCATTACCTAAGCCAATTTTAACAGATGGTTCTATTTGCGTAAATGCTTCAGGAAGTGTAATCCAAAACTATTTACTTGACTCTGGTTTAGGCAATTTAAACCATACTTTTATCTGGACTTTTAACGGAAATCCAATTCCAAATTCCTTTCAAAGTACTTACTTAGCTTCAGTAATTGGAACTTATACAGTTGTTGCCACCAATACAATTACTGGCTGTGTATCGTCACCTGCTGTTTCAGCAATTGTTTCTACTGCAAATCCTGCTATTAGTTTGTATGCATACGTTGAAAACAACATATCCAATAGTGCGAGTGTTACTGTTGTAGTTAATAGTGGAACTGGACCCTTTTTATACCAACTCGATAATGGTCCGTTTCAAGCCTCAAATGTTTTTACTTTAGTTCCTTCTGGATTACATACTATTACCGTTCAAGATGCTTTTAATTGTACTAATTTAAAAACCTCCACTTTGGTAATAGATTTCCCTAATTACTTTACACCAAATGGTGACAACTACAATGATTATTGGAATATTTATGCAATTCAAAACCAACCTTCTGCTAAAATTTACATATTTGATAGGTACGGAAAATTAATTACTCAATTAAACCCTTTAGGCCAAGGATGGGATGGAAATTACAACGGAAATCCTTTGCCAGCAACAGATTATTGGTTTGTATTAGAGTATATTGAAAAAGACAGTAGCGGATCAAATGTTTGGAGAACTTTCAAATCACATTTTTCATTGTTAAGGTAATTTGCAATCAATAATCGTTAAATACTATTTTCAATTATTGGAACACTTTGTTAATTTAAGATTATTTCAAATACAATTTTGATAGATATACAATCAATAATTTAAAAGTTTACTTAAAAAAGTTTACTACATTTGATATTCTATTTCTTAAAATATAGAACGTTATTTCACAATCCTAAAGAAATGGAAATCAAATAAATTATTAAATCTATGTTTAGAAAAATAGCAATTATATTTTTATTCTCATTGAGTAGCGTAATTATCGCGCAATCTTCTATCCCAGTTATTCCAAAACCAAAGTTAGTTTTATTAGAAAAAGCCCCTTCGTTTTTAATCACAAAACAAACCGTTTTAATTGCGCCAAAAGATAATCCAGAAGTTCAATACCTAAAGGAAATAATTAAAGAACAACTCGGTTATGAGTTGGCAACAAATACTATTTCCAAAAAGTCAAATAATTGCATTGAATTGTCATTGAATCCATTACAAAAAATGGATATCGATGAATATAAAATCAACATTAAGGCAACAAAAATAAAAATTGAAGCCAGCAATTCAGAAGGGCTTTTTTATGGGATTCAAACATTGAATCAGTTGATTGATCAATATTCTAGTACCAATTCACCAATTCCAGCTTTAACAATTAAAGACCAACCTAAATTCAAATGGCGAGGAATGCATCTTGATGTTGCAAGACACTTTTTTCCTAAATCAGATATCAAGAAATACATCGATTATCTAGCTTTATATAAAATGAATGTTTTTCATTGGCATTTAACCGATGATCAAGGGTGGCGAATAGAAATAAAGAAATACCCAAAACTCACCTCTATTGGTGCCTTCAGAAAAGAATCTATGGTTGGGCATTACAACGAGCAACGCTTTGACGGAAAGCCCTACGGAGGATTTTATACCCAGGATGACATTAAAGAAATTGTAGCTTACGCAAAAGAAAAACACATCACAGTAGTTCCTGAAATTGAAATGCCAGGACATGCAACGGCAGCTTTAGCCGCTTATCCGGAGTTTTCTTGTACTGGTGGCCCATTTGAAGTTGGAACAAAATGGGGAGTTCTTGACGATGTTTTTTGTCCAAACGAAAACACATTGAACTTTTTAAAAGCAATTCTAGATGAAGTAATACCTCTTTTCCCTTCTGAATACATTCACATTGGCGGTGACGAATGTCCCAAAACAAGATGGCATCAATGTGAAAAATGTCAAGCATTAATTAAAGAAAATGGACTAAAAGACGAACACGAGTTACAAAGCTATTTTGTCACTCAAATTGAAAAATACATAAATAAAAAAGGGAAGAAAATTATTGGTTGGGATGAAATCCTTGAAGGTGGTCTAGCTCCAAATGCCGCCGTTATGAGTTGGCGTGGAACCGAAGGGGGTATTGCTGCTGCAAAAGCGAAGCACTTCGTAGTTATGAGTCCGGGTTCGCATTGTTATTTTGATCATTATCAAGGCGAACAAAAAACGGAGCCATTAGCAATTGGTGGATATACTACTTTAGAAACGGTTTATAATTTTAATCCAATTCCAACAGAATTATCTGCTGAGGAAAGCAACTATATTTTGGGTGCTCAAGGAAATGTTTGGACAGAGTACATGGAAGATTTTGCGAAAGTAGAATACATGGCAATGCCAAGAATGGCAGCATTAGCAGAAGTACTTTGGGGAAAAGATAACTCATCAAATTACACCGATTTTAAAAACCGATTGCTACAGCATTTTTCACTTTTAGACAAAATGAATGTGAATTACAGCAAGGCTTTATTTGAAGTAAAAGCAAAAATTTCAGCATCAAATTATCATTTACTTAAAGTAGAATTAGCAGCCGAAAATCCTTCTTCTTCCATATTTTACACTTTAGACAATACCAATCCTAACAATACTTCTATATTGTATAGCCAACCCATTATAATTGAAAAAAACACCACATTAAAAGCAGCAAGTTTTGATTCAAATGTTCAAAAAAGTGCTGTTTTAGAACAAAAATTTGAAATTCATTTGGCAACAGCCGCAACGGTTTCTTTAAAAGACGAACCGAGCAATTCTTATAAAGCAAATGGTGCGTTTAGTTTAGTAGACGGAATGTATGGCGATAGGGGAAAATTTGGTAGGGATTGGCTAGGATTTTCAGGTAAAGATGTATTGGCGACCATTGATTTAGGTTCAGTAAAAAAAGTACAATCAATAACAGTTGATGTATTATCAAGTCCCGCAAGTTGGATTTATTATCCTAAACAAATTTCTATTTCTTATTCAGAAAACGGAATCGATTATTCTGCTGAAAGTACTATTTCAGTTAAAGAAATCGAAAGTTCAAAAGGGGTCGTGAAAATTGAAATTCCAACAACTTCTATTCGATTCATTAGGGTAAATGCATACAATCAAGGGAAAATACTTGAAGGAAATCCTGGAGCTGGTGAACCGGCATGGTTATTTATTGACGAAATAAAAGTAGAATAATGAAAACAAGAAGAGATTTTATTAAAACAGCTGCTGTTGCAGGCGTAGGATTGGCATTTACAGGAGTAAAAGCAGAGAATAGTTTGCGTTTTCCAACCAAAATAAACAAGCCAATTGTAGTTTCTACTTGGCGATTCGGAATTGATGCCAATGCTGCCGCATGGGAAGTTTTGAAACAAAACGGACGGGCTTTGGATGCAGTTGAAGCTGGAGTAAAAATCCCAGAAGGCGATCCATCAGAACGAAGTGTGGGCTATGGCGGACGACCAGATCGAGACGGGCGGGTTACCTTAGATGCTTGCATTATGGATGAACAATCAAACATAGGTTCTGTGGCTTGTTTAGAACACATAAAACACCCCATTTCGGTAGCCAGAGCGGTTATGGAAAAAACGCCTCACGTAATGCTTGTGGGTGATGGAGCGTTGGATTTTGCTTTATCGCAAGGATTCAAAAAAGAGAATTTATTGGTGGCCGATTCAGAAAAAGAATGGAAAGAATGGCTTAAAAAATCTGAATATGTACCGAAAGCAAATATTGAAAATCACGACACTATTGGAATGATTGCTTTGGATGCCAATGGTAATTTATCTGGCGCTTGTACCACAAGTGGAATGGCTTTTAAAATGCACGGCCGCGTTGGCGATTCTCCAATTATTGGCGCTGGATTGTATGTAGATAACGAAATTGGTGCTGCAACTGCAACTGGCCATGGAGAAGAGGTAATTCGAATTGCGGGTTCTTATTTGGTTGTTGAATTAATGCGCCAAGGCAAATCTCCGCAACAAGCATGCGAGGAAGCGGTTCAACGAATAATTAAATTGACAAAGGCACGAAATAAGAATTTAACCGATATACAAGTTGGTTTTATCGCACTAAATAAATCAGGTGAAGTTGGTTCGTATTGCATTCAAGGCGGGTTCAATTACGCAGTTTATGATACTACAGGAAATAGATTAATTGATGCGCCATATTATTTAAAATAGAACTATGAAATTAGAAGTTGCTTGTTTTAATCTAGACTCGGTAGCTGTTGTTGCTCAAAGCAAAGCCGATCGCGTTGAATTATGCGATAATTTTGAAGAAGGCGGAACTACACCAAGTTTAAAGGATACACAAAAAGCAAGACTTTTATTTTCCAAAGAATTACTTGTAATGATTCGACCAAGAGGGGGTGATTTTAACTATTCAGAGGAGGAATTTAATCAAATGAAGCTATCCATTTTAAACTTTAAAAACACAGGTATTGATGGTTTTGTTTTCGGAATTCTAGATCAAAATAACCTTGTAGATTTCGAAAGAAATTCAGAATTGGTTGCTATTGCAAAGCCATTACCTTGTAGTTTTCATAGAGCTATTGATTATACAAATGACTATTTTGAAGCAATAAATACTTGCATTACAATTGGTTTTAAAACAATATTGACCTCCGGAAATAAATCCAAAATTGAGTTGGGAATGGAATCGGTTAAAGAGGCGATTATTCAATTTGGAAATCAAATAGAAATTATGCCCGGTGGAAGTTTACGAGCTGCAAATACAACCTTAATAAAATCGATTACTAAGGCAAACTATTATCATTCTTCAGCAATTACCGATGCGTCACAAATTGCTAATCTATTTGAAATTAATGCACTTAAAGATTGTCTTAAAAATGATTAAAAAACTGTATTTAATTTTACTATTTTATTCGGTTTATGGGTGGTCCCAAAATTGGGAGCGTTCCCTTTCAAAAGAAAATTGGAAGGTTCAGAAATTTTCAGATAATGTTTGGAGTAAAGCACACATTCCAGGAACTATACACACCGATTTGTTTTTGAATCATCAAATTCAAGATCCATTTATTGGAAATAACGAAAAGCAATTGCAATGGATTGAAGAGCAATATTGGGTTTATCAAACCAAATTTACTATTTCAAAAAAAGAGTTAACTGCTCAGAATAAGGAACTTGTATTTTACGGTTTGGATACCGACGCTTCGGTTTATCTGAATGATTCATTGATATTGGTAGCGAATAATATGTTTAGAACTTGGCGAATACCAATAAATAGATTCATCCATATAGGTAAAAATACACTTAGGGTTGAATTTGAATCGTCTTCACAAAAAGCTAAAAAAACAGCTGCCCTCTCCCCTTTTGTTTTGCCTGGTGATGAAAAAGTATATGTTCGAAAAGCGCCCTATCAATTTGGTTGGGATTGGGGACCTCGTTTTGTAACCGCAGGAATTTGGAAGAATGTAGCTATTCGGTTTTGGAAATCAGTCCAATTGGAATCGGTTTCCTATTCTCAAGAGAAATTAAATGATACTATTGCAAAATTGAAAATTAAAACAACCATAAATTGTCAGAAACCAGGTATTTATTCGATTGAAATTAATAACAAAACGAAATATGTTTCTCTAAAAAAAGGAATTCAACTAGTCGAAATTCCCTACCTAATAAATAATCCAAAAAAATGGTGGCCCAACGGATTAGGGAAACAAAACTTATACAATTTCTCTATTCGAATTAGAAAAAAAGGAGAACTATTAGATAATAAGAAATTACAAATTGGGCTTCGAACAATCGAATTAGTTCAAGAAAAAGATGCTATCGGTAAGAGTTTCTATTTTAAAGTTAATGGCAGAAAGGTCTTCATGAAGGGGGCAAATTATATTCCGCCAGAATCATTTATGCCAAAAATGACTTATAAAAAATATGATAACATAATTGAAACCGCTGTAAAATCGAATATGAATATGATTCGAGTTTGGGGCGGTGGAGTTTATGAAAATGATGACTTTTATACCTTGTGCGATCAAAAAGGAATTTTAGTTTGGCAAGATTTTATGTTTGCTTGCGCATTGTTTCCAGGAGATGAATCCTTTATTTCCAATGTAAAACAGGAAGTTCGTGACCAAGTAATTCGTTTGCAAAATCATCCTTGTATTGCACTTTGGTGTGGAAATAACGAAGTAGATGAAGGCTGGAAAAACTGGGGTTGGCAAAAACAATATAATTATTCAAAAAGCGATTCAACTACTATTTGGAACAATTACCAACGGTTATTTGAAAAAGAAATTCCCGCAGTTTTAGATTCTATAGTTTCCAAACAGAACAACCACTATTGGCCGTCCTCCCCTTCTATTGGCTGGGGAAAAAAGGAAAGCCTGACGCAAGGCGATTCCCATTATTGGGGTGTTTGGTGGGGAATGGAACCGTTGGAAACCTACTCCAAAAAGGTGGGACGATTTATGAGTGAATACGGATTCCAAGGAATGCCAGACTATAGAACGTTTCAATCATTTGCGAAAGCTAGCGAAATGAACTTAACTTCTGAAGTAGTGAAAGCCCATCAAAAGCATCCTACGGGTTTTGAAACGATTCAAACTTATATGGAGCGAGATTATAAAGTTCCTACCAATTTTGAAAATTATATTTATGTGTCGCAATTACTACAAGCTCGGGGTTTTAAAATAGCAATTGAAGCCCATCGATCAGCAATGGCCTATTGCATGGGGAGTTTGTACTGGCAACTCAACGATTGTTGGCCTGTAACTTCGTGGAGCAGCACCGATTATTATGGACGCTGGAAAGCGGCGCAATACCAAATAAAACGATCGTTTGAAAGCAAATTAATTGTAATTAAAAAAGATATAAATACGATAAAAATTCAAATAGTTAATGATGGATTAAATGACGAAAAAGGAACGCTAAATTGGAGAATAATCAAATTTGACGGAACAGAAATAAATAAAAATTCAAAGTCCATTTTATTGAATTCCAATTCGGTAACTAATGCAACGGAGCTTTCAATTTCAGAAATTCCAGACCGTAAATTATGGAATGATTGTATGCTTTATGTCGAATTCATTAATTCCAAAGGAGAGAAAACCTTGGCGAATTATTATTTTGTTTCCCCAAAAGAATTAATCCTTCAAAAACCGAATATCACTTATAAATTTATTGACAACAATCACGTTGAACTTTCTACAAATACCTTAGCTAAAGACGTTTACATACAGGGAGAAGGATTAGAATTTGACGACAATTACATAGATTTATTGCCTAATGAAAAAAGAGTAATTGCTTTCAAAGGAAAAAAGGGATTGTTGAGGATAAAGTGTTTGAATGAAATGTAGCTAATAACTATTTTCAAAACGAATAAAAAATTATTAATATTGAAAAATTATATCTATAAAGAAATTTGATTTATTAAAAAAATATAAGTTGGTAGTGAGTATTTTTAACACTAATATTTTAATACCCTATTTATTAATTGGTATTTTGACAGCAATTATGCTTGATATTTATATTAAAAATAAAAGTTACAACTTGCCTAAAATAAATAGAGATATTGAGTTGTATTATGTGCAGGTCTATTGTAACAATTATATTTATTGGGCATCTATTAAAAATAAAATATAACTTTGAAAGTTAAATATTCAAATTAATATTACGATAACTAATTGAAATCAAAATATAATTTATTCACATCACAAATCATAAATTAATAAAATGGCTGTTACGGATAATAAAATAATTTCAAAATTAATTGATTTGATTAAATTGGCACTTGGATTTAAGCACAAGCCGCAAGTAATATGTTCACAATCAAGAGTTAGCTGTGAAGCTATATTAAAAGAAATTTATAAAAGAGAAATTGGGCAAATTCCCCCAAAAACAATGTTTGACACCTTATTTAAATCAATTTTAAAAGAGAAGCCAGGATTAATTCCAATGAGAATTACATCGCTTATTGGTACAATTCAAATTTATGGTAATATGGCCTCTCACCCACAAGATGAATTGGAAGAATTATCTCACGTTCATGCAGAGATGATTGAAAAAGCACTTACCGGCACATGCAATTGGTTTTTTAATGAATATTTAAATATTACTATAGAAGATAAATTATTTGATTCTCAAACTAACAATATCGAAAATGCTCAATTAGAAAATTATTCAGATTTATTACATTCGGCACTTGCGGATAATATCCTTGAACTGGAAGAATATGAATCACTCATTGAAGCAAAGGAGAACATGACTATTCCGATTGAAACTGCAATTGATATAGAAAAAAAAGTAGCTTTAAAATTATTAAATAAAAACATAAATAGTTTAAGTGATATTCTAGCAAAAGACGACTTAGAATCATTCAGAAAATTTGATGTAAATAAAGATGAAAAACCGTCTTGGGCTATAAAATCAATTGAAGAAATAAATAAATTAGATGATGACGAGTCAATTAAACAACTTTTTAAATATTATTTTGATGAAATTAAAATAGACCAGCCTTTTGCTAATAATCAGATTTTTAACTTATTAGGTTGCTGGCAAGGATGGTATTTTCAATATTCTTCTAAAACTTATTTCGATTTAATATTTTTAGCTCGAACAAAATCTGAAATTATTGGATTTTCAATTGAACCAATTAATCCAAGTTGGAATCATGTTCAAAATGATGACAAATATTTATTTGCAGAAATTTCAGGCCAAATAAATGACGATATTATATTTTCGTACAATAAAAAGTATTTATTTCCAAATTCATGGACTATAAATTACAATGGTGTAATTTTAGATGACGGACAATTTTTTGAAGGCGAGTGGAATATCAGAGAACTAAACGGTTCATTTAATGCTATAAAAACTAGATCTTTACTACCAATTAGAATTTTTGACACTAATTTAAAAATACCAATTGTTAAAACTACTTATTTAGACAACATTAAAATATTAGCATCTACATGGTTAATTCAATTTGTTGGAAAAAATACAGAGATTGGATTACTTCATATTATTGAAATTGATTATAAAATATATGCAAATATTATAACTTCTGAAAACAAAGAATTGAACTTGATTTATTGTGAAGGGAATTATGAAGAATTGGCAAAAGTAAAATTAGAGAGCGTAAATAATGTATTCGGGAATTATCCTGAATTCAATATTAGATTTTCTATTGATTGGAATAATAATACAATAAACGGTGTAATTAAAGACAGCGTTTACTTAATGAGAGCTTTTAAGGGATATAAAATATAGATTATGAAAATACTAATTTCATCATTTGGACCTTTTCATAATTTTGAAAATAATCCAAGTGAATTAATAATGAATGATTTAAAACATGAATTTAATTTCCATTTAAAGAAATCAATAGATTGGAAAGTCATTCCGGTTACTTACAAAGCTGTTGATGCTTTATACAACGATATTATTATTAATAAATACAATTATATTATTCACCTAGGGGTAGCTACTAATTTTGATAAATTAAGAATAGAGATTAATGCTCATAATTCAATTTCGGGTAATGATATAGATGGATTTGAGCCTGGAAGTCAAATAATTAATAATGGAAACGATATTATTTCAAGTAATTTTCCTTTCGAGGTTATTGATTATATTTTAAATAAATATAAAAATGAAGTAGTTATTTCAGATGATGCCGGACGGTATTTATGTAATTATATATATTATAAAAGCCTTTACCATTTCAAAAATGAATCTAAAGTTATTTTTATTCATATTGCAGATTTTAAAAATAATAATAAAGCTCTTTCAATAGAAATCCAAAAAAAAATAATTAATGATTTTGTGGAATATTTAATTCATAAAGAAAATCAAAATTTAACTTAAATTTTTCTGGTGAAAGAAGTTTATATAAATAAATCCTATGTATATCTTAAATAATTGCAACAATGTAGGCTAGGGTTTACATCCGAAATTCTATCAAAAAAAGTCTAATGTTTAGTAAATTATTCTATTTATTATTTCTTTCTTTTTTTAATCCACTTTAATATGTTTTTCCTAAAAACATAATAGCCAACTCCAGCTCCAAGAATAATTACGATTGAAATAGTGGTTAACCAATAAATTTCTGAACTCCAGCCCAGCATTTTTTGACCTTCAATTAAATAATCATAAACGGGTTGAATAGATGAAACGGAAGTAAGCAGAGTTACAATTCCTAATATTTTATTGGTTTTATCTTGCTGTTCCTCTTGAATTTTTTGTCCAACTGTAACGATTTTCTCATTAAGTACTTTTAGCTCATTTTCAATATCCAAAGCAGTTTTAATTTTGTTGAATATTTCAGTAGGTAAAAAATTATAAGAGATATAATTAAAGTAATATTTGGACATAAAATCGTGAAAAATTGATCTTCTGTCATCGTCTAAATCAGAAATGTCATAGTTGAACTTAAATAACTGATACTTTAAAAACAAACAGTATAAATAAATTCCATAATAAACGGTTGAGTAGGTTTCTTTTTTCAAATTTTGGTCTAATATCTTATTGCCAACTACTGTGAAAGTGTCAAGTAGTGCTAAACCTTCGTAGTTATTAAATACTGAAATTGAATTGTTTTTTACTAATCTATCTATGTATTCTTTGTCCATTGAATCATAAGAATTCCCTATTGCAGAGCCTATTCTTGATAAGGTACCAATATCAAAAAGAAGGGATTTCATCGTTGCCTTTTCAACTAACTCTGGAATATCTAAAACCATAAACAATTTATATTTAGTGCCCGAATACTCATCCACTTTAATCGATTGTCCTTTAGTAATAGACCCTAATAAAATTTCACTTTCTATAAACTCATGCCACTTAGTATATTTGTTATTTTCTATTTTCGTTTCAAAATTTCTTGCTAAATAAGCGGCATCTGAAAATTTTGATATGCCTACAATTTCAGATTGTATTTCTAAATTTAATGTAAACAAGCCAAAACCTTCATCAAACAAATCCAGACGGGTTTCAGCTATTTTTAGTTGAACTTTTTTATCGCCTTTGCATAAATCAATAATTGGATTTACTCCATATTTAAGAATTAAAATTTCATGCCTTGAAATGTCGTTACTATAAAATTGTTTTCTGAAATCTGGATAAAAATAATCTTTATAGTAAATTAAATCATCCTTTCTATATTTCAGGTTTTCGTATGATGAATTCTTTGCTTTTTTTGAAAATTCTTTGTCATAATTAAAAACCCCTGTAATTTTTAAGATGTAATTTTCAATTGAATATTGAGTGTAATCTTGAGTCATAATTTCTATTTAGTTGTATTCCAAATTTTAGAATAATAAATTTATTTAGCGTTTTTATACCCCGCCTCCGACTTTTTTTTAGTGAAATAAACAATTAAATCGGCTTCATCCTTGCTTTTAACTTCAAATAAAGTCATTGCATTTTTAAAAAGCACCGGATTGTCAACAATATACCATAGTCCCGCTCCAATAGCTTCTTCGTATTTCTTAGTTTTATATACAAAAAGATTCGCTTGAGTAGGTTGACTAGTTATAAATACTCTGTATTTTGCTGTAAGTGGATTTTTTATAAACTTCACTATTTGAGCGTTAACATTAAAAATGGTAACTATAAATATTAATAATGGTAAATAAATTTTTTTTTGTAACATAAAATTTAAATTAAAATGCGGAATTAGAAAGAATTAAAAAACGTAATAATAACAAATATAAGAATTCAATTGAATTATTTTTAAAACTTATTCATCCAAAATTATTGTCAAAATAGTCAAAACACGTCTATAGTTTCCTATTTTTGATAAAAAAAAGATTCCGTTTTAAGAAGGCATTTAGTGATTAAAGCGAATTATTGGATTATTATATCAATTACCGGAATAAAAAAGAAATAATGGCTTTTTTAAGATACTACAATATCATTATTTCCTACCGAACTTTGGAACGTGATTTAAAACAAATTAATCAAGTTCTCAATATTGAAGTATAATATAAAAAGGCTACGGCTATAAATTTTAATCTTATGAAACGGATTCACATATTATTTTCACTAAACCTTTTTTTCAATATAATTCAAAGGAACTAATTATTGGATTTGAAAACGATTTTTATCATAATTTCTAAATAAATAATTTGAAAACACTAACTTTCATTACATCATATCCATTTCATTATGACAAATATAATATTGATAATAGACAAATACTTTATAATTAAAATAATATTTATCCACTAAATTACTTCAAAACTATTTTGATAATTAATCATTGTCTCTCTGTTTTTGACTTTAAATGGCAAGCCCTGATAGGAAACGTTCTGAAGTAAGTATTTATTCTTTAGTTCTAGAAGTATGAATTGGATGTCTTCGGGATTAAAATTGGGAATATTAATTTCATAGCTTTTGATGAATCCAATGTCCTTTTGTTCAACATAAATTCCTGGATTTAATTCGTCTTGAATGGCAATTCGCTCCACATCATAAAGTGGGAAAAGTAGAATTAAATCGTCAAAGTGAAATTTTGATATTCGCTTTCCGTCCAAAATTATTTCAATTTGATTTTTAGGCGTATTCAATAATCCGGTAATTTTTTTTCCAGGCAAATTCCCAAGAGATGGAATGGTTGGGATTTTTAAATTATAATAAAAAAAAGGATTTAAAAGAGCCGCTTTCAAAGTCAAATTCATTTTGGCAGCCACCTCAATGCATTTCTCGTATTCATCAGCAGTGCATTCGAACTTTTTTAAAGTCCAACTTTCGCCATGAAAATTAATTTTGAGATTGTGCATAAAGTCTGTTTTGTTTTTAATTATAAATATATATAATTTTATTAGTTTTTATATATTTGTTAAAGTTATTAAGTATGTTCTTAATAAATTAATATAATTAGCAATATTTAAATAGCTAGTATGAAAACTATTTTACAGAATGAAAAACTGATATTTTTTCTAATTTTATTTAATCTAATTATAATTTACCTTCATTCATTTGAATTATTTCAACCTTACTACTTCTATTTTGACTTAATAGATATCTTTTTGACACTGTTTTTTGCAGTTGAAATAGCGCACTCTATAATTTTTATTGACAAAAGTTTTTCAGTTTATTTTAAAAGTAATTCGAATAAACTAGATTTTATTTCTGTACTATTGTCTTTACCAAGTATACTAATTCTTATAGATAGTGAATTTGAAATTTTGTCAGGTTTTATCGCCCTTCGATCGTTTAGATTATTTAAAACCTTGCGTATTATAGAATATATTCCAGGCGGAAAAAAGATAACTAACAAAATACTGAGTGCGTTTAAAGGAGTAACATTCATCTTATTTGCATTTGTAATTTTCACAACTGTAATTTCTGTAATTTCAGTTAGTTTGTTTAAAAATATCGCTCCATTGTATTTTAGTAATGCCTTTGAAAGTTTTTATACCATTTTCAAAATATTTTCTGGAGATGGGTTTTCAGATGTGGTTCGTGAAATTCAAATTCATTCATCTGAAGGATTTACTGTATTTGCTAAACTATATTTTGTATTAATTGTATTTCTAGGTACCATTTTGGGATTATCACTAGTAAATAGTATTTTCATCAATGAAATGAGCACTATTGTTGATGAAGTGGATGAAAATAATGACATAGCAATTGATGAATTAAAAGCACAAATTAATTTACTAAATAACAAACAAGATGAAATTATGGAAAAGCTTAATCAATTAATGGAGGAACAGGACAAAAAATCTTAAAATTTAATTTAGTTTTTTCAAATTTAGACTATCTTTTTAAAACTAATTTCATTAATTATTTAGAAAAAATGTTAATTATTTTAAAATAATTTATTAGCTTTGAGAAGATTTAATAAAAACTAGTTGAGTCTTGAAACAACATTAAAAACGGGGCGTAATCCGAAAAGCCACAATGAGTAGGAAAAAATCAAAAAATAATACTATGAATTACTATTTTAAAGTTTTACAAAATTATGCAACATTCAGTGGTCGTGCAAGAAGAAGCGAGTATTGGTATTTCTTTCTTTTCAATGTAATAATTTCATTTTGCTTTGGATTCGTATTCGGGCTATTGGGTTTACCAGAATTTGCGAACCTATATAGTTTAGCCGTTTTAGTTCCATCTATTGCTGTGGCTGTTAGAAGAATGCATGATGTTGGTAAAAGCGGTTGGTACATTTTAATTCCAATTTACAACTTGGTATTAGCTTGTACTGAAGGTGATCACGGCGACAATCAATATGGAGCTAATCCTAAAACTGAAAATTTATAATTTCAAACCTTTATAAAGTTCAAATAAAAACCCACTAAATTTTAGTGGGTTTTTTTATTATTTGCAACAACGAATCAAATTAAATACTCCATCACCGATTTCCAATCAGGGAATTTTTCACCACCAAATAAAATTAATTCGCCGACAAATTTATCAGCTCCATTTTTTTCTCTATCATCAATAAGATAATGACCGTGATTCAAGTGTTTGTTGTGAGATAAAATTAGTCTCTTATGTGCGTGTTGACCGAGGTATTTTTTCACCCATTCTAGTTTATCATTTAACGCAGTAGAATTTTCCCAAGGAGAAGTAGAAAGAATGTAGGTGTCGTATTTTGAACACAACTGAATATAAGATTCTATGGCATTATCCATAGGATCCATTTTTGAAAATATATGGGGAGCTTCATCGTATCTCCCTTTATATATTTCCAACTCCTCTTGCGATAATCTAGCTATTCCAGTACTAAAATCAACAAGAACATTATCCATGTCTACATATACTATTTTTTTCATAATTAAGTTCAAAGAAATCAAACTGTGAATTTAGGAGCTTTAAAATTTCAATAAATATTTAAAAAAAACCTCTTTTATTCAACTTTGATTCTCTTATAAATAACCCCTTTATTATTGGTTAAGGTTGAATAGTCTTCACTAAAAATCCAAGAAACCTCTTTATTATTCAATTCAATTAATCCACTTGCTTTGTTGGTATCAATTGTATTCCAGGTTCCATTTAGATCTAACATTTTTGTAAAATCTTCAGAATTCGTTTTGCCATTCATTAAGTAGGTGGTATTGCGAAAAATACCATCGTCAAAAGCCAAGGTAGCATACACTTGCGCCTCTACATTAATGGATTCCCAAATGTAACCATTGGAAGTCCCAATATTTGGAATTAAAAACGAATTGTTACTATTAGTAGCTGACTCGTTATTTTCTATGACTTCATTTTTATTTTCGGCACTACTATCTTTCTGCGAACACTTTTTTGCTAAAGCATCAAATTTTGCACTTACTATTGGATTCTCGGACATATTTACCTTTTCCCAATTCTCTACCCCTATTTCATTACTAATAGCATCCCTACAAGCATCCTGGTTTTCTTTATTCCAATCTGAATTTCCGGGCTCTGTTAAACACCTACAAACATCTACTGCTTTGGATTCAGTACCGCAACTAGTTGCTAAAAATGAAAACATAAAAAGGATTGGGATTATTTTTTTCATAAAATAGTTATTTAAATTAGTGAAATATCGTAAAATGTAAATTAGCAATAAATTGTAATTCCATTTTGTTTGCTAATTTATAAAAAAATAGAAAGGTTTTATACTTTATATAGGTACAATTAGTTAACGTGTAATCTCTCTTTTTTTAACCTCAAAACACGCAAACAAAATCTATCATCTATTATAATGTTTCTAGAAATAATTTTCTTTTCTCTGAAATTAATATAACTACCTTTGTTTGTGTTTTAAATTAATCAATAAAAGCAAAATTGTTTTTGATTTAACAACATCATAAATAAATTGCAATTCTTTCTTTGGATAAAAAAGCTATAAATATTGTTTGGTTCAAACGTGACTACCGTTTAATAGATAACGAGGCATTGTATTCTGCACACCAGTCAGAAATACCGCTTTTATTTATTTGTTTTTTCGAACCTTCCGTCATGAGCTACCCCGATTCAGATGTACGTCATTGGCGATTTATTTACCAATCGATAGAAGATTTAAATCAAAAACTAAACCCTTCAAATTCTAAAATCTATTTTTTTCATAACGAAGTAAAAACCGTTTTTTCAGAATTGATTAAAAAATATGAGATTAAAACCGTTTTCTCCCATCAGGAAATTGGAAACAGTATAACGTATAATCGCGACATTGAAATGATTAATTTCTTTCAAAAAAATGATATTTCTTGGAAAGAATTTCAGATGCATGGAGTGATTAGAAAACTAAAATCGAGACAGGATTGGGATAAAAGATGGGAACAAGTAATGCGTGACACCCCAAAAATTATAAAAGAATCCGAATTAAAAACAATTGAATTGGATCCTGAATTTTATGATTCAATAAAAGGTAAAACACTACCAACAGAAATTACCACTCCCAATAAAAATTTCCAACAGGGTGGCGAATATTGGGCGTGGCGTTATTTGGATAGTTTTGTGAAAGAACGCTATGTAAATTATAGCAAACACATTTCAAAACCTGCTTTGAGTCGAAAAGGCTGCAGCCGATTGTCTCCCTATTTGACCTACGGAAATATTAGCATGCGGATGATCTATCAATATACGAACCAGCATTATGAAACTTCCAAAAACAAACGTGCGATTCTTAATTTTGTTTCCCGATTGCATTGGCATTGTCATTTTATTCAAAAATTTGAAGATGAATGTTCAATGGAATTTGAAAACGTTAACAAAGCTTACGATGCTTTAGTTAAGCCAAAAAATGAAAGCTACATTAAAGCGTGGCAAGAAGGTAAAACCGGTGTCCCTATTGTGGATGCGTGCATGCGTTGTTTAGTGGCAACTGGTTATATTAATTTTAGAATGCGAGCCTTGGTAGTTTCCTTTTTTACTTTCAACTTGTGGCAAGATTGGCGAGAATTACACTTCCTAGCACGACAGTTTTTAGATTACGAACCGGGTATTCATTATCCTCAAATTCAAATGCAATCAGGAACAACAGGAATAAATACTATCCGAATATACAATCCTATCAAAAACTCGGAGGAACATGATTCAGAAGGTGTTTTTATCAAGCAGTGGTTGCCGGAATTAAAAGAAGTGCCCATTGAATTGCTTCATGAGCCATGGAAAATGAACGAAATGGAACAACAATTTTACAACTGTATCATTGGGAAAGACTACCCTGCTCCTATTGTAGATATTGAAGAAACTAGAAAATACGCTACCGATATTGTTTGGAGTTTCCGAAAAAAAGACGAAGTAAAACAAGAAGGAAAAAGGATTTTACAAAAACACGTTAATAATCCTAACTGGAAAGTAAAGAAGAATTGATTTTCATAGCCCCATAAAAAGGTCTGCTCCAGCAAAATCAAAGTTATTGACATTGAATTGATTATACGTTTAATAAGTGGATCGGTACGTTAACTAATTGGATTGCAATGTTTATAATAAATGTTAAAATATGTAAAACAAATTATTAACTTTGAGGAGTTTAAATTATATAAATAATGAAAAAATTAATCCCTCTCATTTTATTTCTTTTTTCAATAAATTATTCATTTTCTCAATCTAGCGTTAATGCTTCTGGAAACACTTTTATTGCAGGAACTTCAAGCATTTCATACACTTTAGGTCAAATAGATTTTACGAATTATAGCAATGCAACTACTGTTATTTATTTAGGGGTTCAACAACCACAAAATGGTACTCCAAAAATTATTACACTAGAAAGTATAAACCCTGAACACAATTTAGTATTTACTGCCTATCCAAATCCAACCTTTGATAATATTAAAATTCACCTTAGTAGTTTAGGGACCATCTATAATTATTTTCTTTTTGATACCTCAGGAAAGTTAATTAAAGAAGGGAATTTTAAAGATAATGAATCAATAATTTCCTTAGAAAATTTCCCCACTGCTACTTATTTTTTGAAAGTTATTTCAGAAAATGGATTTGAAAAAAACATAAAAATAATTAAAAATGAAAAATAAATTCATGAAAAAGTCATTAGCAATTCTGGCCATTTTACTTTGTCTACAAATGGGTTTTGCACAGGCGCCACAAAAAATGTCCTATCAGGCAGTGGTTCGAAATAGTTCAAATACGCTTGTTGTTAATTCTCAAGTTGGAGTTAAGATCACCATTTATTATTTCCCAACTGAACGCTCGTCTGCACGTTGGATAAATGTTTACATCGAATCACATGTTGCTACTACCAATCAAAACGGGTTATTTTCAATTGCCATTGGAACAGGAACTCCAATATCTGGTGATTTAAGTAGTGTGAATTGGTCAACCAATGAGTATTATATAAAATCTGAAATTGATGTAAGTGGAACACCTCCCTATACTAATTACACAATCAAAGGTAGTCAACAATTAATGAGTGTTCCCTATGCCTTCTACGCTAATCAATCAGGAGGAGGAAAAGCGTTATTAAACGGCACTACCGACCCTCAATCCAATATTGGAACACCTAGTGACTTTTATATCAATACCACCACTAACAAAATTTTTGGCCCAAAAACAGCTACAGGATGGCCTACTAATGGAGTTTCATTAGTAGGACCTCAAGGAATTCAAGGTGCTATTGGAGCAACTGGACCACAAGGACCTATTGGTTTAACGGGAGCAACTGGTGCAACGGGACCGGCCGGGCCTCAGGGACCTATTGGATTAACGGGAGCAACTGGTGCGAGTGGACCACAAGGACCTATTGGATTGACAGGTGCTACAGGACCTCAGGGAACAATTGGTTTAACAGGAGCTACTGGTGCGAGTGGACCACAAGGACCTATTGGATTAACAGGCGCTACAGGACCTCAGGGAGCTGTTGGATTAACGGGTCCACAAGGACCAATTGGATTAACGGGTGCGACTGGTCCACAAGGACCTATTGGATTAACAGGGGCTACTGGTGCAACGGGACCGGCCGGGCCTCAGGGACCTATTGGATTGACAGGTGCTACAGGACCTCAGGGAGCTGTTGGATTAACTGGTCCACAAGGGCCAGTTGGATTAACGGGTGCGACTGGTGCGACTGGACCACAAGGACCTATTGGATTAACAGGGGCTACAGGAGCAACTGGGGCTACAGGAGCTACAGGACCTCAGGGAGCTGTTGGATTAACTGGTCCACAAGGGCCGATTGGATTAACGGGTGCGACTGGTGCAACTGGACCACAAGGACCTATTGGATTAACAGGGGCTACAGGAGCAACTGGGGCTACAGGAGCTACAGGACCTCAGGGACCTCAGGGACCTATTGGATTAACTGGGACTACAGGAGCACAAGGAATTCAAGGAGTTCCAGGTCCAACAGGAGCAACAGGATCAAATGGTACCGATGGAAAAAATACATTAGTAAAAACAACAATTGAAGCAGCTGGAGCCAACTGCGCAACAGGGGGTACAAAAGTAGAAATTGGATTGGATTCAAATTCAAATGGTGTATTAGATACTGCCGAGATAAATACTTCATTAACGAAATACGTTTGTAATGGTGCTGTTGGAGCAACTGGACCTCAAGGTATTCAAGGGGCAACAGGAGCAACAGGCTCTCAAGGACCTATTGGATTAACCGGTGCAACTGGATTAAATGGAACTAATGGTATTAATGGTTCAAACTCATTAATTAATACTACTTCAGAACCCATAGGGACAAACTGTGCTAATGGTGGAACTAAAATTGAAGTAGGAATTGACGTAAATAGTAATGGTTTGTTAGATACTGATGAAATAAATAGAACATTAACTAAATATATTTGTAATAATACTCCGCAAAACACCTTAAATTCAGGCTCATCATTTTCAAATTTTATAAAATTTTCAACAGCAGGTTCATTTACTTGGACTGTTCCACAAGGAGTAAATAAAGTACTTGTTGAATGTTGGGGTGCTGGAGCTAGTGGTGCTAATTCGGGAAGTTTTTTCGCTGGATCGGCAGGCGGATATGGTAAAGGTATTTACAATGTTACAGAAAACACAGACATTACAATAACAGTTGGCTCGGGAGGCACTATGAGTACAAATGCTCATGGAGCCGGTGGTAACAGCTCGTTTGGGACTCATATAACATCGACAGGTGCTTCAGGAGGAGGTGCAGGAAGCTCTCAACCTGGAAATTCAAACGGAAATATTATTGCATTAAAAGGAGGAAAAAATATACATATACCGTCTTCATCAAATACTTTTATAAAAGGAGGGGATGCGCCAATTGGTGGATATGGTGGAACTGCATATTCAGCAAATGATGTTACTGGTGGTTCTCCAGGCGGTGGAGGGGCGGGTTTATGGACTCAAGGTACTTCAATTGGAATATTTAATGTACTAACAATTGGTAATGGTGGTAATGGTATGGTTATAATTTATTGGTAAATAAATTATCAAATTGGTTTTGCAACAATAGTTTAATCTGTTATGATGGAATGTTCCAGATGTTTTTACAAGATTCTTTACACAAACCACTTGGAAACTAAAACAAAGGGCAGTTATGAAAAATAACAGCCCTTTTTTGCTTTCTGCGCTCCCAATATTCACTCGCGAACTTATTACTAATAACCATAGGACTCAATTTCATGTTGTGCTCTTCCCCTTGCTTATACATTCCAAACGTTTAATAAGTGGATCAGTACGTTAACTAATTGGATTAGAATGTTTATAATAAATGTTAAAATATGTAAAACAAATTATTAACTTTGAGGAGTTTAAATTATATAAATAATGAAAAAATTAATCCCTCTCATTTTATTTCTTTTTTCAATAAATTATT
>NZ_JBIKQP010000051.1:0-8243 GCF_044349645.1 Flavobacterium sp. | reverse complement strand
CTATTTTACCAATTCTAGCGGGATTAATTTACTTTTTCTGTATTGAAGTGGTGGCACAGCAAAAAATAATTAATACCAATTCAAAAAGTACCAGTTCTGAATTAAATGACAAAGATAAAATTAGAGATAGTTATTATAAAGGTGTTTATGTGAAAATAAATGATGAAAAAAACAACAAAAACATTTCAACGCTTTATGAAAATCTTTCATTAGAAGACAGAAGAAAATATTTTTATTACATTCCGGAAATGATGATTGAAAATGAAATTCCAGAACCATTATTTGAAAAAATGAAAGTTAAAAACATGGCCGTTTGGATTAATGGAAAAGTTAGAACCAAAGAAGAAATAAAAAAATATAAAAGATCAGATTTTAGTTATTACTCCACTAGTTTTATTCATAAAAATGCTAGGTCTAAACGATTTCCACAAGAGTATCAATATTCGCTTTATACTAAAAAGTATTTTGATGAAAATTTAAAGAATAGTCATTTGCACTTCAGCGGAGATACAATTAAAATTCGCTCAGTTTCCTATAAAACTGCCTTGAAAAACTTCGTTAAACCAAGAACAAATGCAGATACAATCGTGTGGTATTCAAAAGGAAAAGACGGATATAATTTATATATAAATGAAGATAAAAAAATCAAAACGATTGTAATTGATGCTGGACATGGTGGCGTCGATTTTGGAGCCTCAAAAGAAGGATTGACAGAAAAAGCCCTTACAGAGATAATATCAAATAAAATCAAGAATAGAAACGAAAATGAAGATGTAAAAATTCATTTTACCAGAACTAACGATTCATTTATTGATTTAACCGAAAGAGCTCGAATTGTAAATTCCTATCAACCGGATTTAGCTATTTCTTTACATTTTAATTTTAATAAAAATATAGAAACAAACGGCTTTGAAATATACGTTTCTGATAGTTCGCCAACTTCAGAAAAATCAAGAGAATTAGCCAATCAATTAGCAGCAGTTATTTCAAATACTACTCCACTAAAAAACAGAGGTATAAAAGTTGCTCCATTTATGATATTAAAAAAATCAGAATGTCCAACTATGGTTGTTGAATTGGGATTTCTTTCTAACGAAAAGGATAAAGATTATGTAAATAGCGAAAAGGGGCAAACAGAAATTGCTAATGCTATTTTAAATTTTGTTTCTGGATTAAAAAAATAAGGCATATTTTAGGCACTGCAATTTGCAGAAGATAAATATTAATTTCATCGAAACCACTATTAAATAATTGGTATGTTAGTACTTAAATTTTATGAAATCAACATAATCTGCATTGCGATGAAAATCATATTAAAATGACGACAAGATGAAAACAAAAAACATATTTATTTTTTTAATTGTTTTTTTTATAAACAACGCCCTATTCAGTCAAGATAATAAATTTAAAATTGAAGATTACAAAAAAATAGGCCGAACAGAATTTTTAGAAATACAAAAAACGAATCCGAAAATTAATATAAAATCAATTTCCGAGAATGGAAATCCTTTTACAAAAATGGAAGTTGATTCATTAATTAAGAATTCTAAATTTCAAAACTATATTCAAATTCTTCTAAAAGACACTATAAACAATGAACTTCTAATTTTGACACGAAAACTAAATAAAGAAGAAATTAATAATCAAAAAGCTGAATATAAAACTAAACTTAAGGCGGAAAAAGAGTTTAGAAAAAAATTAAATGGTACAATAATAGACGAACTTAGTTTCGAAGATAATGACGGTTTAAAATTTAATTTAAATAATTTGAACGGTAAGGTAATAGTGTTAAATTTTTGGTTTACTCAATGCAAACCTTGCGTAGCTGAATTTCCTGAATTGAATAAATTAAGAGAAAAATTCAAATCGAAATCAGTAGAATTTTATGCTGTAACATGGAATGACAAAGAAACTGTCGATAAATTTTTATTAAATCATAAACTTGATTTTAATATTGTTCCAAATGGAAAAACAATAATAGATAAATTTAAAATAAGACAATATCCTTTCAATATATTAATAGATAGAAAAGGAAAAATCCATTATATTAATGATGTTTTAGTTTTAAATGCTTTAAAAAAATTAGAAAATAAAATTGATCAAGCTTTATTGGATTAAAATAACAACTTTCATTTTTAATGTTTAGTGATAATAACTTTTGATACCTCCAAGAGTTATTTTAACTCTGTAGTTAGCAAGTCTAATAATAGTAACACAAATGTTATTACTAAAGGCATCAAACTAATAAAAAGTCCATTTGATGATTTGTAAGAATAATTACTATATTTGGAATAAATATAATAAGACGACAATCATACCAACCCTACCCTTTTTGGGTTGCTTTGTATGATTTTGTCATACCTATATACAAGTTGGCAGAAACCTTTTAAAAACGAAACGAAAAAAAATGAAAAAATTATTTATTTTATTATTGATCTTATTGAGTGGAATTTCATTTTCCCAAAAAATTATTAGAGGAAAATCAGTTGGCATAAGTTTATTGGGTTTAAATGTTGATTTTTCTTCAAAATATACAAAAGCAGAAATTACACATATTAATGGAGAAAAAGAAGTTGGTTATATATATGGATTTATTCAAAATAAAGCATTAAGCCTAAACATAGGAAATCCTTTTTCTTCAAGTTTTAGCGATGCCCTAAATTTATCTGATAAATCTTTTAGCTTTAAAAAGGAATTGAACCAAAAAGCAGAAAATTTAAATAGTGAAAAAATCAATGAAGTTAGAATACTTAACGATAGTATAACTGTTAATCATTACAGATTAATGGATTTAGCAACTGTAAATTCTGACGGAACTATAAAAGATTTAAAAAAGAAAGCATGGTTACCATTCTATAGTGAAAATTTTATAAATATTTTTTCCTATGATGTTTATGAAGAAATAGAAGATTCGAGAGGAAATAGAACTGGAAATTTTGAAAAAGCAGCAACAATGATTTATCTAAATAATCCAAAAAATAATTTTGCAATTAATGTTATGGATTATGGAATTACTGATATTTTTAGTAAAACTAAATTGCTTACTAAATGGACAGGTGGTTTGTTAGAAGTTTTTAAAGATTGTCCACAATTCATAAAAGCAAATATTAACGAAAAAAAAATATGGAATTTTGAATCAAAATATTTTGACACGGAAGAATTAGAAAAGACAAAAATAACGGAAATAAAAAGTGATAAAAGTCTGAAAAAAAATGAAAGAAATATAAAGTTAAATAATTTAGATTCTGAAATTCAAATCACACCTTATCTAAGAATGATTGAAGATTATAAAAATACATGTAAATAAGGCATCTGCCAACAAGCGTTTTGCAAGATTGCGGGGTAAGTGCTTTTTTAGAAACTTTAGTGCTTATTGAAAGTTCAGGGATATTTAGTAACTTAAGTGCTGAAAGCCCGCAACCTCGCAAAGCGCCGACCGTTAGCACCAATACTAAAAGACAACAATTACATCAATGAGTTTGACAACAGAAAATTTCAGTTATTCAACATTTTTAAGCAGCATGGACTTTGGTGTATCCACAGGTTCCGGTTTTAGACTTAATAATGGTGATGACCAATATTTAATAACTGCGAAACATGTAATTTTTGATAGTGATAATAAATTGAGATGCGACACATTTCTTACTACATCTCAAAATTCAATAGGCGAGCCTGACGATGCTAGAACACTAATTGTTGATTTGACGAAATCAAATATCATTGAAAGCGGAAATGATGATATTATTTGTATTGAACTCGTTTTAAATAATAATTATGAAGTTCAAGTAGAAGGAAGAAATATTATAACTGCGCAAACAGAAGACTTGTTGACATTAGATAAAATTAAAATATCTTCTAATGTTATTCAAGTGGGATTCCCTACATCATTGTATTTGGAAGGATTTGAATTTTTTGACATTAATCGACCTTTATTAAGAAAAGGAATTGTAGCAGGAATTCACTCTAAGGAAAACACTTTCATTATTGATTGTCCAGCATTCTATGGAAATAGTGGCGGCCCAGTTATTCAAAGCACCGAAAATGGCGAATATAAAATTATTGGTATCGTTTCAAGATACATACCATTCGTAATGGAGTGGAAAAATAGACACGAAAGACAATTTACCCGTGAAGAGTTCTATAATTCAGGATATGCGGTATGTGTTCCTTTAGACTCAATTATTGAAAGTATTACTAAATCCGAATCTGTTGCAAAATGATTTTACCTCAAACTAAAAATCCAAGCATCAACAGATTGATTAATCCAAACATCAATCGAATGATTAATCCAAACATCAATCGAATGATAAATCCAAACATCAATCGAATGATTAATCCAAACATCAATCGAATGATTAATCCAAACATCAATCGAATGATTAATCCAAACATCAATCGAATGAATAACCCAAACATCAATCGAATAATTAACCCAAATATCAATCGAATGATTAACCCAAATATCAATCGAATGATTAACCCAAACATCAATCGTAACTATGACGGTTTATTTGTTTTCAACATGCAACTTAATGTCGTTGAGTTTATAGTTAAAGTAGAAAACACAGATGTTATACAGTTTTTTGATAGTAATTTAAATAACACAAGATTTGGTATAAAACATGACCAAAAAGGCTATGCATTATTTGATTTAAAACTAAATTACATTGGACACCTTGAAAGTGATTCTCAAAATGGATTCAATGAGTTTAACCTTAATAATGAATGGAGATGCATAATAAAATAAAAAGTACTGGTGCTGACAGGCGTATGGCAAGATTGCGAATTTTGTAGTAAAATCACGTTTACATTTCGCAAGAAATTTTATATTTAACAAAAAGTAATCAGTTCCGAAGTTCGCATCTGCGTGAAGCGGCGGATCGTTATGAGCAAGAAATCGACGAATCCTTTTCAAAAGAAACAATATGAGTCACCTTACCAAAAAACATGAATTACTCGGCGTAATGTACGAAGATATTCCAGGCGAAGGCGGAGTAAAACATAACAGAATGAAACCGGCAGAAATAGCAACAAAAATGAAAATATCGTTGTTAAAGGCATTAATACTCATTAAATTTCTAAAAGCACGAGGAGAAATTCGCCCATCATTTATTGGTGCAGAAAATTTAGATGAAGTAAGACATGATACGCTTTATGAAATTACACCAGGTGGAATGATTGCTCATCAATTTGGTTATTACAAAAATCAGTGGCTAAATTCGTTAAAAGACAACGCCAAAGATTTAATAGCAATAGTTACGCCTTTATTGTCATTAATAGTAGCTTTAGTTGCAATTATTTATTCTAAAAACACAGATTTAGAGAATAAAATTGACAACATTGACAAAAAAATTCATAAAATTGAAGTTACAATATCTACTAGCAGCAAAGCGAAAATAACTGACAAAAGTAAATTGAAAAAAGTCGAAGTGGAAAAAGCGGAAGTGAAAAAAATTGAAGAGAAAAAGTAAAAATTGCCAGCTCATAACAGCGGTTTCGCGCAATTGCTGGTTTTTATTTTTATGTGTTCACGAAAAACATTTATCTTTGACAGAAAATAATCGGTTCCGAAGTTCGCAACTGCGTGAAGCGGCAGAACGTTATGCGTCAGCTTACCAAACTAAACGAAAAATTGAAATGAAACTAAAGTTACTTTTATTAATTCCTTTTTTTATTCTTTCCTCTTGTAAAAAAAATGTGGATTTGTCCAAAACGGAAAAGAAAATAGAAGAGCTTAAAAAAGTAAATGAGTCTAAAAGCAAAAATCATTTAAAAAGTATTCCCACAAGTTTTTCACTTGACAATTTTAATGAAAGCTTTGATGATATAAATGGTCCAACTTGTGTCTTCGCAGAAACTGAAAAAGATTATGAAAACAAAAAATTTTTATTTGTATCAAACTTTGATAGTATAGGTTATATATCAGTAAACCATAAAATACTTCGATTAGAACTTATCGAAAGAAAATATAAAGCAAAGACAACCGAAAATGAAGATTATTTATGTGTTTATAAAGGCATGAAATATAAAGTTTATCTACATATTACTGTTGACAATACAAAGGAATATAATGATGAAAGTTGGTGGAATAAAGGTGAACTTACTATTGAGAATGACAAAGGAGAAAAAATTACGAAAAATTTTATTGGTTTGAGTAATATATAAAGCCGAACGCATAACAGCGGTTTAGCGCAATGGCTGGTTTATTTTTTCTAAGTCGGAAATGTGTCCAATAGAAATTTTAATATCTTTACAATAAACAATTTAACAACCCGCCACTACGCCAAGCCGCGGAACGTTAGTGACAATTTTATGAAACACCTTCTTTACATATTTTTTCTAGCAACATTAAGTTGTAATAATCAGTCTAAAAAGATTGATAAATCTGTTATTAAAACAAATAATGATATTGTATTAAAACATCAAATAGACAATTCGAAACACTACACAAAAAAAGACACTGTTTATATTAATACTGAAATTGGAGAAACGCTAAAGTTTGCAAAAGCAGAATTTAACCAAATTATAGATAAGCATCCCGAGTTTTTTGAAAAATATCCTAAGAATCCTGACCAGTTATATTTTAATGATAATGATAGAGAAGAATTTGGAAGTGAAGTTGGACAAGACACTTATTATGTATTATATGCTTATTTTTTAAAACAAAGAAACGGCATTGGCAAATATGCACAACAACGTAAGAAACTTATTGAACTATACTCAAATGTTAATTCACTATTCGGTCAGATTCAATATGGTGGAACATACTTTGGACATCAAGCAATGAGAATTTTAGGATACGCTGAATATTCTATTTATCTTCTTCCAAAAGAGAAAAATGAAATCCAAAAAACTTATGACATCACCGAGCAAAAAAAACTTTACATAAAATCGCTAAGACAGCTTATAGAAGATGAAAGTAAAATTGACTTTAATACTTTAGGAAAGGAAAAAGAGGAACGAAATAAAAACCTTAATAGAATTATTGACGAAATAGACAAACTAATTTCAGATAATTTTTATTTGAGCCGAACGCAAGAATTTCACTACGGACATTATGAATATTATTAACAAGAAAAACTGCTACTAACAGGCGTTTGGCAAGATTGCGAATTTTGTAGTAAATTCACGTTTATTTCTCGCAAGAAATTTTATCTTTGATAGAAAATAATCAGTTCCGAAGCTCGCAACTGCGTGAAGCGGCAGAACGTTAGTGGCAAGCTCCACGCAGACTCAATAAAGATACTTACAACTGAAAATTTAAATATTATACAATGAAAAATAAAGAAAAAAGTTTTTTTGAGAAATTTGGAGAATATAAATTCTTCCAAGGTATGATAGCGTTAATAATTTTTGTTGTAATAATTATATACGTTTTAATAGAAAATTTATTAAGCTAAATTAAATCATTAGAAAAACTGAAGATATTACAAATTTGGAATTTAATATTTATATACTTCATATTCCGAAAGATCTTTGACTAACAAGTTTAATGGAAAAAAGCCAGCCACTAACGGCGGTTTTGCGAAATGGCTGGTTTTGTTTTTCTAAGACGGAAATTACTAAAAGGAAAATTCGATATATTTACAACTAACTATTAAACGAGTCACCACTTTGCAAAGCCGCGGAACGTTATGTGATAGTTTTTTCGACATTCAGTTTTCACTTGAAACCAAATATTAATGACAAATAAAACAAAAATCTTATGAGAAAAATAATCTTCGCTTTCTTAATCTTGGCGACAATAGCCAATCTTGTTATTTTGATAATTGCATTAACTAATAATTCGTCAGAATTTTATAATTACAGATTTGTAATTGGAATTTTATTTATGATGTTTGGAGGACTTTTAACAAGGCAAATATTGAGTTACCGAAAAAGCGCTATGTAATAGTTTCGAATGAAATTTGTTTTGCACAGAAGATGGAAAATGGAAAGTAGAATCCGAAGTGGAAACTGGCAAAGTTTGCGTGCTCAAGTTTAGGTAAAAAACCATCACATAACAGCCGTTTCTCGCAATTGCGAATTTTGTAGCAAGTTCACGTTCACGTTTCGCAAGAATTTTTATCTTTAACAGAAAATAAACTGTTCCGAAGTTCGCAACTGACGATAAGCGGCGGAACGTTACCTGCTATGTTAGAAAAACAGAGCGTTAAAAATGATAAATATGGAATACGACAGAATGAAATTTAAAATTTGGACTTGGAAAAATCCAATAATGTTACATTGGATTATAAATCCAG
>NZ_JBIKQP010000030.1:0-24907 GCF_044349645.1 Flavobacterium sp. | reverse complement strand
TCAAACACCCATCTGAGTTTGTAAACGTTGGTGAAAAATTAGATGTAGTTGTATTAGAATTAGATGTTGAAGGTCGTAAATTATCTTTAGGACACAAACAAACTACTGCTAATCCTTGGGATCAATACGAAGATTCTTTTGCTGTTGGAACTATCCACACAGGTGAAATCTCTGAAATTGTTGACAAAGGAGCTACTGTAGAATTTGGTGATGATATCGTTGCTTTCATTCCTACACGTCATCTTGAAAAAGAAGACGGTAAGAAATTGAAAAAAGGAGATTCTGCTGAATTTAAAGTAATTGAATTCAACAAAGAATTTAAAAGAGTAGTTGCTTCTCACACTGCTATCTTCCGTGAAGAAGAAGAGAAAAATGTGAAAGCGGTTACCGAAGCTGTTGCAAATAATGCTAATGCGCAAGCATCTACATTAGGTGACAACAACGATATGTTAGCTGAATTAAAAGCTAAAATGGAAAAAAGCGAGAAAAAATAATTCTTGATTTTTATATAAAATCCCCGCAAGTGCGGGGATTTTTTTTGAAGTTAAGTTAATTTATTTCACGAAGACTCTCAAAGTAAACACTAAGATTCACGGAGATATTTGAAATGGTTATTCGGTTATTCGTTGAATCGGTTATTTTAAAATCCGTTTAATCTGTGTTAATTTGTGGCAAAAAAAGCTCCCATTTTGATTTAAAATCTTTTTTTTACCGCTAAGTTCGCAAGGTTTTACGCAAAGTTTGCAAGGAAATAAAAGGTTATTCGGTAATTCGTTGAATCGATAATTCGTTTAAACGATTAAACATTTAAACAATTATCAATTTCTCCTCACCACAATTAATTCATTAAAAACTTCCACTTTTTGTAGGGAATAGGTCGTGAATTCTGATTTATTGTAATGTGAAAAGTAATGTTTGTTTCTTTCTTGATCGGCTTTAGAATTTATCATGGTATTGAAAAGTATATAGCCACCAATATTTAGAAGAGAGTTTATATTTTTTATAAATTCGGGTTCAAATAGAAATTCAGGCATGGAATTGTCTTGAAAGATATCAATGATAATTAAATTAAAGGTATTATTGGTTTTTTGAACAAATGTACCTGCATCGTCAATAATAATTGTCAGATTTTGAATTTTATTTAAATTGAAATATTTATTGGCTAAAGTGATGATTTCTGGATCGATTTCAACTCCGGTTATTTCTCCTTCAAAGTTAATTTCGTCTACTAATGTTTTGATTACACTACCGCCTGCGACTCCCAAAACCAAAATAGAATCGAAGTTTTTTATGTTTTGAAAACCTATAGATTGTAATCCACGACGTAAAATTCGTTGCAAACTACCATAAGAATAATTGGTATTCTTTGAATCCATAACGAGTTGACCGTTATTCCAAGTGATTTCTATTGAACTACTTACAGTGGAATTCTGTTTGAAAATTGTAACCGGAAATAGAAAACTAAGTAATTTATTAAGCAAAGTTATTTTTTTCTCAAAAATAATAGATTAATATTACTTTTACATAAAAATTGTAAAGAATGAAAAAGCTCATTTACAAATTCATTTTTTTCAGATTAATGGGGTGGAAGATTGTTGGAGAAGTCGATGAAAAAATTGAGAAATGTATATTAATTGTTATCCCTCATACCAGTTGGGTTGATTTTTTTGTAGGATTATTTGCAAGAGGAATAATCGGGGTAGAAATGAATTGGTTGGGCAAAAAAGAACTTTTTGGCTTTCTATTGGGTTGGTATTTCCGTTATATGGGAGGGGCGCCTTTAGATAGAACCGGAGGATTGAATATGGTGGATTCTATTGCTCAAGTATTTGAAAATAGAAAAATATTTCGCTTGGGACTATCTCCAGAAGGAACTCGCAAAAAGGTAACCGAATTAAAAACAGGGTTTTATTATATTGCTCAAAAAGCTAATGTTCCAATAATTCCAGTTGCTTTTAATTACGGTAAGAAAGAAGTTAATTTTGGAAAACCTTTTAATATTACCGGTGATATTGATGCCGATTTAAAAGTTTTATTGCTTCATTTTAAAGGAGTTAGAGGTAAAATACCAGAAAATAGTTATGTCGTTTAATTGAATGCTTACTTTTATTTAATAAAAAAGAAATATGAATTACGAGAATTTATATAATCAGAATTTAGAGACCAATTTAAAGGGACGTTATATCACTTTGGATGCTATTGAGCCTTTATTATTGCAATTTAATTCTGATAATCAAGTTCAAATTATAGGACAATCAGTTCTAGGGAAACCCATTTATAAATATGAAATAGGAACAGGAAATACTAGAGTTTTATTGTGGTCACAAATGCATGGAAACGAGAGTACGACTACAAAGGCGCTATTCGATTTTTTAAATTTATTGAACGGTAATTCAGAATTAGCTAAGAATTTATTAAGCGAATTTACTTTTTGTTGTTTGCCAATGTTAAATCCCGATGGGGCATTTCTTTACACTCGAGAAAATGCTAATGGTATTGATTTAAATAGAGATGCACAGAATTTAACCCAGCCCGAAAGTAAGTTGTTGCGAAGTACTTTTGAGAATTTTAAACCTGATTATTGTTATAATTTACATGACCAAAGAACCATTTACGGTATTGAATCAGACACAATAAAACCTGCGACTATTTCTTTTCTTGCACCAGCTTATAATGAAAATAGAGACTTTAATGAAGTTAGAACTAAGGCAATTCAAGTTATAGTAGCAATGAATAAAATACTCCAAGAGTTTATTCCAAATCAAGTTGGTCGTTTTGATGATTCTTTCAATATTAATTGTGTTGGTGATACCTTTCAGTTTTTAAATGTACCAACTATTTTAATTGAGGCAGGACATTTTCAAGGAGATTATGACCGAGAATTTACTCGAAAATTTGTATTTATTGCATTAGTTGAAGGTTTGAAAAAAATCTACGAAAACGATATAGTTTGCAATAAAATTGAAGATTATATGAATATTCCTCATAATAAAATCTGTTTTTATGATTTTATTTATAAAAATATCAAAATTAATTATGATAATAATAAAATTATCACCAATTTTGCACTTCAATTTAAAGAAGAATTAATTGATAACCAATTAGTTTTCAACGCTTATACAGCTGCAATAGGGGATTTAGAAGGTTTTTCAGGTCATTTTGAGTACGATGTTGAAGAAGCTTTATACGAAGATTTAGAAATAAATATTCCGAAAATTGACCAAAAAGCAGAATTTTCTTTAGGGAAAAGTATTAAATTTGTTAACGGATTGATTAAAAATTAGTTTTTTTGATTTTTGGTAATACTATTTAAATAAATTAAAGTACAAAAAAAACAAACTTATGAGCAAGTTCCGTTTAGATGAAGTAGATCATCAAATTTTAGACATGTTGATTGATAATACTAGAGTTCCTTTTACTGATATCGCCAAGAAATTATTAATTTCTGCTGGTACAGTTCACGTTCGAGTGAAAAAAATGGAAGATGCTGGTATAATTATGGGGTCGTCATTGACTTTAGATTATGAGAAATTAGGATATTCATTTATCGCTTATGTTGGTGTATTTTTAAATAATACTTCACAAACTAAATTTGTTTTAGAGCGTATTAATGAAATTCCATTTGTTACAGTTGCACATATCACTACTGGAAAATTCAATATTTTCTGTAAAATTAGAGCAAAAGATACTAAACACGCTAAAGATGTTATCTTTATGATTGATGATATTGAAGGTGTTTACAGAACAGAAACAATGATATCATTAGACGAAAGTTTAAATGATAAAAAACGTTTAATGCATACAATTTTTAAAAGCTTGTAGTTTTTATAAATATCTATTTTAAGCCTCAAGTTTATTCTTGGGGCTTTTTTTGTAAATTTGAATAACAAAAATATCAACTTTAATATTGAAATATGAAGTCTAATCAATTGCCTGTTAATGAATATGCCGATTTTTATAAATCCTATATTCAAGTTCTTGAAGATGTTGAATTAATTGAAGAATTGGAGATTTGTTTACACGAATTCATCAAGTTTGTTCAAAATATACCAATGGAAAAATTTGATTATCAATATGCAGAAGGGAAGTGGACAATTAAAGAAATTATTCAGCATTTGATCGATTCAGAAAGAGTTTTTAGTTACAGAGCGCTACGAATTTCCAGAAATGATAAAACGCCATTACCTGGATTTGATGAAAATGATTATGTTGCTAATTCAAATGGAAAAGAAAGAAGTTTGCAAAGTTTGTTAACCGAAATGGCTGTTGTTCGACAATCTACATTATCTTTATTTAATAGCTTTTCACAAGAACAATTAACTAAAATAGGTAATGCTTCGAATAGGGAAGTATCTGTTAGAGCAATAGGATTTATTATTATTGGCCATCAAAAACACCATCAGAAAGTGTTTTCAGAAAGATATCTTTAACTTGAAAACATAAAAAAAAGGAACTCGATTTGAGTTCCTTTTTTTTATTTGAATTATTCTTCATCATCATCTGAATCTTCGTCAGCGATATCATCCGCGTCATGATCATCATCGTCGTCTATATCATTTGAGCCTTCAGGGTCTTTTGTAATGTCAACCTCTTCTTCATCATCATCGGCAGCAACATCATCATCCAAATCAATACCTTTAATAGCGTCTAAAGGAACCACAATATCATCATCATCTTCAAAATTGATTAATCTGTCAGATAATTTAGTGCTAATTTTAACCAAGTAAATGGTGTCTTCAGTGCGAACTTCTACCGCTTCAATAGTTTCGTCTTTGTGGTTTTTAAATCGGATGATATTAGAATCATCATATCCGTCAGGGAATTTCTCGACTAATAAGTTCAAGATTTCATTGGTTAGTTTTGCGTAATCAACAATAACTCTTCTCATAAAATATTATTATAAATCTAGTAAATAAGCAAAAATTAATGGAGCAACAATTGTAGCATCCGACTCAATAATAAATTTAGGGGTGTTAATATCTAATTTTCCCCAAGTGATTTTTTCATTTGGTACTGCACCAGAATACGATCCGTAACTTGTTGTAGAATCAGATATTTGACAGAAATAACTCCAAAATGGTACTTCATGCATTTCCATATCTTGGTATAACATTGGTACCACACAAATTGGGAAATCACCAGCAATTCCACCACCAATTTGGAAAAATCCAATACCATTTTCACTATTTTTTGGATACCAATCAGCTAGATAAATCATGTATTCAATTCCTGATTTCATGGTAGATGCTTTCAAATCTCCTTTGATAACATAGGAAGCGAAAATATTCCCCATTGTGCTGTCTTCCCAACCTGGAACAATTATTGGCAGATTTTTTTCTGCAGCAGCATACATCCAACTGTCTTTTAAATCTATTTCGTAATATTCTTCTAAAACGCCTGAAAGTAATAATTTATACATGAATTCATGAGGAAAATAACGTTCTCCTTTGTCATCTGCGTCTTTCCAAATTTTGTAGATGTGTTTTTGTAAACGTCTAAAAGCTTCGTGTTCAGGAATACAAGTATCTGTAACACGATTCAATCCTCGTTCCATTAAATCCCATTCTTCTTGAGGAGTTAAATCTCTGTAATTTGGTACTCTTTCATAATGAGAGTGTGCAACTAAATTCATAATATCTTCTTCAAGATTTGCACCAGTGCAAGAAACAATTTGAACTTTGTCTCTTCGTATCATTTCTGCGAAGATTTTTCCTATTTCAGCAGTACTCATTGCACCTGCTAAAGTAACCATCATTTTGGCTCCTTTTTCTAATTGTTGTTCGTACGCCTTAGCTGCATCAACAACAGTTGCAGAATTGAAATGCAAATAATACTTCTCAATAAACTGACTTATAGGACCTTTACTCATTTTTAGTTTTTTAGTTTTTATCGATTCAAATTAACAAATTAATTATTTGATAAACAATTTGAATTTTATTTTTTTTATACTTTTTTTCTGATTAAAATGTATCAATATTATTATTACAATAGTAAAGAAATGTTAATGTAATTTATTATACAATTATACTTTATTATTGTTATATCCTAATATTTTTAACACATCATCTGCAGTTTGTTGTTCTGAAAAAACAGTAGTTTTAATTTCACCATTTTCATCATGATCTATTAATAAATGTTTTGGTTCAGGTATTAAACAGTGATGTAAACCACCAAATCCACCAATTGTTTCTTGATAAGCACCAGTGTTGAAAAATCCAATATAAAGTGGCTTCTCCTTATTGTATTTTGGTAAATAAATGGCATTCATATTCTGTTCAGAATTGTAATAATCATCACTATCACAAGTCATACCGCCTAATAAAACTCTTTCGTAGGTGTCGTTCCAGCGATTTACTGCCAACATTACAAAACGCTTATTAATTGCCCAAGTATCTGGTAAAGTAGTTATAAATGAAGAGTCAATCATGTTCCATTTTTCTCTATCATTTTGCTGCTTTTGATACAAAACTTGGTAGATTGCGCCACCACTTTCCCCAACCGTAAATGAACCAAATTCAGTAAAAATGTTTGGAACATCAACTTCAGCTTCATCGCAAGCAATCTTCACTTGGTTGATGATTTCGTCAATCATATATTGGTAATCGTATTCAAATGCTAATGAGTTTTTAATTGGGAAACCACCACCAACATTTAAACTGTCTAAACTTGGGCATTCCTTTTTTAAGGCAACATAAACTTTAATACATTTAATTAATTCATTCCAATAATAGGCGTTATCATTTATTCCTGTATTAATAAAAAAGTGCAACATTTTAAGTTCCAAATTTTTATTTTCATGAATTTGCTTTTTGTAAAATGGAACAATATTTCTGTATCCAATACCTAATCTTGAGGTATAAAACTCAAATTTTGGTTCTTCTTCAGCTGCAATTCTAATACCAATTTTGAATTTTCCTTTAATAGCTGTTTGAAGTAAATCCAACTCTTCGTAATTATCAATAATTGGAATAGTGTTTTTATGACCATTATTGATAATTCTTGCAATATTTGAAATGTATTGATCTCTTTTAAATCCATTACAAATCACGTAGGTACTTTTGTTAATTTTACCAGATTGCAACAAATTTTCAACAATATTAATGTCAAATGCAGATGAAGTTTCTATGTGAATATTGTTTTTAAAAGCTTCATTCATAATGTATTCAAAATGAGAACTTTTAGTACAATAGCAAAAGTAATATTTACCTTTATACTCGCTTTTATCCATTGCATTTTTGAACCAAGATTTGGCTCTTTTAATATTATTGGAAATTTGAGGTAAATAGGTAAATTTTAAAGGTGTACCATATTGTTCAACCAATTTCATTAGATCAATATCGTGAAATTGTAGGTTGTCTTTATTAAGATTAAATTCTTCTTGAGGAAAATAATAATTTTGATTAATTAAATCCGAATATTTTGTATTCATATGTTTATCAGTAAATTAGAATTAAAAAGTGTAATTTCTTTATAAAACCTAATTTTCAAACTCGAATATTCGCATAGATGATTTGAAGTTCATCATCATTAATTATAGAATGTCTTAATTCGTCAAAATACATAAAACCAACAAGACCAAAATAACGATTCAATAAAGCTTGGAAAGCCATATAAGTCTCGTTTTTTGAGAGTGAAAATTGGGTCGTATTTTGTTTTTTATTCATCGGAGCAAATGTAAAAAAATAATAATTCCATATAACAAACTACTAAACTTTTTTTTTATAATTTATAATCTTCAAATGACGATGTAATTATTTCATTTTCAACTTCTTGGTTAATTGTAAATTTGCCAATTCCATCGAGAAGTACAAATTTTGTTTTACCATTTTCATTTTTCTTATCATGAATTAGTAAATCTAGTATTGATTGAATATCTTTTTTTTCAAAAATAACTTCTTCAAATATTGATTTTATTGTTGATTTAATCTCCCAATATTCTTCATTAGAAATTAGCTTTTTGGTCATTGAAATATAGCTTTCCAGTATCATACCAATTGCAATAGCTTCGCCATGTAATAAAATATTTTTTGTTGGATTATCCAAAAAATAACTTTCAATTGCATGCCCTAGTGTATGTCCGAAATTTAATGCTTTTCGAATTCCTTTTTCATTAGGATCTTGCATTACAATTTGATTTTTAATCTTAATTGAATCGTATATTATTGAATCAAAATCGGCAAAATCTAATTTTGATAAATCTAAGAATTGCTTCCAATAGGATGCGTCAAATATCAATCCATGTTTCAATATTTCTGCTAATCCTGAACGCATTTCCATTTGCGGAAGCGAAGCAAGAAAATCTGTATCAATTACTACTAATTTAGGATTTTTAATTACCCCTAATTGATTTTTAATGTTTCCTAAATCAATTCCAGTTTTGCCACCAATAGAAGCATCAACCATGGCTAATAATGTTGTTGGAATATTTATAAAATCAATTCCTCTTTTGAAAGTAGAAGCTACAAATCCTCCAAGATCTGAAACTACGCCACCACCTAAATTGATTAGCAAACTCTTTCTATCAGCGCCTAATTCAGTTAAAACATTCCAAATTTGAATACATGTTTCAATGTTTTTATTGATTTCACCAGCTTCAAATTCTATAATTTCAATTGGACTTTCGGTTTCAATTAATGGAAGTAATTTTGGTAAACAAACTTCATTAGTAATTGAATCTACAATAATAAATAGTTTAGAATAATTATTTTCAGTAATCAGTTTATTCAGCTCTTTATAACCTTCTTCATTGAAAATTACGGAATATCCTTTTGCTTTAATTGACTGCATTTGCTAATTAATTGTAGGTGTAAATTGATGATGCAAAATAAGGTAATTTTTGATTAATAATCAGTAATCTGTTCTTATATTTGCATTATTATTAAAATTTATATGGATAAAATTTTTAACAATACTGAAGTTGCTTTTTCATTAAAAAGTGATACTGAATTAAATCGCGCTTATTTTCTTTTCAAAATGATAGGCAATCAGCCATTAGTAAAAATTGGAACAGCGGTAACTAATTTTGCTTTAAAAGCTCATTTGCCAGTTGAAGGAATTATTCGTGCGACTGTATTTGATCATTTTTGTGGTGGTGTAAATGAAGTTGATTGTCTTTCTGTTGTTGACAAAATGTTCACCAAAGGAGTTTCTTCGGTTTTGGATTATTCTGTTGAAGGTAAAGAAGAAGAGGATCAATTTGATGCGGCTTTGAAAATGACCTTAAAAACCATAGAATTCGCAAGTGAACGTGAAGCAATTCCGTTTGCAGTTTTTAAGCCAACAGGTTTTGGAAGATTGGATTTATATGAAAAAGTAGGTTCTAATGTTGAACTAACCGATTCCGAAAAAGCAGAATGGAATAGGGTTGTAGCTCGTTTTGACAAAGTTTGTAGCGAAGCTTACCTAAAAAATGTTCCGCTATTGATAGACGCAGAGGAGAGTTGGATGCAAGATGCAGCTGATGATTTGGTTGCCCAAATGATGAAAAAGTACAACAAAGAAAAAGCGATTGTTTTTAATACGTTACAAATGTACCGTTGGGACCGATTGGATTATTTGAAGAATTTACATCAACAAGCAAAAACGGATGGTTTCTTTATTGGAATGAAAATTGTTCGTGGTGCCTATATGGAAAAGGAAAATTTGAGAGCTGAAGAAAAAGGATATCCAACACCAATTTGTGAATCTAAGGAGGCAACCGATTTAAATTATGATGCTGCAATTCATTATATGGTTGAAAATATCGATAGAATGGCCATTTTTGCTGGTACACATAATGAACTGTCCTCTTATAAATTAATGGAATACATGGAGGATTTGAATATTGAAAAAAAAGATACTAGAATTTGGTTCGGACAATTGTATGGAATGAGTGATAATATTAGTTACAATTTAACTTCAAATGGATACAATAACGCTAAATACTTGCCATTCGGTCCTGTTCGTGATGTGATGCCTTATTTAATTCGTAGAGCAGAAGAAAATACATCTGTTGCTGGCCAAACAAGTCGAGAATTAAAATTGATAACTGCAGAAAGAGATCGAAGAAAAGGGAAGTAATTGTAACTTTTAAAAGTTATTAAACTGAAGGTTACTTAGGTTTTTGTAAATTCCGTTTTCTAAGGCAATTAGATCTTGGTGCGTTCCTTGTTCTTTTATCGTTCCCTCGTCCAAAACAATTATTTGATTTGCTGAACGAATGGTGGACAAACGGTGAGCAATAATAATACTTGTTCTTCCTTCCATTAATATTTCCAAGGCTTCTTGAACTAATTTTTCGCTTTCGCTGTCTAATGAAGAAGTAGCCTCGTCCAAAATTAAGATACTTGGATTTTTTAATAAAGCTCTTGCAATAGCAATTCTTTGGCGTTGACCTCCAGAAAGTTTGATTCCACGCTCTCCAACAATAGTTTCAAATTTATCTGGGAATCCTTTTATGAATTGGTAGGCATTGGCTTGTTTTGCAGCTTTAGAAATTTCTTCTTCAGTAGCATTTGGTTTTCCATAAGCAATATTCTCACGAATGGTTCCGCCAAATAAAATGACATCCTGAGGAACAATGCTCATATTTCCACGCAAGGTTTCTAAATCGTAATCGTAAATATTTTTTCCGTCAATGGTAATTTCTCCGCCATCAATATTATAAAACCTTAATAATAAAGAGGCTATTGTTGATTTTCCAGCGCCACTTGGCCCAACGATTGCTATTTTCTGACCAAAATCTGCATTAAAACTTACCTCTTTTAGTACTTCAATTTCTTTTCTGGAAGGATAGGAAAAAGCTACTTTTTTGAAACTCACATTTCCTTTAAATATTTTTTCGGTACCAATATCAGAAGAGCTAATTTTTTCAGGGGTTTCATCTAAAAGTTCAAAAACGCGTTCCGTTGCTCCAACTGCTTTTTGAATTTGTGCATATAATTCTGCTATTCCTCCAAAAGAAGCTCCAACAAAAGTAGAATACAAAACAAAGGAAATTAATTGCCCTACGCTCATTTCCCCACTAATACTCAATCGTACGCCATACCAAACTACCGCTACTATTGCACCAAAAAGACAAAAAATGATGAATGAAGCAAAATATCCTCTGAATTTTCCACCCTTAATTGCAATTTTTACAATTTCTTTAATCTTACCATTATAACGTGCTATTTCGTACCATTCATTTGCGAAAGCTTTAACAATGCTGATTCCTTGCATCGTTTCTTCTACTATTACCTGACTTTCTGCAACTTGATCCTGAACTTTCTTAGAATATTTTCTTATAAATCGCCCAAATATTACAGCAGCAATTGCCACTAATGGAACTACAGACAACATTAATAGGGTAAGCTTAATACTCTCGCTGGCCAACAAAGCAATTCCACCAATAATTAAAATAAATTGTCTTAAAAATTCAGCAATTGTTGACGTTAGAGTGTCTTGAATTTGAGTAATATCGGAGCTTATCCGGCTATTTAATTCACCAACACGTTTTTGTGAGAAAAAAGTCATTGGCAATTTTACCAAATTGCTGTACAATGCCAAACGTAAATTTGCTAAAGTATTTTCGGTAAAATTGACGAATAATGACAATCTGAAAAAGGAAAAAAGCGATTGAAATAATAGAATTACTAATAATCCACCAGCAATTAAATTGGCTTGCTCGTTGTCTTTATTTTTCACACAATCAATTAATAATCCCATTAATTTTGGAAATGCAAGCGCAGTTCCTCCAGTAAATAATAAGAAAATTAAACCTATATAAAATTTCCATTTATGATTTTCAGCATATTTAAATATTAATAATGCTTTGCTTATCGATGATTTAGTAAGTTTTGATTTTGGTAAATCATTTTCTTTAAAACGAGCCATTTAAATGATGTTTGTTTGCAAATGTAATCTTAAACCAAACTATTGGTATTTAATAATTGTTAAATTAATAGTCAATATATTATTTACCTTTTTCTAAAGCAGTTAAGATTGTTTTAATTTGATCTACATCAATTCTTTTAGCTTTGATTTTCTTGTCTTTATCCAAAATATAAATAACAGGAGTAGAGTAGATGTCGTATTTGTCTTTCAAATTGTTATAATGAACACCGTCATAAACGTTTATCCAATCCAATTTTTTCTCAACAACATACTTTTTATATTTTTCAAATTCTTGTTGGGTGTATACACTAAATACTTTAACATCAAATTTTTCTTTCAATAATTGGTGATACAAATCAATTAATTTCGGAATTTCTGCCTGACAATGACTGCAATCAACATCCCAAAATACGAGTAAAGTATATTTTGCTTTTATAGAATGAAGCCTTAAAAACGATTTTTCTATTTCCGGCGCATTAGCATAGAAAATTTTAGTCATTTCCTCACTTGTCTTGGCATTTTCAAAGCCCATTTTTGCAATTTTATCATGACTTTCAATTGGTATCATGGGTAAATCTGGAGCAATTGCTTCAAGTAAAAGAGGTCTTAATATATTTGCACGATTGATGATATTATTTACAATATTATCATCGTTATATATGTCCTTTGCTTTACCAGTTTTGAAATATTTATCTACGATGTTAACAAATACTTTGTCATAACCCATTATTTTGGAGGTTTCATATTTGTTTACAAAGTGTGCAAGTAATAATCGATACATTATTGAACCTTCAACAGCTTGATTCATAATACGATCAATTTCAACAGAAACCGAGTCGGGATTTCTAATTACAACCCCATCAAAATAACGAGTTAAGCGACCATGAAAAAATGGTGTTCTTGCCAATCCATCTTCTTTGAAATCAACACCATCCCAATAGTGTTTTTTATAATAATCATAAACAGCAATGCTATCAGGGCGACCATTCGAAGCTTTTGGAATGTCTTTTAAATACTTTTCAATTTTCAAATTCAATGCATCACTGATAAAAGTTCCTTTGTTTTTAAGTATAAAAGACTTTTCAAAATTTTCAATATTTTCATTGATTTCTTTTTGTTTAGTGGACATAAAATCGGTAGAATCTTTTTTGTTAAGCCCTTTTGTTTTTTGCAAATTAGATTCAAAATCACGTCTTTGAACTTCGAAATATTTGATATAATCAAAGAAATCATTTTGGATTTTAGAGTTGCTACAATGCAACAACTCTTTATAGTTGGTCACAGATTCGCTAGAAATATCTAGATTTTGGTTTTCATCATCAACAAAGAAATCAAAATAGATTATTTTTCCTTGACCTACAAGTGAATAAATCCCTTTTAAAAGTTTCTTTTTTCCATTGAACACAATTTTACCATTTTTGATTGTGGTACAGGTATCAACAATCATATTTTTGTCAAATTGGTAAAAAGTTAGGTAGGCGAGGGTGTCCTTACAATTTTTTAAATTAATTTTTATGTCGTAAGCATTTTGTGCTTTTACAGAATTAATTGAAAATAAAACGACTAATAAAAAGATTATTTTTTTCATCTATTGTAATGTATTTAAAATAAAATAGTAAATAAATTCTTGTTATCTTAACTGTGCTCCTAATTGGGTTTGGAAATTGTTTTGAAGTTTACTCATAATTTTTTCAATTTGACTATCCGTTAAAGTCTTAGAATCATCTTGAATGGTAAAGCTTACTGCGTATGATTTTTTACCTTCTGGTAAATTTTTGCCAACGTAAACGTCAAACAAAGTAATTTCTTTTAATATAGATTTCTCTGTTTGTCTAGCAATATTGTAAATTTCTTCAAAGGCTACTGATTCATCCAAAAGCAAAGCTAAATCTCTTCTAACTTCAGGATATTTTGAAATTTCAACAAATTTAATTTTGTTTGAAATAGATTTTAATACCGCATTCCAATCGAAATCGGCATAAAAAACTTCTTGCTTAATATCGAAATGCTTCAATATTGATTTTTTAACGGTTCCAAATTCTACCAATACGTTATTACCATTTGCAAAAGCGATTCCTTCTGCAAAAACATCATTTGAAATAGGTTTAGTAGTAAAATTATTAATGCCTAATCTCGATAAAACACTATTTATGTATCCTTTAAACAAGAAAAAGTCAGAAGGTTTTTGAGCGTTTGTCCAGCTTTCACCTAATCTATTTCCAGTGGTAAATAATGACAAGTGTTTTGGTTCATCATATCCTGAAGGCAATTTATGGTAGGTTTTTCCAAATTCAAATAACTTTAAATCGGTGTTTCTACGATTAATATTGAATGAAACGGCCTCTAATCCGGAAAACAATAAGGACTGTCTCATTGCAGACAAATCGTTGCTAAGAGGATTAAGAATGGAAACATTATAATCTTCTTTTAAGTTTTCGGATAATTTTATGTAATCGGGAGTTGTCAAAGAATTGGCCATCATTTCATGAAATCCTAGCGATGTCAATTGATTGCCAATAACATTTTGAACCTTATAATCTTCAGATCTTCCAGAATTGAAAACTGTCGCATTTACTTTATTGGTAAAATTAATATTGTTGTACCCATAAACTCTAAGTAACTCTTCAATAACATCAATTTCTCTTTGAACATCAACACGGTATGCGGGAATAATAAGCCCTAAACTAGAATCAGAAACGCTTGTTACTTTGATGTCTAATGATACTAATATTTTTTTAATTGTTTCTTTCGGAATTTCTTGACCAATTATTTTGGTAACCTTTTCAAAGTTTAATACAACTGGAAAATCACTATTTTTAGTATTATTTACGTCAATTAAATCAGAAGTAATTTCACCTCCGGCAACTTCTAATATCAATATTGCTGCTCTTTTCAAAGCATAATCAGTAATAGCAGGATCTATTCCTCTTTCAAATCTGAATGAGGCATCGGTACTTAAACCATGTCTTTTTGCAGTTTTGCGAATTGAAACCGGATTGAAATAGGCGCTTTCTAAAAAGATAGCACTCGTACTTTCTGAAACACCCGAATCCAAACCTCCAAAAACACCAGCAATACAAAGTGGACCTTGAGTATCACAAATCATGATGTCTTCTTCATTCAAACTTCTTTCAACTCCATCTAATGTTGTAAATTTTGTCCCAGTTTTTACTGTATCAACAATAATATTACCATTTATTTTCGATGCATCAAAAGCGTGAAGTGGTTGCCCTAATTCATGAAGCACATAATTGGTTACATCTACAATATTGTTTTTTGGTGTTAAACCAATAGCTTTAAGTTTGTTTTTTAGCCATTCTGGAGAAGGTTTTACGGTAATTCCTGAAATGGTAATTCCACAATATCTAGGAGTTAATTTTGGGATATTTACTTTAACATCAATCTTGAATGTTCTTTTATCAACCTTAAATTTATTTACAGAAGGAGTAATTAATTCATAATGTTTTCCGTCTCTTTGAATAAGCCCAGCACGCAAATCTCTCGCGACACCCCAATGACTCATGGCATCAGCGCGATTTGGAGTTAATCCAATTTCAAAAACTTCGTCTGTTTCAATTTTAAATACTTTAGCAGCTGGAGTTCCAGGATCCAAACTAGAATCCAGAACCATAATTCCGTCATGACTGTCGCCAAGGCCTAATTCATCTTCAGCGCAAATCATTCCGTGGCTTTCTTCACCTCTAATTTTTCCTTTTTTTATTTCAAATGATTCTCCTTCTTTATCGTATAATTTTGTACCAATTGTTGCAACAGGAACTTTTTGTCCCACAGCAACATTGGAAGCACCACATACAATTTGAATGGGAGTCCCAGATCCAATATCAACAGTAGTTACCTTCAATTTATCGGCATTCGTATGTTGTACGCAAGTAAGCACATGGCCTATCACGACTCCTTCTAATCCGCCTTTTAAACTTTCGAATTTTTCTACTCCTTCAACTTCTAATCCTAGATCGGTTAATACATCTGAAGCATCTTCCGATTTTAAATCGATATTAATAAATTGTTTTAACCAGTTGTATGATATTTTCATTTTTTTCTATAATAATGATGCAAATATAAGGATTGCTAATGGTAGTAAGAAAGATTTTTTTTGCTTTTTATAACTAATTATTAACTATCTAAGTAGGGAAAAATGGGAACTAAATTTCTGGCTTGTGCCTAATTCTGAATAATAAACTGTAAACCAATAATCTGTAGCAGGTAATGAGTTTCCGTTGTAGGTGCCATCCCAGCCTGGTCCTGATGGTTTTATTTGTTTTATTAGTTTTCCATACCTGTCAAATATATCTATGTAGGAATTAGGTTGGTTTTTTAGTTCAGTAATATTCCAAGTATCATGAATAGAATCGCCATTTGGAGTAAAATAATTTGGGTAATCAATTATCTGAACTGTAATTTTTTTAACTCCACAGTAATACAAATCTCTAACCCAAATTTCATGAGTTCCCATTGATAAATTTGTAAAAACATTACTATCTTGGTAAGGGTTAAAATCTAATTTGTATTCATAAACACCAGCAGGAATAACATTAACGGTAACGGTTTGTGTTTCTGAAAAATAACTTGAAACTGTAGCCGTAACTATACTGGGAGGTAAATGGCTATCAATAGTAGTATTTGCAATAGCAGTACAGCCAGTGGTATTATTTGTAGCCACAACAGAATAAGGGCCAGGTTGAGTAGCTCGATAATTATTTCTGGTTTGACCCGCAATAATTCCAGTGCTATTTGACCAAACAAATGTATGGCTTGCTGAACTTAGATTGGCAATTAAAGTGTAGCTTCCAAGCGAGTTTCCAGCATCATCTAAACAAATATATCCATCTTGAGGTAAAGTTACTATTGGCAAACTATTTACAACTAAAGTTCCATTATAAATTGCTGCAGGAGCACATCCGCCTTGGGTTGTTATTGTGAAATTAAAGGTTCCAGTCGATGAAGGCGTTCCAGATATAGTAAAAACATTATTATTGAAACTTCCAGATAATCCTGAAGGTAAATTTCCTGAAGTTATGGAAGCATTTGTAGCTAAACCACCAATATTAAATGCAATTGGGTTAATTACGGAATTTAAGCACAATGTTGGAATTGGGGCGCTTAATGTGATACTAGGCAATGGGTCAATTATTATAGAAAAATTAGAAGATGATGCGGTTTGGCATGTAGATGGGTTAGCAATTAATGAATAGGTAACTTGGTAAGTTCCCGGTAAACTATTCGCAAGAGTAATTTCTCCAGTTGCAGAGTCGATACTTAGTCCAGCAGTTGATGAAAATGTTCCGCCATTTGTAAATCCTGTAGCCGGTATTATTGTAGGATTTATATCGTTAATACAAATAGGTGAATTGTATGTAAAAGCACTAATCGTTGTTGGTATAACGGATAAATTAAAATCAGTAATTGCAAAACAACCTGTGAAAGTATTACTCAACCTGATGAAAATTTGTTGCGGATTTGATATATTTCTATAATTATTTGGATTAGCAATTGCATTGGTATTGGTTACCGCATCATTATAGCTGGTATGATAAGTAGCCACTAAATTGGGTTGAGCACCAATGGCTAAATTGGTATTTGGAGTCATATCAAATAGAGCTTCGCCAGGGAAATTGGGTAAACTACATTTTTGAAAATCAATTTTTGAAATAGTTGTAGGTGCTTGAAAAAAAGTCGCAGTTCCTGTCCAAGATATTGAAAATGAGCTAACACCCACAGGTCTATCTATTGCAATAAAATAGGTTTCGTTATCTAAAACATTCATCCATTGAACAAAGCTGTTTCCATCTGGACCAGGACCTTCGCTAACGTCTATTTCAGTGCTACTCAAACCAGTTAAATTATCAGTTAAATTTGCATTTAGGGGATTTGTAGTTGAACATCGAATAGCGGTTCCTAAATTATTACAGGTAGCATTGGGTCCGAAAATCCAAAAGTCCAAGTCTTCTACTAAATTCGTACTTTGTGGAGTTAAAGTAAATCCTAATGTACCCCCGGTTCTGATTTTTATTTTCAACCACAAACTATTTGTTTCTCCTAAACCGCAAGCATTTCCAGGATTAATTTCTTGAATTCCAATTCCGTTGGCTGTTAAACCTGATAAATTGGCGTTTCCACAAATGAAAATAGCATCTACACAGTTGTTTTGAGCTGAAATTGTAGATGATATTAAAAAAGCAAATATCGAAAGTCTTCTAGATAATTTATTTAAAAATAATCTCATATTGGCGTTTTAAAATTGAATGTAAATTTAGATAAATTGTTGTAATAACGTTCGATTAATTAAGCTAACTTATGTAATTCCAAATATTCTTTCTTTTGGATATCTCCATAAATACTTCTCTTAATATTGAATTTAAAGGTTTTTCTAAAGCAGCATCTTCTTTTAATATTTTAACAGCATAATTTCGTGCCAAGTTTAAAATGTCTCTATCTTTAACTAAATCGGCAATTTGAAGATTTAAAACACCGCTTTGTTGCGTTCCCATCAAGTCTCCCGGACCTCGGAGTTTTAGATCTACTTCTGCGATTTCAAACCCATCATTGGTTCGAACCATAGTCTCCATTCGAGTTTTACTATTGTTTGACAACTTATTAGAAGTCATTAATATACAATAACTTTGATCAGCTCCACGACCAACACGTCCACGCAATTGATGCAATTGTGAAAGTCCAAAACGTTCTGCGCTTTCTACGATCATAACACTTGCATTCGGAATATTCACCCCAACTTCTATAACAGTTGTAGCAACCATAATATTGGTTTTTCCTTCCGAAAATCGTTTCATTTCAAAATCTTTTTCCTCCGCTTTCATTTTTCCATGTAGTATAGAAACGGCATATTTAGGTAAAGGAAATTCTCTAGAAATCGTGTCGTAACCGTCCATTAAATCTTTAAAATCCATCTTTTCAGATTCTTGTATTAATGGATATACCACATAAATTTGTCGTCCTAAGTCAATTTGATCGTTTACAAATGCCATCACATTTAAACGATTGTTATCGTAGCGATGAACTGTTTTAATGGGTTTTCTGCCAGGCGGTAACTCATCAATTAAAGAAATGTCTAAATCTCCATACAAACTCATCGCCAAAGTTCTTGGAATGGGAGTGGCAGTCATGACTAAAACGTGAGGTGGAATTTCATTTTTCTTCCACAATTTTGAACGTTGTTCAACTCCAAATCGGTGTTGTTCATCAATTATAGCCAAACCTAAATTTTGAAATTTTACCTTTTCTTCTAATAAGGCATGGGTACCAATTAATAGTTGTAATTCACCATTTTCTAGTTCCTCATGAATAATTTTTCTATCTGAAGTTTTAGTAGAGCCAGTTAACTTTTTAATATTGATATTCATTGTTTTAGCTAATTCTAACAAACCTATAAAATGTTGATTAGCTAGAATTTCTGTAGGCGCCATTAAACACGCTTGAAATCCATTATCTAATGCCAAAAGCATACTCATAAATGCCACAATAGTTTTTCCAGAACCAACGTCTCCTTGCAACAATCGATTCATTTGGGCTGGATTTCCCATGTCATTTCTAATTTCTTTTAGAACTCTTTTTTGAGCATTTGTCAATTCAAACGGCAAGTGGTTTTCATAGAAATCGCTAAATAAATTTCCTACTTTATTAAATGCATGGCCTTTAATTTTATGTTTACGAACTAAATTCTTTGTAATTAAATGCAACTGTATGTAAAATAACTCTTCAAACTTCAATCGGAATTGGGCTTTCGCCAATGTTTCAGCGTTTTTTGGAAAATGAATATTGAAAAGCGCCTCTTTTTTTGTGATTAAATTGAGCTCGGTTCGTAAGTATTCTGGAAGCGTTTCTGAAAATAAATTGTGCGTTTCAAGAAATAATTGTTGCATTAACTTATTTACAACTTTGTTAGTAATCCCTCTATTAGTTAGTGTTTCTGTTGATGGATAAACCGGTTGCATTGCTGAACGAAGACTCTTTTCGTGGTCTGATAATAGTTCAATTTCAGGATGTGCCATATTGTAAGCATTTCCAAATGAGGTACATTTTCCAAAAATTACAATAGGTACATTCAATTCTAAACTCTCTCGAATCCATTTATGACCTTGAAACCAAACCAGCTCCATTTGCCCAGTTTCATCTACAAATGTGGCAACTAATCTTTTTTTCCCTTTAGCAGGTTCAACAGTTTTAATGTGTATTATTTTTCCAATTAATTGAACTTCAACGCTATTATTGTCTAATTCGTTTATTTTATAATAACGAGTTCTGTCAATGTAACGATAAGGATATAAATTAATTAAATCGAGATATTTATGTATGCCTAGTTCTTTGCGCAACAATTCTCCACGTTGGGGGCCAACGCCTTTTAAGTATTCAATGGGAGTTTGGAGCAATTGAGACATTTTTATTTAGTCTTTGAACTATTCCCAGCGAAGATAGCTTTTTGTTTGCAAATTTGAAAATGAGATTCCAGAACTTATTTGACGAAAGTTGTGATATATTAATCAAAGGCAATATCTTTGATACTTAAATTAATATAAATGCATACACATTTAGCACTACTTCGAGGAATTAATGTTTCCGGACATAACATGATAAAAATGGACGTTTTGAAAAGTACACTTGAGGATATGGGTTTTCAAAATGTGCAAACTTATATTCAATCAGGGAATGTTTTTATAGATTCTGATGAAGAGAGTCAAGCTAAAATTGCATTTGTTATTAAGCAAGAAATTTATAGAGTTTTTGGTTATGATGTGCCAATAATTGTTATTTCTAAAGCTGATTTACAAGCGTGTTTTACCAACTGTAATTTTCTAAAAGAGAAAGTCGTTGACACCAAAAAGTTATATGTTGCTTTTGTATCCAAAGAATTAAAATCGGATAATATCAATGATTTAAAAATGAGTCAGTTCAAGCCAGATGAAGTTCAAATTGATAAAACTAGAATATTTATCAAATATCATATTGGTGCAGGAAAAACAAGATTGGATCAAAAATATATTGAGAAAAAACTTAATTTAACAGCAACTATTAGAAATTGGAATACGGTTTCTCAGTTATTAAAAATGTATGAAGAACGTTAAGTTATGAAATATTTACTTTTATTTTTTTCCTTATTTTCATTTGCACAACAATCAAAATCTGTTGATTTCACTTCAGTTTTAGGTAAAATTGAAATCAATCCTTCAGATAAATCAGTTTCCGGAGAAGTTACCTATGATTTTATAATAAACAATCCAATAGATACTATAAAAATTGACGCTCAAAATATAGATTTTACCAATTTAAAAATTAACAATATTGAAGTAAAATACCGCAATAATAGAAAACAAATCTTACTTTTTGAAGGATATAAATCAGGTAAAAATAAGTTGACTTTCAATTATTTGGCGAGACCAAAACAAGCGATGTATTTTACTGGAAAAGGGGAGCAGCTCCAAATTTGGACACAAGGTCAAGGAAAATTTACCAGTAATTGGTTCCCGAGTTTTGATGATCCAAATGAAAAACTAATATTCAATTTGGATGTAAAATTCGACAATCAGTTTCAAGTGATTTCCAATGGTGAATTAGAAACTAAAATCTCAAATAAAGATAATTACATTTGGAATTACCGAATGAAAAAGCCAATGAGTAGTTATCTTTTGATGATTGCAATAGGTAAATTCGAAATCAAAGAAGAACAGTCGAACAGTGGGAAATCTTTAATTTATTATATTGAAAAGGAGGATTATTCGAAATTAGAACCTACTTACCGCTATTCAAAAAAGATATTTGATTTTTTTGAAAAAGAAATTGGAGTAAAATATCCTTGGGAAGTTTACAAGCAAGTTCCCGTTCGTGATTTTTTATATGCCGGCATGGAAAATACTTCGGCAACTGTGTTTTCAAGAGATTATGTGGTTGATGAAATTGGTTTTAACGATAAAAATTATGTTAATGTAAATGCACATGAGTTAGCTCACCAATGGTTTGGAGATTTAATCACGGCTCAATCGGGAAAACACCATTGGTTACAAGAAGGTTTTGCAACTTATTATGCTTTAATTGCTGAAAAAGTAGTTTTTGGGGAAGATTATTTCTATAAAAAACTATATGACACTTCTTTACAATTGAGAAACGCATCAAAAACTGATTCCATCCCAATTTTAAGTGACAAAGCAAGTACATTATCCTATTATCAAAAGGGAGCCTGGGTTTTATTTATTTTAAGAGAAGAAGTTGGTTCAAAGATTTTCCAAAAGGCAGTTAAAAACTATCTAAATAAATATTCTTTTAAAAATGTAACTACAAATGATTTTTTGAATGAAATCAAGAAAATATCTAATTATGATTGTGAGGCATTCAGAAGGAAATGGCTTGAAAGTCCAAAATTCGATTATGATTATGCCATCCAATTATTATCTAAAAACAAATCATTAAAAACACTTTTGGATATAAAACGAATGAAAGCAACTTCGTTTATTGAAAAAAGGGAATTATTTGAAAAAATAATGACTTCCGACGCTTATTTTCCAATAAAAGAAGAGATTATTTATCAATGTGAAAAAGTACCCTTCGAGGAAAAAAAACAACTTATTAAATTGGCTTTAGCAACAAATGAAATAAATGTCCGACAAGCAATTGCGAATACAACTCCAAAAGTGACACTTGAGTTTAAATCCGATTTTGAATCGTTACTGAATGATAATTCTTATATCACTAAAGAAATTTCAATGAGCACGTTTTGGGCTCAATTTCCTGAGGATCAAAAAAGAATTTTAGATAATTCAAAAGAATGGATTGGTTTTAATGATAAGAACCTAAGAATATTATGGTTGACATTAGCGCTTGGTACCAAAGAGTATCAAATGGAAGATAAAGGAAAATTCTATGATGAATTATTGAATTATTGTAATCCTGAATTCGAATCGTCCATACGACAAAATGCGATGGAAAACCTACTTTTTATTAATGATAAAGATAAAAATGTACTTCCAAACTTGGTTAATTCATTGACAAGTTTCCGATGGCAGTTTTCAAAATTTGGAAAAGATAAAATCCGTTTATTATTAAAAAATCCCAACATTCGTAAATTTTTAGAAGAGTTATTGCCTAATTTATCAAAAGAGGAAAATTTAATATTAGGTAAAATTTTAGCAGAAAAACCGGTCAATTAGTATTATTATTTATACATTTGATATATATTAACCTTAAATCTAAGACATTATGAATTCAAAAAGACTCTTAATTTTGGTTTTGTTATTTCCTTTTTTATTCAACAATTGTAGTAGTGATTCAGGAATTGATGGAAATTCAACTGACACTCCATTAAACTTTGGAAGTGAAGTATCGAAAAATTTTACAGGGCAAATTCTTGACGAAAGCAATAATCCCGTTTCTAACGTTGCAATTACAGTTGCAAATAAAACTGCAACTACGGATGTAAACGGTGTTTTCATCATTAATAATGCAACAGTTAAAGATAAATTTGCATTTATAACAGCAAAAAAAGCGGGTTACTTAGATGGTTCCAGATCATTAGTTCCAACTAATGGAATGAATAATGTTAAGATTACACTATTATCAGGAACTATTGTAGGTACTGTTAACTCAGGTGCTTCAGGAAGTGTTTCATTGTCAAATGGATCAAAAGTAACTTTTGATGGTAACTTTAAAACAGAAACTGGTCAGGCTTATTCTGGCGCTGTGAGTGTAATAATGAAACATTTAGATCCAACTGACGCATCCACATTTGATAAAATGCCAGGAATGTTGTTGGCACAAAATTCTAGCGGTGAGGAGCGAGTTTTGGAATCCTATGGAATGATGAATATTGAGTTGAGAGGAGCTGCGTCACAAAAATTACAACTTTCAACTACTGCACAAATTGAAATGCCTATTACTACATCTCAATTAGCTACTTCACCATCAACAATTCCACTTTGGCATTTTGATGAAACGCTCGGATATTGGAAAGAGGAAGGAGCTGCAACTAAGCAAGGAACAAAATATGTAGGTACCGTTTCGCACTTTTCTTGGTGGAACTGTGATGCTCAATTCCCAACAGTTAGATTATCGTTAACAGTAGTGAATTCAAATGGTACGCCTTTAGCAAATGTGAGAGTAGGAATCAGAAGAGCTACCAATTCTTACACTGTCAATGGAACTACAAATACTCAAGGTCAAGTTTCAGGATTGGTTCCAGCAAACGAAACGTTAACCATGGTCGTATTTGATTCTTGTGGAAATATTGTAAGTACCACGAACATCGGACCATTTGCAGTAGCAACGACTTTACCTAATTTAGTAATACCCAACGCTACAATTCAATCTACATTAGTTCAAGGAAACCTTTTAAAATGTGATGGTACAAATGTTACCAATGGATATGTTTTAATGCGTTACGGAAACCAGAACCAATTAGCAACAGTAACCAATGGTGATTTTAGTTTTACCATGTTGGTTTGTAGTGCTACCAATACTGGATTTAGTTTGCAAGGTTTCGATTACGATAACTTACAAACTACCAATTCAATCAATTTTACTTTTACGAGTCCAGTAACTAATGTAGGAAATATCACAGCTTGTAATTCCATTTCAGAGTTTATTTCTTATCGTGTAGATTCTAGACCTGTTAAATATATTATAGCGAATATTATGGCTTCTGGAAGAGGAACTTCTTCGGGAACGAATTCTTCAGGAGTTTCTATTTCAGCATACAGTTTGCTTACTCCAAATACTACAGAAACCTTTTATTTATTTGGAAACACGGTTGTACCTGGAATTTATACTACTTCAATGTTTTCATTATCTTCAGCTGATATAGGCTCTATTAATGTTCAAACTGTCAATACTGTTTCCTTTAATTTAAGTGCTGTAGGTGCAGTTGGTCAATATATTGATATCACTTTTAACGGAACTTACACTAATTCGACTGGTTCTCATACTATTACTGGTGTAGCTCACGTTATTAGAGATAATTAATTTGAACTAAATTTTATTAATTAAACCACGCTATATGCGTGGTTTTTTTATTTTATATGTATAATTTGTATTA
>NZ_JBIKQP010000050.1:0-8498 GCF_044349645.1 Flavobacterium sp. | reverse complement strand
AACCCTTACAAACATTGTTTATAAGGGTTTTGTGACCTCGACTGGATTCAAACCAGTAACCTTCTGAGCCGTAATCAGATGCGCTATTCAGTTGCGCCACGAGGCCATTTTGTGGGTGCAAATATAGGTATTAAAGTCTAATTTGCAAATGTATTTTTAAATAAATCAAAATTGAGTTTTTGAAAAACTGCATTAGTCTAATGCTCTTACAGTTACGTAATAGCGGTAGGCGATGAGTGCTTTTTGCCAATTTTTAGCTTTGGTTACATCCAATCTTTGTTTCGTTAAACTTGGTAAAACGAGTTTGTTGATTTTAGCTAGGATTTTGAACATATTAGTATTCTTTATCTTGTTTTTCGTTTGCAATGGCGAAGTTCCTAGATTTTTTTTCATATGTAGGAAAGGATTTATCGCTAGGATTTACAATAACGGTTTTAATGGTAATTTTATCACCGACTTTAAAACTCTTCGCTACCATTTGGTAATCAAGGAGATAGCTTCCGCAAAAATAATTTCCATTTTCGTCTAATTCTATTATTCCTGTGTATATTCCTTTGGCCATAGTTGTTTATTGTTATTTTGTGATACAAAAATAGGTATTTCCTTTTGATATTATTGGTTTGTGGGATTTTCTAATTTTAATTGTTTTTGAATCCAAATACAACTAAATGCCGCCAGAACACCAAATCCGCCCATTACAAACCAATTCCATTGGTAGCCAAAATGATCAATAATTTCCATTCCTAATTTGGAACTTACTATGTGTGCGGTGCTGAAACTCATTGTATAAATTGCCATATAGCGACCTTCATGACCTACTGGTGCTCTGCTTAAAGCAAATGCGTTAGAAAATGGAAATGAAAATACTTCTCCAATAGAAACAAAAATCATACTTATTACCAATATTCCGGCCCAAATATTTATCAATAACAAATAGAAACTAATTGACATTAATAATGTTCCCCAAAGTATGATTTTTAATTTGTGTACTTTTTTTCTTTCAAAATAACTTACTATAGGCATTTCAAGAGCGAAAATTAATAATCCATTTAAAGTCATTAATAAACCTGTTTGAAATTCGGTTAATCCAAATTTTTCGTGATGGTATAATGGTAAAGTGGTAAACAATTGGAAGAATATCATTGCGGTTACAAAACTTACAAATAGAAATACCCAAAAGATTTTGTCTTTAAATACTGAAATTCGTTTTGATTCATCAATTTTTGTAGTTTCATCAATGGGTTTTTTCTTCTCTTTTACCAGTAATGCAAATAATCCAATTGCTATAATACAGGTTAATCCATCGACCCAAAAAAGTCCGCGATATCCTATGGACATAATAATAAGTCCACCTAATGCTGGGCCTGCAGCAAAACCAAGATTTACTGCAATTCGAACCAAGGTAAGTGCTCTTGTTCTATTTTCTGGTTTAGAATAAGCTCCGAGAGATACAAACATGGCCGGTCGAAACATATCGGCTATAACCATAATACTGAACATTCCAATACATAGCCCAACAAATGAGGTTACAAATTGCAGTAACAGAAATCCAATTCCACTTGTGAATAAGCTGAATATCATGATTTTATAAAAGCCTATTTTATCAGATAATTTACCTCCTAACCATGAACCTAACATAGATCCTAAACCAAAAGAAACCATAATCCAACCCACTTGACTGTAGGAAAAGTGCAAGTTTTCTTTTAGGTATTTTGATAAAAATGGAAGTACCATTGTTCCTGCTCGATTGATAAAGGTAATGATCGCAAGAATCCAAATTTCTCTGGTAAAGCCTCTGAAATTATTGATGTAGCGATAAAAAGCAGTTTTTAACATGGAATATATTTGAATTTACAAAGGTAATAAACTTTGTGGCTTTATAACTTTTAAACTATTTTTGCTGCATGATTTTTTTCAATTTACATACCCATAAATATACATATCAAGACGATGTTATTGAAATAGTAAATCAATATCCGCAGGAATTTGATGAAACTATACCAAATTATTCGATTGGAATTCATCCTTGGTATATTGTTGAAGATAGAATTGACAATGATTTAAAGATTATTGAAAATAAATTAAACGACGAAAGTTGTATAGCTATTGGTGAATGTGGGTTGGATAAAAGAATTGAAATTCCAATGGCTTTACAGCAAATGGTATTTGAGAAACAATTGGCTTTAGCCGAAAATTATCAAAAGCCAGTTATTATTCATTGCGTTGGAGCATTTCAAGAAATAATTGCTGTAAAAAAGAAGTTGAACATTTCAGTTCCTATGGTTATTCATGGCTTTTCCAAAAATATTGAAATGGCAAACCAATTGGTTAAAAATGGTTTTTATCTTTCTTTTGGAAAGTCATTATTTCAAGATAATGATATGGATTTGGTTATTAATTTCGTTCCAAATGATCGATTTTTTTTAGAAACGGATACGATTGAAAAAGATATAAATGCAGTTTATGAACTTGCAGCAAAACATAGAAACATAGAATTGGAAGAAATGATAGCAATTATAAGTTCTAATTACAATTCTATTTTTAACAAAATAAATAAGTAATAAAATGGCAGAATGGACTGAAAGAGCAGCTTTATTGTTCAAACCAGAAGGATTAAATAAGTTACAAAATGCTAAAGTTTTAGTAGTTGGATTAGGAGGAGTTGGCTCTTTTGCAGCTGAATTTTTAGCAAGAGCTGGAGTTGGCACAATGACAATTGTAGATGGAGATGTTGTAGATATTACAAATATTAACCGACAATTACCAGCTTTACATTCAACTGTTGGTCAACCAAAAGTAAAAATTGTTGGGGATCGATTGATGGATATTAATCCGGAACTAAATTTAATTAGAATTCAAGAATTTTTATCTCCAGAACGTGCTTTTGAAATTGTAAGCAATGAATATGATTATGTTTTGGATTGCATTGATAGCGTTACCCCAAAATTTAATTTGATTATTGCTTGCAAAAGAAAAAAGGTAAAAATTATTTCTAGCATGGGAGCGGGAGGAAAGATGGATGCTTCAAAAGTTAAAGTGGCCGATATCAGTAAAACTGTGAATTGTTTTTTGGCGAAAGCTATAAAAAAACGACTAAAAGCAGAGAAAATTGACAAAGGAATTAAAGTAGTATTTTCATCAGAAATTCAAGATCAAAGCAGTTTGAAAACTACCGATGGAAGTAATTATAAAAAATCGTTTTATGGAACAAATAGTTATATGCCAGGTTTATTTGGATTGTATGCTGCGGAAACTGTAATTCGAAATTTATTAAAAAAAGAATAAGTAATGATTCAAACTGTAATTTTCGACATGGATGGTGTGATTGTGGATACTGAACCGGTTCATAGATATGCTTATTTCCAACATTTTTCGGAATTAAACATTGATGTTTCTGAAGAGTTATTTACTTCATTTACAGGGAATTCTACTCGTAATGTATTCCAAAGAGTAAATACCATTTTCAATTTAAACGCCGATGTCGAAGAATTAATTTTAAGAAAACGAACAATTTTCAACGATGCTTTTGATCATAAGGAAGACTTGGAATTGCTTGAAGGTGTTGAACATCTAATCAATAACTTGCATGAAAACGGAGTTGAATTGATATTGGCATCTTCGGCCTCAAAAGTTACTATTGATCGAGTCTTTCGCCGTTTTGGATTGCATCCCTATTTTAGTAATATTGTTAGTGGTGAAGATTTTCCGAACTCGAAGCCACATCCTGCAATATTTGAATTTGCTGCTTCATTATCAAAAGCTCCAAAGGAAAAATGTATTGTAATTGAAGACAGCACCAACGGAGTTTTAGCCGCAAAAGCAGCAGGAATTTACTGCGTGGGTTACAATAGTATTCACTCAAAACTACAAGATTTATCTAAAGCTGATATGATTGTAAATCACTTTAATGAATTGGATTATAATGTGATTACCAATTTGTAGAATTATCCAACAGCTTCTTTGAAAACTCTAAGGCATCTTTCGCGAGCAAAAACATGGTCTACAATTGGTTTTGGGTAAGAAAATTCTTGTAATTCTGGAATCCACTTTTTGATGTATACTAGCTCTTTATCAAATTTTTTAACTTGTTCCGTAGGATTAAATATTCTAAAATAAGGTGCAGCATCCACGCCACTACCAGCAGCCCATTGCCAATTTCCAACATTACTTGATTGCTCATAATCTAAAAGTTTACTTGCAAAATAGGTTTCTCCCCAACGCCAATCAATTAGTAAATGTTTGCATAGAAAACTAGCAACTATCATTCTCACACGATTGTGCATGTGTCCTGTAGCATTTAATTCACGCATTCCAGCATCTACAAATGGATAACCAGTTTTTCCTTCACACCACTTTTTAAATTCCTCTTCATTGTTATTCCATTTAATTGCATCGTATTTTGGTCGGAAACTTCTTTTATTGGTATGAGGAAAGTGCCATAAAATTTGCATGAAAAATTCTCTCCAAATAAGTTCGTTTAGGTAGGTTTCTCTTTGGTTAGAAGCCGCATTTGCAACTATTTTTCTAATACTAACTGAACCAAATCTTAAATGAGTTCCAATCATTGAAGTGCCTTCTAATGCTGGGAAATTCCGAGTATCTTCATAATTTGAAATTAATTTTTCAGTATTGTTAAATTGAGCAACTTTAATTTTAGATTGTTCAAAACCGATATCTTTCAAACTTAAAAAAGGGTAGGAGTGATAGGCAATATTGTTCAATAACTTCTCTGATTCAAAGTGTTCTAATTTTGTTCTTTTAAACAAGTCTTTCCATTTTCTAGAATACGGAGTAAATACTACATATGGGGTTTGATCATCTTTAACAACTTCACTTTTTTCAAATATTACTTGGTCTTTATAAGTTCGAAACTTAATATTATTTGCTGCTAAAATAGATTCAATTTTTTGATCTCTATCTTTTGCATAAGGCTCGTAATCGTGGTTGGTGAATACACCTTCAATTTGATTTTCAGAAATTATTTTTGAAATAATACTAACAGGATCTCCATGAAAAACGGCTAAATTTTTTTCATATTTCTGTAACTCCATATCGATAATATCCAATCTTTCATGGATAAAACTAACACGAGCATCGTCTTTTTGGAGTTCATCTAAAATATTTTTATCAAAAATAAATAGTGGTAAAACTTCTGAGTTGCTTTTTAATGCCTCATAGAAACCTTTATTATCATCAACCCTTAAATCACGTCTAAACCAAAAAATATTCATTTTTATACTTCTTTATATTCTCCAAAAAGTTCAATTAATTTTGTTCTTCTGTATTCAAATATCTCATTTAATTTTGGTTTAACCAATATAGGATGAACCATTTCACCAAGAATTCCCATAGGAATTTTATAATCAATAATATCTTCCATTTCTACACCACCAGGAATTTCTTTAATAAAATGTTTGTGGTGCCAAAGTGAATAGGGTCCAAATCTTTGTTCGTCCACAAAATACTTTTTATCAATTACATGAGTGATTTCTGTAACCCATTTAGTAGGAATTCCGAGAACTGGTGTTACAATATACTGAATAATTTGCCCTGGAAACATTGGTCTATCATCACCTGAAAGTGTTATAAAACCCATATAATCGGGCGTAATTACTTTTAAATTTTTAGGATCTGATAAAAAGGCCCAAGCTTCATCAAGTGAAATTGGTAATTTTTGAGTTGCTTTAAACGTGTATATTTTCATTTGTTTAATTTTATACAAAAATACAATTGTTTATCTTTTAAAAGAATAAGTTAAACAAATTATTTTTAAAATAAATTATTAAATTCTATTTTTACACCGATGAATTCGTAAATTTGAACAATAAAAAAATTAAAATCATGAAAAAAGTTGTTTTGCTAATAGCACTATTATTAAGTTCCTTGACTTTTCAGTCACAAATTTTAACCCCTCAACCAAGTCCAAAATGTTTGTTAAACCAGATGGTTGGTTTAACAGATGTAGAAGTTGAATATTCTCGTCCTGGTTTAAAAGGTAGAAATATTTTTGGAGATTTAGTACCATTTGGAAAAGTATGGAGAACAGGAGCCAACTCAAATACTACAATCAGTTTTAGCGAAGATATTGTTATTGATGGTAAAACTTTAAAAAAAGGTAAATACGCATTATTTACTTTACCAAAAGTGGAGACTTGGGAAGTTATTTTTTATTCAAAAACTGACAATTGGGGTATTCCTGAAGAATGGAATGAAGCTGATGTAGCCCTAAGAGCCTCAGTAGTTCCTCAAATGCTAAATAAAAATGTTGAAAATTTAACTATTGATATCAACAACCTAGATAATAATTTTGGTTATTTGAATGTAAGTTGGGAAAAGACATTAGTTTCATTAAAATTTGAGGTTCCAACTCAAAAAATGGCTATGGCAAGCATCGATAAAATTATGGCTGGACCTTCAGCTGGAGATTATTTTTCAGCCGCACAATTTTATTTACAATCGAATGGTGATATGAATAAAGCACTATCATATGTAAACAAAGCTTTGGAACTGAATAAAGCAACTCCATTTTGGTACACTAAATTAAAATCATTAATTCAGGCAAAATTAGGAGATAAAAAAGGTGCTATAGAAACAGCTAAAATTTCATTAGCAGCAGCTAAAGAGGCAAAAAATAATGATTATGTAAAAATGAATGAGGATAATATTGCGGAATGGAGTAAGAAATAATTTACTGTATTTTATCAAATTAATACACCTAAATTTACTTTTAATTTAGGTGTTTTTTTATTCAATTCCTTTATCTTTGAGGGAAATATTTATAACAAATGAACTTTAAAAATTCTGTAGTATTTTTTATTTTGCTTATTTCTTTTTCTATGAAAGCATCTTTTATTCTGCTTCCAATGGATGAAACTACGCAACAAAACCATCTAAAAGCATACGGAATCACCTTTTGGTGTTTGGATAAAAAATACAAGGCTAGTTGGTTACTTAATTATAGAGGTGGTTCTTTCCTGTTGCCTGATGCAGAAGAAATTCGAAAAGAATGTAAAATTCGCGGTGTTAGTTTTGAAGTTCTTTCCGATGCTGAAACCAATTCAATTTTGAATGACATTTCAAGTCCTTCTCAAAATATGGAAAACGTAATTTTGGAAAAAGCTCCTAAAGTTGCAGTTTATACACCAAAAGGAAAACAACCATGGGACGATGCTGTAACAATGGTTTTAACTTATGCCGAAATTCCATTTACTCCAATTTATGATGAAGAGGTTTTGGCCGATGGATTGTTGCTTTACGATTGGTTGCATTTGCATCACGAAGATTTTACTGGACAATATGGTAAATTTTTTGGCGCATACAGAAACACACCCTGGTACATTGAACAAAAAAATGAGGCTGAGAAATTAGCAGCTAAATTGGGTTACAGCAAAGTTTCTGAAGAAAAATTGGCTGTAGCCAAAAAAATTAGAGATTTTGTGATAGGCGGCGGTTTTATGTTTGCTATGTGTTCTGCCACTGATAGTTTTGATATTGCTTTATCAGCTGAAGGAGTTGATATTTGTGAACCAATGTTTGACGGAGATCCAAGCGAAGGGAATTATCAATCTAGAATAGATTTTTCAAAAACATTCGCATTCAAAGATTTTATTTTAGATAGAAAACCGGAACATTATGAGTTTTCTTCTATTGATATGACAGAGAAACGCCAATTACCAATGGAGAAAGATTATTTCACTTTGATGGAATTTTCTGCAAAGTGGGATGTTATTCCAACAATGTTGTGTCAAAATCACACCCAACTAGTGAAAGGATTTATGGGTCAAACTACTGCTTTTACCAGAGACCAAATCAAATCAAACGTTTTGATTTTAGGTGAAAACACTCTGAATAACGAAGGTAGGTACATTCATGGACAAAAAGGGAAGGGTTTTTTTACTTTTTTTGGAGGTCATGATCCAGAAGATTATCAACACAGAGTTGGTGACGAACCTACAGTTTTAGATTTACATCCAAATTCACCTGGTTTCCGATTGATATTAAATAATGTCTTGTTTCCTGCTGCCAAGAAAAAGAAGCAAAAGACCTAGCATATAGAAAACAAAAAACCATTCTTTCGAATGGTTTTTTTATAGTAAGTAAGTTTAAATATAGTTGATAAAACGTTTATTTTACTTTATTAAGTACAGCTTTGAAAGCAACTGGATGATTCATCGCTAAATCTGCAAGAACTTTTCTGTTCAATTCGATATTGTTAGCTTTTAGTTTTCCAATTAATTGAGAATAAGACATTCCTTCTAATCTAGCTCCAGCGTTAATACGTTGAATCCATAAAGCACGGAAATTTCTTTTGTTCACTTTTCTGTCACGGTAAGCGTAGCACATTGCTTTCTCTACCGCGTTTTTCGCAACTGTCCAAACGTTTTTACGTCTTCCAAAGAAACCTTTGGCTTGCTTCATTATTTTTTTTCTTCTTGCTCTTTTAGCAACTGAATTTACCGATCTTGGCATAATTTTACTGTTTTTTTGTAGCAGGCGTC
>NZ_JBIKQP010000008.1:0-64538 GCF_044349645.1 Flavobacterium sp. | reverse complement strand
TTTGTTTCAGGACATTTAGATTTAAGCAAAAAAACAGGAGCTTCAATTGTATATGGTCCTAATGCTAAACCGGACTTCGAATTCATTTCTGCAAAAGACAATCAAATTTTTGAAATTGGAGACATCAAAATAAAAGTATTACACACTCCAGGTCACACTATGGAAAGCACTACATACCTATTAATTGATGCTGAGGGAAATGACCATGCTATTTTTTCTGGAGACACCTTATTTTTAGGGGATGTAGGTCGTCCCGATTTGGCACAAAAAGCAGCTCACATGACACAGGAGCAATTAGCAGGATTGTTGTTTCATTCCTTAAGAGATAAAATAATGCCATTAGCAGATGAAGTAATTGTTTATCCAGCGCATGGTGCAGGTTCGGCTTGTGGAAAAAATATGAGTAAAGAAACGGTAGGAACTATTGGTGAACAAAAAGCGACCAACTATGCATTACGTGCTAATATGACCGAAGCGGAATTTATTGCTGAAGTTACCGATGGTCTATTGCCACCTCCAGCCTATTTTGGTATGAATGTAGCCATGAATAAAAGTGGAATTGAAAGTTTTGAGACTGTTTTCAATCAAGGTATGAAAGCTATCAATGCAACCGAATTTGAAGTTGTTGCTGAAGAAACGGGAGCGTTAATTTTAGATACTCGAAATAATGTCGATTTTGCAAAAGGATATATTCCTCAATCAATAAACATTGGTATAAATGGAGACTTTGCCCCTTGGGTTGGTGCTTTAATTGGCGATGTAAAACAACCCATTTTATTAGTAACCGATTTAGGTATGGAAGAAGAAACGGTAACACGATTAACTCGTGTTGGTTTTGATAACTTAATAGGGCACTTAAAATATGGTTTTCGAGCTTGGGTAGATGCAGGTTACGATGTTGATACAGTAAACAGGATTACTGCTGAGCAGTTTGCTAATGAAGTAAAAATTGGCGAAAACAAAGTTATTGACGTTAGAAAAGAAAGTGAATACGAAGCAGAACATGTAGAAGATGCTTACAGTAGACCATTAGCTGCAATAAATGAATGGATAAAAGATATAAATCCAGAAGAACATTTTTTTATGCATTGTGCAGGTGGTTATCGATCTATGATGGCAGCATCAATATTACAGGCTCGTGGATATAGAAATTTCTCTGAAATTGAAGGTGGTTTCAATGCCATTGCAAAAACAAATGTTTCAAAAACAGATTTTGTTTGTCAAAGTAAAGTGTTAAAAGTTAAATAAGTAAAAAATTAAAATAGAAAAATATGGGGATTTTTGGAAATATATTTGGTGATAATAGTAACAAAGAGAATTTAGCAACATTGGTTAATGACGGAGCATTCTTGGTAGATGTCCGAACTCCTGGAGAATTTGCGGAAGGCAATGTAAAAGGATCTGTAAATATTCCGTTAGATCAAGTGCAAAATCAATTGGCAAAATTTAAAGCTAAAGAAAATATAGTTGTTTTTTGCCGAAGTGGAAATCGAAGCGGTCAAGCCAAATCAATTTTAGAACAAAACGGATTTAGTAATGTTACCAATGGTGGCACTTGGCAAGATATCTTATCGCTATTAAAATAAATGAATTATTAGTTATTCCCATTATTTTAATAATTGGAATTGACAATGATTTAAAATATAAAAATCAATTATTGAGAACAAAAACTTATAAATGTTTATCAATTTAAAAATATGAGTGAAGAAAAATGTTGTGTAGTTACCTGCGATTTACCGCTTGACCAAAACTATTGGGACAATCAATACAAAGCCAATGCAACTGGTTGGGATTTGGGACAAGTGTCACCACCAATTAAAACGTATATCGATACCATCGAAAATAAAGATGCTAAAATTCTTATTCCGGGTTGTGGCAATACCTACGAAGCAGAATATTTGTTACAACTTGGTTTTACAAATGTTACAGTAATTGACATTGCACCAACATTAGTGGAAAATCTAAAGCAGAAATTCGAAAACAATAATAACATTTCAATTATTTTAGGTGATTTTTTTGAGCATCAAAGTCAATACGATTACATAATTGAGCAAACCTTTTTCTGTGCTTTACCACCAACAATGCGACAAAAATACGTTTGGAAAATGCACCAGCTTTTATCAGATAGTGGAAAATTAATAGGGTTGCTTTTCAATCGAGAGTTTGAAGTTAGTCCGCCATTTGGAGGAAGTTTAGAAGAATACGAACAATTATTTTATGAAGCATTTTCTTTCAATTCCATTTCAATAGCAGAAAATTCTATTCCTTCAAGAGCCAACACCGAATTGTTTTTTGAGTTTCAAAAAAACGAACTCAATCAAGTTACTTTATATCATTTTGAAGGTATCACTTGTAGTGGTTGTATGGATACAGTTTCAAAGAAATTTTTAGAAATCGATGGTGTATTAAACGTAAGTATGAATTCTAATTTTTCAGAAATAATTATTGTTAGTAAAACAGAAATTGATGTAAAAATATTGCAAGAAATAGTTTCTTACGATGAAAAATATAAAATAGTAAAATCGAAATAACACTTAAAATAAAAATCAAAAATAAAAAGATAAAACCTATGGAAATTATAGAATTCATCAAACAACCTTGGGCTTGGTATATTGCTGGTCCATTAGTAGGTCTTACTGTACCAGCATTATTAATTTTAGGAAACAAGAATTTTGGTATTAGTGCCAATTTACGTCATGCTTGTGCCGCATGTTTACCAGCAAATATTTCATTCTTTAATTATAATTGGAAAAAAGAAATTTGGAATATGTTTTTTATTGGCGGCGTTTTATTAGGAGGTATAATTGCTTTTAACCTTTTATCCAATCCCAATCCATTGATCATCAATGCTGATTTAAGAAGAGAATTAGCAACCTATGGTATTACGAATATTGACGGAATGTTACCCTCAGAAATATTCTCTTGGGAAAATCTATTTACAATAAAAGGATTTTTTATGATGGTTGTAGGTGGTTTTATGATCGGTTTTGGCTCTCGTTATGCAGGTGGCTGTACTAGCGGACATTCCATTTCGGGATTATCAAATTTACAATTACCCTCATTAATTGCCACTTGTTGCTTTTTCATAGGTGGTTTAATCATGGCAAATATTATTCTTCCTTACCTACTTTCAATTTAAAAAATAAATTATGAACAATACAGAACAAAACACCGATTTTGAAACACGCTCTTTAGACACAATTTGTATCAACGAAAGTCAGTTAGAGCACAAATGGTACCATAACATTAAATACCTAATCGTAGGATTATTATTTGGGATTGTATTCATTAAAGCTGAAATTATCAGTTGGTACCGAATTCAAGAAATGTTTCGCTTTCAATCGTTTCATATGTATGGTGTAATTGGAAGCGCGGTAGTGGTTGGTGCGATTTCAGTTTTTTTAATTAAAAAATTTAATGTCAAAACCATTTATGGCGAGAAAATAGAATTTCACGATAAAAAATTCAACAAAGGACAAATTATCGGCGGACTAATTTTTGGTTTAGGTTGGGCTATAACCGGAGCATGTCCAGGTCCGCTTTTTGCTCAAATTGGAACCGGAGTAACCGTAATGATTGTTACTTTATTCTTTGCTATTGTTGGAACGTGGGTATATGGCTATTTCAGAGATAAATTACCTCATTAATCGAACTTAAAATAAATAATGAAAATAAACACCATAATTTTATTAGTGTGTGTAACCTTTTTTGTGCCAAAAATAGTTGCCCAAGGGCATACAAATAGCTGGTTAAGAACTACATTAAGCATTCCTGTAACTGAAAAAATAAAAACGGATTTAGAATTTCAACACCGCAGACAAAATGATTTTGAAAGTGACAATCTATTCGATAAAAACTTAATGTACACTTTTAGAACTTGGGTGTATTATAAACAAAATAAGGATGTAGTTTATGCTATTTCACCTTTTGCTTATTTTTCAAACTATAATATAATCAAAAAAGAAAGCGATGGATTTACAGCTCCAATTAACGAATACCGCTTTACAGCATCACTTGAAATTCAACACCAATTAGCAACAAAATTATTTGTTGTAGATAGAACTGCATTGGAATATAGAGTTTTTGAAGGTTCAGTAGAAAATACCACACGATTGCGAAATAGACTGGCTTTAAGGTATGATTGTAATTCAAATTATAATATAGCATTTGGAGATGAAATATTAATGAATTCATCTGGAACTGATGCACAACATATTTTTGATCACAATCGAATATTCACCAATTTATCTTATAAACCAAATTCAGATTTTAAGTTTGATATAGGGTATATATACATTTCAAGGTTAACAAAAAGTAATATTGATTTGATAGATGAAAATAATTTTTATTTAAATTTTACCTTTTCTATTTAGTAAGTTGATTTAAATTAAAACTGGACTTATAAAAAAGCCTCTAGATTTCTCTAGAGGCTTTTGGTTCAACAATGTGAACCCTATTGACTTATTTTCAAACCAAATGTTAGAATTTCTAACTCATTTTGTTGAAAATATGCCTTAATAAAAAATTTGAACTATCTTATTTGTAAAATAATAATTTAATTATTCTCAAGATGAATTGTTTCTCCTTCACTTTTTGATATTACAATCGTTGCAACCCCATTACCAATAAAGTTAGTTATAGCTCTTGCTTCGCTCATAAATTTATCGACACCCAATAAAAATGCTAACCCTTCTAAAGGTATTTTATGGATTGCCGTAAGAGTTGATGCCAAAACTATAAAACCACTTCCAGTGACTCCGGCGGCCCCTTTAGAGGTAATCATTAATAGTCCAATAATGGTGAAAATTTCACCCCATGAAAGTTGAACATTGTACAATTGAGCTAAAAAAATTATCGCCATTGAAAGATAAATAGAGGTTCCATCTAGGTTAAAGGAATATCCAGTTGGAACAACAAGTCCCACAACAGATTTGCTACAACCAATTTTTTCTAATTTATCCATTAAATTGGGTAATGCCGCTTCTGAAGAAGATGTTCCAAGAACAATAAGCAACTCCTCTTTAATGTATTTTATAAAATGCCAAATGTTTATTTTATAATATTTTAATATTCCTCCTAATACAAGAAATATAAAAATAAACATAGTTACATAAACCGTAAGCATCAATTTACCAAGTGGAATTAAGGTGTGCAATCCAAATTTTCCAACTGTATATGCCATTCCTCCAAATGCACCAATTGGAGCAAGATACATGACATATTTTAGGGCTTTAAAAACAACCTTAGAACAATTATATAAAAAAGCAACTATTTGCTCTCTTTTACCATGATAGTTCAACAGTATTCCAACTATAATTGCAACAAATAATACTTGAAGTGTTGCATTGTTCATGAAAAATGAAACCCAATTAAACCCTTCACTTGAACTTTGAGTATATTTACTAGCGTCTTGAATGTCTAAACCTGACTTGTCGATTTTTCCAGGTTGAGCCAAATAGCCAACTAAAATTCCAATGGCTAATGCTAATGTTGAAACTACTTCAAAATAGAGTAATGATTTAACTCCAATTCTGCCCACTTTTTTTAAATCGCCCATTCCTCCTATTCCTAATACAATAGTTAGAAATATAATTGGAATAATAAAGAGTTTGATGATACTAATAAATCCATCGCCCACCACCTTCATTTGGACTCCATTATCTGGAAAATAATGTCCAACAAAAATACCTAACAAAATTGCAATTAAAACCCAAAAGGTCAAATTTGAAATAATAGAAAAGAAAATCTTATTCGCTTTTGATGCAATCTTCATTTATTGTGAGGTTTATTATTAAAAAACTAATTGAAAACTAAATTGGGCAATTAAGGTGTTTACTTTTTCATTCACGTTCGTAGTAGCATTAAATTGTTCCTTATTTAGCGCAGTAACTGAGGACTGAACTTTTAAATTGTTACCTTTTATGTATTTTGTAATCCCCAAAGTAAAAGCATCTTGATTTGCTAGTAAAGAAGAAGTTTTATTAAATTCTTTAGTTAATTTTTCAAATTTAAAATCCAGTGAAAGACCTGATTTAGAAACGTAACCGCCTTGAATATTAAACCCATTTCCTAGAACCAAATAGTTGCTAATTTCCGTCATATACAATGGTACCGTAGCTGTAGAATTTATAAAAGTACCTTCAAGAGATGCAGCTGATGTATTTACATATTCCCCTAATAATGAAAACCCTCTATATTTAATTAAAATATCACCATATGATTTTCTTAAATCGGGCAACTTTTGTTTAAAAGTACTATCGTAAAAAACAAAGTCACCATGACCTTCTCCTACTCTATTACTAGCACCGTTGTTAAAACTAAAAGCCGCACCAGCAAGAATTTTAATTTTATCTTCGTGTAATAAATCTGCAATATATCCGTCATTACCTGGTTTAAAATTACCTAAAGGAAGTACATCAATTCGACCACCGTATTTAAAACCACCTTTATCAACATCAATTGAATTATCACCAAAAGAATTGACACCATCCCCGGAGGTAATTGCAAATTTTGGTTTTATAATAAAAGATTTAACAACCAATTGACTTTCTAAAAACATCCCAAATTCTCTACCTGTATTACTGAACTCAGAACTAAAAATTCCGCGATCAGCAAATTGAAGTTTATCTTCATAAAAAGTCATTTCTCTATTGTTAGTAAATGTTTGTTTTTGTCCAAAACTAATTTTAATGTTTTGAGTTGGAGTATAGGCGATCCATGCATCCAAAAGGGGTTTTCCGTTGCTAAAATTATTTTGCAATAAGAAAGAAACTTTCTCTTTGTACATACTCCCTGAAAAAGACAAAAAAGCATTTCTTGCATTCATATAATTTCTAGCAACAACTCCATCTGTTTTTTCATATTTAATAGCACTTTGAATAAATCCACTTATATTGAATTTATAATCACCATCATTAACATTAAAACCTAAGCCGTCACCCAACTGGAATTCTTTTGAATCCGTTTTGATTTCAATTTGAGCTGAACAGGCAAATCCTATAAACATTACTAATGCCGAAGCAATTGCATTTAATTTCATTTTTGTATTATATTTTTTCATTGGTTAAGTATCTATAAATTGGTAATTCTTGATTTTTTTTAACTTTTAGAGTTTCAAATTTGACAAATCCATTTTCACTTTCTGGTTCCAAAACCTCTGTTGCCATCTTTGAATTTTTTTGATCCAAATAGACAATAAAAGTCCCTTTTGGAAATGATTTTTCTATATTGGTAATACTTGTCTCCGCTTTCTGGGAATTATATCCTTCCTCTTCATCTGGATTAATGTATATTGATGAAATGGTATAAGATTCTACTTTTATTTTTTTATCTTCAGTAAGTTCTTCAACCTTTAATCCTAAAATAATTAATTTATCAACAAGGATTTTTTGCTCCGGAAGTATCAAATAGGCAAACGGTCTTTTTCTTTCTAAAACTGGTGTGCATTTTAAAGCATTATTGACCTTGACCTCCAAAGAAATTTCTGAATTATCTTTTAAACTAATTGCCCTAATGGTTTGTTTTTCTTGTGGCTTATTCGCAACAACAACTAGATTATCCGGTTTTGAATTGTTAGAAATTTTTAGTACTTCTTTTATATTCAAAGTATCGTCATAAACTGTTTTTAGAAAGGAAGTAGCAATTAAAAAAGTAGTTTTAATTCTTCTTTTGAAAGATGTTTTTTGAAGGTTCACACCCCGAATTTCTATTAATGAAGAAATACAATTGGTTAATGCATAAGATGTAGTACTAGATCTTGCTTCTGTGGTACATTGATTAAAATGAACTTCATTATTTTGCTTTACACTAGCGATGTAATCTCTATAAATAAAATGATTAGACTCTAATACTTTTTTTGCATTTTCAACAAAAACATCCTTAGTGTAATCTCTTAAATTTTGAGGAAGATTTAAATTCCCAGAATACATAAACATCGCATCATATATGGAGCTAATCCCATCAGTTCCAAGCAATCCAAATTCTTTTCTAAAGGGACGGTATTCATGAAAATCAACTGCTACTTCAGCCCCAAAATTACTAAATGCTTTTTTCAAGAAATTACTTTCTTTACAAATCAATTTTACTTGGTCTCTATTTAAATCCAATCCATTCGCAGCATAACGATCGAGTTTTTCATAACCATCTATATTCGCCATTGGAACAATTGAAAGGGTTATTTTATCTAATAAATAAGTATATTTAGGATCGTTTAATATTTTATCTATTAGGAAAAGCATGGTTTCAGTTCCGGCAGGTTCATCACCATGAAGACCTCCTTGAAACCAAACTTTAATTTTTTCGTTCCCATTGTTTTTATTCAAAATAACCATTGGTATTTTCTTATTCTTTTGGCTTTCACCAATAAAGGATAGAGAAATTTCTTTTGGATGTTCTGCAACCAACTTATTTAGATACAACATCATATCGTCATAATTGGTGAATCCCTTTTTTGAGAATGATGGAGTATGAATATCCAATTCGGAATCAGGAAAAAACTTTTTTGTTATTTCATCATTTTGCGGATTGAATTGTCCAAACATTGGAAAAACAATCAGATTTAATAAAACCAATAATTTAATTTTATCTATCATACTGTTAAAATGAAAAAGTTGTAATTAATCTGGTTAAGAATTCATTTCCATTTATCAAATTTCCATTGATATCATTAGATCCTGGTTTGGCATTAATATAGGTGCAATCCAATTGAATTTTAGCTCCATAATTTCGTGCCAAATATTTCGTAATTCCGAGGGTATAAAAATCAGAACGATTGTAAAAAGTTCCATTATTTAAAAAAGAATTAGTTTCAGGTTTCAAAAAGGCAACTCGACCATCAATGGAAAAAAGATTTTTAAAAACGTATCCGCTTTGTAAATTATATCCTTCACCAACCATCATTCTACCTTTAACATAACTATCCACATCTTGTATTCCATTAACAGTAAATACTGTAGAAGTGGTGCCATCTACACGAACCCTTTGAGTAATTCCGCTAGGTACTCTAGCAGAAGCATTTATATATTCTCCTAAAAGTGAAAAACCTCTATATTTAAATAAAAAATCAATACCATATTTCATATAATCGGGCAACAATTCATTATTCTGATTGTCTAAATACAATATGGTTCCACTTTCACTTCCTCTTCTATCGCTAATTCCAATATTATAACTGTAGTTGGCTCCAATTACAAATTTTGGGGTCAATTCTCTTTCTATATCCGCTTGACGGTATTGTCCGAAATTATTGAACAACCCAAAAGGTAAATAATCAATTCGGCCTCCATATTTAAATCCTCCATGGTCTTTACCAAAAACATTAATTCCATCTCCATTGGTAATTGCAAACTCTGGTTTTATATACGATTGTTTTGATATTTTATAAGAGGATTCTGCAAAAAATCCAAATTCACGAATTGAAGCAAAGGCACCTGATATTGGACTTCTCTCTACAAGTTGTAAAGTATTTGAACGCATTCCAAGTTCGCGATTATCAGTAAATGTTCCTTTTTGTCCAAAAGTAAGTTTTATTCGTTTAGTAAGATCATAAGCGATCCAAGCATCAAAAACCAGGCTTCCTATTGATGCGTCTCCCTCGCCACCACCAGTTAAATCAAGTTGTAAGCGATATGATATTTTTTCTTTTTTTGAACTCCCTGAAAAATTCAATCGAGCTCTTCTCATTCGCATTCTATTGTATGATGAAGAATCGTTGTTGTCTAGATATTTTTTACTATCAATGTAAGGCTGAAGATATCCAGAAATTTCCATTTTATAATTATTGTCAATTCCTGAAAATTCCAATCCCTCTCCAAATTTATATTTGTTGATTACTATTTCTTGTGCATTTGAAAGTTGTGTTACCAAAAGCAGTAAAATACTTAAAGCTAATATCTTTATAAGTTTCTTCATTTTTATAGCTGACTTTATCAAATTAATTTCTAAGATTCCAAGAGCTGTCAACTCTCAATCCATCAATAATAACATTTGGAGAATTGACATTGTCTTGTCTAAGTACTACTCTGCCTGGAAGAATATCAACTGAAGAAGTGTCTTCAATTCCAATAGTTGGAACTGATGGCTCGGTCAAATAGCTTGATGTCGTATCAAAGATATACAAACTTGTTTCATCACGACCAACGTTTCCGTTAGCATTAGTAACCGTTGAATTAACAATTTTATATTTAATAACCACCAGATAAGTTGTTCCATAATCATAAGAATTTGTGGTATATCTATTGGTTAAATTAGCAGCAAATCCAAATTTGAATTTTGCTGGATTGGTTGGGTCTTGATTAATCATTAGTTTACCTCTATAAGCGGTGTCTGCAATATCATTATTACCAAAACCAAAAAAGTATTGGTCAATACACAATGGAGAGGCAGCTGCTTTTACAAGAAAAGAAGCATATACAGTTCCTGAAGAAACTGAAGTAAACTGTAAAGAAACATCTTGCCCTATACTGGTTACACTAGCTGCATTACCTATTCCAGAACCATAATAGTTTGGAAAGGCAAGTCCAGGTGAGGTAGTTAATATTGGGTTAGTTGTACTGCTACTATGTGCAACCCATCCATTTGCTGTTAAAGCAGTTCCTGCTGCAACATCAAAATTATCTGAAGCAATATTGGAAGATGGAATATTTGCGGTAACTGTAAAAGTAGCAGTAACTGTTCCTGAAGCAAAAGTTCCAAAAGCAGCTTGAGTAGCAGTAATCGTTGAAACACCAGCTCCAACTACAGTAACTGTTGTCCCGTTGATTGTTGCTACGGCTGCATTACTACTTGAATAAGAAAAGGCGCCGCCACTATTTGAGGTAGGTGGAGTCAATTGAAATGGTAGACTTCCAGTCATTTTTGATGGAATTGTGAAAGAGCCAATAGTTGGTGGTTCTAATTGAGAAACAGTGAATGTTGCAGTAACCGATCCTATACCGTACCCAGCATCTGCAGCCTGAGTAGCAGTTATTGTAGTAGTTCCAATTCCAACAACCGTTACAGTTGTTCCGCTTATTGTTGCAATTGAAGGATCTGCACTAGTATAGGTGAATGCACCTGCACTATTAGATGTTGGTGGTGTAAGCAAAAAAGGTAAACTACCCATTTGCTTTGAAGGCACAGTAAATGTTCCTATTGTGGGTGGAAATGGACTTACATCTTCGGTCGTACACGATAGTATACATGATAGTAAAAATAAAAAAGAAAAAGATACTAATGTTTTATTAAAAATTTTCATTGTTATTGAAGATTAAGGGGTAATTAATAATTTACTTTTTTAATAATTAATTAATTTATATGTAACTATTAAAAAAACAAATATATATAAATAATTAACATATAATAATTTTTTGTAATCTTGTAATTAGATATTACCACCAACCACAAAAAAAATAGTAGTTTCATGAAAAATCACCTACTCAAAATAATACTGTTTTCGTTCTTTATTTTAATTTCTTGTTCGAAAGATAATGTCGTTAGTAATCAGGAAAACTTATTAAATTCGGGCTCAAACCAATTTGTATTCACTTATTCAGGTTTGCCTCAAAAACCAATAAATGTTTTTTATAATATTCCGGCTGGTAATCGAAACAATATGCCAATAGTTATCGTTTTTCATGGTGATGAAAGAAATGCTAGCGAATATCGCGATATTTGGGTAAATGCCTCCAATCAATATGGGTTTATGGTATTTGCACCTGAATTTAATAGTATAAATTTTCCTGGGGGTAGTTCCTATATAATTGGAAATGTCTATCAAGACGGTAATTTCCCAACTGCGCAAACACTAAACAATGAGAGTGTATGGACCTTTTCAATGATTGAACCACTTTTTGATTTTATTAAAGTCAATTCTGGAAGCGAGTCAAATACCTATGATATGTTTGGTCATTCTGGCGGAGGTCAATTTGTCCATCGATTCGTTTTACTTAAACCAAATGCTAGGTACAATAGAGCAATCGCAGCAAATAGTGGTTGGTATACTGTTCCAGATGGGGTTGCTAATTTTCCTTACGGAATTATGAATTGCCCAATTACTGCTATAAATCCAAATAATTATTTTAAAAGAAAATTATTTATATCAGTAGGTAGTTTAGATAATAATGGTTCCGATTCATCACTTCGTCACAATACTGAGAGCGATTTACAGGGATTGAACAGACTTGCTCGTGCCAACTATTTCTTTTCTAAAAGTAGAACTTATGCCATTTCAGTCGGAGCAACATTCAATTGGCAATTTCATACCGTTGCCAATTCAGGTCATGATGCAGTGCAAATGTCTAATGATGCTGTTAATTTGCTTTATTAAAAATAAAAAGAGAACTATAATTTACATTTAATAAATGTATTTTTTTGTTAAATTAATAATTATTAGATAATTAGTTAATTTTTATTATTTTTACAATTAATTATAAAAATTTTTAAATTATGAAAAAACTTTACACACTATTGGCTTTAATTTACTTCGGATTTACTTTCGGTCAAGTTAATTATTTAGTTGAACATTTTAATTATGCTGCAGCTGCACCATTAACAAGTAATGGCTGGACTGTTCATAGTGGAAATACAAACCCTATTTTAGTAAGTGCGACAGGATTAAATTTTTCTGGTTATATTGGAAGTGGAGTTGGAAACGCTGCTTTAGTTAATAATACAGGTGAAGACTTAAATAAACCTTTTGGCGCAGATTTAAATTCAGGAAGTGTTTATGCCTCTTTTTTGGTATCTGTAACTGCAACCACACCATTAGTTTACTTTTTTCACCTTGGATATTATGCTAATACAACCACACCTGTTTATACTGCTTTAAACTCTGCTTTTAGAGCAAGAACCTACATAGCCCCAGGAACCGATCCAGCTACGCAATTTAAATTAGGTTTAGCATTTAATGCAACAACTACTCAAGGTGAAACTTCAAATTTAACTATTGGTCAAACTTATCTAGTAGTTGTAAAATATAAATTTGTAACTGGTGATTTTAATGATGAAGTTAGTTTATTTGTATACTCTACTGGTGATGCTATACCAACAACTGAGCCTGCAACACCAACATTAGGGCCATTTACAAATACAACCTCAGGAACTCCTGCTGCTCCAACTGCGGATGCTCCAGTATTACAAGCAGTAGCATTAAGACAAGCCGACGCTACGCAAAGAATTACGGTTGATGGCATAGTTGTAAGAACAGTTTGGGATCTTGTAAATGCTGGAACAGCATTAAATACCGATGATTTTGAATTGTCTCCGATCAGTTTGTTCCCAAATCCCGCTCTAAATGTCTTAAACGTAAATATAAACTCTAATCTAATAAATCAGGCTTATACAATAATTGACAGTTTAGGTAGAGTGGTTTTAAATGGCAAATTAAATGATGTTGAAAACACCATAAATGTAGAACAATTATCAAAAGGCATTTATTACCTTAAGATATCAGAAAATAAATCATATAAATTTATTAAGAAATAATTAGTTAATACTAATTAACTTTTTTAAGCCATTCAGACATGAATGGCTTTTTTTTTAAAAATAATATAATTTACACTATTTAAAATACAACAATAAAAAAAAGCCTCTAGATTTCTCTAGAGGCTTTTGGTTCAACAATGTGAACGCAGAAGGATTCGAACCTTCGACCGCCTGCTTAGAAGGCAGGTGCTCTATCCAGCTGAGCTATGCGTCCATTTGTCGGGGTGGCAGGATTCGAACCTGCGGCCTCCTGCTCCCAAAGCAGGCGCGATAACCGAGCTACGCTACACCCCGTATATTAATCTTTGCGGAGAGTAAGGGATTCGAACCCTTGGTACAGTTTCCCATACGCATGTTTAGCAAACATGTCCTTTCGGCCACTCAGGCAACTCTCCTTAGAAGATTTCTCTTCTCTTAAAGCGGATGCAAATGTAACGTACTAATCTATATTTTACAAATAAATACTCGGATTTTTTAAATGTTTTTTATAAGTGCAATTAAAATCATTAACAATCAAGTTAATAGCCTAATTATATTATACAAATTGATTTCATTTTACTTGACTTAGTGTGATGTTATTGTAAAATAAATTAAAATGTGTTTATAATATTCTAGTATTTGTAATTTACTATTAACCCAAAATGATTAAATTCGCAGTCTAAAACTAACACTAATGACGCATAAAAAAGTAGTAATTGTTTCCGCAGTAAGAACTCCAATAGGTAGTTTCATGGGCGGATTATCAACAGTAACCGCACCACAACTTGGTGCCGCAGCAATAAAAGGTGCATTAAATAAGATCAATTTAAGCCCTGAATTAATTGATGAGGTAATAATGGGAAATGTAGTTCAAGCAGGAGTTGGTCAAGCACCAGCGCGTCAAGCGGCTTTATTAGCTGGACTTCCTACAAAAACCATAGCAACTACAGTCAATAAAGTATGTGCTTCAGGTATGAAAGCAGTAATGCAAGGCGCACAAGCAATTATGGCTGGTGATGCTGATATAATTGTTGCTGGAGGGATGGAAAATATGAGTTTAATTCCTCACTATTTACATTTAAGAAATGGATATAAATTTGGACCAGCCAATATGATTGACGGAATGCAAAAAGACGGATTGTCTGATGCATACGATAACTCAGCTATGGGGGTTTCTGCCGATTTATGTGCAACCGAATATAAAATTTCTCGTGAAGAACAAGACGCTTTTGCAATTCAATCGTATGATCGTTCAGCTAAAGCTTGGGAATCAGGGAAATTTGATTCAGAAATTGTCCCTGTTTCTGTTCCACAAAGACGTGGTGAACCAATAATTATTGACAAAGACGAAGAATATACCAATGTCAAATTGGACAAAATTCCAACATTAGCTCCAGCTTTTACAAAAGAAGGAACGGTAACAGCTGCAAATGCTTCTACTATAAATGATGGTGCAGCAGCACTTATTTTAATGAGTGAAGATAAAGCAATTGAATTAGGTTTAAAACCATTAGCCTATATCAAAAGTTATGCAGATGCAGCACAAGAACCTAAATGGTTTACCACTACTCCTTCCGTAGCACTACCAAAAGCATTAAAAAAAGTTGGTTTATCAGTCAATGATATTGACTTTTTTGAATTTAATGAAGCCTTTTCAGTTGTAGGCTTAGCCAATTCTAAAATTTTAGGATTGGATGCATCCAAAGTAAATGTAAACGGAGGTGCAGTATCACTAGGACATCCTCTAGGTTGTTCAGGCGCAAGAATAATTGTAACTTTGATTAGTGTTTTAGCCCAAAATAATGCAAAAATTGGTGCTGCAGCAATTTGTAATGGCGGTGGAGGAGCTTCCGCAATTGTAATTGAAAGAGAATAATTTTATATGTTTGGCATTTGTAATTTAGCGATTATTCCTTTAAGAATAGAACCTAACGACCGAAGTGAAATAGTTTCGCAAGTGTTGTTTGGCGAACATTTTGAGGTATTAGAAAAGCAAAAACAATGGACCAAAATCAAATTACAATATGATGATTACGAAGGTTGGATTGACACTAAACAATTTCAACCTATTTCTAAAGAAGATTATAAAACGCTCTCTGCTCAAGAAATAGTTTTAAACGGAGATTTAATTGATTACGTTACTGCAGATAATAATTTCATGATGCCAATTCCACTTGGCGCAACTTTATCTTTTTTGGATGATTCCAATATCAATAAGTCCAATTATGATTTTGAAGGTGCAAAAGTTAGCGGAATCAAATCAAAATCGGAATTGCTAAAAACGGCGTTTATGTATTTAAACGCTCCTTACCTTTGGGGTGGAAAAACTCCTTTTGGAATTGATTGTTCTGGGTTTACGCAAATGGTTTATAAATTAAATGGTTACAAACTACTTCGCGATGCCTCGCAACAGGCTTCACAAGGAATACCATTAAGTTTTATTGAAGAAAGTGAGCCTGGAGATTTGGCTTTTTTTGATAACGACGAGGGAAATATCATTCACGTAGGAATAATTATGGAAAACAATTATATTATTCACGCAAGTGGAAAAGTTAGAATTGACCGAATTGATCATTTAGGAATTTACAACGCGGAAACCAATAGGCATACCCATAAATTAAGAGTCATTAAAAAAATTATATAAAAAAATCCCGAGCAATTTGTCGGGATTTTTTTTATAAGATATTTAGAATATTATTTCTTTAACTGCGCTTTTAAAGCTTTTGCTTCGTCAAACATTTCAATTGCATTATAAACTCCAACTAATGTTTTGATAGCTTCAACATTTTGTGGATCTAATTCAACCACCTTTTTTAAATAAGGAATAGCACTTTTATAAACATCTTCTCTTTGTTTTTTCAAAACATTATATTTTTTCATTTCAGGAGCTGAATCTCCTAATTTATTCATTTTATCAATTAGAATTTTTTCAGCATCTAACTTCAGAATAGCTAAATTTAGGTAAGCATTTATATAATTTGAATCAATTTCAATCGCTTTTAAATAATATTTTTCAGCATCTGTTAATTCTTTATTATTATAGCAAATAACACCTAAATTGAAAACTAAATCAGCATTATTTGGATTTTTCTCTAAAGCTTCTGAAATTAATTTTTTGTAAGAAACCATATCGTTTTCTTTCAAATAAATATTAGATTCAGAAATAATCAAACCAACATCTTCTGGACTTTCAACTCTCGCTTCTTTTAATGCAAGTTTTGCTTCATCAGACTTTCCTAATTCCAATAAAATTAATGCAATACTTTTGAAAATTTCCGGTCTCTTTGATGGGATTTTTTCATCACGAGGATCAGAATATAACTTTAATTTAATTTTTGATTCTCTATCGGTTTTAGCATCTGGAGTATTTCCAAAATAATCTTCTTTCTCGGTCAATATATTTTTTGCATAATACTGAGTACATTCTCCGGTGAAATTTAAAGATTTTAATTCTCCATAATATTTTAAAGCCTTCACATAATCTTTTGAATTAACAGCATAATTTGCTGCATAATACAATTTTTCAACATCCGTTTTATCCAATTCATAAATTGATGCTAATACATCAGCAGCTTCTTTCATCTTTGAATTACCTGAAAGAGCAACAGCATAACTAATTAACATTGGCTTAAATGAAGTGATCGTTTCTTGAATGTCTTTGGTATAAACTTGTTTTCCCGATTTTTTTTCATAAGCCAAGGTAGCATTCAAATTGGTTACTAACAGACTAACATTATCAACAGTAAGGTATTTAAGTATCAATCCAGGATTTTTTGCATTTTCGGGCTTAGACATAACCAGATTTAACTCCAAAACAGGCGACATCGCTTTATAAAAACTAAAATATACTTTGTCGTCTTCAGTTGAAGCGGCAATTAAAGACTCTCCATTTACTAATGTAGTTTTGTAAAGTTCCATATCGGAATCAGAAATTTTTTCTCTTCCATATATTTTCTTTAACGTTTTTAATTCATCCTTTTGTGCAAATGCAGCAGTTGAAATTAGGATTGATGATACAAGTAATAGAACTTTACTTTTCATATTTATAAATTTTAAATTAATTAATCTTCGTTTTCGTCGTCTGAGTCATCATCAGAATCTTCGTCATCGTCTTCAATAACTTCATCGTCGTCATCATCATCGTCATCTGCGACACCGTCGTCTTCAAGAACTTCTAACACTGGTTTAACTCTCTCGATTACAGCTGCTTCAATTACATTTCCATCTTCATCAACAACAACTTCTTCTGCATCATCCTTCATTACTTTAGTAACAGCAGCAATTGAATCGTTTTCTTTAATATTAATAAGTTTAACTCCTTGCGTTGCTCTACCCATTACTCTTAAATCTTCTACAGCCATTCTAATTGTTAATCCAGATTTGTTGATAATCATTAAATCATCTGAATCTGTTACTGAGTTTATAGATATCAATTTACCAGTTTTTTCTGTGATATTTAGAGTTTTTACTCCTTTTCCTCCACGATTGGTAATTCTATATTCTTCAATACTTGAACGTTTTCCATAACCATTTTCAGCAACCACAAGGATTTCACTTTCCATGTCATTTACAGATACCATTCCAATTACTTCATCAGACTCGTCTTTCAATGTAATTCCACGAACTCCAGAGGCTGTTCTTCCCATTGGACGCGTTTTTGTTTCTTCAAAACGTACCATTTTTCCTGATTTCACAGCTATCATAATTTGACTGTTTCCATCTGTTAATTGAGCTGCTAATAATTCGTCGCCTTCTTTAATAGTAATTGCCGCAACTCCGTTCACACGAGGTTTAGAATATTTATCTAATGATGTTTTCTTCACTTGACCTTTTTTAGTCACCATGATTAGGTTATGACTATTGGTGTAAACCTTATCTTTAAGATCTTGTGTACAAATAAATGCTTTTACTTTATCATCACTTTCAATGTTGATTAAGTTTTGTAAGGCACGTCCTTTTGCTGTTTTACTACCTTCAGGGATTTCATAAACTCTCATCCAGAAACATTTTCCTTTTTGAGTAAAGAACATCATGTATTGGTGATTTGATGCCACAAATAAATGCTCTAAGAAATCTTGATCTCTTGTTCCAGCACTTTTCTGTCCTACTCCACCTCTATTCTGAGTTTTGTATTCTGTTAAATTCGTACGTTTGATATAACCAGCGTGAGAAATGGTTATTACCACATTTTCATCAGCAATTAAATCCTCAATACTTACATCTCCACCTGAATATTCGATTGAAGAACGACGAGCGTCACCGTATTTATCACGAATTTCGATCAACTCTTCTTTAATTACTTCTGTTCTCAAATTAACATCTGCTAATAACGCTTTTAAATGCTCAATTAATTTCATTAATTCTTCGAATTCAGCTCTTAACTTGTCTTGTTCTAATCCTGTCAATTGACGTAAACGCATTTCAACAATTGCACGGGATTGGATATCTGAGAGATTAAATCTTTCAACTAATTTTTCTCTAGCTTCATCAGTATTTTTCGATCCACGAATTAAAGCAATTACCTCGTCAATATTATCAGAAGCTATGATTAAACCCTCTAATATGTGGGCTCTCTCTTCTGCTTTTCTTAATTCAAATTGAGTTCTACGAACCACAACATCATGACGGTGCTCAATAAAATAATGAATCATATCCTTCAAATTCAACATTTGAGGACGACCTTTTACCAAGGCGATATTATTAACACTGAAAGAAGCTTGTAATTGTGTGAATTTATATAAAGTGTTCAAAACTACATTTGGAGTAGCATCTCTCTTTAATATGTACACGATTCGCATACCATTTCTATCCGATTCGTCACGAATATTGGCAATACCATCAATTTTCTTGTCATTTACTAAATCGGCTGTTTTTTTAATCATTTCAGCCTTATTAACTTGGTATGGTATTTCAGTTATAATGATTGATTCTCTTCCATCAACTTCTTCAAAGTTAACTTTAGCTCTCATTACAATTCTACCTCTACCCGTTTTGAATGCTTCACGAACACCTTCATAACCATAAATTATACCTCCAGTTGGAAAATCTGGGGCTTTAATATGATTCATCAATTCGTCAACTTCAATATCTTCGTTATCTAAATAAGCTAAAGTTCCATTAATAACTTCCGTTAAATTGTGTGGAGGCATATTGGTAGCCATACCCACTGCAATTCCCGTAGCACCATTAATTAATAAGGTAGGTACTTTTGTAGGCATTACTTTTGGCTCATATAAAGTATCGTCAAAATTCAATTGGAAATCAACTGTTTCTTTTTCGATATCTGCCATGATTTCTTCTGAAATCTTACGCATTCTAGCCTCAGTATAACGCATCGCTGCAGGGCTATCACCATCAACAGAACCAAAGTTACCTTGACCGTCAATTAATAAATAACGCATGCTCCATTCCTGAGCCATACGAACCATCGCATCATATACAGAAGTATCTCCGTGAGGGTGATACTTTCCTAAAACTTCTCCAACAATTCTTGCGGATTTTTTATGAGCTTTATTCGAAAAAACTCCTAAATCATACATTCCATAAAGTACTCTTCGATGTACTGGTTTCAAACCGTCTCTAACATCTGGAAGTGCTCGTGATACAATTACCGACATCGAATAATCGATGTAGGCTGATTTCATTTCTTCTTCAATGTTAATAGGGATTAACTTTTCTCCGTCAGACATATTATATAGTTAAATTAAAAATTATTTTTGAATTAAAAATCTTGCTAATATAGTCTTTTTAAACCATTTTATTTACATTTTAAAGCAATAATTTTGATGATTTATTAACAAATTTTGAATGACTTTTGGTTAATAAATTTATTAGGCATTATCCTTTTTAAATTAGATATTTTTTTGTCAATTAGCTATCTAATTCATAGAAGGTACGGTTTTTGATTTTATGAATATAAATTAATAAATTTACAAAAGTAAAACACTATATATGGATGATAATTTTTCACCAAGAGTTAAAGATGTAATAACCTATAGCAAAGAAGAAGCCTTTCGATTAGGGCACGACTTCATTGGTACAGAGCATCTTATGCTTGGAATTTTGAGAGATGGAAATGGTACAGCAATAGATATATTAAACAACCTATCGGTAGATTTAGATTTTTTACGCAGGAAAGTAGAAATCTTAAGCCCTGCCAACCCTAACGCTGAAATTGGTTTAGATAAGAAGAACTTACATCTAACACGTCAAGCAGAACGCGCATTAAAGACAACTTTTCTAGAGGCTAAAGTATTTCAGAGCACTACAATTAGTACCGCTCACCTACTTTTATGCATTTTAAGGAACGAAAATGATCCTACAACTAAACTTCTTAACAAGTTAAAAATCGACTACGATACCGCCAAAGAACAATATTTAAACATGACACCAAATAACACCGAGAGCGAATTTTTAGAAAATTTGCCAAGAGCTGAATCTTATAATGACGATTCAGGACAAGATGACAGCCTAAAAGGTGACAATTTTAATAATCCTACGAATAAGTCCAATAAAAAGTCAAAAACTCCAGTTTTAGATAATTTTGGTCGTGATTTAACCGAACTTGCCGAAGAAGGAAAATTAGATCCAGTAGTTGGTCGTGAAAAAGAAATCGAAAGGGTTTCTCAAATATTAAGTCGCCGCAAAAAGAACAACCCACTTTTAATTGGTGAACCTGGAGTTGGTAAATCAGCTATCGCAGAAGGTTTAGCTTTACGGATTATCCAAAAGAAAGTATCGCGAATATTATTCAATAAACGAGTGGTTACACTCGATTTAGCTAGTCTTGTTGCCGGTACAAAATACCGTGGGCAATTTGAAGAGCGAATGAAAGCAGTGATGAATGAATTGGAAAAAAACGACGATATCATACTATTTATTGACGAAATTCACACTATTGTTGGTGCTGGAGGTGCGACTGGTTCATTGGATGCATCCAATATGTTCAAACCAGCTTTAGCTCGTGGCGAAATACAATGTATTGGAGCAACAACATTAGATGAATACCGACAATATATAGAGAAAGATGGCGCTTTGGAACGTCGTTTCCAAAAGATAATTGTTGAACCAACATCTGTTGAAGAAACGATTACTATCTTGAATAATATCAAAAATAAATACGAAGACCATCACAATGTGACTTATACTCCTGAAGCAATTGAGGCTTGTGTCAAATTGACCAACCGATACATGTCGGAGCGTTTCCTTCCAGACAAAGCGATTGATGCTTTAGATGAGGCGGGTTCAAGAGTACATATTACCAATATTGAGGTGCCAAAACAAATTTTAGATTTCGAACGACAATTGGAAGAAGTACGCGAACTTAAAAATTCTGTGGTAAAAAGACAGAAATATGAAGAAGCCGCTAAACTTCGTGACGATGAAAAACGCATCGAAAAAGATTTGGCTGTAGCCCAAGAACAATGGGAAGAAGATGCTAAAAACAATCGTATATTAGTAACCGAAGATAACGTTGCCGATGTGGTTTCTATGATGACAGGAATACCTGTAAATCGTATTGCTCAAACTGAAAGTAATAAATTAGCTATACTCCCTGAACTAATTCAAAATAAGGTAGTTGGGCAAAATGAAGCGGTGTTAAAAATTGCTCGTTCTATTCAAAGAAATCGTGCTGGATTGAAAGATCCAAATCGACCAATTGGTTCGTTTATTTTCTTGGGGCAAACTGGTGTAGGTAAAACCCAATTAGCGAAAGTTTTGGCCAAAGAATTGTTCGATTCTGAAGATGCTTTAATCAGAATTGACATGAGCGAATACATGGAGAAATTTGCAATTTCAAGATTAGTTGGAGCGCCTCCAGGATACGTAGGATATGAAGAAGGTGGGCAATTAACGGAAAAAGTAAGAAGAAAACCTTACAGCGTTGTATTGTTAGATGAGATTGAAAAAGCGCATCCAGACATATTTAATATGATGTTGCAAGTATTGGATGACGGTTATTTAACCGATAGTTTAGGTCGTAAAATTGATTTTAAAAATACTATCATTATTATGACTTCCAATATTGGAGCACGTCAATTGAAAGATTTTGGTCAAGGAGTTGGTTTTGGAACTTCAGCAAAAATTTCTCAAGCAGATGAAAACTCTAAGAGCATCATTGAAAATGCACTAAAAAAAGCGTTTTCTCCGGAGTTCTTAAACAGAATTGACGACGTAATTGTTTTCAACGCATTAGAAAAACACGATATCGATTTGATTATTGAAATTGAATTGAAAAAATTATATGCAAGAATAAAAGATCTTGGCTACGAACTAAATCTTTCAGATACTGCTAAAGCTTTTATTGCCGAAAAAGGTTTCGATAAGCAATTTGGCGCTAGACCATTAAAAAGAGCGATTCAAAAATATGTTGAAGATGCCCTTGCTGAAGAAATTATTACTAGTAAAATTGGTGCTGGTGATGAAATATTTATGGATTTAGACGAAACAACTCAAGAATTGGTTGTAAAAGTAACTAAAGCTCCAGAGCCAACAAATTAATAAATTCAGTACATAACAAGTTTTTTAAACCCATCTTTTTGTCAATAATTGATGGGTTTATTATTTAATATAATTCTTCATTTAAATTAAAACAAAATATATACTTTTGGAAAATATTATTTTATCAATTTACAATCAATAATATGTTTAAAGAAAAAGTTATAGTTGGTAGTGAAGAATGGTGTTCCTTCCCTATTTTAGGAATTCCAACAATTAAAGCAAGAGTAGATTCTGGTGCTAAAACATCGGCATTACACGCTATCAATATTGCACCATTTATTAAAGATGGTGAAAATTGGGTAAAATTTGATATTAATCCAATTCAAAACAATGTAAAAACTATTATTCATTGTGAATCTAAATTAATTGATAAAAGAATCGTTAAAAGTTCAAGCGGATTCAGAGAACAACGTTACGTTATTGGTTCAGAACTGGAAATTGGTGGGAAAAATTGGTCTATTGAAATTACTTTAACCAATCGAGATTCTATGGGTTTTCGAATGCTTTTAGGTCGTGAAGCCATGAGCGGAAGGGTTCTTGTAGATCCTGAACAAAAATACTTATTGGGAGAACCAACTCAAGATGTATTGACAGAGTTGTATAAATCTTCTGAGAAAGCAACAACAGGACTTCGCATTGGGGTTTTGGCAAGCAATAAAGAATTGTATAGCAATAAGAGAATTATGGAAGCTGGTGAAATGCGAGGTCATGAAATGCACTTCTTAAATATTAAGGAATGTTACATGAAATTAGACGCAACAACGCCTGAAATTCACTATCGTGGGGGAAGAATTTTAGATAATTTTGATGCAATTATCCCAAGAATTCGTCCTAGTATTACTTTTTATGGTTGTGCATTAACACGCCAATTTGAAGCATTGAAAGTTTATTGCTTGAATTCTGCCGCAGCTATCACTCAATCTCGTGATAAATTATTTTCTTTACAACTGTTATTAAATAATGGAGTTGATATTCCTACAACCGGTTTTGCAAACTCTCCACTTGATACCAACGATTTAATTAAAATGGTTGGCGGACCACCATTAATTGTGAAATTATTAGAAGGAACTCAAGGAAAAGGCGTGGTAATGGCGGAAACTAAAAAAGCAGCTGAAAGTGTTATCAATGCTTTTAAAAGTTTGAATGCCAATATATTAGTTCAAGAATTTATTAAAGAAGCCAACGGAAAAGACATTAGATGTTTTGTAATTGACGGTAAAGTGGTTGCTGCAATTCAACGTGAAGCAATGCCAGGTGAATTTAGAGCCAATATTCATTTGGGTGGAACCGCTTCGGTAATTAAAGTCACTGCTGAGGAAAAGAGAATTGCAATTAAAGCTGCAAAAGCGATGGATTTAAAAGTTGCTGGAGTAGATATTATTCGATCTTCTAAAGGACCATTGTTATTAGAAGTGAACTCATCTCCAGGGTTAGAGGGTATCGAAGGGGCTACCAATAAAGATATTGCTGGTGAAATGATTAAAGCAATTGAGAAAAATTTTAAACATAAAATGTAATTTTTCTCAAATAGAATTTAATATTTTATCGAATATTTAAATTTCTAGATCAATCACAAAACTATTCAAAAACGCCACTGATTTTTGAATATCATAATGTAGAATTCTATCTTCTTTAACTAAAGGAACTTCCTCACGATAGGATTTTAAAAACATCTCGATAAAATCACTTGATTTTAAAGGCCTTCTAAATTCAATTGCCTGAGAAGCATTCATTAGCTCAATAGCAAGAATTCGCTCTAAATTATCCATAATTCGTAACGCTTTGGTAGCCGCATTTGCACCCATACTTACATGATCTTCCTGACCGTTTGAAGATACAATACTATCAACGCTTGCTGGAGTAGCCAATTGTTTATTCTGACTTGCAATACTAGCTGCGGTATATTGCGGAATCATAAATCCTGAATTTAATCCAGGATTGTCAACTAAAAAAGGAGGTAAATTTCTTAAACCTGAAATTAATTGATAAGTTCTTCTTTCGGAAATACTTCCTAATTCTGATAAAGCGATTGCCAGAAAATCTAGGGCTAAGGCCAATGGTTGTCCGTGGAAATTTCCACCCGAAATTATCTGATCGCTTTCTATAAATACATTCGGATTATCGGTTACCGAATTTATTTCTGTTTTGAATACTTTTTTCACGTAGTCTATTGCATCCTTTGAAGCTCCGTGAACTTGTGGAATACATCGGAAAGAATACGGATCTTGAACATGCACTTTAGACTGGGAAATAATTTCACTTCCTTCCAAAAATTCATTCACTCTATTTGCTGTAACAATTTGTCCTTTATGAGGTCTTATAAAATGAATTAATTCATTGAATGGTTCTTGACGACCATCAAATCCTTCTAATGAAATAGTTCCGATTAAATCGGCTAAATAAGAATATTTTATCGCTTTCAATAAAATATGAGTTCCATAAGCACTCATAAATTGAGTTCCATTAAGCAAAGCCAATCCCTCCTTTGATTGAAGTACAATTGGACTCCAATTAAATTGCTTCATTATTTCTGAAGTTGGCACTTTATTTCCATTATAAATCACTTCTCCTTCCCCTAATAAAGGTAAGGATAAATGAGCCAAAGGGGCTAAATCACCTGATGCACCAAGAGATCCTTGAGTATAAATTAATGGTAATATATCATTATTATAAAAATCAATAAGTCTCAATACGGTTATTAACTGAACACCAGAATAACCATAACTTAATGATTGAATTTTTAAAAGCAACATCAACTTTACAATTTCCGATGGAACCTCTTCCCCTGTTCCACAAGCGTGAGATTTCACAAGGTTTTCTTGAAGTTTGGAAAGATTTTCATTCGAAATTTTAACGTTACAAAGTGATCCGAAACCAGTGTTTATTCCATAAATTGGTGTTTCATTTGCTTCCATTTTGGAATCTAAATAATCCCTGCATTTTTGGATATTTACTCGCGCCTCTTCAGATAATTCAAGGGTTTTATGTTGGTAAATGATTTCTTGAACATCTTCTAAAGAAAGAACATCGGTACTTATATAATGAATATTACTCATGATAATAATTTTATTGAACTACAAAAATCACTATTTACTAATTATAAAGCAAGGTTTATTAGCATATTTTATGATTATAATAATTTTATATCAAAAAATAATACTTAGAAAATCAATAATCAATAAATTGAATAAAAGTCGCTTTGTAACTCCATAAAAAATGAATAAATTAGCGGCTGTAAATCAAAGCTAACAAAACAATGAAAAATACAGCCTTAATAAGCGTTCACGAAAATTTAGGTGCAAAAATCCTTCCTTTTGCAGGTTATAATATGCCTATTTTATATGAAGGTGTTAACGCAGAGCATGAAACAGTAAGAAATGGCGTGGGAGTTTTTGATGTTTCTCACATGGGTGAATTTTTTCTAAAAGGTTCAAAAGCTTTGGATTTAATCCAAAAAGTAACTTCAAATGATGCTTCTACATTAACGATTGGAAGAGCGCAATATTCTTGTTTGCCAAATAATGAAGGCGGAATTGTAGATGATTTAATTGTCTATAAAATGGCTGATGAAGAATATTTATTAGTAGTAAATGCTTCAAATATTGATAAGGATTGGAATTGGATTTCATCTCATAATGATTTAGGTGTTGCAATGGAAAATTGTTCAGATGAGTATTCTTTATTGGCGATTCAAGGTCCTAAAGCAGTTGAAGCAATGCAATCATTATCGTCAATTGATTTATCCCAAATTGCTTATTATCATTTTGAAGTGGGAGATTTCGCTGGATTTGACAATGTGATTATCTCTGCAACAGGTTATACTGGATCTGGAGGATTTGAAATTTATTGTAAAAACGATCAAGTTGAAGCTATATGGAACAAAGTATTCCAAGCTGGTGAAGCATTTGGCATCAAACCAATTGGATTAGCAGCACGTGATACATTGCGATTAGAAATGGGATTTTGTTTGTATGGAAACGATATTAACGATACGACTTCTCCACTAGAAGCCGGATTGGGTTGGATAACAAAATTCACGAAAGAGTTCACCAATTCTGAAAATTTGAAAAAACAAAAAGAAAATGGTGTTGGCAGAAAATTAATTGCTTTTGAAATGCAAGAACGATCAGTACCTCGTCACGATTATGAAATTGTAGATGCTAACGGAAATGTAATTGGAATGGTAACATCAGGCACAATGTCTCCATCAATGAATGTTGGAATTGGATTAGGCTATGTGCCAACTTCATTTTCAGCTGTGGGTAGCGATATTTTTATTAGAATTAGAAAAAATGACGTACCCGCTAAAGTGGTTAAATTGCCATTTTATAAGAAATAAAATAATTGAATTAGAAAATAATAATTAGAAATGGGAAGAGCTTTTGAATTCCGAAAAGGTAGAAAAATGAAACGCTGGTCAGCGATGGCCAAAGCATTTACTAGAATTGGTAAAGATATAGTAATGGCCGTTAAAGAAGGTGGTCCAAATCCTGAAGCCAATTCAAGATTAAGAGCAGTTATACAAAACTCGAAGGCTGTAAATATGCCGAAAGAAAATGTGGAACGTGCCATCAAAAAAGCTACCGATAAAGATACAGCCAACTATAAAGAAGTTTTATTTGAAGGTTATGCACCTCACGGAATTGCAATTCTTGTAGAAACTGCAACCGATAATAATAACAGAACTGTTGCCAACGTTAGAAGTTACTTCAACAAATGTAATGGAACATTAGGAACCCAAGGTTCTGTTGAATTTATGTTTGATCACACTTGTAATTTTAGAATTCCAGCAAACGGATTAGATCCTGAAGAATTAGAATTAGAATTCATTGATTTTGGTGCTGAAGAAGTATTTGAAGATGAAGACGGTATCTTAATTTACGCTCCTTTCGGAAGTTTTGGAACAATCCAAAAAGAATTGGAAAACAGAGGAATCGAAATATTATCATCAGGTTTTGAGCGAATTCCTCAAATCACAAAGAAACTGACAGAAGCTGAAATGGCCGATGTGGAAAAGCTAATCGAGAAAATTGAAGAAGATGATGACGTGATGAACGTTTATCATACTATGGAAGAATAGATTTAAGATATATGATTGCTGATTTTAGATATATAAATATTAAAAAATTGAAATAAAAAAACTCCAGATTTCTCTGGAGTTTTTTTTATATAATTCATTTATACTATTTAATAAATTCTATTTTTTGAGCCTCTTCTGTTTTTACACTATCAAAGAAACCTTGTTCATTCATCCAATCGTCACTGAAAACTTTGCTCATGTATCGTGAACCGTGATCTGGGAAAATAGCAATTACATTACTGTTTTTATCAAATTCTCCTTCTTGTGCATATTGTCTAATCGCTTGAAGAACAGCTCCTGAAGTATATCCAACGAACAAACCTTCTCTTTTTGCTAATTCGCGAGTAGCATGAGCACTTTCCTCATCAGTAACTTTCATAAAATGATCTATTGAATCAAAATCAGTTGCCGATGGGATTAAGTTTTTCCCTAGACCTTCAATTCGGTAAGGATATATTTCTTCGTTGTCAAACTCTCTTGTTTCATGGTATTTTTTTAATACCGATCCAAAAGCATCAACTCCTAAAATTTTAATATTTGGATTTTTTTCTTTCAAGTATTTTGCAATTCCTGAAATTGTACCTCCCGTTCCACTACATGCTACTAAATGGGTAATTTTACCTTTTGTTTGTTCCCAAATTTCAGGCCCTGTAGTTTTATAATGTGCGTCAATATTCAATTGGTTAAAATACTGATTGATATAAACTGATCCTTTAGTTTCTTCATGTAAACGTTTTGCAACAGAATAATACGATCTTTCATCATCGGCAGAAACATTAGCAGGGCAAACATAAACTTTTGCTCCCATGCTTCGTAACATATCAATTTTATCTAGGGAAGATTTTGAACTTACTGCTAAAATACAGTGATAACCTTTAATGATACTTACCATGGCCAAACTAAAACCAGTATTACCCGAAGTAGTTTCTATAATTGTATCACCAGGAGAAATAATGCCTTGTCTTTCAGCTTCCTCAATAATATACAAAGCAATTCTATCTTTTGAGGAATGGCCAGGGTTGAAAGCCTCTACTTTAGCGTAGAAATTTCCATCTAGGTTCTCAGTAACTTTATTTAATTTAATTAAAGGAGTATTCCCAATTAAATCTAGTATGCTTTCGAAGGCATTTATTTTTTCGTTCATAAAAAGTAGTCAATTAAGATTAAAAAAATCAATCTATGATAACCTCATTTAATGCAAATTTAACAATAAATTTCTAATTACTTTCTAATTTTTTCTAAATCTAATAAAAAAGAAAATTCTTTTGCCAATTCTTTTAATGCTTCAAATCGACCAGAAGCACCTCCATGACCAGCATTCATATTGGTATCTAGATAGATAGCGTTATTATCTGTTTTAAAAAAACGTAATTTTGCCACCCATTTTGCAGGTTCCCAGTACTGAACCTGTGAATCATGTAAGCCCGTTGACACATACATTGACGGATAATCTTGCGCTTTCACGTTATCGTAGGGTGAATAAGACTTTATGTAAGAATAATATTTCTTGATATTCGGATTCCCCCATTCATCATATTCACCTGTTGTTAACGGGATCGTATCGTCAAGCATTGTTGTAACTACATCCACAAAAGGAACCTGAGCAATTACGCCATTGTACAAATGAGGTGCCATATTAACAATTGCTCCCATCAATAATCCTCCAGCCGATCCACCTTCAGCATATAAATGAGCCGATGAAGTATATTTTTCAGCAATTAAATAATTTGAGCAATCGATAAAATCCGTGAAAGTGTTTTTCTTATTTAGTAATTTTCCGTCCTCATACCATTGGCGACCTAAATCTTCACCACCCCGAATGTGCGATATTGCAAATATAAATCCGCGGTCAAGCAAACTCAATCGTGTAGATGAAAATGTTGCATCCATTGAATAACCATAGGATCCATAAGCATATTGCAACAACGGATTACTTCCGTCTTTCTTCAATTCTTTTCGGTAAACCATCGAAATTGGCACTTTAGTTCCATCTTGTGCGGTTGCCCAAACTCGTTCTTCGGTGTAATTATTTTTATCAAATTTACCTCCTAAAACTTCTTGCTCCTTCATGATTTGCTTTTCCTTAGTCTTCATGTTGAAATCAATTATCGAAGCTGGAGTAGCCATTGATTGATAGCCGTATCTTAAAATATCAGTATCAAAATCAACATTTGTAGAAGTGTAAGCAGTGTAAGTTTCGCTCTCAAAAGGCAAATAATAGGCGTCTTCTCCACTCCAAGGCATTATTCTAATTGTATTCAATCCATTAGATCTTTCAGTAACTACTAAAAAATCACTAAAAATATCAATATCTTCAATCAAAACATCTTCCCGATGTGGAATTAAATCCACCCAGTTTTCTTTGGCTGTAGCCAATTCTGGAGTTTTCATCAACTTGAAGTTGGTTGCATCGTCTTTATTGGTCAACACATAAAAATGATCTCCAAAATGAGCAATATCATACTCTAATCCACGAACTCTTTTTTGGAACACTTTAAATTCTCCATCGGGTTGATCAGCTAGTAAAGTTCGAAACTCTGTTGTAATTGTACTCGAGGAACTGATTACAATATATTTCTTCGATTTTTCTTTAGTCACTTCTACTGAAAAAGTGTCGTCTTTTTCAAAATAAACTAAAGTATCTTCAGCTGAATCGGTATTTAATTTGTGTTTAAATACTTTATCTGATCGTAATGTTTGCTCGTCTTGGCGTGTATAAAAAAGAGTCAAATTATCGTTTGCCCAAGTACTATCGCCAGTAGTGTTTTCAATTTTATCTTTAAAAAGTTCACCAGTAACAAGGTTTTTAATTTGAACAGTATAAATACGTCTTCCAACAGTATCAACCGAAAATGCAATATATTGATTGTCAGAACTTACACTTAGACCACCTAATTTAAAATATTTATGACCATTTGCTAATTCATTGCAATTGAACATAATTTCTTCATTTGCCGTAAGGCTTCCTTTTTTTCTTGAATATATAGGATAATCACTTCCTGTTTCGAAACGAGTGATGTAATAATAACCATTATATAAATAAGGAACCGATTGATCGTCTTCCTTAATTCTGGATTTCATTTCTTCAAATAATTCTTTTTGGAAATTATTAGTGTGAGCAGTCATCGCTTGGTAATACTCATTTTCCTTATTCAGATAATCAATAACTTCAGGGTTTTCTCTATCATTCAGCCAAAAATAATTATCGATTCGAATATCATCAAATTTTTCTAACGTAGTTGGAATTATCTTTGCTTGAGGTGGTTTTATTACAGACATTAAGTTGTATTTATCTTGTTAAATATTGGTGCAAAAATAACACAAAGCGGTTAAGAAAGCATTTATAATTTCAAATTTCTTATTAATTTATTATTAGCTTATTTTCTGTAAATTTGCCTCACATTTAAAAATAATAAATCATGGATTTAATGGGAATGATGGGTAAATTGAAAGCTACCCAACAAAGAATTGAAGAAACTAAAAAAAGATTGGATACTATTTTAATTGACGAACAAAGCACTGACGGACAATTAAAAGTAACTTTAACTGCAAATGGTAAAGTAAAATCTATTGAAATTTCAGATAGTTTATTGGAAGACAAAGACCAATTAGAAGATTATTTAATTATTGTAATGAACAAAGCCCTTGAAAAAGCTACTAAAGTAAACCAAGCGGAATTGGATGCTGTTGCAAAAGTAGATATGCCCATGATTCCGGGCATGGAAGATATGTTCAAGTAACTTAATTATAAAAAAAAGACTGCAAATAATTGCAGTCTTTTTTTTTACATCAAATGCTATTACAATCCCGCATTTTTTAAATATGGTTCTACTTTCATTTCGTGACCTACAAAATCTTTAAAAGCTTGATTTAAGTCAACGCTATTTCCTACAGATAAAATGTATTTTCTTAAACGTTCACCATTTTCTCTAGTCATTCCGCCATTGGCTTTCATCCAATCGTAAGCATTATAATCAAGGGTTTTTGACCATGTATAAGCGTAATATCCAGAAGAATAACCTCCACTAAAAATGTGGGCAAAATATGGTGAATGATATCTTGTTGGAACTTCATTAACCAATAAGCCATATTTGGATAACGCTTGTTTTTCAAATTCTAAAGCAGGTTTAAAATCCGATTCTTTTTCAACACTATGCCAAGCCATATCCAAAGTAGCTGCAGCCAATAATTCCGTTACATCATAACCTTTATTGAAAGTATCTGCTTTTTTTATTTTCTCGATTAATTCTTGAGGAATTGGCTCTTTAGTTTGATAGTGAATTGCATAATTTTGTAAAACTTTAGGATCTAAAGCTGCATGCTCATTAACTTGTGAAGGAAATTCTACATAATCACGTGGCACTGATGTTCCTGAAAGTGTAACATATTGTTGGTTGGCAAACAATCCGTGAAGTGTGTGTCCAAACTCGTGAAACATCGTGGTAACATCATCAAAACTGATTAATGATGGCTTTCCATTTGCTGGTTTTGCAAAATTGTAAACATTAACAATTACAGGCTTCTGACCTAAATAATGAGATTGATTTACAAAATTATTCATCCATGCTCCACCATTTTTGTTGTCTCTGGTATAGAAATCCAAATAGTAAATCGCCATTGAAATTCCATCATTATCAAATACTTCATATGCTACTACATCAGGATTGTAGACAGGTAAATCTTTACGTTCCTTAAAAGTAATTCCAAACATTTGCTTTGCAGCAAAAAACACTCCTTTTTCGAGTACGGTTGTTAATTCAAAATAAGGTTTGATTTGACTTTCATCCAAATCGAATTTAGCTTTGCGAACTTGTTCTGAATAAAAATTCCAATCCCAAGGCTGTAATTTGAAACCTCCTTTTTGAGAATCGATTAATTCTTGAATTTCTTTTGCTTCGACTTTTGCTTTATCAACAGCTGGCTTTGCAATTTGAGATAACAAATTCATGGCATTAGCAGGTGTTTTTGCCATTTGATCTTGTAAACGCCACTCTGCATAACTTTTCTTACCCATTAAATTTGCTTTTTGCAAACGTAATTTTGCCATTTTCAATAAAATAGCTCTTGTATCTCCATCGTCATTTTTCTCTGCTCTAGTCCATGATGATTTAAATATTTTTTCTCTAGTAGCTCTATTTTTAAGACTTGGCAATAATGGTTGTTGGGTTGTATTTAATAAACCAATTAAGAATTTTCCTTTATGACCAGCTTCATTTGCTCTATTTTTAGCAGCTTCAAGTTCGTCAGCACTTAAACCATCCAAATCGGATTCTTTATCAAAAAGTACCGCTCCATTTTTTCTAGCTATCAATAATTTATTTCCAAAAGAGGTTCCAAGAACTGCCAATTCGCTATTGATTTTTTTCATCTTCTCTTTATTTTCAGGAGATAAATTGGCACCCGCTAATTCGAATTGCTGCAAATAATATTCCGTTAGTTTTTTATCCTCTCCTTCTAATGAATTTATATCTATAGATTTAATTCTTTGGTACAATTTACTATTTAAATAAATTTTATCATTGTGAGCAGAAAAAATTGAAGCATATTCCTCATCAATTGCTTGCAAGGTAGGATTAGTATTAGACCCAGTTAAATTGGAGAAAATTCCAACTGCTCTGTATAAATCTACGCCGCTTAACTCCAAAGCCAAAACAGTATTCTCAAATGTTGGAATTGCATTATTATTTGAAATAGCATCAATTTCTTTATCATGAACTTTCAAACCATATTCAAAAGCTGGTTTAAAATGCTCGTCTTTTATCAAGTCAAATTGCGGAGCTTGGTACTGCAAAGAACTTTTTTGCAATAATGGATTTTTCATAATAATATTATTATTGTTTTGTTCACTACCAGATTGAGAATGTGCTGTAAACGCAAATAAAAACAAAGCACCAGTAGCAATAATTATTTTACCTAATTTCATAATTAATTGATTTTTTATAATGAGGTATAAAAGTAATAGAAAAATATTGACTATAAAATGGATTTGTATAATTTTGTTCAAATAAATAATCGCCGATTACAATTCCCATAAAACATTGTACCTTTGTTACTTTAAACCTTTGCCTTCACATGCGAATAGATATTATAACCATTTTACCTGATTTATTAAGAAGCCCATTTGAGGCATCAATAATGAAGCGCGCTATAGACAAAGGTCTTGTTGAAGTATACTTTCATAATTTGCGAGATTATACTACCAATAAACAAAAATCTGTTGACGATTATCCATTTGGTGGTGGCGCAGGAATGGTAATGACTGTTCAACCTATCGATGACTGTATTTCTCATTTAAAAAGTCAAAGAAATTATGACGAGATTATATATATGTCACCTGACGGGGAAACTTTGAACCAAAAAATGGCCAATACTATGTCGATGTTTGAAAATATAATTATTCTATGCGGACATTATAAAGGAGTTGACCAGCGAGTTCGTGATCATTTTATTACCAAAGAAATTTCGATTGGAGATTATGTATTGTCAGGTGGTGAATTAGGAGCATTAGTTTTATCAGATGCATTGATTCGACTAATTCCAGGAGTTTTGAGTGATGAAACCTCTGCTTTAACTGATAGTTTTCAAGACGGATTATTATCAGGACCTATATATACCCGCCCTGCCGATTACAAAGGATGGAAAGTTCCTGAAGTTTTAACCAGTGGAAACTTTGCTAAAATTGAGAAATGGCAAGAAGAAAAAGCCTACGAACACACTAAAAACAGAAGACCTGATTTACTTGAAGAAAATAATTTATAATTTATAATTAATAATTAATAATTATTTTTTACTTTTGCACCCACATTTGACCAACCTCTGGCGAAATCCGTGAATGTTGCTCAGATTTAAAACCATAATTAAAATAATTATCATGGCAGATTTATTGAAATTCGTTAAAGACGAATTCGGAACAAAAAAAGAATTCCCTGAATTCGGAGCTGGAGATACAATCACAGTTTACTACGAAATTAAAGAGGGAGAAAAAACAAGAACTCAGTTTTTTAAAGGAGTTGTTATTCAAAGAAGAGGATCAGGAAATACTGAAACTTTTACAATTCGTAAAATGTCAGGTTCTGTAGGTGTAGAACGTATTTTTCCAGTTAACTTACCTGCTTTACAAAAAGTTGAAATTAACAAAAAAGGTTCTGTACGTAGAGCTCGTATCTTTTACTTCAGAGAACTTACTGGTAAAAAAGCAAAAATTAAAGATAAAAGAAGATAATCAATTGTCTTATCATATTAAAACCCGTTTCTATTCGATTCGGGTTTTTTTTTGAATATAATTCAATATATTAACAATTATATATATAGATAACGAAATCGTTTTTATTACATTTGTAATCCAAAAATATTACTAAAACAATTTTTATTATAATGTCAGCAAAATCTAAAATATTTTACACACTTACAGATGAAGCTCCTTTATTAGCTACCTATTCTTTTTTACCGATTGTTCAAGCATTTACTTCTACTTCTAATATTGAAATAGAAACTAGAGACATTTCTCTGGCTGGTAGAATCCTTTCAAACTTCCCAGAATTTTTAAAAGACGATCAAAAAACGGGAGATGCTTTAGGAGAACTTGGAAAATTAGCTACTACACCTGAAGCCAATATTATAAAATTACCAAACGTTTCTGCCTCAGTTCCTCAATTGAAAACTGCTATTGCAGAGTTACAATCTCATGGATATGCACTACCAAATTACCCTGAAGACCCTCAAAATGATGCTGAAAAAGAAATCAAAGCGAAATATTCTAAAGTTTTAGGCTCGGCAGTTAACCCAGTATTACGTGAAGGAAATTCTGACAGAAGAGCTCCGAAATCAGTGAAAAATTATGCTAAAGCAAATCCACATTCTATGGGAGCTTGGTCAGCTGATTCAAAAACTAAAGTAGCCTCAATGGAAAATGGTGATTTTTACGGAAGTGAAAAATCTGTTACCGTTTCTGATGCGACAGATGTGAAAATTGAATTTGTAGATCAAAATGGAAATATTACCGTATTAAAAGCTAGCACTCCCTTAAAAGCGGGAGAAATTATTGATACTTCAGTAATGAACTTAAACGCTCTTAAAGTATTTGTTGCCAAAACTATTCAAGAAGCTAAAGATCAAAACCTGTTACTTTCACTTCACTTGAAAGCGACCATGATGAAAGTATCAGACCCTATCATCTTTGGCGCAGTTGTAGAAGTTTACTTCAAAGATTTATTCGAAAAATACAAAACCCTTTTCACTGAATTAGGTGTTGATACTAGAAATGGATTGGGTGATGTTTACACAAAAATAGCTGGAAATCCATTAGAAAATGAAGTAAAAGCAGCAATTGATCAAGCAATTGAAAATAGTGCCGCTTTAGCAATGGTGAATTCTGAAAAAGGAATTACTAATCTTCAAGTTCCTTCTGATGTAATTGTAGATGCTTCAATGCCAGCTATGATCAGAACTTCTGGTCAAATGTACGATAAAGAAGGAAAACAAAAAGATACTATCGCTTTAATTCCAGATCGTTGTTACGCTGGTTTATATACCGCAACAATTGATTTTTGTAAAAAGAATGGTGCATTTGATCCTACTACAATGGGAAGTGTTCCAAACGTTGGTTTAATGGCACAAAAAGCGGAGGAATATGGTTCGCATGACAAAACATTCCAAATGACTGAAAATGGAATTGTTCGTGTTGTTGACACTAAAGGAACCGTTTTAATGGAACAAAATGTGAATCAAAGTGATATTTTCAGAATGTGTCAAGCGAAAGACGCTCCTATTCAAGACTGGGTAAAATTAGCAGTCAATAGAGCGCGTTTATCTGATACTCCTGCTGTATTTTGGTTGGATGAAAACAGAGCGCACGATCGAGAATTAATCAAAAAAGTTACTACTTATTTGAAAGATTTTGATACAAATGGATTGAATATTCAAATTCTTAATCCAGTCGCAGCAACACATTATACTTTAGACCGATTAAAAAATGGTTTAGATACTATTTCAGTAACAGGGAACGTGTTAAGGGATTATTTAACCGATTTATTCCCAATTTTAGAATTAGGAACATCAGCAAAAATGTTATCTATCGTTCCGTTGATGAATGGCGGTGGATTATTTGAAACTGGCGCCGGTGGTTCAGCTCCAAAACACGTAGAACAATTTGTTGAAGAAGGCTATTTGCGTTGGGATTCTCTTGGTGAATTCTTGGCATTAGGAGCTTCATTAGAACATTTAGGACAAACATTAAACAATTCAAAAGCGATTGTTTTATCTGAAACTTTGGATGTTGCTTGTGATAAATTCTTAAAAAATGACAAATCTCCTGCAAGAAAAGTGGGTCAAATAGACAATAGAGGTTCTCACTTTTATTTAGCTATGTATTGGGCTGAAGCGCTTGCAAATCAATCGAAAGATGCTGAATTGAAAAACAAATTCTCACCTATCGCTGATGAACTTATCGCTAATGAAAGTAAAATTAATTCTGAATTATTAGGCGCTCAAGGTAAAGCTCAAAATATTGGCGGATATTACCAACCAAATCCTATATTAACGAGCCAAGCAATGCGCCCAAGTGCAACATTCAATTCAATATTAGATACCATATAATTATTTAAATTCGATAATATTTATAAGCTGTCAAAATTTGACAGCTTTTTTTTTAAAATAGCCAATTGTAATTTAACTGTAGATTAACAGCGAAGTACTTGGGAATCAATATATTTTTTATCAATTTTGCACCTTTAATTTACACAATGAAGATAAACAAAATAATTTCAGTTCTATTATTGTTATTGACTATAATAACATCCGGTTTTTCTCAAGAAAAAGTAACTTTAAGCGGAACAATTACAGCGTCCAATAGTAATGAAACTGTCATTGGGGCAAATATTGTAATTAAGTCAATTCCAGCTTATACTATAACAAATGAATATGGTTTTTACTCGATTACCATTCCAAAAGGAAATTATAAAATTGAAGTTAGCTCTATTGGTTTTCAAACCAAAGAAATCAATCTAGATTTAAATAAAAACACTAAGCTGAATATTTCTATTTCTGAAAATAGTGAAGAACTACAAGAAGTAATTATTACCGAAAAGAAAACTACCAATACTCAGAAAGCTGAAATGAGTGTAAATAAATTATCAATTGCAACCATAAAAAAAATGCCAGTTGTTTTAGGGGAAGTTGATGTATTAAAATCACTTCTTTTACTTCCAGGTGTAACCAATGCTGGTGAAGGCGCCTCTGGTTTTAATGTTCGTGGCGGTGGAGCTGATCAAAATTTGATACTTTTAGACGAAGCTACGATTTTTAATTCCTCACACGTTTTTGGATTTTTCTCTGTTTTCAATCCGGATGCGATTAAAGATTTAAAATTATACAAAGGTGGAATCCCATCCCGATTTGGAGGAAGAGCAAGTTCAGTTTTAGATGTTTATCAAAAAGATGGGAATTCCAAAAGTTTTCACGGAAATGGGGGAATTGGTTTAATTTCTAGCCGATTGTTACTTGAAGGGCCTATTGTTAAAGACAAAGGTTCTTTTATTATTGCAGGAAGAGGTTCATATGCACACTTGTTTTTGAAACTTGCCAACAATAACAATTCAGCTTATTTCTATGACTTAAACACTAAATTAAATTACAAACTAAATAAAGATAATAGCCTTTATGTTTCAGGTTATTTTGGTCGTGATGTATTTAATTTAGCTGGAAGTTTTACTAATATTTATGGAAATGCTACCTCCAATTTAAGATGGAATCACTTGTTTTCAGATAAATTATTTTCCAATTTATCTTTCATTTATAGCGATTATTATTACGGTTTACAACTTGATTTTGTTGGATTTAAATACGATTCTGGAATTAAGAATTACAATTTGAAATACGATTTCAAGAATTATATTTCTGACAAAGTCAAACTAAATTATGGAGTGAATGCAATTTATTACGATTTCAATCCGGGATTAATATCACCTACAACATTGGAATCAGGAATAAATTACCGTCAATTAGATAAAAAATATGCATTTGAACCAGCAATTTATCTTGAAGCAGAACATAAAATTACCGACAAATTAGAATTGATGTACGGAATTCGATACAGTCAATTTTATAGACTAGGTACTTCAACTGTAAATTTGTATCAAAATAATGAAGCCGTAACTTACAATAATCAGTTGAAAATTTATGAGAAAGGAATTCCTATTGGAACAAAATTTTATGGTAATAATGAAGTGATAGCCACTTTTGATAATTTAGAACCAAGATTTGCTGCTTCTTATTCAATTGATGACAACCAATCGGTAAAAGCGAGTTATAACCGAATGATACAATATTTACAATTGGTTTCAAACACCTCGTCTCCTACTCCATTGGATGTTTGGACACCAAGCGACAATTATATAAAACCACAAATTGCTGATCAAGTAGCCCTTGGATATTTCAAAAATTTCCATGAAGACGCGTATTCACTTGAAGTAGAAACCTTCTACAAAACGGTAAAAAATAGAATTGATTATATTGATGGTGCTAATTTAATTGCAAATGAAGCCCTAGAACAAGTTATATTGAATGGCCAGTTAAGATCTTACGGTCTCGAAATGATGCTTAGAAAAAATACTGGTAAATTAAATGGTTGGATTTCTTATACTTTGTCTCGTTCTGAACAACAAACGCCTGGCAGAACTGCAAATGAAATTGGTATAAATAATGGAAATTGGTACAGTTCGGTTTTCGATAAATTACACAATCTTGCGGTAACAGGGAATTACAATTGGAGTGAAAAATGGTCTTTTGGTGCAAATTTTATTATGCAAACAGGGCAACCTGTTACCTATCCAAATGGCCAATACCAATTCCAGGGAATTACAATTCCTAGTTTTGGTTTACGAAACGGAAATAGATTACCTACATTTCACCACTTAGATATTTCTGCTACTTACATTCCAAAACCACAGAAAAAGAAAAATTGGCAATCGGAATGGGTTTTCAGTATTTACAATTTTTACAATCGCCAAAATGCTGCCTCTGTAAGTTTCAGACAAAACAACGAAACTGGTGCAAATGAAGCGGTGAGGTTTTCAATTTTTGGAGTGGTTCCAGCGGTGAGTTATAACTTTAAATTTTAAAGCAATGAAAAATATAAAAATAATAATAGTATTTATTGGATTAATCCTTATTTCTGGGTGTGAAAAAGTAGTCGATATTGATTTGAATACAATGGAACCAAAATTGGTGATTGATGCCACAATAAAATGGCAAAAAGGAACTGTAGGAAATATTCAAACCATTAAATTGTCAAAGACAAATTCTTATTATGATCCACAAATTCCAACAGTTTCTGGGGCAACTATTTTCATTACAGATGCTTCAAATAATGTGTTTAATTTTGTTGAATCAAATGTAGCTGGAAATTATGTTTGTTCAAATTTTACTCCAGTATTGAACAGAAATTATACACTTACAGTAAATGTTAATGGATCAACTTATACTGCAACAGAAACTTTAAAACCAGTACCTCAAATTGATCGAATTGAACAAATTAATAATGTTGGTTTTACAGGAGAATCTACTGAAATAAAAACCTATTATACCGATAATGGCACAACTCAGGATTACTACCTATTCAAATTTAAACCAAGTTTTACTGTTATTCCAATTTATTTTGCTCAAGAAGATATCAGTTTTCAAGGGAATCAAATATTTGGATTATTCAGAAGTGAAAAATTAAAACAAGGGCAAAATTTTGAAGTTACCTTATCAGGAATTTCTAGACAATACTACAACTACATGAGAATATTAATTTCAATTTCAGGAAATAATAGCGGTGGAAGCCCGTTCCAATCGCCTTCCGCAACGGTAAGAGGAAATATAATTAATACAACTAATGAAGCAAATTATCCTTTGGGGTATTTCAGTTTGTCAGAACAAGACTCTAGAAATTACATTGTGAATTAATTAGTTTAAATTTAATTTTTACATATCAAATAAATAAATGTCCTCACACCACGTTGTTCGCGACGACCAAGAACCAGCATTAATTATTGCAAATGGTGCAGCATGTAGTAGTGAGTTATTAGGTCAAATACTAGAATGGTCTCCACTTGTGATTGTTTTAGATTCGGCGATGGAACGCGTCGTAGAACTAGGAATAAAAGTGGATGTGTTATTAGGGGATTTTGATAGAGGTTTTGATGCGAATTATTATAAAGAAACCCACTATCCAATTGATATTATTCCTACTCCCAATCAAGATAAAACCGATTTAGAAAAAGCATTTGATTATTTGCATGCAAGAAATATTCCTGCTGTAAATGTTGTTTGGGCTACCGGAAAACGTGCCGATCATACCATTAACAATCTTACGAATATTGCAAATTATCGTGACAAACTTAAAATTGTAATTATAGACGATCATTCAAAAGTGTTTTTATTACCAAGAAAATATGAAAAATGGTACACTGAAAAAACTACAATTTCTTTAATACCCATTGGAGAAGTAACAGGTATTCATTCCACCAATTTGCATTACCCATTAAATGACGATACTTTGAAAATGGGATACAGAACTGGAAGTAGCAATTTTGTTAAAGAAGATGGAATAGTAACCATTGTTCACGAAACTGGTGATTTACTTTTAATGGAATGCTTCGATTGATTGTAAATCCTTTGTATATTTGTAAACCTACCCTACAAACAATGAAATTCAAAGTTGTATCTGATTATCAACCCAAAGGCGACCAACCTCAAGCAATTGAAAAATTGGCTCGTGGGATTGCTGATGGAGAAAAATTTCAAACTTTATTGGGAGTTACAGGATCCGGAAAGACTTTTACAGTGGCAAATGTTATCGAAGAAATTCAAAGGCCAACATTAATTTTAGCTCACAATAAAACGCTTGCCGCCCAATTGTATTCAGAATTCAAACAGTTTTTTCCAAATAATGCGGTAGAATATTTTGTATCCTACTATGATTATTACCAGCCAGAAGCCTTTATGCCTGTCACAGGAGTTTTCATTGAAAAGGATTTGTCTATCAATGAGGAGTTGGAGAAAATGCGTTTAAGCACGACCGCTTCCCTCCTTTCTGGTCGAAGAGATATTTTGGTTGTAGCGTCGGTATCTTGTTTATATGGAATTGGAAATCCAGTAGAATTTCAGAAAAATGTAATTGCAATTGAGCAAAATCAAGTGATTTCTAGAACAAAATTCCTACATTCTTTAGTTCAAAGTTTGTATTCTAGAACCGAAACAGAATTCACCCCAGGGAATTTCAGAATTAAAGGCGATACCGTAGAAGTTTATCCTAGTTATGCTGATGATGCGTATAGAATTCACTTCTTTGGTGATGAAATAGAAGAAATAGAAAGTTTCGATATTAAAACGTCTCAGGTAATTGAAAAGTTTGAAAAACTCACGATTTATCCTGCTAATATGTTTGTGACTTCACCAGATGTATTACAAAATGCCATTTGGGAAATCCAACAAGATTTGGTAAAACAAGTTGATTATTTTAAAGAAATCGGCAAACATCTCGAAGCAAAACGCCTTGAAGAACGAACCAATTTTGACTTAGAGATGATTCGCGAACTTGGATATTGCTCAGGAATTGAGAATTATTCACGTTACCTTGATGGTCGCCAACCAGGGACAAGACCCTTTTGTTTGATTGATTATTTCCCTAAAGATTTCTTGATGGTAGTGGATGAAAGTCACGTTACTATATCGCAAGTTCATGCAATGTATGGTGGAGATAGAAGCCGAAAAGAGAATTTAGTAGAATATGGTTTCCGATTACCGGCCGCTATGGACAACCGTCCGCTGAAATTTGAGGAATTTGAAGCAATGCAAAACCAAGTTGTTTATGTCTCAGCAACTCCTGCCGATTATGAATTACAAAAGTGTGATGGCGTTTATGTAGAGCAAATCATTCGCCCTACCGGTTTACTCGATCCTGTGATAGAAGTGCGCCCTAGTTTGAATCAGATAGACGATTTAATCGAAGAAATTCAGTTGCGTTGTGAATTGGATGAACGAGTACTGGTTACGACATTAACCAAAAGAATGGCGGAAGAATTGGCGAAATATTTAACGAAAGTGAGTATTCGTTGCCGCTACATACATTCGGATGTAGATACGTTGGAGCGTATAGAAATTATGCAAGATTTACGAAAAGGGCTTTTTGATGTTCTTATAGGTGTGAATTTACTTCGTGAAGGATTGGATTTGCCTGAGGTTTCTTTAGTAGCTATTTTGGATGCCGATAAAGAGGGTTTCCTAAGGAGTCATAGATCGCTTACGCAAACTATTGGTCGTGCAGCAAGAAATTTGAATGGAAAAGCAATTATGTATGCTGATAAAATTACGGCAAGCATGCAGAAAACGATAGACGAAACCAATTATCGCCGTACAAAGCAACTAAATTACAATACGGATAACAACCAAGTTCCAATGGCATTGAACAAGAAAATTGAAAGTGCCTTTACGAAAAATCCTTTGGTGGATTACGAATTGGGATTGGAAGTGGCTGCCGCTGCAGAGCCAGAAACAGAATATTTACCGAAAGCGGAAATTGAAAAACGCATTCGAGAAAACCGCAAAGCGATGGAGAAAGCGGCTAAAGACTTGGATTTTATGCAAGCTGCAAAATTAAGGGATGTTATAAAGAAATTGCAGGAGCAGTTGAGTTAATGTTAATATATAATTTATGACTCGTAATTCAATTTTTCTTTTTATTCTATTATTCTCCCTGAACAACTTGTTTTCGCAAGAAAGTACGGCTTCAAAAAATGTAACTTCATTTACTATTGATGCACCGCAACTAAATTGTGCCAAGAAAATTTGGTTGTATTTACCTAATGGATATGCTACTTCAAAAAAGAAATATCCTGTAATTTACATGCACGACGGTCAGAATTTATTTGATTCGAAAACATCGTATGTTGGGGAATGGAATATTGATGAAAAATTGGATAGTTTGAACGCCCAAGTGATTGTGGTTGGAATTGAACACGGAAATGAAAAGAGAATTGAAGAATTAACACCCTATAAAAACGAAAAATATGGTGGAGGAATGGGTGCTAATTATCTTGAGTTTATTGTAAAAACACTAAAACCTGAAATAGATTCCAATTATAGAACGAAATCCAATACAGTGAATACCGTAATTATGGGAAGTTCTTTAGGAGGTTTAATTTCCTATTATGCGTTATTAAAATATCCAGAAATATTTGGTAAAGCTGGCGTTTTTTCACCTGCATTTTGGATCAATCCCGAAGTATTTGAATTGACAAAAAGCACCAAAACCTTAAACTCAAAAATGTACTTTTTGTGCGGTGATAAAGAAAGTACCGACATGGTCCCTGACGTAAACAAAATGGAAATCCTAGTTTCTGATATACGTTGCAGCTGCAGGCATTTAACTCGTAAAAAAATAGTTAAAGGTGGACAGCATAATGAAAAATTATGGCGCGATAACTTTGTAACCGTGTTTAAATGGTTGAATATTTAGAGCGTTTTAAGAAACGAATCAAAATAGGAAACTGGCTTTAAATCCAATAAATCTTCACGATGTTTTGCAAGGAAATCATAATCTAAAGTTTCAATTGAATGGATAGAATTGAAAATTTCCGGCAATTTCCCTTGTGGTTTTTTGTAAACAAATCCCAAACCATGGTCAGTGTTTAAAACAAATGCCGAGAGTTCTGGGTGGTTTTTTCTGATGTAAACGATTGTTTTCCAAACATCACCATTCCAAATGTTTTTCCAATCTTTATGATTTTCCAACTCTTTTCGAGCGTGATCGATAGAAATTGCAGGATGCGCCGCTAATGCATCTAATGGATTACAATCGTGTAAAACGATAATACCATTATCATCAATGTATTTAAGAGTATTTATTGTATCTAAAAGTGATTGCTCGAAGGTATGAAGACCATCAATAAATGCTAAATCAAGAATATTGGCTTCTAAAAGTGCTTTGTTTTCAGCAAAAAAGGCATCACTTGTCACTTCAAAATAATCATTTTTGAGCGTGTGAGGATTTAATATACAAGCTCTAACTTTTTTCCACAAACTAAAATTAAAAAAGGGATCAACACCAAAACGTTTTTTTGTTCCTACAATATTAAAGAGACATTTCCCTCGGTTCACCCCTATTTCAAGGTAATTTTGTACATTTTTCTTTTTTATGATTGCGTTTAAAACTTGAATTCTAGTCATCTTTAATTTTAATTTAATAGCATTATTTTATTGAAGTGCTAATTTAGGATAAATTGTTGACATCAAAATAATGAAATTGATTATTTAGTTTATTAATTACTATTAGAGCCGCATTATAATTATATTTGCAAAAAATAGAAACAATGAAAATGACAAATAACGATATCCTGAAAAAACTTCGTGTGGCATTAATGCTTCGGGATGATCAAATAGTAGAAATCTTAGAATTAGTAGATTTTAGAATTTCAAAATCAGAGTTAGGTGCTTTTTTCCGTGCTGAAGATCATGAAAATTATATGGAGTGTGGCGACCAAGTATTAAGAAATTTCTTAAATGCTTTGGTAATTCATTTAAGAGGGACAAAGGAAAATCCTAAAAACCCTTCTGATGTATTGAACAAAAATAAAAAAGAAATAAAAACAGGAGCACAAGATTTTGATAAATCTCGAGGTGATCAAAGACCAGCAAAAAGTCCAGCAGCAAAAAAGCCCTTTAAAAAACAAACTCCAAATAAGTCAACTCCGAAAGTTCAAGTAGTTGAAAAAGTATATTTCAAAAATGGTAAAAACAAAAAATCCTAATCTTACGATTAGGATTTTTTTTATAATTTGAACATTATATAATTAAGAAAGTGCCGCTTTTACTTGGTCAGCTGCTTCTTGGAATTCTACAGCTGATAAAATTGGCATTCCTGAATTGTCAATTAATTCTTTAGCAATTTCTGCGTTGGTACCTTGTAAACGAACAATAATAGGCACTTTAATTGCATCACCCATGTTTTTGTAGGCATCAACAACTCCTTGAGCAACTCTATCGCAACGAACAATTCCACCAAAAATATTGATTAAAATTGCTTTTACGTTAGGATCTTTCAAGATAATTCTGAAAGCCAATTCCACACGTTTTGCATCAGCAGTTCCACCAACGTCTAAGAAATTTGCTGGTTCAAAACCTGCATATTTAATTAAGTCCATTGTAGCCATTGCCAATCCTGCACCATTCACCATACAACCTACAGTTCCATCTAAATCAACATAATTTAAACCTGCGGCTTTGGCTTCAACTTCAATTTGATTTTCTTCACGAACATCACGGAATTGAGCATAAATTGGTTGACGATATAACGCATTGTCATCTAAATTTACTTTAGCATCAACAGCGATAATTTTGTTATCCGAGGTTTTTAATACCGGGTTGATTTCAAACATTGAAGCGTCACAACCGATATAAGCGTTATAAAGAGACGCAACAAATTGAGTCATTTCTTTAAATGCATTTCCAGAAAGACCTAAGTTAAAGGCAATTCTTCTAGCTTGAAAAGCTTGAAGGCCAACCGTAGGATCGATTTCTTCTGTGAAAATTAAATGTGGTGTGTGTTCCGCAACTTCTTCAATATCCATTCCACCTTCAGTAGAATACATAATCATATTACGACCATTACCTCTATTTAATAAAACCGACATATAGAACTCCGAAGTTTCAGATTCACCTGGGTAATAAACATCTTCAGCAATTAAAACTTGATGTACCTTTTTTCCTTCAGCAGAAGTTTGAGGGGTGATTAATTGCATTCCAATAATTTGACCAGCAATTTCTTCTACTTGCTCTAAATTCTTAGCTAGTTTTACTCCACCACCTTTTCCACGTCCACCAGCATGAACTTGCGCTTTGATTACATGCCATCCTGTTCCGGTATCAGCAGTTAATTGTTTTGCTGCTGCAACCGCTTCTTGAGGGTTACTTGCAACATATCCACGTTGAATTTTTACACCATAGCTGGCTAATATTTCTTTCCCTTGGTATTCGTGTATGTCCATAATTTATTTTATTACTTTTTTAAAGTGGCACAAAAATAAAACAATTCAAGTTAAAAGCGAAATGTTTTTTCTTAATAATTCAATTAGAAATTAATTAGAAATAAAAATAAAATTTAGATTCTAAAATCTTTGTTGGTTTATAAAAATGATGATATAACGTGTTAGAGTTTTAGAACTAATAATTGTCTTTTATAGTATTTTGTTATAAATATAACAATTTGTTATTTTTTGTTAATAATCTATATTTCCTTTGATTGTAAGGATGTGAGCAATAAATTTGTCAAAAAAAAAGAAATGCAATCACAAGATTTAGTAAAATTAGCAGAAGAATTCGGAAGTCCATTATATGTTTATGATGCCGAAAAAATAAAATCTCAATACAACCGTTTAAGCAACGCGTTTTCAAAAGTACCAAGATTGAGAATCAACTATGCAGTAAAGGCATTGTCAAATATTGCTATTCTTCAATTACTAAAATCAATTGGATCAAATTTAGACACTGTTTCAATTCAAGAAGTCAAATTGGGATTGTATGCCGGATTTAAACCGCAGCAAATAATTTATACCCCAAACGGAGTTTCATTTGAGGAAATCGAAGAAGCAGCAGGTTTGGGTGTTCAAATCAACATCGATAATCTATCTGTTTTAGAACATTTTGGAACAAAACACCCTACAGTTCCAGTTTGTATTCGTATTAATCCTCACGTAATGGCTGGTGGAAATTCAAATATTTCTGTTGGACACATTGATAGTAAATTTGGTATTTCAATACATCAAATGCCACATATACTTAGAATTGTAGAAAATACCAAAATGCATATCAACGGAATTCATATGCACACGGGATCTGATATTTTAGACATTGAAGTTTTTCTCTATGCTGCCGAAATTTTATTTGAAGCAGCTAATAATTTCAAAGAATTGGATTTTCTAGATTTTGGGAGTGGATTCAAAGTGCCCTATAATAAAGGTGATATTGAAACAAATATTGAAGAATTAGGAAAAAAACTTACTAAAAGATTCCTAGCGTTTGAAGCTTCATATGGTCGAGAGTTGACATTAGCATTTGAACCAGGTAAATTTTTGGTTAGTGAAGCTGGTTATTTTATAGCAAAAGTAAATGTTGTAAAGCAAACTACTTCAACAGTTTTTGCCGGAATTGACAGTGGGTTTAATCATTTAATCCGTCCTATGTTGTATGGTTCACAGCATTATATTGAAAATATTTCAAACCCAAAAGGAAAAGAACGTTTTTACACCGTTGTAGGTTACATTTGCGAAACAGATACCTTCGCGAATAACCGTCGAATTGCTGAAATTAAAGAAGGAGACTTACTTTGTTTTAGAAATGCTGGAGCCTATTGTTTCTCTATGTCATCCAATTATAATTCAAGATACAAGCCTGCTGAAGCATTATGGAAAGACGGAAAAGGCATCTTAATTAGAGCCCGAGAAACTTTTGAAGATTTACTTAAAAATCAAATCGTTTTATAAAATTATTTAAATAATTCTGGCAAAACATTTGCTTCAGTACCATTAGGAAATGGAATTTTTATCATTTGAGCAATGGTAGGAATTATTTGAGTAATTACTTTTCTATCATGACTTTCTCCGTGTTTAACATGCCAACCATAAAAAAGTGCTGGCACATGAGTGTCATAGGAATAAGGAGTTCCGTGAGATGTTCCAATACCTTTATATTCTATGTATCCTGGCTTTTCAAGAATTACCATATCCCCATTTGAATTTGGATCGAAACCTTTAAAGATATAATTTAAATAAAAATCATTTCCGGAGGAAGCCAATATTTCTTCTTCGGTGTATACTCTTTTTACTTGAATTTGTTTCATCAAATAGTCTTTAAAAGATTGTTTGACTTTTGATAAATCCAATCCTTTATTTTTTATAATCTCTTTATTCAGGTACAAATTAAAATTAGAATAATTTAAAACTAAATTATCTCCAAAAGTATCCTGAGAAAATTTCGACAAGCCTTTTACAAATTCCTTGGTATCAATGCTATTTACTTCGTATTTATTATCCTTTAGATAATTCACATTTTCAGCACCTGCATGATCGGCTGTTAAAAAAATTAAATAGTTGTCTTTTCCAACTGTTTTATCAAGATAAGTTAAAAAATCAGCTATAGTTTTGTCCAATCTAAGATAAGTGTCTTGGGTTTCAACCGATCTAGTTCCAGTTAAATGGCCTATATAATCAGTTGAGGAGAAACAAACCGTTAAAAAATCAGTGATGTTATCTTTTCCTAATTCTTCACTGTTGATAGCTTGCATTGCGATTTCGGCCAACAAGTCATTTCCAAAAGGAGTGGATCTTATTATTCCAGCATCGTTTTTTTCATACATTGCTTTTAAATTGTAAGGAAAAACGGGTGCTGAACTTTTATATAATTTTCCTTCATATGGATTGTTATCGGGTAAACTTTCATTATAAGTCGACATTGGTTTAAATAAATCCCAACCTTTATTGATGTAGGGCATATAATGCTTTTCATTGTTAAATTTTGTAACCCAATCAGGAAGTTTGTCTCCATAAAAAGAGCTTGAAATAAATGATCCAGAATTACTGTACCAAAAAGCCCAATTGGCAAAATGACCAGCTGGTAAAATTGCACCACGATCTTTCAAGCTAAAACCAATAACCTTACCTTTAAAATTAGTATGTAAACGAAGTTCGTCAGTAATAGTAGTCGATTGAAGATTTTTTGGTGACATTTCCCCTTCTTCAGGTTTACCCTCACCCAGAATATGTACTGAAGCATCATCGGTACAATATACTTCTTTCCCTGTAGAACGATTGAACCAATCGTTTCCAACTATACCATGAATTGAAGGTGTGGTACCTGTATAAATGGAAGTATGTCCAGGTCCAGTGTAAGTTGGCATATAATTGAAATGCATGTTATGGAAAGTGTACCCGTTATTCATTAATCTCTTGAAACCATCAGAGGACAAATCATCTGAATAACGATATAAATATTCCATTTTCATCTGATCAACAACAATTCCTACAACCAACTTGGGGCGTTCTTGAGCAGTAAGAAAAACACTTATTAACACTACAGATAGGTAAATTACTTTTTTCATGTTTGGGATATTTAAAGTAGCGAAATTACATATAAGAAACTTAATAACAATATAATATCTTAGGAAGAATTAAAAAATAATACATTAATAACACCTATATAGATTTAAAAAAAGAGATAGAAAACAATAATTTAACTTTTGAATATTTGAACAACAATTATTTAAATTAATCTTAATAATTGCAAAATAGAAAATGAAAATGATCCCTATAAATTTGCAACAAACTAAAAAATTAATTTAAAAAATCAAAAAAATGAAAAAGTATTATTTATTAAGTTTATTCGTTACCGCAATGACTATTATTTCATGCGAAAACAATGAGACTAACACGACAACGGATACTGTTGAATTCAGAAACCGTTCTATTACACCTTCATTTGTAAAAATGGGTCCTGAATTTTCAGGTGTAGAAATTTACCCATTAGTAAGTAGCGAGGATATCATTCCGGACTCAAACAACATGGTTTATGGTGGTGCTCCAGATGGCCAAGGATTTATCAAAAATCCAACTGGTCATGGTTATATTATGGTTACCAATCATGAAAATACATGGGCGGTTTCAAGATTGTATTTAGACAAAAAACTAAATATAGTGAAAGGAGATTATATTGTAAATACTGATGGTGGTATGTTTAGATTGTGTTCTGCAACAATGGCTACTCCAGAAGAGAATGGTTTTGGACCTGTTTTTTTAACAACAGGTGAATCAAATGTAAATGCAATGACACATGCAATTGATCCTATTGCATCTGCAAATCCTTCAAATCAATCAAGAGTAAAACCAGCTTTAGGTAAATTCAGTGGTGAAAATGCAGTTCCATTAAACAAAAATGCTTATCCAGGAAAAACTGTGATCATTTTAGGTGAAGATGCTGGAAATGGTCAGGTTTATTTATATGTTTCTAATACAGTTGGTGATTTAGAAAACGGTAAATTATATGCTTTAAGAAGAACCGACTTAAACCAAATCGAAACTGCAATTACATGGAATAACAACTATCCAGTGGAATTTGTAGAAGTTCCAAACGCGAAAAACCTTACTGGTACTGAAATTGAAAACTTAAATACTACTCTTAAATCTATTCAGTTTGCACGTGTTGAAGACTTAGATTATCGTAAAGGTTCTGCTGCTAATAGCAGAGAAATCTATTTCGTATCAACTGGAGTAAGCGGATCAACTGAAAAAACATACATGGGAAGAATGTATCAATTGAAATTAGATGCAAACAATCCATTAACAGGAACTTTAAAAGTGGTTGCTGATGGTGATGTTTCTCCAACAGGTGCAAACGTTAAAGGACAAGATATAATCAATCCAGATAACGTTTGTGTTACTGAAAATTATGTATACATTCAAGAAGATGGAGATTCATTCTGGCCAGAAGCGACTCACAATTCATTAATTTGGCAATATAATATTGCTACTGGTACTAAGAAAATATTTATGGATATGACTCATGGAGATCCTTCTATGTTGGGTACAAAATACAATCCTGCTGGACCTAATCAATTAAGAAAAGGGATTTGGGAGCACGGTGCAATGGTTGATATTTCTGATGTAATTGGTGTTCCTGGTACATTTACAATCAATATTCATGCACATACTTGGGATGAAGGAACTAGATTCTTAAATCCAAGTAGAGCTACTTCAATTCAATCTTACAAATCTGGAGGACAAACACTTATTTTGAAAAACGTTCCAAGATAATTTTTAAATTAGTTAATAACAAACACCTTATCTCATTTTTAGATAAGGTGTTTATTTTTTTATCATAAATATGAAGTCATTTCAATATATTACATTGATCTTCGCAATATTTATATTTTCGAGTTGCGAAAAAAATAATTTAAACACAGAGGATAGTTTAAAAGAAACCGTCAATCTTCATATTGATTCTTTGAGAACTGGTTTAAATCAATTGTCAAAATGTACCAAAATTGAGGCAGCAAAAATTGAATTCTCAAAATGCAGAATAAATTATAAAAAGATAGAACCTTTTGTGGAATACTATTTTCAAGGTTTTAGTCGTAGAATAAATGGTCCAAATCTACCTGATATAAAAATTGATGATAATATTGTTAATGATGCAACCGGTTTTCAAGTAATTGAGGAATTGATTTTCTCGAAAGAGGAATTAGATGTTGCAAAGTTTAAATCAGAAATTGAAATCCTAAAAACAGACTTGCTTTTTGTAAAGAACAATTTGAAGGATATGCCTATTCAAAACCATCATCTTTATGAATTGTTACAGCATCAAATCATTAGATATGCAACCATGGGAATAACAGGTTTTGATTCTCCAGTAGCATTTCAATCTATTCAAGAAACCTATCATTCGATTATTGGACTTGAAAACTATTTTTTGATTTTTTCCGATAAAAATGATATTAAAGGAAAAGAAAAATGTCAAAAATTATTTTCTAATTGTCGCGATTTTTTAAGTCAGAACAAAGATTATGATAGTTTTAATCGTTTGGTATTTATTAAAAAATATTTAATGCCATTGAGTGTTGAATTAGAAAACAGTTTTAAAAATCACTTAACAGGTAGTCCTGAGGGACAAAAATTATTTAAAGGTACACTAGCTGACTTGATGCAAGGAAAAGGCTTAAATCCAGATGCGTTTTCACCCTATGCAGATTCTAAATCAACTGTTGCAAAAGTAGAATTAGGAAAGCAATTTTTTAACGACAAAAGCCTATCTAAAAACAATTCAATAAGTTGTGCAACATGTCACAATGCTGACATGGCTTTCACAGATGGATTAAAACTATCAACTATAAAAGTACACAGTCAATCAATTTCAAGAAATTCACCAACAGTATTATATTCGGCTTTTCAAAAATCATTTTTTTATGACTTACGCTCTCAAGATTTAGAAAATCAAATTGAAGAGGTGATGAAAAATCCAAATGAGTTCAACCTTTCTACAAAAGAAATCACCGATAGAATTGCCAAAAAAGAGTCCTACAAATCATTAATTTCAAAATCATTTCCAAATAAAAAAGAAATTACACAATTTGAAATTAGAAATGCAATTGCGAGTTATGTAAGAAGTTTAATGCCATTTAACGCTAAAATTGACAACTATTTTAAAAATAAAGTTAGTTTAACAAAAGAAGAAGAATTGGGATTCAATTTATTTGCTGGAAAAGCAAAGTGCGCTTCCTGTCACTTTATTCCCTTATATAACGGAACAGTTCCGCCTTGGTATAACAACTCAGAATCGGAAGTTATTGGGGTTCCAAATTCAATTAAATGGAAAAATGCAGTAGTGGATTCTGATTTAGGAAGATACAATACAACTCAAATTGAACAATTTAGATATTCATTTAAAACACCTACGGTGAGAAATATTGAAAAAACAGGTCCATACATGCACAATGGAGTTTACAATACACTAGAGGATATAATTAAATTTTATGAATTAGGGGGAGGAAATGGCATTGGAATGAATTTAGAATATCAAACACTTCCGTTTGATAATCTAAAACTGAGTGAAAAAGAAAAAAAAGCACTCATAAAATTTATGATGACACTAACAGACAAATAGTATAAAATAAAAAAGTCGCATTTAGCGACTTTTTTTATGATTAATTTTTAAAATTTACAATATTATAAACTAATATTACGTCTCTTTGATTAATGTACAATTGTTTTCTATAATCTTGTTTTTTTCTTGTAATAAATGAAATGGTAAACGGTTCACCATCAATATCTATACAGCTAAAAGGAAAGATGATATCGTCGTCATTTTCGATTTGTTTTTCAAAAGTATCAATATTATAATACTGAATTTCTTTGGAGTAAACTACAATTCTTCTCTTATCAAGATCTAATGAAATAATGATATTAGTAGTTTGATAATCAGACCATTTGCCCCAATTGTCTTTTTCGTCTTTTTCTAACACACTAAATCCTGTTGCAACATATTTATATACTTGTGAATTCATTTTTTGAATTCCAGTAATTAAAAATAAAAACAGAACAAATATTTTAAGTTTCTTCATCTTAATTATGCTTACGCATTATTTATTATAAATTTTGAATTTCACTTTTTGCAATATCAAATTCACGAATCATATCGTCGATAATCTCTTTTGCAGATTTTATATCTTCAAATAAACCCGAAATTTGACCAATTTCCAATTCCCCTTCAACTAAATCTCCTTCAAACATGCCTCTTTTTGCTCTTGCTCTTCCTAATAAAGTCTTTAAATCTTCAATAGATGGATTGGTTTTATATAATTCCTGAATATCATTGTAGAATTTATTCTTGATTAATCTGACAGGTGCTAATTCTTTCAAAGTTACTTGAGTTTCTCCTTCTTTACAATTGATAATTGTATTTTTAAAATTATCATGCGCTGAAGATTCAATAGATGCTGCAAATCTTGATCCTACTTGTACACCATCGGCGCCCAACACCATTGCGGCAAGCATTCCCCTACCAGTAGCAATTCCACCAGCTGCGATTAACGGAATTGACAAGTGCTTTTTTACCATTGGAATAAGGGTAAGCGTAGTAGTTTCTTCCCTCCCATTATGACCACCAGCTTCAAAACCTTCGGCTACAACAGCATCAACACCGGCTTCTTGTGCCTTTAAGGCAAATTTAGAACTGCTTACCACATGAACAACCGTAATTCCATTTTGCTTTAATAAAGAAGTCCAAGTGGATGGATTTCCTGCAGATGTAAATACAATTTTCACCCCTTCTTCAATGATAATATTTATTATTTCTTCAATATTTGGGTATAACATTGGAACATTAACCCCAAAAGGTTTATCAGTTGCCAATTTACATTTTTGAATATGCTCTCTTAGTACATCAGGATACATTGATCCAGCGCCAATTAATCCCAAACCACCGGCATTACTTACAGCGCTAGCCAATTTATATCCGCTATTCCAAATCATTCCACCTTGAATTATTGGATATTTAATTTTAAATAGCTGGGTAATTTTATTCATATTAAACTTTTATTTCTTGATTAGTTTGCCAGTAAAAGTAGCATTTGCAGCAGCAATTTTATAAAAATAAATTCCATTTTCAAATGATTGCAATGAAATTACATCCAATTGATTATCGGTCTTCTTTCTAAGAATTTCTTGTCCTAAATTATTAAAAATAGAAATTTCTTTGGTAATTACATTCGAAGGAAATGAAAAGGCAACTTCATTATCAACAGGATTTGGATACACATAAAATCCTTCACTATTAAATTGATTATATGATAAAGCATTATTTAATGCCAATTGGAAATTAGGAATTCCATATCCATATTGCGCATTCGGATTGGCATAACGATCTGATGATTCTTTAATTAACTGAACAATTCTAGCATTAGTTAAATTTGGAAATGCTTGCCAAAAACTAGCCACCATTCCAGCGATAATTGGTCCGGAAAATGAAGTTCCACTATTTGAAGCTATTGCCCCAGAAGGTATTGCAACTACTGCGGACTGACCTTGAGCCATAACATCTGGCTTAATTCTACCATCAAATGATGGCCCAATTGAACTAAAACTAGCATAATTTCTAGTTGAATTTACAGCTCCTACCGCTAAAGCATAAATAGCATCTGAAGGAGCACTGATATTTGGATTAGCAGTATTTCCTGAATTTCCTGCAGAAACTACAACAATCATTCCTCTAGAAAAAGCAATATTTGCTCCTCGTGAACTAAAAGCAGTATTGCCATCCATATTGGTATAGGTGTAACTATAATTAGAATTATCATAACCAAAATAACCTAAAGAAGAGTTTATTATATCGGCACCCAATTTATCAGCCAATTCAGCAGCTTCAACCCAAAGTGATTCCTCAACTGGATTTTCTGAAGTACTGTCTTCGGTAACAAATAAATAATAAGAAGCATCCGGAGCAGTTCCAACCAATTGATTTTCAACATAACCACCCATTGTAGATAATACCTGAGTCCCATGGGAATTCATAGCATAGAAATTGGTGCTTCGATCAACAAAATTGTATCCGCCTAATATTTGTCCGTTATCTCTTAATCTTTGAAAAGGGGTTGCACTATCTACGCCTGGATAACCTGCGTCAAAAACAGCAATAACTTTGCCAGATCCTGTATAATTTTGCTGGTGTAAAATGTTTCCATTTAGCATTTGAATTTGATTGCCCGAAGTTCCATAATTATAGGTCACTTGGGTTTCCAATTCTTTATTTACAGATGAATTGCTAGAGGAATTTACTAACTTTCCAGTTCTGTTTAAAATAGTGTTTGCAAAAGAAATATAATCTACAAATGAAAGAGATCTTAAAGATTGAATTACTGTTTGGCTACCACGAATATGCAAACAATTCATCCATTTTGAACTCGCTTTGACTATAATTCCAGGAGTTGAAGTAATTTGATCTATATAGGGTTGATGAATTGGAACGTCTTTTAAATCTAGTGGAATATTCTGAATAGCTCTTCTATTTAAAGCTCGTTGAGATAGCATTTGAAGTGGGTTTGCCAAAAAATATTGACTGTTTGGTTTGTCCTTAAAATACACCCAAGCATCTTCTTGCGAATAGCCAAAAGCAGAAATAAATAGGACAATAATCAATACCGTTTTTTTCATTTGATTAAATCTATAGAACAAACTTAAGAAATAACTCCCGAACCAACTAATTCATCATTATTATACCAAGCAACAAATTGACCTTCTGTAATTGCCGATTGAGGTTCCTCAAATGTTACGTACAAGCCGTTTTCAAATTGATGTAATGTCGCTTTTTGCAAAGATTGACGATAACGAATTCGAGCCATCACATTCATTTTTTCTCCATTTGCAATAGCTAAATCTTCCCTAATCCAATGTACTTCTGATTTTTGAATAAATAAAGCTTTTTTAAATAAACCAGGATGTTCGCTTCCTAAACCGGTATAAATAGTATTGGTTTCAACATTGGTGGCAATTATAAATAACGGTTCTTTTGTTCCTCCAACATTTAATCCTTTGCGCTGACCAATGGTGAAAAAATGAGCACCTTGATGTTTACCTACAACTTTCCCCATTTTAGGTTCATAACATAAAGCTTGAGATTCAAAAGCTAATTTTTCTTCTTCAGATTGAAATTCAGATGGCTTTTGATTGTAAATTGAATCTAGAGCATCAATTTGTACAATTAGTCCTTCTTTCTTTTCTAATTTTTGCTGTAAAAATTCTGGTAATCTTACTTTTCCGATAAAACACAAACCTTGAGAATCTTTCTTTTCGGCAGTAATCAAATTCATTTGCGAAGCAATTTCGCGAACTTCTGGCTTGGTTAATTCTCCAATTGGAAATAGTGATTTTGCCAATTGTTCTTGTGATAATTGACATAAAAAATAAGATTGGTCTTTGTTCGTATCAACACCTGAAAGCAGTTGGTATACTTTTTTACCGTTATTTTCAATTTCAGCTTTTCTACAATAATGTCCTGTAGCCACATAATCGGCACCTAAACTAAGTGCAATTTTCATAAAAACATCAAACTTAATTTCTCGATTACAAAGCACATCAGGATTTGGAGTTCTCCCTTTTTCATATTCGTTGAACATATAATCAACAATTTTTTCTTTGTATTGCTCGCTTAAATCAACGGTTTGAAATGGGATTCCTAATTTTTCAGCAACCAATAAAGCGTCGTTACTGTCTTCTAACCAAGGACATTCGTTGGAGATGGTAACTGAGTCATCGTGCCAATTTTTCATAAAAAGCCCAATAACTTCGTAACCCTGTTGTTGCAACAAATAGGCCGCAACACTAGAATCGACACCACCGGAAAGTCCAACTACAACTCGTTTCATCTACTTTATTGAATTATTCGAATATTATTATTTACGCTTAGATTTTATTCTTATAGGCTTATCATAATTATCTTCACTCTCTAATTTTCCATTTTCAAAAAATTGCCAAATTCCAACTTTTATTCCCTTTCTAAATTTTCCTCTGGCTACTACTAATCCGTCAGGAGCTCTATAAGTTGTGATTCCATTTAATTCGCCATTTATATAAAATGACTCTTCCAAAGCAACTCCGTTTTCATCATTTTTTATGTAAACACCATCTAAAAGTCCATTTTTATAATTAGAAATTTCAGCAGCTTTACCAGATTTAAAATTAACGGTTTTAGCTCCATCCAATTTCCCATTTTTATAATTTTCAGAAGTCATAATTACAGTTGACCCCTTGTGATAATATACCCATAAACCTTCGTATAACTTGTTCAGAACTTTACCTTCACTAATTTTATTTTTATTTAAATCATAAAAAATGGTATAGGCTGAATTGTCTTTGGTATTGAATTCTCTGGTCGCAATTAAATTAGATTCTTTGGTGTTATCAAAAAATTTAAATAAACCTACTTCCTTGTCATGATCAAATGTGCCTTCATATCTTGGGCGTTTGGTGTCTTCAAAAACCCCTTTCCATAAACCAATTTTCTTACCATTGGCATCTAATTTATTAATATCAGTTTGTGAAAATATTGATATTGAATAAATTAGAAATACTATTATTAATAACTGTTTCATATGTTTAAATTTACTACTATAAAACTTATTCTTTTATTTTTTATTATAAATAAAGCACCTTTATTAAAAAAAGCACTCTAGGAGTGCTTTAAAATTATTTCTTTTTTTGTTGAGCCTTTTTTTGGGCTTCAGCTTGTTCCATAATTTCTTGCATTTTTCTTTGAAACTTACCCAACTTCTTAGGTTCTTTTAGTTTGTTTTCTTGAATTTGCGCATGTATTTTATCATTATCAACGATGTAATTTTTAATTACCAACATTATACCTATTGTAATTAAATTGGATATGAAGTTATACAAACTCAATCCTGCACCATAGGTATTAAAGAAAATTAACATCATTAATGGCGAAACATAAATCATGATCTTCATCAACTTAGCCATATCAGGCATGCCTTCTTGAGCTGGAGCAGCCATTTGTTGATCACCAGAAGTCATTTTCATATAGAAGAAAATAGCTATTGCTGCTAATATTGGAAACAAACTAATATGACTTCCATATAAAGGAATATGAAATGGCAATTTCATGATTTCATCAAATGAAGATAAATCATCAGCCCAAAGAAACCCTTTTTGTCTTAATTCAAATGCTGATGGAAAAAACTGAAATGAAGCATACATAAAAGGCAGCTGAATCAATGCGGGAATACAACCAGCCATAGGATTTACTCCTGCTTTATTGTATAGTTTCATTGTTTCTTGTTGTTTTTTTGCAGGCTCTTTCTTGAATTTTTCATTCAACTCATTAATTTCAGGTCGAAGCACTTTCATTTTTGCTTGTGACAAAAATGATTTATAGGTAATGGGCGACATTGCAATTTTGATGATAATTGTAAAGATGATAATCGCAATTCCATAGGCAATGAAAGAACTTAAAAACCCAAATAATGGAATGAAAATAAACTTGTTAATCCATCCAAAAATACCCCAACCCAATGGAATAATTTTTTCAATATTCTTATCGTAATTATTTAATGTTTTATAATCTGATGGCCCAAAATACCAATTCATATTATAATTAAGTTCACCATTCGAAAAGGCTAACGGAACTTTAGAATTGAACTGTTTAATAAAAATAGTATCTTTATTTTCATCCAAAACTAATTTATTTGACTTTAATACTGCCTTCGAAAATGGTGTTTCAGTCATTAAAATTGAAGAAAAGAAATGTTGTTTGTAAGCAATGAATTTTACATTATCTAACGTTTCTTCTTGGTTTTCTCCATCACTAACATTATTGAATTTCTCATCTTCATATTCGTAATTTAATAAAGTATATCTATTTTCGTATGACGCGCTTTTCTCGTTTCTATATGTTTTTAAATCCCATTCTAAATCTAATGGTTTAGAAGTATTTAGCACTTTTTTTAATCCTTGAGAACGCAAATTAAAACCAACCATATATTCTTTTGGCTTCAATTCATATTGGTATTCCAAAAACTCATTTGCACCAGCTTTTAAACGCATGGTAAGAATTTGGTTGGGACCAACTTTTGTTAACGTAGGCTCAAAAAATAGATTTTTAGTATTTAATGTATGATTGTCATTGGTAATTAATTGGATATTTAATTGAGAATTATTGTCTTTAATTAACTCAACCAATTGTCCCGAACCTTTTTTGAATTTTTCAAAATTCTTTAAAACCGCTTCAACAATGTAACCTCCTTTATTGGAGATTTTTAATAGTACAAACTCGTTTTCAAGAGTGGTCACAGTATCTTTTGCAGAAGCTAAAGTTGCTGAATAAGCAAAACTCCCTAAAGATTTTTTAAGTTTTTCGATTTGTGGAGCATTTGCTGAGGAAGTGTCAACTGAATTAATAGTAACAGATTCTTGTGCTACTTTCTTCGGAGAAACAGAAGCTGCTTGTTCCTTTTTAGCTTTTTCCGCAGCGAGTTGTTGTTCTGTTGGTTGATTTTGATACATCATCCACATCAAAATTCCGAAAATAAGTACAAACCCAATTATCGTATTTAAATCTAATTTTTTTTCTTCCATTTTAATTTTATTAAATCGATTTTGAAATCGAAAATACTATTTTATTTTGATTTAACAGCAGCGGCAACAAAACTCACAAAAAGAGGATGAGGATTATCAACAGTACTTTTATATTCTGGATGGTATTGAACACCGATAAAAAATGGGTGATTTTCAATCTCAACAATTTCTACCAAACCGGTATCAGGGTTTACTCCTGAGGCTTTTAAACCGGAATTTTCTAGTGCTTGTAAATAGTCACCATTAAATTCATAACGATGACGATGGCGTTCAAAAATACTAGTTTTTCCGTATATTTTATGTGCCAATGTATTTTCTTTGATATCACACTTCCAAGCTCCCAAACGCATTGTTCCTCCTTTATCGGTAATGGTTTTTTGTTCCTCCATTAAATCGATAACCGGATTGGTTGTGTTCTCGTTCATCTCAGTCGAATTGGCATCTTTATGTCCTAAAATAGTTCTAGAATATTCAATAACAGCCATTTGCATACCCAAACAAATTCCTAAAAATGGAATATTATTCTCTCTTGCAAATTTTACTGTTTCAATTTTTCCTTCAATTCCACGACCACCAAAACCGGGTGCAACTAAAATTCCGTCTAACCCTTGTAATTTCTCCGAAGCATTATCAGAATCTAAATATTCGGAGTGAATTGAAATCACATTAACTTTAGTCTCATTGGCAGCGCCAGCATGAATAAAAGCTTCTAAAATCGATTTGTAAGAATCTTGTAATTCAACATATTTTCCTACTAAACCAATATTTACAGTATGTTTAGGGTTTTTCAATCGGCTTAAAAACGTGTTCCAATTGACTAAATCTGGGTTTGATTTTTGTGGTAAATCCAATTTTTTTAATGCAACCACATCAAGTCCTTCTTGTTGCATCAAAATAGGCACTTCATAAATTGTTGACGCATCAATAGATTGAATCACGGCTTCTCTTTTTACATTGCAAAATAAAGCCAATTTATTTCTTAATTCTTCTGATAATTCATGTTCTGTTCTACAAACTAAAATATCGGCTTTGATACCGCTTTCCATTAATGTTTTAACGGAATGTTGCGTTGGTTTTGTTTTCAATTCACCAGCAGCAGCCAAGAAAGGAACTAAGGTTAAATGAATAACAATTCCGTTATTTTCACCCAATTCCCACACCAATTGACGAACAGATTCTATGTATGGCAACGACTCGATATCACCTACAGTTCCTCCAATTTCAGTAATTACAATATCAAAGTTACCTGAGTTACCAAGCAATTGCATTCTTTCTTTAATTTCATTGGTAATATGAGGAACCACTTGAACTGTTTTTCCTAAAAATTCACCACGACGTTCTTTTTCGATAACTGAAAGATACACTCTACCAGTGGTTACATTATTGGATTGAGAAGTGGGAACATTTAAAAAACGCTCGTAGTGCCCTAAATCCAAATCGGTTTCCGCGCCGTCATCCGTAACGTAACATTCTCCGTGTTCATAAGGGTTAAGAGTTCCTGGATCCACATTGATATAGGGATCAAATTTTTGAATTGTGGTTCGATATCCTCTTGCTTGCAATAATTTTGCTAATGAAGCGGCAATGATTCCTTTTCCTAGTGAGGAAGTAACTCCGCCGGTAACAAAAATATATTTCGTTTGAGCCATTGTATTGTGTGTTGTTGTTGTATAAAAAACTTGGCAAAAGTACGAAAATAATTAGATTATATGGAAATTTAAATAGCTAGAATTTAAAAAAATATTGGGTTATAAATCAAATGTAAAAAACCAAAAAAATCAATACTTCTTCCTAATATTTCGAATTAGGTCTTCCAACCCGTTTAATTTTAATTCATAAACCAATTGCAGTTGTTCACCTAAAGTGCCATTTGGCAGGCCTTTGTTGCGGTACCAAACGATATAATATTCGGGAATATCTATCAAATAATAGCCTTCATATTTGCCGAAAGGCATTTTGGTGTGAGCCAAATCAATTAACTTTTGTTGGTTTTTATCCAAAATTTAGTTCCAATTAAAAGTAATCACCTTTTTGATATCTGGGTGTAAACTATAATAAACTGGGCAGGTCATGGCGGTACGTTCCAAAATGGTTTTGTTTTTAGTATCGATGTCAACACTAAAATTAAAAACAACATGAATCTCCGAAATTCTTCTTGGATCGGCAGCCATAATTTTAGTAATTTCAGCAGTAGAATTGGATAAATCGATTTGTAAATCTTGCGCTTTTATTCCCATTACCGTAAACATACAGCTTCCTAAAGCGTTGGCAACAGTATCGGTAGGTGAAAAAGCTTCTCCTTTTCCGTTGTTATCAATTGGCGCATCTGAAATAATTTCAGAACCCGATTGTAAATGAATCGATGAAGTTCGTAAATCTCCTAAATAAGCTATTTTTGAAATCATTCTGAAGTTTGTTTTAAAGTCAAATCGGATTCGAAGTTTAAAATGTAAACTCCTTTATTACTGTAGGTATTTTGAGAATTTTGATTGTAATTGAATTTATTTTCAATTTGTTCAGTTGCAAAGTTGTCTGAAACGGTTTTAAAATCATCCACTTGGGACAATCGCATCATTGTATCGAATGCCAAATCAAATCCCCGAATTGCAAATTGATTCGGGAAAATCTTATTTATTTTTTTGTATTTATTTCTAAATATTTCCGCTTCAGGAGATAAATTTTCTCTCACAATTGAAGGATACATCATTTTTAATTTTACCAATCGGTTCAAATCAATTTCATAAAAATCTAAGGTTGGATTGGGTTCTAAAATAACCATTTGCAACTGATAATCAGTCATTAAACTGATCATCGCATTGGTTGCAGCCAAAATAAAACCTGTTTTTTGTGAATCTAAAATGATATAATTCATTTTATTTCGTACTAATAATTTCCTTAAACTATCTTTAATTACTATACCATTTGGATTTAACCCAACAATCTTATTTTTATAATTATTAGATTTCAAATAATCTTTTAGAGCGGCCTTTTTTGAATCAATAAGCGCTACTAAATTTCCATTATTTTTAATAATATAATTAATCATTGCTACTTTACAATCTTCATTTGTAGGCATCGATTGATAAATATTTGATGATTTTCCAGTTTCTTTAGACAAAGGAGAAAGAATTGGAATTGATTTAGTTCCTAATGATTGAGCTAAAACATCAATATTAAATTGGTAAAACGGACCTACAATTGCAGATGCATTATCAAATTTACCTTGTTGAATTAAACTCGGAATTGAAGACGTATTTTTAGTTTCTTCTGAATCGTAAATCTTAATATCAATGTTTAAACCAATTGTTTTTGCAGAATCAATTGCCATCAAAACTCCAGAATAAAAATCCAAAGTCATGTTTAGAAATTTATCCTTTTTTAGTTTGGATGGAAGTGTATTTATGGAATCATTCTCAATTTTTGAAATATTGAAAGGCAGTAAAAAAACAAGCTTTTTTTTGCTACTTGCGATTGACTTATTTAGTGTTGAAAGTGGTTTGTCAAACAGGGGTTTATTTGTGGAAGCAACATTTAAAATAGCCGAAGATTTATTTGGTATAACTAAATTTTGTCCCGCTTTTAAACCCTCACTTAAAAGGGTTGGATTGGCGTTTTGTAATTCTTCAATTGAAACGGAATATAATTTAGAAATACTATAAAGCGTTTCTTTAGGCGCAACTAAATGGGAATTGTCAGCAGTTGCCAAAGCAGTTTTAGCATTTGGAATAATTATAACCGCATCAGGTTGAATTCCGTTTTGAGCATCCGGGTTCAGACTAAAAATTTCTGAAGTAGTACAATTGTATTTCTGAGCAATTTGGGTAATAGTTTCTCCTTGAACAACTTTGTGTTTT